>NZ_JBFTKQ010000001.1:0-759200 GCF_056396025.1 Allobosea sp. 05T438
ATATCTGGTCATACGCCGTGAACGACGCCCCGCCGGACTCTGCCAGAACCTTCGTGATCGCAGCCGTCAACGACGTCTTGCCATGGTCGACGTGACCAATCGTGCCAATGTTGCAGTGCGGCTTCGTACGAGCGAATTTCTCTTTGGCCATGACACCCTTGTCCTCGAAGGCGGCCCTCCGGGGCCTTGAAACGGGGTCGCATTAGGGGGTTTTGCGCGGGGATGCAAGGTTGTGCTCATTCACTTCCGCCGGTAGGTCACCGCGGCCTTCCGCGCGACTCAAAAATCCCGCTGCGACTAGGGCATGACGCGGAAGCCCTCCGGACCTAGCCTGTAGAGCTGCTTGCTGACAGGAAAGCCGCCATCGGGGGCTTTCGTCAGCGACCGCAGCGCGGCGACCACCTCGGCATCATCGGCGTCTMCGAAGGCGAGGATGTCGCGTGAGGGCACGGCGATCGCGACATTGCGTGGCAGATTCGGAATGTCCTTCCAAGGATTCTCCAGCAGCAAGATCGAGGCGTTGTAGTCGCCCTCGCCGAAATGGAACCTCCGCAGCTTTCCGAAATCATGGATCTCGAACCGGTCGACGCGCCGGACCCAGTTGTCCAGAACCGTGCGCAGCACGTCCTTGTCGCTCATCCCGTACTGGCCGCCCTCCCCAACGGAGACGAAGCGCGTGATCTTTGGAAGATCGAGTGCCGCTGCGACGATGATGTCGCCCTCCAGCGGAACATATAGCAACCGCGCGTTGGGGTCCCCCTTCTTGCGAGCCATGGCGGCGAACTGCTCGACATGGGATCGGTTCTTCATGACAGGGATCAGAGCCGCGATGAACCGTGCGCGCTCCGCTTCCGTCTTAAGGGCCGACTGGCCCGCGACCGCCTCGGTGACGCGCTGCGTCAGCTTGTCGAAAGCGCCCTGTCGGCTCTTCGCGTCTGGTAAAGCATTGAATTGCGCGCTGAGCGGAGCCAACCCCATCCGGACATCGTGACCGGCTGTCCTGAAAACCACATCGCCGGCTTCGACGCGCACGGCGCTGACGCCCGCACGACCTTTGAGCATGGTCGTGATCAGCCCTGCCATCTCGGTCTCGCTGAGAGGCCGAGCCTCGTTCAGCCGTTCACGCCCTATCGTTTGAGCGATTGAAGCCGCCGTAGCGGCAAGCACGGCTATGGCCGCAAACAGCACAACCAGTAAGCGCAGCATGTCGAGTTCCCCAACCCGCGAGCAGTATCGCGCGCCAGGAACATAATGGCAACATATTTTAATGACGCTACGTCATACGCCGCCGAACACCCGCCGATAGCGCTCGATCGCCCTGGGGGCGCCGGAAACCTTCTCCGGGTTGTCGGAGAGCTTCACCGCCGGCCGGCCGTTCGCCTTGGTGACCTTGCAGACCAGCGACATCGGATCGAGCGCGCGCGAACCGTCGGGCGAGCAGCCGACGAGGTCGTTGGTGAGGTCCGTGCCCCAGCCGAAGGCCATGCGGACCCTGCCGTCGAAGTGGTGGTAGACGCGCTCGATCGCGTCGACGTCGAGGCCGTCGGAGAAGACCAGCATCTTGTCGCGCGGATCGCGCCCGCGCTCGCGCCACCAGGCCATGATCGTCTCCCCGGCCGGTATCGGCGGGGCGCTGTCGGGGCGAAAGCCCGTCCAGTCCGCCACCCAGTCCGGCGCATGGTGCAGGAAGCTCTGCGTACCGAAGGCGTCGGGCAGCGCGATCAGCAGGTTGCCGCCATAGACCTGGCGCCATTCGTCGAGCACGCGATAGGGCGCGCGCAGCAGCTCCTCGTCCGAATCGGCGAGCGCGGCCAGCACCATCGGCAGCTCATGCGCGTTGGTGCCGATCGCCTCGAGATCGGCATCCATGGCGAGCAGCACGTTGGAGGTGCCGGTGAAGGCCGACCCCAGCCCTTCCTTCAGTGCCTCGACGCACCAGCGCTGCCAGAGATGGCCGTGGCGCCGGCGCGTGCCGAAATCCGAGAGCTTGAGATTCGGCAGCTTCTGCAGCCGCTCGACCTTGCCCCACATCTTGGCCTTGGCGCGGGCGTAGAGCACGTCGAGCGAGAAGCGCTTCTGGCCGAGCATCACGCGCCGGGCACGCAGTTCGTTGATGATGGCAAGCGCCGGCACCTCCCACATCGTCGTGTGGGTCCAGGGTCCTTCGAAATGCAGCTCGTACTGCCCGTCCACCCGGCGCAGGTCGTATTCGGGCAGCTGGAAATCGGCGAGCCAGCCCATGAAGTCCGGCGAGAACATCTGCGTCTTGCCGTAGAAGCTGTTGCCCGCCAGCCAGATCAGCTCGTTCTTGGTGAAGCGCAGCGAACGGGCGTGGTCGAGCTGCGCCCGGAGCTCGCCCTCGTCGACGATATCCGCGAGGCGGATGTGCTTCGAGCGGTTGATCAGCGAGAAGGTGACCTGCACGTCCGGGTGGAAGGCCCGGATCATCTGCAGCATCAGGAGCTTGTAGAAATCGGTATCGAGCAGGCTGCGGATGATCGGGTCGAGCCGCCAGCCATGGTTATAGGTCCGCGTCGCGATGTCGGTGAAGATCATGACGGCATCAGGTCCGGGGCAGGCTCACGGCGGAGGCAACAGGATGGCGCAGGCGCCGGGCGAAGAACGGCGCATCAGAACAGCGCCTTGAGCGCCGGCGCAAGCGCGGGCCACGCAGCCATGCCCAGCGACAGGACCATGAGTGCCGCCAGCAGCACGCCGAGCAGCGGCAGCACGGCCCGGAATACCGCGGCCGCCGGCACCCGCATGATGCCGCTGACGACATAGACGAGGATGCCGAGCGGCGGCGTCAGCCCGTGGATCATCAGATTGACCACGAGGATCACACCGAACTGGATCGGGTCGAGCCCTGCCGTCACCGCGACGGGCAGGAGGAGGGGCGCCAGCAGCAGGATAGCGGCACCGATATCGAGGAAGAGCCCGGCCACCAGCAGTACGAGGTTCGCGAGCAGCATCACCGCGTACGGGCCCGCCCCGAACACCGTGACGAGGCCGGCCATCTGTTCGGAGATGCGATCCACCGCGAGCAGGAAGGCGAAGGGCGCCGAGGCCCCGATCAGCAGGCCGATCGCTGCCGCCTCCGCCGCGGATTTGCGCAGAGCCGCCAGCACGCCGCGCCAATTCAGGCTGCGCAGCGCCAGACAGGCGATCGCGGCATAGGCGACGGCGAGCGCCGAGGCCTCCGTCACCGTCACCACGCCGAAGCGGATGCCGACCACGACGACGACACCGAGCCCGATGGCGGGAATGGCACTGAGGAGCGCCCTGCTCCGCTCGGCCGCGCTCGCCTTCGGCGCGGCATCGACCACGCCGCGCACGCTGAGATGGATGCCGATGGCAAGCGACAGCGCCAGCACCCCGCCGGCGACGAAGCCACCGAGCAGGAGCGAGCCGACCGAGAGATTCGTCGCGCTCGCCAGGATGAGGAAGGCGATCGAGGGCGGGATGATGTTGTCGAGCATCGAGACGCCGGCGACGATCGCCGCAGCGTTCGCCGGCGGGTAGCCGCGCGCGACCAGCGTCGGCGCCATCACCTTGGCGCCGAAGGCGGCGTTCGCCACCGAGGAACCGGAGGCCCCGGAGAACAGCACGCTGGCGACCAGCGCCGTCTGCGCCAGCCCCGCCTGCCAATGCCCGACCAGCGTCGCCGCGAAGCGGATCAGCCGTTCGGCGAGTCCGCCTTCCGTCAACAATTCGCCAGCGAGCAGGAAGAAGGGAATGGCCAGCAGCAGAAACTTGCCGACGCCGCCGACCATCGTCTGCACGATCGCCGGCTCCGGCAGCAGCCCACCGAAAGGCCCCGTCAGCGAGACGCCGGCCAACAGGGCGAAAGGCAACGGCGCGCCGAGCAGCAGCCCCAGCCCGGCGACAAGCGCGGCAACGAGGCTCGGCGTCGGGAAAAAGTCGAAGGAAAGCTGCGCGAGCCCGTAGAGGCCCAAACCCAGCAGCAGTGAGGCAATCGCGCCGGCCCAGCCCCGTTCGAGCCCGCCGCGCAGGAACAGCGCCAGAATCGTCAGCCCGCCCCCGCAGGCGAAGACGGCGAAGCGCAGCGCCTCCGGCAGGCCGAGCACGGTGGACTGGCCACCGACCAGCAACGCGACGTTGACCCCGCCGCCCGCCAGCACAAGCGCTCCATGGATCGCGATCGCATCGGCGGCAATCGCGGCGGCCTTGCGGAACCCGTCGGGCAGCAGCCGGACCAGCACGTCGAGCCGCATCGCCAGCGTCCCCGTCACCGCGAGCGGAGCGCCGACAGCGATCAGCGCCAGATGCAGCCAGATCGCAAGCTCGTCCGACCAGACGAAGCCGCCGCCGAACAGGTAGCGCCGCAGCACAGCCGCCATGACCACCGCGAACAACAGGGCGAGGATGGCCGCGCCGGTCAGTTCCAGCACATGGCGCAAGGCCGCTTCCGCCCGTGCCGCCGGCCTCCCGCCGCGGTTTCGCTCTGTCTCGGTCATCCTGCCGCCATGCCCAGCCTCGCTGCCCAGTTCCGGCCTCCGACGGCCTGCGTCAAGCCATCCGAATTGACATCGCCCATGATTTGGCGACAGGAGCGGGTTCATCGCATCGATGCGGCAGGGCCCGGATGGCGCCATTGCCGATCAGCGTCCAGGTCTGCCAGAAGACGAGCTATGGCTTCCGAAATCACCTCGCCCGCCGCCGGCTTCGGCACGGACCCCGGCGCCCCCTACGACCTCGCCGTCGTCGGCGGCGGCATCAATGGCTGCGGCATCGCCCGCGATGCGGCCGGGCGCGGCGCCTCGGTCGCGCTGTTCGAGAAGGACGATCTCGCCAGCGCCACCTCCTCGCGCTCGACCAAGCTGATCCATGGTGGGTTGCGCTATCTCGAATATTACGAATTCCGGCTGGTGCGCGAAGCGCTGATGGAGCGCGAGCGGCTCTGGGCCATCGCCCCGCACATCATCCGCCCGCTGCGTTTCGTGCTGCCGCATCACAAGGGGCTTCGCCCGGCCTGGCTGCTGCGCCTGGGCCTGTTCCTCTACGACCATATCGGCGGCCGCAAGCTCCTGCCGGCCACGCGCACGCTCGATCTCGCGCACGACGTCGTCGGCAAGCCGCTCAAGGACAACCAGGCGAAGGCTTTCGAATACTCCGACTGCTGGGTCGAGGACGCCCGGCTCGTCGTATTGAACGCGATGGACGCCGCCGTGCGCGGCACCGCGATCCACACGCGCACGCGCGTGGTCTCGGCGCACCGTCAGAACGGCCTCTGGCAGCTCGAAACCGACGGCCCGGAAGGCAGGCGGACGGTCTGGGCAAAAGCGCTCGTCAACGCCGCCGGGCCCTGGGTCGCCGAGGTGCTGAGCGGCGTGATCCACACCAATGCCCGGGCCGGCGTCCGCATGGTTCAGGGCAGCCATATCGTCGTGCCCAGGCTCTACGATCACGACCGCTGCTACATCTTCCAGAACGCCGATGGCCGCATCGTCTTCGCGATCCCCTACGAGCAGGACTTCACCCTGATCGGCACCACCGATCGCGACTACAAGGGCGATCCGGCCGAAGTGGCCGCCACGCCCGAGGAGATCACCTATCTCTGCGCCGCAGCGAGCGAGTATTTCCGCCAGCCGGTCACGCCGGATTCGGTGGTCTGGACCTATTCCGGCGTGCGCCCGCTCTACGATGACGGCGCCTCGAAGGCGCAGGAGGCGACCCGCGACTATGTGCTGACGCTCGACGCTCCCCAGGGCGAGGCGCCGCTGCTTTCCGTCTTCGGCGGCAAGATCACGACCTATCGCCGCCTGGCGGAAGCCGCGATCGCCAAGCTGGCGCCACATGCGCCTTGGGCGGCCCGCGCCAACTGGACGATGACCGGCGCGCTGCCCGGCGGCGATTTCCCGGTCGGCGGCTTCGACAAGCTGGTCGCCGAGATCGCCGGCGCGTACCCTTGGCTTGAGCGCAAGACCGTGGCGCGGCTCGCCCGCTGCTATGGCACCCGCACCCGCGAAATCCTTGCCAGCGCGAAGAGCCCCGCCGATCTCGGGCGCCATTTCGGCGCTGATCTGTATGCAAGCGAAGTCCGCTATCTCATGCGCGCCGAATGGGCGCGTAGGGCCGCAGACGTGCTCTGGCGCCGCGGCAAGCTGGGGCTGCGGCTCTCCGCCGACGAGCGCGAGGCGCTCGACGACTTCATGCAGCGGGAAGTCACTGCGGCTGCCTGATCCGTTTTCCCTATAAGAGCAATTGCTTGCGAGCCGATGCGGAATCAGTACCGGAAGTTCAGCGTTGGAGCTTGAGTTACTTCCACGGAACCACGTCGTCATCCCGGCTTGAACCGGGATCCATGCCAGAGCGCTTCCGAGGCAGGTTCGGGCATGAACCCCAGCTCTCCGCAGCGCTGCGGCGAGCGTTTCCGTAAAAATCGGCACGGCGTCAGAAGCCGCAGATCTCCACGAGCCTGTCCTGCGTCTTCGAGCCGGGAACGCCGTCAACCTTGAGCGGCGGATAGGTCTTCTGGAAGGCCTTGACCGCTTTCGTCGTCTTCGGCCCCTTGATCCCGTCAACGGGCCCTGCTCCGAAGCCCAGCGCGTTCAGTCGGAACTGGACTCCGGTCAACAACACGGCCTTCGGCGCAGCCTTTTCGCCCGCCTTGATCACCATTTCGGGCAGCTGGATGACGGTCTTGCCCTGCTTGCGTTGCTTGAAGGCATCGAAGCTCGCCTTCACGACCTCGGGCGGCGCGGGGTCGGATTTCGTGGGCGCGGAGGTGGCCGCCACGACCACCGGCGCTGCGAAATCGACTCCCTCGAGCGTCTCGATCGCGGTCATGCCTTCGATGACGAAGGCGACGCCCTTGAACAGCGTGATCCCTTGCTCCATCAGCCCGGTGACGCCCAGCGTTTTGACCGCCCCGATCGCCTGCCCCTCCATGAGATTGATGCCGGCCTTGTTGACCGCCCCGTAGTTCAGGCTTTCGACGAGGCTCTCGAGCGTGGCGTGATACCGACCGCCATAATCGGCGAAACGTACCCGCCCCAGCGCATCGCGCACCGCGATGACGGTATGGTTGATCGGCTCGCCTCGGGTGGTCGTGCAGCGGATTGCGAAGACCGTGACGCCGTCCTGGGACTTGGCGAGCTGGGTGACGCCCTGGATCGACCTCGCCTGCAGCTGCCTGACCTTGACGCCCTGGGCGATCATGAAATCCATCGCCTGCTTCACATGCGCGCCAAGTTCGTCGACACCGAACTGGTCTTTCGTGATCGACTTCAACGGCCTGCCGACGGCCTTGGCCATCTCCTTCAGGGTGACGAAGTAGCTCCTCCCCCGCGCGATCGACATGGCGTTGTTGACCGCCTGGAAGGTGCATGGTCCGGTCACGCCCTGGACCTGCACCGCAAACCGGATCCGTTGCATATGGATCAGCCGCGAGAACATCCCGCCCGCCTTCCCCATCGGGCCGAGCAGGGCAAGCAGGCGCAGGCCGTCCTTGCCGACCCCTGCCAGGCCGCCCTCCGCCATGCCCTGACCGAAGCGCAGCACATCGACATAGCCCGCTCCGAGGTCCATGGAGGTCTGCACGGTGGTGGCAACCGCGACCGCCCACCATTGCGGGTTGTCCTGGACCCATTCGCCCAGTATTTTTTCGGTTTCCCGCTTCTGCTTGTCCCACCAGTCGGCATATTCGGAGAAGGCCATCGTCGCTTCCTTGTCGTGACGGTCTGCTCCTCTTTGTCGATGTCGGACGCCGATCGGTTCACGCCACCTGATAGGCGAAGGCGCCGCCCTCGACGGAAACCCTCGCCTCGGTCAGCGGCTTCTTCTCGAGCTGCAGGTTGAGGATGGCGCGCGAGAGCGCGGGAAGCATCGAGTTGGTGATGATGTTGTCGATCATGCGCCCGCCTGAATCCGGGTCGTTGCACTGGCCGACGATGTGCTCGACCACCGCGCCGTCATAGACGAAGCTCGCCTTGTGGTTCTCCGCCAGCCGCTTGCCGATGCGCCCGAGTTGCAGCCGCACGATGCCGGCCAGCATGTCCGACGACAGCGGATAATAGGGAATGGTCACGAGCCGCCCGATCAGCGCCGGCGGGAAGACCTTGAGCAGCGCGGGCCTGAGGCTCACCGCCATCTGCTCGGGATCGGGCTTGGCCGCGCCGTTCGCCGACATGCTCATGATCTCGTCGGTCCCGACATTCGAGGTCAGGATGATCAGCGTGTTCTTGAAATCGATGCGCCGGCCGGTGCCGTCCTCCATCTGGCCCTTGTCGAAGACCTGGAAGAACAGCTCGTGCACGTCGGGATGTGCCTTCTCGACCTCGTCGAGCAGCACCACCGAATAGGGCTTGCGCCGCACGGCCTCGGTCAGCCGTCCACCCTCGCCATAGCCGACATAGCCGGGAGGCGCGCCCTTCAGCGTCGAGACGGTATGCGCCTCCTGGAACTCGCTCATGTTGATCGTGATGACGTTCTGCTCGCCGCCGTAGAGCGCCTCCGCCAGCGCTAGCGCCGTCTCGGTCTTGCCGACGCCGGAGGGGCCGCAGAGCATGAACACGCCGATCGGCTTGTTCGGGTTGTCGAGCCTGGCGCGATTGGTCTCGATGCGCTTGGCGATCATGCCGATGCCGTGCCCCTGCCCGACCACGCGCTTGTTCAGCGTCTCCGCAAGGTTGAGCACCGTTTCGATCTCGTCCTTGACCATCCGGCCGACCGGGATGCCGGTCCAGTCCGAGACGACCGAGGCGACCGACTGCTCGTCGACATGGGCGTAGATCATGCGCTGCGCCGGATCGATCTCGCCGAGTATGGCGAACTTGGCGTTGAGCGCGGCGCGAGCCTCGGCCGTATCGGCCGCGGGCTCGGCGGCCGGAGCGACTGCCTCAGGCGCGGGTGTGCCGGCATCCTCGCTCGCCTCCTGCTTGGTGGCTTCGGCCTTCGGATCCGCGCCCGGTGCCCTCTCGCCGAGCTTGGCGCGCAGCGCCTTGATCTCCTCGACGATGGCAAGCTCGCTCGCCCAGGCCGCTTCGAGGCCGTTCAGCTTTTCCTGCTTGTCCGCGATCTCCGCCTCGATCTCACCAAGCCGCTTGGCGCTGTCGGTGCCGAGATCGGCATCCGCGGTCAGCGCCGCCTTCTCCTGTTCCAGCGAGGAGATCGCGACGCGCGCATCCTCGATCGCGGCCGGCGTCGCGCTCTGGCTGATGGCGACGCGGGCGCAGGCGGTATCGAGCAGGCTCACCGCCTTGTCGGGGAGCTGGCGCGCCGGGATATAGCGCGAGGAGAGCTGGACAGCTGCGACGATGGCAGCATCGGAAATGCGGACCTTATGGTGCTTCTCCATCGGGCCGATCAGCCCGCGCAGCATCGTGCAGCAGCGCAGCACGTCGGGCTCGTCGACCTGCACGGGCTGGAAGCGCCGGGTCAACGCCGGGTCCTTCTCGAAATACTGGCGGTATTCCGACCATGTCGTCGCCGCGATGGTGCGCAGGGTGCCGCGCGCCAAAGCCGGCTTGAGCAGGTTGGCGGCGTCGCCCGTGCCGGCCTGTCCGCCCGCGCCGATCAGCGTATGCGCCTCGTCGATGAACAGGATCACCGGTGTCGGCGAGGACTGCACCTCGTCGATCACGGAACGCAGCCGCTGCTCGAACTCGCCCTTCATCGAGGCGCCGGCCTGCATCAGGCCGATATCGAGCGCGCAGACCTTGACGCCTCGGAGCGGCGGCGGCACGTCGCCGGCCGCGACGCGCTGCGCGAAGCCCTCGGCGATCGCGGTCTTGCCGACGCCCGCCTCGCCGGTGAGGATCGGGTTGTTCTGGCGTCGGCGCATCAGCACGTCGATGACCTGCCGGATCTCGTCGTCGCGGCCGAGGATCGGGTCCATCGTGCCGGAGCGGGCCTTGGCGGTGAGGTCCTGCGAGAAGCGGTCGAGCGCTGTGGTGCCCTTCGGCCCCTCAGCGGCCTCGGCACCCGCCGTGCCGGCTGCTCGCAGGCCTGAGCCGTCCATCGGCCGCAGGTTCTCTTCCTGCGAGCCTTCCCAGATCTTGCCGTAGCCGGCGGCGAGTTCATCGACCGGAATCTTGCCGAATTCCTTGGATAGCCCCGAAAGCGCCCTGCGCAGATCGTTCGACTTCAGCGCCGCGACGAGCAGATGGCCTGTCCTGATCTGCGTCTCGCCGAAGAACAGCGTCGCGTAGTGCCAACCGCGGTCGAGGATATCGACGACGTGGTTGGCGATGCCGGGCATCTCCGTCTCGTTCCGGCGGAAGCCTTCGACCACGCCGCCCAGATCCATCAGCAGCTTGGCGCGGTCGAGCCTGTAGTGGTCCGCCGTGAGGGTCAGGTCATTGGCGCTGCCCTGCAGGATCTGCAGCAGCCAATGCGCCAGCTCGACATTGCGGTTGCCGGCGCCCTTGGCCTGCCTCAGCGCCTGCAGGAAGGTGTCGTAGCCGACCCGGTTGAGCTTGCCCGTGACGGCTTCGAGGCTGATATCGGCCATGGTCGTCCCCTTGGAGTATCGGTTAGGCGGCGCTGCTGCGCTTCAGGCGCATGCGCTCGGCGGGATGGAAGCGGGCGTCGCGGCGTAGCGCGCCTTCTTCGATGGTCCAGTTCGGCGCCATCCAGCTCGTCCAGCCGAGATGGCCGGACTGGCCGAGCCTGACGGGCTTCACCTCGCCCACCGGCAGCGCCAGCTCGACATCCCATTCGAACTGCTCACCGAGATGCAGGAACACCGCGTCGGCCAGCGGCGCGCAGCGGTCGCCGTTCGGCAGGAAGCGCTGGAACTCGCCGAGGTCACCAGCCACGATCTTCACGCGGAACTTGTCCTCGACACTGTAGACGCTGGCGCCGAGCAGCGCGTCGCCGCCGAGCGTGCAATGCGCCCCGCCGAGCCGCGTCCGGTCGGCCGGATCGAAGATGAGACGCATGCCGACGAACTGCTCGATCTCGACCTCGGCCTTGAACAGACCGGCGAGGAAACGCTGCAAGCGCGAGGCGGATTTCGCCTGCGCGCCGATCAGCCCGGCATGGGCGAGCTTTTCGGCATCGGGCACGCTGTCTCGGGCGAGATAGGGCTTCGAGCCCACGCCGATCATGCTGCCGATATAGGCGGCGAAGCGGTCGAGGTCTGGCCGGTCATGCTGCGCGATCGGCCGTGCATCCGCCCAGGCGCGGTAGAAAAGCTGCAGGAAGCGATGGTTGAAGATGTCGAGGAAGCGCGGGAAGGCGTCGTCGCGCGCGATCTGCCAGTGATAGCTCTCCTCCGTCGTCGCCAGTGGCAACGCGCCCTGCGGGCCGAGCAGGCCGAGGAACTTAACGAAGAGCCTGAGCCGCCCCTGCGCGTCGCGATCCGCCTCTGCGATGCTCGAGGCCGGGAAGTCGAGAAAGGCCTGCTCGCCCAGCGCGACATATTCCTCGCGCCGCGAAGCGACATCGCCGATGCGCGGACGCTCCGGGAAGCTGCGTTCCAGCCGGCGCATCACCGCATAGAAGTCGAAACGCCAGGGCTCGGCTTCAAGCTGCGCCTGATAATTCGGCGCCTTTTCCAGCGGAGTGGGGGCGTCTTCCGTCACAGGATGCGCCTCGAACCGGCACGCGGCGGAAAGCGCATGACTTCGCCGCGCTCCACCGTGCGGATCACCGTCTGGGTGAAATGGTTCATCGCCGCGTATTCGGCGAAGAAGCGATCGAGCACCGCACCGAGCAGGAAGACGCCCGAGCCCTCGAAAGCTTTCTCGTCGAGCAGCACGGTGATCTCGAGCCCGCGCCCCGCGCCTGTCCCAGCCCGCTGCGGAAAGCGGCGCACGACGGGGCGGCTGTCGACGCTCTTGATCCCGCGGATGCGCCGCTCGGTGGCGCTGTCGGCGAGATCGGCGAAGAGCGAGAGCAGCTCGCGCAAGGCCGCGCCATTCTCGCCCGCGCCACGCTGGACCAGGCCGAGCTGGTTCAGGCTGATCAGATTGATTAGCCGCCAGGTCACGACGCCCGTCGAGGCTGTCTCGGCGCGCAGCTTGAGCTGCGAGACGACCGGCTCGCGCGGCGGGGTCGGCCCGGCGAGGCAGGCGACGTCGAGCGAGACATTGTCGATCAGGCGGAAATCGGCGCCGCCGACGCCGGTCGGCAGATGCTCGGTCAAATGCCGGTTGGAGCAGAGCGCGCGCACGCTGAGCTCTGCCACCGAGGCGCTATCGTTCACGCCCGCCGGTTCGACCAACGAGATGAACATCTCCGTGCCGGTGTAATCGGAGGCACGCCCCTGGCGCCGCTCGGCCGAGGAGCGCCGCCGCGGCAGGCGCCTTTGCGTGTAGTGCAGCCCGTGTAGCGGCGACGCGCCCTCCGGCGAGGAATAGAGCGGGTGCACCGGCTGCTTCTCACGCCCGCCAGCGTAGTGGGCGTGGACGGAGAGAATGCTGTGCGGCTCATAGTCGAGCGCGCGGCTGCGATCCGGCACGACATGAAACTCGTGCTGGTTCGTCTTCACCGGAATGCGATCGGCGGTCTTCTCGAACAGGTTGACCGCGGGCGCGGCATAGAGCGCGAACATCTCCTTGCCCACGGCGCCGGGCAGCCGCGTATTGACCTCGTCGAAGACGAAGATCAGCTCGACCGTCTTGGCCGTGAGCCTCGGCATGATCCCGCCCAGCCCTTCCAGCCGGAAGCCGAGGAACTTGCGCGGGAACCAGAACAGCTCGCGCAGCAGCTCGAAGCCGCGGAAGACGCGCGTATCGGCCGGCAGCATCGCCTCGTCCTCATCGAAGCCGATCTGCTCCAGCCCGCAACCTTCGCCCGGCGTCACCACCGGATCGCCGAACGGGTCGAGATGGCGGAAATGGATGCCGATGCAGTTCGCGAAGAGCTGCTCGTAGAGCGCAACCGCATCGCCCTCGCCGCCGAGCAGATGGAAACTCAGCTCCCGCGCGCGGCAGCCGGCAAACCAACTCGCCGGGTTCTTGAGCGCGTCGGCCGCCGAGCGTTCCTGCACGGGGTCGGCCATGACGCGATGCGTCAAGGTCAGGCGCAGGCCGGCCAGCGCGCGCGGCCCGGCCTTGATGCCGAGCGCCTGCAGCGGCCCCGGCGCGGGAATGTACTCCGCCGCCGTGATCTCGAAGGGCCAGAGCGTGATGTCCGCGCCAAGACGGTAACGGCAGGCGACACGCCGCTCGCGTTCGAGATAGGTCGCATCGACATAGGAGCCACGCGGAATCCGGACGCCCTCGCGCAGGCCCGGATCCGAGTAAGGCGGCGTGATACCGGCCAGCAGTGCCGAGGGCGTCGGCGCGAGGTAGTTCGGCAGCAGCTGTTCGAGGAGGTTGTTGGTGAACTCCGGGAATTCGTGTTTCAGCTTGAGCTGCACGCGCGCGGCGAGGAAAGCGGCGCCTTCCAGAAGTCCGGCGACCATCGGGTCCATGCGCTCACCGGCAAGCCCGCCGAGCCGCTCGGCGATGCCGGGATACTCCTCGGCGAACTCCTTGCTGTGCTCCATGAAGAGCCGGAGTTCCTGGTTGTAGAGGTCGAGAAACTCCTGGTTCACCGCGTCAGCGCCCCTTGATCGCGATCTTGCCGGTATCGAGTTCGAGATCCGCGACGAACTCGACGGGTACGTTGAGCGGCTCGCAGTTCAGATCGGCGCGCACGAGGAAACGCACCTTGAGCTCGGCCGGATCCAGCGCGTGGTCGCGCTCGACGGCGATCGACTTGCGGATCAGCCGTGGCTCGTAGCCCATCAGCACACCCGCTAGGTCCTCACGGATCGTGTCGACGCGCTGCTCGTCGATCGACAGCCGTGTCATGTCCGGAAAGCCGTGATTGAGGATGGAGCGGCGCACATCCTCCAGCCCCGAAAGGTCGAGCGCGGATGCGAGGTTGACGGTATTCACCAGCGCATCGAGATCGATAGCGATCTCGCGCCTGAGCTTCTGTTCGGTGATGGCAGCCCGCGGCGCCGCGCGTCGGTTCGCAATCACGCGTTCGCCGCTCTCGTCCCTCAGGTCGAGTGCCGTCTTCGCATCCTTTTCCAGATGCGCTTCCCGAAATGCGAACATCAAAGGCGGCCGCAGCCGCTTCTTCGCAATCGGATCGGTCATGTCGCCTCGCCTGCCACGGAAAGGCGCCGGTTCCGGCCGGACCGCCTGTCGTCCTCGCGGACGCAGAATGGCGATCCAGCCCTTTGCCGAGGCATCGGATGGGTCCGAAAAGCGCGTTCCACTTTTCGGTCCGATGCCGGCGGAACCGGCGCATTGCACTTCACTTCGCGTTGGCCTTGATGTCCCAGGTCATCGTCATCGCCGCATCAAGATCGCCATCGGCCTTCTGCGGCTTGTACTCGAACTTGATCTTGGCGTAGTTCAGCGAGAACTGATCTGTCGGAATGCTGTTGCCGCCGACTGCATCGCCGGACTGATAGCTCGACACCAGCAGGTCCTCCAGCGTCACGACATAATAGTCCTTCTGCTGCTCGCCCTGCTTGCGGACATAGAGCACGGCCTTCTTGATATGCTTGCCGCTGGCGCAGGCCTGCGCAAGGTTGGTCGAGGCCTTGCCGACCTGCGAGGTGAAATGGACGTCCTGGAAGCTCGCCTTGCCGGCTCCGCCGCCGGCATTCGCGGCATGCGAACCGGCGTTCGAGATGCCCCAGGAGAAGGAATCCACCTCGATCGTGTCCTTGTGGGTCTTGTCCTTGCTTTCGCCCTTGATGCCGTCGATCTCGAGCAGGAAGTCGGTAGCCATGTTTACCTCCAGAGTGTGAATGGTTGGATGCTCACTTCCGTGAGCGGACCGGTGGACGCACCTCTCCTGTCGCGCCGCCCGGGCGGGCCGGCGCGCCGAAGATTCTCGTTGCCGCCGTCACCTGACGATCAGGTGGCGGTCACTGCTTGGGAGCTGGCAGTCGCGAGACCAGGCTCAGGCCGATATCCATGCCTTCGAGCTGGAAGTGCGGCCGCAGATAGAACTTGGCCGAGTAGTAGCCAGGGTTCTCCTCGTCCTCGAAGACATCGATGCGCGCATCGGAGAGCGGGCGCCGCGCCTTCGTCTCTTCGCTGGAATTGACCGGATCGCCGTCGACATATTCGGTGATCCACTCCTGCAGCCAGCGGCGCAGAGGCTCCTTTTCCTTGTAGGAGCCGACCTTGTCGCGGACCATGCACTTCAGGTAGTGCGCGAAGCGCGAGACGGCGAACATGTAGGGCAGCCGCGACGACAGGTTGTCGGAGGCGGTCGCCGCCACGCCGTCCGGCCCCGAGAAGGCCTTGGGCTTGTAGAGCGACTGGGCGCCGATGAAGGCGGCCTTGTCGGTGTTCTTGCGATGGATCAGCGGGATCAGGCCGGACTTGGCCAGCTCCGCCTCGCGCCGGTCGCTGATCGCGATCTCGGTCGGGCATTTCAGATCGATGCCGCCATCATCCGTCGGGAAGGTATGCGTCGGCAGGTTCAGCACCTCGCCGCCCGACTGGACGCCGCGGATGCGGGTGCACCAGCCATATTCCTTGAAGGCGCGGTTGACGTTCACTGCCATCGCATAGGCCGCGTTCATCCAGGCGTATTTCTCGCCGCGATGGCCGTCGGTGTCCTCCTCGAAGGCGAACTCCTCGACCGGCTCGGACTTGGCGCCATAGGGCACGCGGGAGAGCACCCGCGGCAGGCACAGGCCGACATAGCGGGAGTCGGCCGCGTCGCGCAGCCCCTTCCAGGCGGCATAGTCCGGCGTATCGAAGACCTTGCCGAGATCGCGCGGGTTCGACAGCTCCGTCCAGCTGTCCATGCCCATCAGGGTCGGATCGGCGCCAGCGAAGAAGGGCGCATGCGCCGCCGCAGCAACCTTCGACAGATCGCGCAGGAGCTGCACGTCGGTCGGGACATGGCTGAAGTGATAATCGCCGACCAGGCAGCCGAAGGGCTGGCCGCCGAGCTGACCGAACTCCTGCTCATAGACCTGCTTGAAGAGGGGGCTCTGGTCCCAGCGCGCGCCGGGATAGGTCTTGAGATTGCGGGCGAGCTCGTTCTTCGAGACGTTCATCACCTTGATCTTCAACTGAGCATCGGTCTCGGAGTTGAAGACGAGGTAGTTGAGGCCGCGCCAGGCGCTTTCGATCTTCTGGTATTCGGGTGCGTGCAGCACCTCGTTCATCTGCTCGGTCAGCTTGGTATCGAGCCGCGCGATCATCTCCTCGATCGTGTCGATGACATCGCCCTTGATCAGGGTCTGGTCCGCCAGAGCCTGGTTGACCAGGGTCGCGACCGCGTTCTCGACCTCGGTCGCCGCCCGCTCGGTCTTGGGTTTGAAACTCTGCTTCAGGATCGCCGAGAAATCATCGATCTCGCGGGTCTCTACAGCCGCGCCACCGGGCTGCTGGGTTTGTGCTTCCGCTGCCATTGCCGCCTCGCTCGCTTAACCGTCTGGCGGACCCTTGATCCACGCGAGAGCATTGCTTCTGCGAAAACCGGTTCCCACGTTTTCGCGCATGCTCACACGGCGGGTCCGTGCACCTGTTCTCAGTTCGCCGTCTTGCCTTCGGAAGGTTCGCTCTTACCGAGCCTGTCCTTCAGCGCCGTCATCAGCTGCGGATCGGCGAGCAGCGCCTTGATCTGGTCGCTCGCTGCCATCTTGCCGTCCATGTAACGCAGCAGGTTGGCGAGCTGCTCGCGCGCTTCCAGGAGCTTGGCCGTCGCCGGGACCTGGCGGGCGATCGCCGCCGGGTTGAAGTCCTCGAACTTCTTGAACTTCAGCGCGACCGAGAGCTTCTCGCTGCTGTCCTCGCCCAGCTTGTTGGGCACGTTGAACGACACGGCGGGCTCGATCGCGGCCATGCGCTGATCGAAATTGTCCATGTCGAAGTCGAGGAACTTGCGCTGCGAAATCTCGGGCTTCTCGATCGCCGAAGCATTGCCGGAAAGGTCGGCGAGAACGCCCATGACAAAGGGCAACTCGATCTTCTGCTCGGCGTTGTACGGGTCCTCATACGTGATGTGGACCCGAGGCGGCCTGTTGCGGCGGATGAACTTCTGTCCTGAATCTCCGGCCATGACGTGCCCTCTGCATCCGTGCCACGCCGACGTAACGTGACATCTTACCCAGTTTCACTCATCATCGATGTAGTCGTGCCATCGCGACGGAAGGTTCAAAGAAAAGGCGAAAAACTGACCTAGCTGTCGCTCTCCGGAATCTGTGCGACATCCGGCAGGATATTGCCGAGAAGCGACATGAAATCCTGCTGTGCCAGCCCGCAGGCCTTGTCCATCAGCAGCGGCGTCGGGTGCGACGGCTCGACCTGGCGATAGAAGGCAGCAACCGCTCTCATCGCGCTGACCGCGTCGGCACGGCTGCCGATCGCGATCGCAGGCACCGCCTCGGCCGGCGGACGCGCGGCCTCTATCGGCTGCACCTCGGTGGCGCCGCCACCAGCTTCCGCGACCTGCGCGTCAGTGGGGCTATGCTCGTCCGCATAGCCGCTATCATCAGCCTCTTCGGCATAGCCCTGCTCTGCGTCGTCCGTTGCCTCGTAGCCATCCGGCGCCGGCAACCGCTCGAGCGGCAGCCGGAATCGGCGCAGCTCGCCGATCTCGATCACCGCCTTGTCGACATGCTCGGGAAACATGATCTGGATGACCTCGATCAGTGACTTTCCGATCAGCTGCTGTGCTTGTCCGATCAGCAGGACGGCCGGGCTGGAAGGCTCGGTTTTGCGAAAGTAGCCGAGGCATGCGGCAAGCGTATCCTTCACTTGAAGGATGTTCGAAAGGCCGCCGGGACCGAAGCTCGCAGGGCTCGCTGCCGGCACTGGCGCGTCGTTCGCCGCTGGCGCCACCCCGGCCGATTGATGGCCCGGAACGCGCCGCGCGACCGCTGCGTCGAGGAAGGCAGCGATCTGGTCGAGAAGCGCCGCCAGGCGCGGAAAGCCGAGCGGATGATCGACACCGACCTTCTCGAGCCAGACCATGCCGATGCGGGCGAGCGCATCCCGCGCCGCGCCGACATGGCCGAGGGTGGCGGTCAGTTGGTCCGGGTCGATCTCCGCCAGCGCGGCATTGATCGCACCCGTGTCGGGATGCTGCTCCCCTTCGACCAGCTTCGTCTCGCCGCTGGCGACGAGCTGGCTGCGGAAGATGAAGGGGCCGAGGCGGCGGCTTACGAAGAGCGGCGCATGCTGCAGCGGCAGCACCACGGTCGGCAGCTCGTCGAGCCCTTGCAACGCGACCTCGCGCATGACGAAGTCGCCGTCCATCGCCCGCGGATGGACCTCCGCCCAATAGCTGCCGAGGAGATCGGCAATGGCTGAAAGGCTGGCCGCGAAACCCGCGACGTCCCGGTTGAGGATCGTCAGCTTGGCCGCGAGCACGAGCAGGCGCAGATCGCGCGAGCGTTGCAGCAGCTTGCCGAGATCGGAAAAGGCGACCGGAAACTCGATGCTGGTGCGATCGAAGGCGACCTGCCGGCCCTCGTCGTCGCGGCGGAAATACGAGGGCGGCAGCGCGACTTCGAGCCGTGCCATGACGTTCATGAAGTCGTTGTCGTCCTCGAGGTCCGGCCCGCAGGGCTCCTCGGCCGAAACGAGCTTCGTCAGTTCGGCAAAATTCAGGCCCGCCATCGCTCTCCCCGCTCACAGGCTGGGCAGTGAGGGCGCAGCCCGCATCGCCCCGTTATTCAGATCCAGCATCTCATTCGGTGCGCAGGCGGGTTTCCACCCGGCGGTTGTCGCCGGAGAGCGGATCGGCGACGAGCGGCCGTTCCTGACCGTAGCCCTTGGCGACGAGCTTGGTCGGACTGACGCCCTGCTGGCCGAGGTAGCGGACGACCGCCTGTGCCCGGCGCTGCGACAGGTTGAGATTGTAGCCGGGGGTGCCGGCGGCATCGGTGTGCCCCTCGACCATGAAGGTCTGCGCGGCGAGCTGCGGCGTCTTCAGAGCCTTCGCGAACTCGTCGAGATTGACCCTCGCCTCCGGCTCCAGCACGTCGGAATTGTATCTGAACTTCACCACGAGATCGAAGGCGCTCGGCGGCCTGGCGACCTCGACGGCATGGCCGGCCTTGGCGCATTCGGCTTCCGTGCCGACGCAAAGACCGCGTGTGAGGCCGGGCTTGGGCGCCGCCGTCGGCCCGAAATGCTTGACGATATCCTCGGCCTTGTAGGTCTGCGCCGCCGCCGGTGCGGCCGCCGTGAGAACCGCAGCGCCGGTCAGTGCGACAAAGGCCATGAAGCCGGACTGCTTGCGCATGGGAACCCTCCCGATAAATGGCGCCATTCGGCGAACGAAGACTTGAGGAGCCGACGATGACTCCCGTTGTTAGTTGCGTCAAGGCGAATTTAAGTTCAATCGGCGAAGGATTTCGTTGATGTCCGCCAATCTAGGGCAAGCTCAAAGAACCGCTTCATTCACGACATCATCTGGTCAAGATAAATTTGCACTTATCAAGTTCGAAGCCAGCGAAGCTTTGAGCGAGTTATTTACCTACAACATCGAAGCAGCAAGCAAAACGGATAATGCCGACCTGCAAAGTATCATGAGCGAAAAATGCTCGATCAAATTCACGCTCAAGAACAAGAGCGAGCGGGTCCTGAACGGCACGCTGGTCGATGCGCAGTGGCTCGGCCGGCAGGATGACCTCCAGATCTACCGCTTCACTCTGAGGCCCTGGCTCTGGCTGCTCTCGCAGCGGGCAGACTGCCGGATCTTCAAGAACAAGACCGCGCTCGACATCATCAAGGAGATCTTCGGCAAGGAAGGCTCGGCCAGCTTCGAGGATCGGACCAGCGAGACACTCCAGCCGATCGACTACTGCGTGCAGTATCGCGAGACAGATCTCGATTTCGTGCTGCGGCTGATGGAGCAGTACGGCGTCTACTACTATTTCAAGCACAGCGACGGCGACCACAAGCTGGTGCTCTGCGACTCCCGCTCCGGCCATGACGAAGTCGCGGCGGCAGCCGAGCCGAGTTTCCAGGGAGCCTCGTCGGCCTACGCTTTCGTCCCGCAGGGCTACCGCTTCCCCCGCTCGCAGGTCGAGCACCTCACGCATTGGTCGACGATGCGCCGCCTGCGGACCGGCAAGTTTGAGCTCAAGGATTACGACTTCGAGAAATCGGAATCCGACCTCACCGCCCGTGCCGAGGAAGGCTTCCCGAAGGCCAAGTCCTACGAGGCGTACGACTATCCCGCCGCCTACACCAGGCGCGACCGCGGCGAGCATTTCGCCCGCGTCATGGCGCAGGCCGAGCAGGCCAAGGACGACCGGCGCCATGCCGGCGGCGACGCGGCCAGCCTCTATCCCGGCGCGCTGATGAAGCTCTCCGACCATCCGACCGGCTCCGAGAACGTCGAGTATCTCGTCGTTCGCGCCAGCCACGCCTACGGCATCCAGAGCTATCGCTCTTCCGGCCGGCAGGACGAGGCGCTCTATCACGGCTCCTACGAGCTGCAGAAGAGCGACCGGCGCTTCCGCGCTCCGCTCGTCACGCCACGCCCAACGGTCTACGGGCCGCATACGGCCAAGGTCGTCGGCGAGCGCAACCGGGGCGAGGAAGGCGATATCGACGTCGACGAGTACGGCCGGGTCTGGCTGCGCTTCCACTGGGACCGCGAGGACGGCTCGACCTCCTGCCGCACGCGCGTCGCGCAGATGTGGGCCGGCAAGAACTGGGGCGGCCAGGTCATCCCCCGCATCGGCCAGGAGGTGATCGTCGAATATATCGAGGGTAACCCCGACCTGCCGATCATCGTCGGCGCCGTCGTCAACGACCAGCACAAGCCGCCCTACGATCTGCCGGCGAACAAGACGCAGTCGGGTCTCAAATCGGAATCGACCGACGGCGTCGGCTTCCCGGATTGCTACAACGAGATCAAGTTCGAGGACCGCAAGGGCCAGGAAGTCTTCGAGATGCACGCCGAGAAGGACCACAAGGTCGTGGTCAACAACATCGAGACGCGTGAGATCGGCGACAACTTCCAGAGCGGCGGCTATTCCCGCAGGACCACGCTGAAGAAGGGCGACGACAAGCTCGACGTCGAGAACGGCAAGCTCGATATCGAGGCACTGACGGAGATCAATCTCAAGGTCGGCGAGAGCCGGATCAAGATGACGCCGGGCAGCATCGAAATCACCTCGCCCAGCATCAAGATCAAGAGCGTCGGCATGACGGAGGTCGGCAGCGACGGCACCGTCGTGATCAAGGCTCCCATGGTGACGATCAACTGAGAGAGCTACCGGACATGTCACGCCTGCGTTTCAGCACCGCCAGCGAGGTGTTCGAGACCTTTCCCTCGGCGCATGAGGCCGTCACCATGCCGCCGACGGCCGAGCCGCCGCTCTCGTTCCTAGCGCGGCTCGCCAAGGGCCCGGCGCCGACGGAGGCGATCGGCTTCTGCGCCTTCCTGCTGCCGCGGCGCGAAGCGATCTGGTGGGGGCTGCAGGCGGTGCGCGCCATGCAGCCGCCCGGCGTGCAGGACCCCGGCCTCGCCGCGGCCGAAGCCTGGGTGCGCGAGCCCGGCGACCGCACACGTTTCGAGGCGCTGAAGCTCGCCCAGGTCGGCGACCGCGCCCGGCCCGGCACCTGGATCGCCTGGGCAGCCGGATATTCCGGCGGCAGCATGGTCGAGAGCCACGGCGTGCCCTGCCCGCCTGACCTTACAGCCAAGATGGTACGCATCGCCGTGCTCAACGCGATCAATCGCCTGCCGTCACGCGAGCGCGAGGTCGCCTTGCATCGCTGCATCGAGGCGTGCATTCGTTTGGCGGAAGACGATGCCGGCAAGCGCTAGCGACGGTTCGAGACCATGGCGCTGACACTGACGATCGAGAACGAGACGTCCCTGCCGGATGGCGGGCCGCTGAGCGTAACCGCTAGCGGCGGCCGTGGCCTCGACATCGGCCGCGATCAGCATCTCGACTGGGCGCTGCCCGATCCCTCGCGTGCCGTCTCCGGCCGCCACTGCGAGATCCGCTTCCGGGACGGCGCCTGGTGGCTGCGCGACATCTCGACCAACGGCACCTATGTCAACGGCGGCGAGCATCGCGTCCAGTCGCCCTATCGGCTCCAGAACGGTGACCGGCTGGAGATCGGCCACTACGTCATCGCTGTCACGATCGACGATGAGGGGAGGCAGGCTCCCCCGGCGTCGTTCTCCTCGCCGCCCTATTCGGCCCGCCCCGAAGCGCTCTGGGAGGCGAACGAGGAAGCTGCCCCGCCCATTGCCCGCCGCGACCTGATGCCGCCCAGCCACGCGAAGCCGGTCCACGCCAGCTTCATCGACTGGGCTGCCGACATCCCAGCGCCGGATGCCGGGCCACTCCCACCCGTATCCGCCCCACCCCGCCCCTCACCGGCCTCGCAGAGTGACGACTTCGCCTGGGCGCCCCTGCAGCCGCCGCCCGTCCCGCCGGCCGAGCCTGTGGCGCCGATCCCGACGCCCCGGCGCCCGCCCGTGAGCCCTGCGTCGGCAAACCCGTGGGATGAGCCCGCGCCCGGCGCCGTACCCGCCGAAGTCTCAAACGCGCCGCCGGAGCCGGCCTTCACGCCCATGCCGACCTTCCCGTCAGAAGCGCCCGTGCGCACCGCAGCACCGCCGCCGATCTCGATGGGCGAGTTCATGCGGCGCTTCGCCAAGGGCGCCGGCGTCTCGCCGCAATCCCTGTCGACGCAGGATCCCGGCGCCTTCGCCGAGCAGCTCGGCGGGCTGATGCGCCTGATCGCGGAGGAACTGAAGGGCCTGCTCGCCGCCCGGGCCGAGACCAAGCGCATCGCCCGCAGCACCAACCAGACCATGATCCAAGCGCAGGACAACAATCCGCTGAAGTTCTCGCCGACCGTCGATGACGCGCTGCAGCTGATTTTCGGCCAGCCGCGTAGCGGCTATCTCGATGCGAAGCGCGCCTTCGACGAGAGCTTCCGCGACCTCAAGGCCCACCAGATCAAGACCTATTCGGCCATGCAGCATGCGCTGAAGATGCTGGTCGAGGACCTCGATCCGCAGGCGATCGCGGAAGCCACGGCGCAGGATGGCGGTCTCGGTGGCCTGATCGGCTCGCGCAAGGCGAAGATGTGGGAGGCCTATGTCGCGCGCTGGGAAGCCAAGACTGCCCCTTACGAGAACGGCCTCGTCGACGCCTTCATGATCTATTTCGCCGAATGCTACGACCGCGGCGGGAAATGACGGCGGCTGACACCGTCATGCTCGCCCTTGTGGTGAGCATCCACGTCTTGGACCCGTCACGCGGCAAGGAAGACGTGGATGGTCGGGACAAGCCCGACCACGACGCCGCCGGAGAGCGCGCAAGAAGCTACCCCTTCGCCGCCACGGCGGTGATCTCGATGCTATAGCCGGGCGACGCCAGCTTCGCCTCGACGGTCGCGCGGGCCGGCGCATGGCCGGGCGCCACCCACTTGTCCCAGACTGCGTTCATCTCGCCGATCTTGGCGATGTCGGTCAGGAAGATCTGGACGCTGAGGATGCGCTCCTTGCTGCTGCCGGCTTGTGCCAATGTGTCCTCCAGCAGCGCCAGAACCTCCTCCGTCTGCTCGGTCAGCGAAGCGCCTTCGGTCTTCTCGGCGACATGGCCGGCGAGGAAGACGATGCCGTTGAAGATGGCGGCGTCGCAGTAGCGGGCGGCCAGTCCGATGCGTTCGATGGTCATAGGCTTGCGTCCTGTCGGCGGAATGGTTGGGGCCGCCGGCTTCGCCCGCCCGCCCCGGCAGGTCAAGCCGCCGGCAGCGCCAATATCTCGCGGATCGCGCGCGGCTGGAGCTGCCGCGGCACCTCGTCCATCGCCGCCTTGTAGTAGCCGAGAATGCTGAGCTGCTCATAGGTCGCCCAGATCGACTCATCCTCAAAGGCCGCGACGCGCTCCTCGAGGTTCAGGATCATGCCGTATTCGAGGCCGCCCGGTTCGCCATAGACAATCGGCGGGGGCGTCGGCTTGCTGCGCTTGCGTGCCTCGGCCGCGGCGAAGGCCGCGAGCGCACCGGGCTGCCAGATCTGATTATAGGCGGCCGTGATGTCACCAACCGGATCGCCCCTCACCGCCAGGATCTGCCGGCAGGCGGCAGCGAAGGCATCGGTGAGGCCGTTCGCTTCGGCGGCGGAATCCGCCTTGTTGTAGTCGGCGCCGAGCGGCTCGACATAGGCAAAGAGGTTCTCGAGCTGCCGCGCCGCCGGCCCAGAGAGGAACAGCCAGGGAAAGGCGCCGTCGATCGAGAGCTGCCCGGGCAGGAGATGCGCCGCCTGTTCGCCGTCATCGGCCCGGAAGAACTGACGTGTCGCCGCCGTGCAGCTCACATGCGGCACCGGCAGCATCGGCCTCTTGCGCCGCGCCGGATCGCGGATCAGCGCCATGAAGCAGAGCGCCTCCGCCACCCGGCCGTTGCGGGCCATGCCGTGGTTCAGCGCCCGGCGCTGATCGGAGGAGAACCGCTGCACGATCTTGTGGCGGAAGCGCTCGCTCTTCGCCTCGCCCCGGTCCGGAACCGTCCGCCTGTTCTTGCCCATCGCGTCACCGGAATAGGAAGCGATTCGCAATCAACGGCTTACGCCGTTTTCTTGAATCAATTCGGGATCAACCGCCGATCATCACCGCCGGCAGGCCCATGGCGATCTTGTTCGGCGGACCCAGCGCCTCGATGATCGTATCGCCCATCCGGCAGGCGGGCAGGTTGTTGATCAGCACCGTCTGCGAGCCGTCGATGACCACGCCAGGGCCGTGCGGCTGCGGGGGCATCGGCGTCAGGCAATTGTGGATGTCCGCTCCGCCCGCGGCGCCGGTAATGGTCGAGCTCATCGCTGAAAGCGCCGCCGTCTTGGCCGCCTCCTCCGCAGCCTTCGCCGCGGGAGCGCCAGGCGTTCCCGCGGCAGCGAGCGTTGCAGCCGCGGCCGCCTGAAGCGTCGCATCCGATGCAGCCTTGGCCGACTGGATCGCGGCCGCCGCCGCTGCAGGCACGCCGCGCCAGGCCGGCAGGCTCCCGATCAGCACGTTGGGGCTGCCCGGCCCCGGCTGCAAGATCGGCGGCAGGGGGTGGATCACCGGGTCGGTGGTGCGAGCTGCAGGCCCTTTCGGCATGATCGCTCCCTTGATGACCGCTCCTTGGCCGGAACGGATTCGTCATCGACAGGACTGCGCCGAATTTCTCCGCCCGGCATCCTTCAAGTCAATGACGGCGGCGCGCGCGCCGGAGGCCTAGTATTCCCTTGGTGACGCTCGGTTATCTCCCGGATAAGCTCACCATGCCTGCCTTCGAGTGAGCGAGACCGGAATGTCGTGGTACAGCAAGGTCGTCTGGTCGGAAGGGCTGTTCCTCAGGCCGCATCACTTCCAGCAGAGCGATCGCTACCTCGAGAATTTGCTGGAAAGCCGCGTCAGGAACGTCACGCCCTATCCATGGGGTTTCTCGGTGCTGGAGATCGACCGCGACCTCGCCCAGCAGAGCCGGATCGGGCTGCGACGCGCGGTTGGCGTGATGCCGGACGGCACGCCCTTCGCCATGCCCGACAACAGCCCGCTGCCGGCCGCGATCGAAGTGCCCGAGAACGCCGCCGGCCAGATCGTCTGGCTCTCGCTGCCCCTTGCCGCTGCCAATACGCGCGAGGTCGAGGACACGCTGAACGGCTCGGCCAGCCGCTATGTCCCCGCCAATGAGATGCTGATCGACTCCACCGCTTCGCTGCGCACCGAGGAAGAGATCGACGTCGCCCATCCGCGCCTGACGCTGGAGCTGCGCAAGACCTCGAAGGCCGGCTATGTCGGACTCGCGCTCGGCCGCATCCTGGAGGTGCGCGACCGCGCCGTGCTCTTCGACGAGAAGTTTGCCCCGCCGGTGCTGGTCTGCTCGGCCTATCCGGTGATCGAGGGCTGGCTCGACCGCGTCATCGGCTGGATCGACAACAAGCTGGAGGAACTCGCCCGCTACGCCGCCGATCCGACGGCCGGCGGCGGCCTGCAGAGCGCCGACTATTTCGTGCTCCAGCTCCTCAATCGCAACATCCCCGTGCTGAAGCACATGCGCCGCTCGCGCTTCGTCCATCCCGAGCGGCTGTTCTCGGCCTTCCTCGCTCTCGCCGGCGAGCTTGCGACCTTCACCACGGCCGAGCGCCGCGCCCGCGACTACCCGGCCTATGACCACGACGACCTGGAGAACTGCTTCGCCCCGGTGGTGCGCGACATCCAGGACTTCCTCTCGGCCAATCTCGGCCGCCGCGCCATCCGGCTGGAGATCGTCGAGCGGGCGCAGAACGCCTTCATGTCGACGATCCGCGACCGCAGCCTCGTGCGCAATGCGACGCTGGTGCTGGAAGTGGCGGCGCGCCGGCCATTGACCGAGATCCAGGCGCAGTTCCCGCATCTCTTCAAGGTCGGCCCCAACACCAAGATGAACGAGATCGTCCATGCCCATCTGCCGGGCATCAATCTCGTCCATCTGCCGACGCCGCCGCCGCAGATCCGCGCGCTGACGGATCATGTATACTTCTACCTCGACCGCACCTCGCCGCTCTGGCCGGAGTTCAGCACGGCGAGCTCGATCGGCATGCATTTTTCCGGTGACTGGCCCGATCTCGAACTCGAGCTCTGGGCCGTTCTGGAGGGCAGGCGATGAGCGATCCGGGTTCGCCGTCCGACCCGTTCGGCCGTTCCGAGCGGACCATCATCCGGCCGAACCCCGGCGGGCGCCGCGCGTCCCTGCCACCCGCTCCCGCCACGCCCTCGCCGAGCGCGCCACAGGCGCCCCAACCCTATCAGCCGCCGCAGGTGCCCTCGCCCGGCGTGCCCGGCGGCGGCGACGAGTGGATGTCGAACCCGGCGCCGATTCCGCAGCGGCAACAGGCCCCGCTGCCTTCGGGCGGCGGCCAGGCGCTGCCGCGCCGCGAGCAACTGCTGACGCCCAACGCCAATCCGCTGCTGCGTGCCGCAGGCCCGCTCCTCCTGTTGCTCGGGCGGATGCGCGCGAACCTCTCCAACGCTCCCTTCGCCCAGCTTCTCGGCCAGGTCGGTGAGTCCATCGAAGCGTTCGAGCACGAAGTACGTGCCGCCGGCGTCTCGGCCGAGACCGCACAGACCGCGAAATATGTGCTGGCCGCCACCGCCGACGACATCGTCCAGAACATCCCCGGCGACGACCGCCATGTGTGGACCCAGTACAGCATGCTTTCGCGCTTCTTCGGCGAGCGCACCGGCGGCGTCCGCTTCTTCGAGGAGCTGGACAAGGCCAAGGCCGACCCATCGGTCAATTACGACCTGCTGGAGCTGATGCATGCCTGCCTGGCGCTCGGCTTCCAGGGCATCCACCGCACCTCCTCAGGAGGCGCCAACAACCTGCAGATGATTCAGCGCAACCTCTTCGAGACGCTGCGCCGGGTGAAGCAGCCCGACCCCGAGCTTTCGCCGCGCTGGCGCGGACAGGCGATCGCGGCAACGGTCGCGGGCTTCAAGGTGCCGGTCTGGTCGGTGGCGGCGATTGCGGCCGTCGCGCTGCTCGGCGTCTATTTCGTCTTCCGCGCGTTGCTCTCGGGTAATGCCGAGGCGGCCTCGACCGCTCTGCTCTCGGTCCATCCCAAGGGCGAGATCGGCATCATGCGCAAGGTCTTCTCGGCCCCGCCGCCGCCCCCGCCTCCTCCACCGCAGTCGCCCAAGGTCTGCGCAGCGGTGCAGCCGCCAATCGTCTGCCTGGTAACGCCAAACGTCGTCATCGTCCGCCTGACCGGCATCACCCTGTTCGAGCCGGGGCAAGCCACAGTGCGCGTGGAGTTCCAGCCGCTGATCGAGCGCATCGCCGCGGTGCTGGAGCAGGAGGGCGGCGCGGTGAAGGTCGTCGGCCACACCGACAATGTGCCGATCCGCACCGCCCGCTTCCCGTCGAATGTCGAGCTGTCGCAGGCCCGCGCCAAGGCAGTCGGTGACCTCCTGAAGACCAAGCTCAGCAAGCCCGATCGCATCGGCTTCGAGGGCAAGGGTGCCGACACGCCGATCGCGCCGAACAATACCCCCGCCGGCCGCGCCCAGAACCGGCGTGTCGAAATCCTGATCCAGCGGCAGGGCTAGGGAGGCGAACCGATGAACCTCGCCACCGGGCTGCGCATCCTCGCCATCCTGATCGGTGCGCTCGCGCTCGCGGCGCTGGTCTGGTTTGGCGGTCCCTTCCTCGCCTTCGGCGAAGTCCGTCCCTTCGAGTCGCTCTGGGTCCGCCTGCCCATCGCCGTGCTGCTGCTCCTTGGCGCGCTCGTCTGGATCGGCTTCATCGTCGTCCACCGCCGCAAGGCCACCGCAGCGCTGACCGAAGCGCTGGAAAAGGAGGTGTCGACCGGCGACGGCGCGGCCCTCTCCAGCGCCATGAAGGACGCGCTCGCGACCCTGAAGAGCGCGCGCGGCAAGGGCGGCGGCGACTATCTCTACGACCTGCCCTGGTATGTCATCATCGGCCCGCCCGGCGCCGGCAAGACCACCGCTCTGGTCAATTCCGGGCTGAAGTTCCCGCTGGCGCGCGGCGCGACGCCGGCCGCCATCGCCGGCTCCGGCGGCACGCGCTATTGCGACTGGTGGTTCGCCGAGGATGCGGTGCTGATCGACACTGCCGGGCGCTACACCACGCAGGACACCGACACCAAGGCCGAGAAAGCGAGCTGGTTTTCCTTCCTCGACCTGCTCAAGACCAACCGCCCGCGCCAGCCGATCAACGGCGTGCTGGTCGCGATCAGCGTCGAGGACCTGCTGACCTCCTCGCCTGAGGAGATCGCCGCCCATGCCGACGCGATCCGCTCGCGCCTGCTCGAATTGCACGAGCGACTGAAGGTCGATTTCCCGGTCTATGCCATCTTCACCAAGGCCGACCTCATCGCCGGCTTCAACGAGTTCTTCGGGGCGCTGACCGAGCCGCAGCGGCGCATGGTCTGGGGCCATACCTTCCAGACCGCCGACAAGACCCGCAACATGATCGGCGACGTGCCGCCGGAATACGATGCGCTGATCGAGCGGCTTAACGAGCGCCTGCCCGACCGACTCCAGGACGAGCACAACCCGACCTCCCGCGCCCAGATCTTCGGCTTCCCCAGCCAGATGGCGACGCTGAAGCGCTCGATCGTCGATTTCCTGACCCGCGTCTTCGAGCCGACGCGCTACCACGCCAATGCGACCCTACGCGGCTTCTACTTCACCTCTGGCACGCAAGAGGGAACGCCGATTGACCAGTTGATCGGCGCGCTCTCGCGCAATTTCGGCTCGGACCACGCCGGCGCAGCCTCCTTCTCCGGCAAAGGCAAGAGCTATTTCCTGAACGAGTTGGTGCAGAAGGTCGTGATCGGCGAATCCGGCTGGGTCTCGACCGATCTCGGCGCCGCCCGTCGCACGACCGCGCTGCGCATCGCCGGTTTTGCGACCGTCGCGCTGCTGTCGCTCGCCGCGCTCGGCCTGTGGTGGACGAGTTTTTCGCGCAACAGCGACCTGATCACCGCGACCAATTACGGCCTCGCCGACTATCGCAGCGCCGCAGCCCCCGTCCTGCAGGAGACCACCGTCTCCGACCGCAATTTCAGTCGCATCCTGCCGCTGCTGCACAAGCTCAGGAACATGCCGGCGGGCTACGCCACCCAGGACGAGCCGACGCCCACGCTCGCAACCTTCGGCCTCAACCAGCGCGAGCGCCTGCAGAACGCGACGGAGATCACCTATCAACAGGCGCTGGAGCGGATGCTGCGCCCCCGCATCATCTTCCGGCTGGAAGAGCAGCTCGAGCAGCAGGCCAACAATCCCGGCTTCGTCTACGAGGCGCTCAAGGTCTACATGATGATCGGCGGCCAGGCGAAGCTGGACCGCGACCTCGTCACCTCCTGGATGCGGCTAGACTGGGCCGAGAACCTCTTCCCCGGCCCGGCCAACGCCAAGGGCCGCGAGGCGCTTGAAGAGCATCTCACCGCCATGCTCGACCTCGACGAGGGCGACACCGAGCCGATGGTCAAGCTCAATCAGTCGCTGATCGAGCAGAGCCAGCGGACGCTGCGCCGCCTCAGCATCGCCGAACGCGCCTATGAACTCCTGAGGACGCAGGCCCGCAGCGAGAGCGCGAAGGACTGGGTCGCCTCGCAGCGCGGCGGCTCTGATGTGCGGCTGGTCTTCGAAGGGATCAGCGGCGAGGACCTCGACCAGATCCGCGTGCCCTATTTCTACACCTATGACGGCTTCCAGACCGCTTTCATCGGCAGGCTCGGCGATATCGGCGACCGCATCGAAAGGGAGCGCTGGGTGCTGGGCGAGAATGTCGACCAGCAGGCGATCACCGCCCAGTACGCCACGCTGTTCCAGGATTTGATGAAGCTTTACAGCCGCGACTATGTCGCGACCTGGCAGAAGACACTGCGGCGACTGAAGCTCCGGCCGCTCAACGCAGACAAGCCGCGCTATGTCGCGCTCAGTGCCATCTCGGCCGCGACCTCGCCGTTCAAGCAGGTGCTGGAATCGCTGCGCGACGAGACGCAACTCACGAAAGAACGCCCGAACGCGAAGAAGGCCGTGGCCCAGGCCGCCGCGAAGAACGTGGCGCAGACGCTGGACGAGCGCGCCAGCCAGGCGCTGGGCCGGCTCGGCACCAATCTGCCGATGGCCTCGGCAGGCGTCGACCGCGTGCTCGCGGGCGGCAACGATGTCTCGCTCGGCGCCGATATCGAGGCGCAGTTCAAACCCTTCCACATTCTCGTCGACGGCGATCTCGGCCGCCGGCCGGTGGACCAGCTCCTCCAGACCTTCTCTGAGATCAACCAGAACCTCGCCATTGCCGCGACCAACCCGGCCCAGTCGGCGGCGGCAAACGCCGCGCTCGTGCCGCTGATCGCGACGTTGCGCGCCAACTCCTCGCGCTATCCCGCCCCCTTCGACGGCATGATCGTCCAGGCAGTCAACGACTTCGAGGGCGATGCGACCGGCGCCACCGTCGCCCTGCTCCGGCAGGCGCTGGCCGAGCAGGTCACCGGCGTCTGCAACGAGATCGTCACCAACCGCTTCCCCTTCACCAAGGCCAGCACCCGCGACGTGCCGCTCGCCGATTTCGCCCGGCTCTTCGCGCCCGGCCAGATCATGGACAAGTTCTACAAGGAGCGTCTGGAGCCCTTCGTCGACACCTCGAAGCCGCAATGGAACTGGCGCGTCGACAGCCGCGTGGCGCGCGCGCTCTCCCCGACGACGCTGCGCGAATTCCAGCGCGCCAGCGAGATCAAGGAGGCCTTCTTCCCGACCGGCGGCAACCTGCCTTCGTTCCAGATGGTGGTGACCCCGACCGCGCTCTCGGCCGATGCGTCCAACGCCAAGCTGGAGATCAACGGCTTCACCGTGACGAGCCAGCAGGGCGTCAACACGCCGGCCCCGGTAATGTGGCCGGGCGGCGGCGTCGGCAAGACGGCGGTGACGCTGACGCTCGGCGGTGGCGGCGGCAACGCTTCCGGCGGCATGTTCAGCGGCGGCTTCTTCTCCTCGGGCTCACAGAGCGGCAGCGCTGCGCAGGGCGAGGCCAAGCTCTTCGAGAAGGACGGCACATGGTCCTTCTTCCGGCTGCTCGATGCCGGCTCGGTGCTGAAACAGGGCGACAATGTCGGCTTCAACCTGAGTGCCGGCGGCCGGCAGGTCGGCTATTCCTTCGGCGTCGGCTCGCTCAAGAACCCCTTGATCCTGCCGGCACTGCGGGAAATCCGCTGCCCATCCGGGATTTGAGCCTTGAGCTGCGGCCTTTTCGGCAAGCTTCCGGCCAAGCGTGACTTCATCGCGCTCAACGCTCCCTCCGGCTTCCTGGCAGTCTACGAGAAATGGCTGCAGGGCGGCTTGACCGCGAGCAGGCTCGAACTCGGGGGCCGTTGGCAGGAGGCATATCTCAATGCGCCGATCTGGCGTTTCTGGCTGGGCGCCGCCCATGGCGGGCAGACGGTCGCGGGCGCCTTCATGCCGTCGGTCGACGGCGTCGGCCGCTATTTCCCGCTCACCGTCTTCGCCGTTGCCGGGCCCGGCAGCGCTATTCCGCCGCCGGAACTCGATCCGCAGGATCAATGGTTCGCGGCGATCGAGGACTTCCTGCTGCAGGCGCTGGAACCCGATGCGCGCTACGAAACCGTCGCCCAGCGCCTCGCCGCCCTGCCCGTCGCCACCGACCATCTCCTCGCCGCCCCGCCGCAGGACATGGTGCGCCTTTCGGACGGCACCATCGTCAGCGCAGCGATCGCTTCCAGTTTTCCGGAGCGGCTTGCGGCGCTACGCGTTGAGGACCATGCCCGTGCCTACGCGCATGCCTGCTACCTCTGGACCGTGGGCGGGCCGAATTTCGAGCCGCTGGCGCTCACCGGCCAGGCCCTGCCGGATCCCTATCTCTTCTCCGGTCTGCTGACCGGCCGTTTCGATACCCATCTCGAATCCAAGCGCGTCAGCTCATGAGGGCGCTGCCATGAACGACACCCCGCGCGAGGCCTCCGACTTCGAGACCGGCTGCATCAGCCACACCGGCAAGGTGCGCAAGGCGAACGAGGACAATTTCATCCTGCGCCCGGAAATCGGCCTCTGGGCGGTGGCGGACGGCATGGGCGGGCACGAGAACGGGGCGCTCGCCAGCGCGACCGTGGTCGCGGCGCTGGAAGCGGTGGGAACGGCGAGTTCGGCGCCCGATCTGCTGGCCATGCTGGAAGACAGCGTGCTCAACGCCAACGAGACGCTGCGCGCGGAGATCCGCCGGCGCGGCGCCACCATGGGCGCGACCCTCGTCGCCTTGCTGATCCATCAACGCCATTTCGCCTGCCTCTGGTCGGGCGACAGCCGCATCTACCTCGTCCGAGGCGGGCACATCGCGCAGGTCTCGCGGGATCATACCGAGGTGCAGGACATGGTCGATCGTGGCCTGCTGACGCCCGACGAGGCCAAGCGCTCGCCGCGCCGGCACATCATCACGCATGCGATCGGCGTCCATGAGCGGCCGGAACTCGATCTGGAAAACGGCGAGATCGCCGATGGCGACGCCTTCATCCTCTGCTCGGACGGATTGACCGAGCATGTCGCCGATGGCGAAATCCTGCAGGCCGTCGAGGCCGGCGGAGCGCAGGCCGCCTGCGACGCCCTGCTCGCGCTGACGCTCGACCGCGGCGCGCGCGACAACGTCACGATCGTCATCGTCCGCTACCGGCAGGGCGCGACGGAGAAGACGCGCTGGATGCCGAACCGGCGCGCGCAGGGCGCCAGCCCGCCAGGGAGCACCACGCCATGAGCGACGACTCCGAGCGCACCGTCCTAGCGCCCCGCGCCAATGCCCGCCTCGGCACGCGGCTCAACGGCATCTACGAGATCGAGAGCCTGATCGCGGTCGGCGGCATGGGCGAGGTCTACCGAGGGCGCGCCATCCAGACTGGCGACGCGGTGGCGATCAAGATGATCCGCCCCGACATGGCACGCGACGAAGCCGTGATCGCCCTGTTCCGACGCGAGGCGGCGGCGCTGCACAACCTCTACAACGAGGCCATCGTCCGCTATTACGTCTTCGCCATCGATCCCGTGACGGAGACGCCCTATCTGGCGATGGAGTTCGTCGACGGCCAGCCACTCTCCGAGCGCATCAAGGAGCGGCCGCTGTCGATCGAGGAAGCCGACATCCTGCGCCAGCGCGTCGCGCCGGGGCTGCACGCGGCCCATCGGCTCGGCATCATCCACCGCGACATCTCGCCGGACAACATCATCCTGCCCGGCGGCGATCCCTCCCGCGCCAAGATCATCGATTTCGGCATAGCTCGTTCGAGCATCCTCGGCGAAGGCACGGTGATCGGCTCCGGCTTTGCCGGCAAGTACAATTATGTCTCGCCCGAGCAGCTCGGCCTCTACGGCGGCGAGGTCACCGGCCGCTCGGACATGTATTCCTTCGCGCTGGTTCTGGCGGAAGCCGTGACCKGCCGCGCCATCGATATGGGCGGCTCCCAGGTCGATATCCTCGACAAGCGCCGCCGCCTGCCCGATCTCTCGGCCGTCGATGCACGGCTGCGCCCCTTGCTCGCCCGCATGCTCGCGCCCGATCCGAAGGACCGCCCGGCCGACATGGCGGAGGTCGCGGCCTGGCAATCATCCGCAGCGGGCCGGAAAGCTGCAGCCTCCTCCGGCACGACCGGGGAGAAACGCTCCCCCGTGGCACTCGTTTCCGGTATCGCGGTGCTGGCAGTGCTGGCCGGCGGCGGCCTCTACGCCTGGAGGACCCTGCAGGCCGACCAGGTAGCCCAGATGGCGCGGCTGCGAAAGGCTGCCCCGCCTTCCCTGTCCGAGCAGCCGTCGGCGGGCGGCAACGCCGCCAGCAATGGCCCGCCGCCTTTGACCGAAGCTCCCGCTGCCTCGCCGGCCGCTGCACCGCCTCCGACGTCGCCACCGCCACAGCAGAACTCCGGAAAGCCGCAGATCGCCACCAACCTCGAACCGGTGCCATCTGCGCAGCCTTCGCGCCCGCCCGTCGCCGAACCGGCCGCCAAGCCGCCGCTACCAGAGGCGAAGCCCGCCGAGAAGCCGCTGGCCGCGGTCATGCAGCCGCCGCCTTCCACGCCACCCGTGACGCCGCCCGCCCCCCAAGCGCCGCCGGCCGCGGCGCAGGAGCCAGAGCCGCGCACGCCCGCCGAACGTATCGAGCGCTATGTCCGCGACTATGATGGCGGGCCCTGCTTCTTCCTCTGGCCGCAGGAGATCGGCGACCGTAAGGCAACGCTGGAGGGCTTCGGCAGCGCCTCGGCCCCCTTCATCGCCTTCGACAACGCCTTCAAGGCCGAGCAGGGTTTCGAGGCCCAGATCAACCTGCGCCCGGTCACCAACGCGCAATGCCCAATGGTCGATTTCCTGCGCCAGCCCGGCATCGGGATCGATCGCAGCCCGCGGCTCCAGATCGGCGCCTTCAACATGAAGAGCGGCGATGTCCTCAACGGCTCGGTCGACGCCGGCGGCGGCCAGAACCTCGATGTCGTTCTGATCGGCGACGACGGGCTGGTCTATAATCTGGAGAGCTTCATGAAGCGCGAGGCCGGCAAGGTCACCTTCAACCTCAAGCTCGAATCGACCGGCGGCGCGGCTCGTCCCCAGACGGTGCTCGCGCTCGTCAGCCAGGAGCCCTTGCCGGCGCTGGCCGGCCCCAATCCTGCGCCGGCCAGCGAATTCTTCGCCAATCTCAAGCTCGATCTCGCCCGCCAGACCGGCAAGCTCGGCCTCGCCATCAAGTATTTCCGGATCGAGTAGGTTTCGGCGGGGGCGTCGTTCTCGGGCGCAGCGAAGCGCAGACCCGAGAATCCCTCCCCGGAGATGCTCGGGTCGCGCCCGATCATGGCGGAGCGTTGCTTCTCTTACTCCTCCCGGTAGAGCACACCCCACTCGTCCTGCCAGACGCCGTCGACATCCGCGACGACGATCGGCGCCCGGAGCTCGTTGGCGAGGCGGATCGCGGTACGAAAGGCGTCCTTCGCCGGGAGCTCGTCGCTGACGAAATCATTGACGAGATGCCCGCTGGCGAGCTCGGCCGGGCAGAGCACACGGCCGAAGGCCTCGCCGCCACGCTCGCTCAGCCTGAGCGTGATCGCATCGGCCTGTGGCTCGTCGACCTGCTCGAAACGGTTCCCCGGCATGAGCTCTCTCCTTTCAATACCTCCCGAAGCGGGAGGAGATGGCCGCAGGCGGAATCGCACGCGGCGAAACACGTCACTTCTTCGGCTGCGGGCGCGCCAGTCCCGGCCCCATTGTCGGCCTCACAGCGCTGTAGCGATCGAGCCTGACCTTGATCATGTCGTTGAATTTCTTGTGGACCTCGGACACCGAGAGCGTCTTGGTCTCGCCGCCGGCGTCGGCATAGAAGATCGGCCGGTTGGCCTGGGCAGGCTTCGGCAGCAACTCCGCCGCCTTGACGCTCGGCGTCTCCTCCATCGTCTCGATGAAGGTCTGCGCCGCATCCGGGCCGAGAAAGTGGATGAGGTAGATCTCGCCGCCGGTGAGATGGCGCCCCATCGCGCGCTCGAGCCGCAAGGTGTCGCGCTTGAGCATCTCTGCCGCCAGCAGCGCCGAAATATAGGGTTCGCGCCGCATGTCGAGGATGCGCTGGCGCTGCCCCCCGTCCAAGATGATGAATTGCCGGCCGGAGCGGCCGATCAGCTTCGCTTCCGAAGCGAGCCCGTGCTTGGCCCCGAATTCGTAGATCACGCCGAGCCAGGTCTGCTCGATGAACTGGTAGAGCCCCGTTGCCGATGACGTCTGCGCCTTCACAGCCGTCGAGAAAGAGGATTCCTTGTCGGCGACCGCCATCAGCAGCGTCGGATCAGCACCGACGATCTTGCTCGCACGCACGATCGTGTCGACCAGATGCCGGCGGATCTTGATCGGCCCGAAGGTCAGGATCTGGTCGGGATCTCCGCCGGAGATCTGCGGCGGCGGTTGCGGGGCGCCGCTGGACGTGGCCGATCCCGTTGGCGCGCCCTGCATCTTCGGCGGCACCAGCAGGATGTTGGATGGCAGCTGCAGCTGATTGACCGGCACCTGCGGGGTCGGCGCATCTTCCTGCGGCCTGATGGCGGCGAGCGACGGATCGTTGTCGAGCGCGAACTGGGCCGCCTGCCGGGCGCCCTCCAGATCCTGCTCGACCGAAGACAGGATGAGCGAGGGGCGAGCCGGGCCGTCCTTGAGCGCGGGGGCGTCCTTTGACGCGACGTCCTCCGTCGCAGCCTGTAAGGGCCGGTCCGGCGGCCGCAGGCGCGCATAGGCGAGACCGAGCACTGCTAGCGCGATACAGGCGATGCCGCCGCCCACGGCAGCGATCGCCACTCCTCTGGAAGGCCCGTGCCTGGGCGCCCGAGCCTGGGCGGGTTCTCCGTCAGGCGACGCTGCCTTCTTCGCCTCAAGTGCCGGAGAACCGACGGCCGAAGCCGGCGCCGAAACCGACGGCTGCGCCTGTGCAGCCGGTCCGGCGGCTCTGGCAGAGCCCACCTTCCCAAGCGGTACAATCGCTTGCGGCGCTGATGGCTGCGCGCGAGCCGGCTGGCTCGTTGGCGAGCCCGCAGCATTGCCGACCGAGTGGCGCAGGCTTGCGAACCAGGCCGCATCGCTCCGTTCACCGAGCGCCGAAAGCTCGTCGACGAGCCGCTGCGCCGTCATGTGCGGGACATTGGCCTCCCGCGCGATCGTCGCCGCCGCTCCCTTGCCGGGCTGCTCGGCGAGCGTTTTCAGGGCAAAGAACCAGAGCTGCAGCGGCGTGCGCCGGCTTTCCATCGGCGTGCCGGCGGCGGGATGGATCATATAGTGGCAGTGATTGCAGGCGAAGCCGCGCAGCTTCGGCCGCATCGCGAACGAGGCGCCGCGCCCACAGGCCGGGCAGGGCATGATCGTGCCGCCATGGCGCAGGCACATCAGCTCGGCGAGGCAGGCCTCCTCGGGAAACAGCGCCTGGAATTGCCGGAAGCGCTCGCTCATCCTGACGGTCCGCGCCTCTTCGTCCCTGACGCGAGGTTACGCCCCGAGCCGCGGGGCAACAATCCTCATGCCCGCAGCAAGGCGAGACGGGCGACATCCTTCAGATGCATCGCCACTTCCGCTGCCGTCGCCCGCTCCGGCAGGTTGGTGACCGCGATGCCCGCCGCCCTCGTCTCGGCCAGGAAGGCGTTMATGTCGTCGAGCAGCGTATCCTGATCGCGCGAGCCATCGAGCAGGCTGACGAATTTCCGGACGACGAGGCTTTCGAGCTGGACGGTGCGGTGGCGCAGGTCCGTCACCTCGAAGGCGCTCGAGGCCTGCCACCGCGCGATCTCGCTGGCGGCTGGCTTCTCGCTGATCTGCGTCGTCAGCGCCGGCGGCTCCAGCCGGATGTCGAGCAGCCCCGCCTTGAAGATCGCGATCAGCGCCTCGTCCAGCCGCTCCACCTCGTGATCGAGATCGGGACCGAGCTCGCCGGCCACTTCGCGGCAGGAGCGCGCGACCAGTTCCCCCCAGGCGATGCTGGCCGGCCAGATCGCGCTCATGATGCCGAGCGCCGCCTTGCACAGTGGCAGATCGACCGAAAGCCGCACGCCCTCGTCGAACTCGAAGCGCTCGACGCCAGGCCTCTCCTCCTCCGTCGCCTGCGCGGCCAGCCTTGCATTGGCCGCGAGGTAGTAAGGCCTCAGCGCATCAGCCCGGATGCCCCGCCGCAAGGGCAGTTCGGCCCGGCAGAGCAGTGTCTCGCGGAAGGCGCGCCCGATCAGCAGGTCGAGCATCTGCTCGCGCCGCGCCGCCGCCTCGACCGGGATTTGCGCCAGGAGCTGCTGCGCGGGGCCCTTGGCGGCGCCGTAGAGATTCGGGAACGACGCTTCCGCCAGGAACTGCAGTCGGTGCCCCTCCGCAGCAGACAGAACCTCATGCAGCGCGAAAGCCCGCGCCCCCGGATTCAGGTCGTCATGGTAGAAGACATTGTCCGGAAGCTCGTCGATCTGCTTCAGGCGCTGGCGCAGCGCCGCACCGTGATAGCTGTCGGGATCGCTGGCTTCGGCGACCTCCTTGAGCGCGGCGCGCGCCGCCCGCACCCGCTCGCACGGCTCGTCGATGTCGCGGACCGCATAGAGCATGACGTCCCGCGCAAGATCGCGCAGGCGGCAGCCCGGCAGCGCGTTGTAGCTGACATAGGCGACGCCCTGCGGCGCCAGCAATTCGCCGAACAGGGCGATGATCCGCTCTCGTACCGGATCAGGCACCCAGGAATAGACGCCGTGGACGATGATGTAATCGAAGCGTCCAAGGTCGGATGTCAGCTCCAGGATATCCTCCTGCCTGAAGGCAACATTCGACAGGCCGAGCTCTGCCGCATTGGCGTTCGCCTGCCGGATCGAATCCCCGCTGAGGTCGATGCCGAGGAAACGGCCCTGCGGATACTGCGCCGCCATCGGGATCAGGTTGCCGCCGCGCCCGCAGCCGAGTTCCAGCACGCGCATCTGCGACGGCAACGCCGGACTCATTCCGTGGAAATGCGCGATGGTCGCCAGCCGCGCCGGATGGGTCTGCGAGAACGAGTGGCCGGGATAGGCCACCGCATCATAGGGGTTGATCGCTGAAGCGCTCGTCATGGCCGCCGCCCGGCTGCGTTCAGCCCATTCGAGCCCAGCCGCCTCTCCGACGCCTCATCCATTTGAAGGAGCGGCCAGGCGATCCCGCTCCAAGCATGTCGAGCGATGGGTCGGCCATGCCGGAAAATCGGCGAGATCAGAAGGGCTCGATCCCGCCCGGCAATTCCCAGGCTCGGACGATATCGTGAAGGCCTGCTTCAACTTCGGCTTCTGAAAGGCGCGTGAACTGGCTAGGCTGCCGGCACACGTCAATCCTGCCGGGTCCCGTCGATGCGCAGCCAAAAGATCATCCATGTCGTCGGCTGCCATGCCGCGGGCGAGGTTGGCGACGTCATCGTGGGCGGCGTCCAGCCACCTCCGGGCGAGACGATTTGGCAGCAGTCGCGCTTCATCGCCGCCGACGAAACCCTGCGGAACTTCGTGCTCAACGAGCCGCGCGGCGGAGTCTTCCGCCACGTCAACCTGCTCGTTCCGCCCAAGGATCCGCGCGCCCAGATGGGCTGGATCATCATGGAGCCGGCCGACACGCCGCCGATGTCGGGCTCAAACACGATCTGCGTCGCGACCGTGCTGCTCGACACCGGCATCCTGCCGATGCAGGAGCCGCACACCGATATCGTGCTGGAGGCGCCGGCCGGGCTGATCGAGATCCGCGCTACCTGCCGCGACGGCAAGGCCGAGGCGATCAGCCTGCGCAACGTCCCCTCCTTCGCAGCCCGGCTCGACGCGACGATCGAGGTCCCCGGCCTCGGCACGCTCACGGTCGATATCGCCTATGGCGGGGACAGCTTCGTCATCGTCGACGCGGCGCGTCTCGGCTTCGCGATCGCGCCCGACGAGGCCCGCGAGATCGCCGAAACCGGCATGAAGATCACCCGCGCGGCGAATGAGCAGCTCGGCTTCGTCCATCCCGGCGATACCGCCTGGGATCACATTTCCTTCTGCCAGTTCGCAGCCCCGGTCGAACGCATCGATGGCGTGCTGACCGGCCGCAATGCGGTGGCGATCCGCCCCGGCAAGATCGACCGCTCGCCGACCGGCACAGGCTGCTCGGCGCGGATGGCCGTGCTGCATGCGCGCGGACAATTGGGCGTCGGCGAGCGCTTCGTCGGCCTGTCGATCATCGGCTCCCGCTTCGACTGCGAGATCGAGGGCCTGACGCGCGTCGGCGATACGCCGTCGATCATCCCGCGAATCACCGGCAGCGCCTGGGTGACCGGCACCTCCCAGCTCATGCTCGATCCCGACGACCCCTGGCCCGCCGGCTACAGGCTCTCCGATACCTGGCCAAAACTCTGAGATGACGCGAGACTGACTGGGAAACGGTACAGCAGCCCTTGACACCTGCCGGTGCGATAGGGAATTTGGCCGCCGATGCGGGTGTAGCTCAATGGTAGAGCAGCAGCCTTCCAAGCTGAATACCCGGGTTCGATTCCCGGTACCCGCTCCAACTCCCTTCCCGACTGCATAAGCTGAGCCGGCCGCCCTCGGCGACGGATTGCTCCCACCACGCCTTCGGGTGTGCGGGCCGCGCGTGCTTCGGCCTTGAGGCGGCCGCCATGCCGGGCGCCGCCCCGGCCGACGAACGGAATTCTCCCGCCGGAGCCCCTGTCGTGGCGCTTTCCACCTCCGGCTCAACTGATCTTTGAAAAGCTGTTTCATTGACCGCGGGTCTCTCCGCAGAAACAATGACAGTATCGAGCGATATTCCTTTCGCTCCTTCGCGGGATTTGCTGGAGCAGCTTGCGCCGCGTCAACAACGCTAAAAGCACCACGATGAAATCGTGGGCTCCGAAGCACGGAGACACGCCGGCGATGCCGACCAACGTCACAGTCAGTTCTGCTGCCCCGCCGCGGAGGCGATGTTCCTGACGGAACGCCGGCGCCGCTGAGCGCCTGACGACTTCCTTTCCGAATTCGTTTTCCCTGCGACGCCGGCCTGCCGGCGAAGGAGACCTCATGTCTCGTGCGAACACCGATGGCAGCCCCGAAGCACGCAACCGGCTCTTCGCCGCAACAGAAGACGGCCGGGTCATCTCCCTTCCGGCTCGCCGCCATCATCCGACAGCGCGTCAGGCTCCCCCGCCCGGCGCCCCCGATCCGCAGTCTCCGTCAGAGGTTTCCATGGCGATCGTCTCGCTGACTCCCCCGGCTTCGCACGCTGCCATCCGACCAGCGGCGAGCGCTTCGCCGCCTGCGGGGGACGTCAGTCGCGAATTCAGGTCGGCGCTGCGCCATCTCGCCGGCGGCGTCTCCGTCATCACGACGGGGCGTGGCGATGACCGGACCGGCCTGACCGTGACCTCGCTGTCCTCGCTTTCGGCCGAGCCGCCAACCGTGATGTTCGGCGTCAACCTGTCGTCCTCCTCCTTCCCCGTGCTCAAGCGTCACCGCAGCTTTGGCGTGAACTTCCTCACCGCCGCGCAGAAGGAGGTCGCCGACCGCTTTGCCGGCCGCGCCGGCGAAAAGGGCCCCGCCCGCTATGCCGAGGCGCGGTGGAGCGAAGGCCGCACCGGCGCGCCCCTGCTCGAAGGCGCGCTGGCCGCACTGGATTGCGAGCTGGAAGAGCTGATCGAGCGGCACTCGCACGCCATCGTCATCGGCCGGGTGCGCGAGATCAGGCTCGGCGCCAACGATGCCGCCCTTCTCTACTGGCGCGGTGACTATGAGCGGCTCGGCTGGATGGCCGAGGAAGCCCGCACCGCGCTCGGCCTGCGCTCCCTCTGACCTTCGCGATACGGCTTTCCGACATGACCTATAGCCTCAGCCTGCTCGACAAGAGCCCGATCCTCGAAGGCGAGACCGCCGCCACGGCGCTGCAGCGCACGACGAGCCTCGTCCAGGCCGCCGAGCGTCTCGGCTATCGCCGCTTCTGGTTGGCGGAGCACCACGATTTCCCCGGTCTCGCCAGCCCGGCCCCCGAGGTGCTGGCGGCCTATTTGCTGGCGCGCACGCAGCGCATCCGCATCGGCACCGGCGGCGTGCTGCTGCCGCATTACAGCCCCTACAAGGTCGCCGAGATCTTCAACCTCCTGGCCTCGCTGGCTCCCGGCCGCGTCGATCTCGGCATTGGCAAGGCTCCCGGCGGCCTGCCCTTCGCGACCGAGGCCTTGCGGGTGCTCCATGATCCGGCGCGCTCGCCCTCGTTCGAGGCTCTGCTGGACGAGCTCGACACTTTCCTTGCCCCGCCAACCGAGGCACCCGGCCCGCAGGAGAAGGCCCGTGCCTTCCCGGTACCGCCCGTGACGCCGGAGCGCTTCCTGCTCGGCGCGAGTCCCGACAGCGCCCGGCAGGCCGGCGAACGCGGCTGGCACTTCGTTTTCGCCGGCCACCACAATGGCGACCCGAAGGCGATCGAGGTCAGCCTGAACGCCTATGCGAAAGCCGGCGGCCCGGCTGCACTGCTGCTCGCGGTTGCCGCCTTCGCCGCCCCGACGGCCGAGGAGGCACTCAGCCTGACGGAGAACCATCGCGTCGTCCGTCTCACGCTCGACAACGGCCAGAACCTCAATCTCGGCAGCGAGGAACAGGCGGCCGAATACGCCCGCCAGGCCGGCGCCGCCTCCTACAGCACAGAGATCCGCAAACCACACATCCTCGCCGGCACACCCGAGCAGGTCCGGCGCGAGCTCGACGCGCTGCATGCCCGCTTCGGCATCGCCGAATTCGTCATCGACACGCCGGTGGCCCTCACCGCCCGGCGCCTCGCCTCCGTGACGCTGCTCGCCGGTGAGACGCCGGCGCTGGCGGCCTGATCCCTCCCTCCCGAAAGGACACATCCATGTCCCGCACCCGCCTCACCTTCGGCCTGATGCTGCAGGGCGCCGGCAGCCACATGAACGCCTGGCGCCACCCGAGCAATCCGGCGGATGCCAGCGTCAATCTCGACTTCTTCATCCGCAACGCCCGCAAGGCCGAGGAGAACGGCATCGCCTTCGCCTTCGTCGCCGACGGGCTCTACATCAACGAAAAGTCGATCCCGCACTTCCTCAACCGCTTCGAGCCGCTGACCATCCTCTCGGCACTGGCGACGACGACCAGCAAGCTCGGCCTCGTCGGCACGGTCTCGACCTCCTACAGCGACCCCTTCACCATCGCCCGGCAATTCGCCTCGCTCGACCTGCTCAGCGGCGGCCGCGCCGGTTGGAACGCAGTGACCTCTCCGCTGGAGGGCTCCGGCCGCAACTACAGCCGCCCGCATCCCGAGCACGCGCTGCGGTACGAGATCGCGCATGAGTATCTCGACATTGCCAAGGGCCTCTGGGATTCGTGGGATGACGATGCCTTCCTGCGCGACCGCGAGAGCGGCCGCTTCTTCGACCGCGAGAAGCTCCACGCGCTCAATCACAAGGGCCGCTTCTTCCAGGTCGAGGGCCCGCTCAACATCCAGCGCTCGCAGCAGGGCCAGCCGGTGATTTTCCAGGCCGGCGCGTCCGATGCCGGGATCGGGCTCGCCGGCCGCCATGCCGATGCGGTCTTCGCCAACCATGTCCCGTTGGAGGAAGCGCAGAGCTTCTACCGCAGCATCAAGACCAGCGCCGTCGCCCATGGCCGGTCGGCCGACGAGGTCAAGGTCTTCCCGAGCGCCGGCCCCATCGTCGGGCGCACGCAGGCCGAGGCCGAAGAGAAATACCGGGCGATCCGTGACCTGATCTCGATCGACGACGCGCTCGCCTATCTCGGCCGCTTCTTCGACCATCACGACTTCAGCGCCTATCCGCTCGACGCGCCCTTCCCCGAGCTCGGCGAGATCGGCAAGAACAGCTTCCGCTCGACCACCGACCGCATCAAGCGCAACGCCGCCCTCAAGGGGCAGACTCTGCGTGAGGCCGCGCTGGAGGCCGCGACGCCGCGCAGCGACTTCATCGGCTCGGCCGAGGAGGTCGCCGACAAGCTGATCGGGCGCGTCGAAACACAGGCAGCCGACGGCTTCATCCTCGGCTTCCCGGTGATCGGCCAGGGCCTCGACGATTTCGTCGAGCTCGTCATCCCCGTGCTGGAGGCGCGCGGCGTCTACGACCGCAACCTGCCCGGCGCGACGCTGCGCGACCACCTTGGCCTGCCCCGCCGCGAGAGCCGCTACGCGGCGATCTCGGACCTCGCGCCGACGCGCCGCACCGGCTGAGCCGCCCCGCAACGATTTCACGGAAAGGCTCACGCCATGGCCGACGCGTTTTTCTACACCACCCCCCTGCATCCCCTCGCCCAGCCGCTGGTCGAGCAGCTCACCTGGGAATACGCCACCCGCTACGGCAGCTATTTCGGCGAGCCGCCGGGCGCCGAGATGAGCCGCTACCCGGCCGAGCTCTTCGCCCCGCCGGACGGCAATTTCGTGCTGCTGCTACGTGACGGCCACGCCATCGCCGGCGGCGCCTTCAAGCGCTACGACGAGCGCACCGCCGAGATGAAGCGCATCTGGACCCATAGCGACTTCCGCCGCCAGGGCCTCGCCCGCCGCATCGTCGTCGAGCTGGAGCTGCAGGCCATACGGCAGGGCTACGGCAAGATCTTCCTGACCACCGGCTTCCGCCAGCCGGAGGCCAAGGGCCTCTATCTGGAGGCGGGCTACACCCCGCTCTTCGACGTCTCGGCCGATCCCGAGACCTATGGCAAGCTGCCTTTCGAGAAGGAGCTTTCCGTCCTGCCGGCCTCGCTGCCGCGCCGGCCGGCCCCCCGCTCCTCGCTCAGCGCTGCCTGACGGGCCGCTCCTCCTTCTCACAAAACAAGAGCCAGCCATGACCCTCGCCAGCGACTTCGCGGGCTTGCCCGCGCACGCCCAGACCCCGGCACCACACCGAGATTTCAGCCGCTATCGCATCGTCCCGGCGCGCTATCCGGCACGCACCATCGGTACCATCTTCGCAGCGGTCGTGCTCTTCGCCGTCCTGAATTCGGTGCTGTCCAATCCGCGCTGGGGCTGGGACGTCTTCGCCGAATGGTTCTTCGCCGAGCCGGTTCTGGCTGGGCTTGGCCGCACGCTGCTGCTCACCCTGCTCGGCACCGTCTTCGGTTTCCTGCTCGGAACCGTGCTGGCGCTGGCGCGGGTCTCGGGCTCGCCGCTGCTCGCCTCGCTGTCCTGGGGCTATGTCTGGCTCTTCCGCTCGATCCCGCTGATCGTGCTGCTGCTGATCCTGAACAATCTCGGATATCTCTACAGCACGATCTGGCTCGGCATTCCCTTCACCGGGATCAGCTTCGGCTCCTGGCAGACGACACAGCTGATCACGCCCTTCCTCGCCGCCGTGCTGGGCCTGACGCTGAATGCCGCCGCCTTCTCCTCGGAAATCGTACGCGGCGGCATCCTCTCCGTCGACCAGGGCCAGTTGGAAGCCGCCGCGGCGCTCGGCCTGCCGCGCCGCCGCCAGGTCTCGCGCATCGTGCTGCCGCAGGCGATGCGGACAATCCTGCCGACCGCCTTCAACGAGGTCATCACCCTCGCGAAGGGCACCTCGCAGGTCTACATCCTCGCCCTGCCGGAGCTGTTCTACACCATCCAAGTCATCTACCGGCGCAATCTGGAGGTGATCCCGCTCCTGATGGTGGCGACGGTCTGGTACCTCGTCATCCTGAGCGTCCTCTCCTTCATTCAGCACCATGTCGAGCGCTATTACTCGCGCGGCGCCCTGCGCAATCCGCCGCCGTCGGTCATCGACCGCGCCCTGCGCTGGCTGGGCGGCAGCCGCATCGCGGCGGCGACGGCCGGTGGCGGCGTCGCGGTTCCGAGCCAGGCTGCGGCCTCGCAGGGCAAGGTCTCGCTCGCCACGCTCTCCCCGCGCAGCGGCGGCGAGATCCGCATCAGCCATGTCTCGAAGAGCTTCGGCCCGCTCAAGGTGCTCGATGACGTCAACTTGTCCCTGCGCCCGGGCAGCGTCACCGCGATCATCGGCCAGTCCGGCTCCGGCAAATCGACCCTGCTGCGCTCGATCAACCATCTGGAGCGCGTCGACGAGGGCTTCATCGCCATCGACGGCGAGCTGATCGGCTACCGGCAGGACGGCGAGACTCTCTACGAGCTGAAGGAGAAGGACATCCTCGTCCGGCGCGTCGACGTCGGCATGGTCTTCCAGAACTTCAACCTCTTCCCGCATCTGACCGCGATCGAGAACATCGTCGAGGCGCCGGTGACGGTGCGCGGTCTCTCCCGCGAGCAGGCTCTGGCCGAGGCGCAGGAACTCCTCGTCCGCGTCGGGCTGGCCGACAAGGCGCAGGCCTATCCGCGCCAGCTCTCGGGCGGCCAGCAGCAGCGCGTCGCCATCGCCCGCGCCCTCGCGCTCAAGCCGAAGGTCCTGCTCTTCGACGAGCCGACCTCGGCGCTCGACCCCGAGCTCGTCGGCGAAGTCCTCGACGTGATCAAGGAGCTCGCCCGCTCCGGCACGACACTGGTCATCGTCACCCATGAGATCGGCTTCGCCCGCGAGGTCGCCGACCAGGTCGTCTTCATGGAGGCCGGAAGAATCGTCGAGACCGGCGCCCCTGCCCAGATCCTCGGCACCCCCGATCACCCCCGCACCCGCGAATTCCTCGCCAAAGTGCTCTGACCTCCCCCCGCACAAGGAAACCGACCATGATCACGCGACGCGATTCATTGAGCCTTCTCGCCGGCGCCGCCTCGGCCGCCATCCTCCCCGCCAGGGCCTTCGCCCAGCAGGCGATCGACCTCTCGCCCGAACAGGCCGGCCGCCCGCGCGCGCAGATTGACGAGGAGGCGATCAAGCTCATCGCCAAGGATGCGAAGTTCGCGAAGGACGGCGTCTTCACCATCGCCAACACCGCCGGGCGCCTCCCCTTCGGCAGCTATGCCAACGACACCCGGACGATCATCGGCTCGGAGCCCGACATCGGCCAGCTCATCGCCGATGCGCTCGGCCGCAAGCTCGAGGTCGTACCGACCGCCTGGGCCGACTGGCCGCTCGGCGTCACCTCCGGCAAATACGACGCGGTGATTTCCAACGTCACGGTCACCGAGCAGCGCAAGGAGAAGTTCGACTTCTCGACCTACCGCAAGGACCTGCTCGGCTTCTACGTGAAGAAGGATAACGAGATCGTCATCCGCGAACCGCGGGACGTCGCCGGCCTCAAGGTCATCGTCTCGGCCGGCACCAATCAGGAGCAGATCCTGCTGCGCTGGAACGAGGCCAACATCAAGGCGGGGCTCAAGCCCGTCGAGCCCCAGTATTACGACGACGACGTCGTGCTCTATCTCGCACTCGAATCCGGCCGCGCGGACGCCTATCTCGGACCCAACGCCCTCCTGAGCTTCAAGGCAGCGCAGGAAGGCAAGACACGGCTCGCCGGCAACTTCAGCGGCGGCTGGCCGGTCCTCGCCGAGATCGCGGTGACGACGCGCAAGGGCGCCGGCCTGGCCGACGCGATCACCCATGCGCTCAACGGCCAGATCAAGAATGGCAACTACGCCAAGGCGCTCGCCCGCTGGAACCTCTCGGCCGAAGCCATCGAGCAGTCCCGCACCAACCCGCCGGGCCTGCCGAAGGCGTGAAAGCCTTCGAAGCCGCTGACCATTCACAGCCCTCGTCCTGAGGAGCGGACGAAGTCCGCGTCTCGAAGGGCGCTCCAGATGCCTCTCGAACCTCCTGGAGCATCCTTCGAGACGCCATTCCAAGGGAATGGCTCCTCGGGATGAGGGCTCGAAAAAGTCATTGGCGTGGCCTGATCGCGCCCCATCTGAAGAATTGGAGACCACCATGATTCCGCGACGGACACTCCTGTCGCTTCTCGTCGGCGCGCTCGGCGCCACGAGCCTGCCCGCCTTCGCCCAGCAGGCGCCCTTCGATCTTGGCCCCGAACAACCCGGTCGTATCCGCGCCGAGAAGGACCCGGCCGCCGTCGCCGCCGTTCCGAGGGGCTTCACTTTCGTCGAGCCCGGCGTGTTCACGGTCGGCATCAGCCCTGGCGGGCCTCCGCTTTCCACCTATGCCACCGATGCCAAAACCGTGGTCGGCGCGGATCCCGACTTCGCTCAGCTCGTCGCCGACAGCCTCGGCCTCAAGCTCAACCTCGTGCCGCTCGCCTGGGCCGACTGGCCGCTCGGACTGGCCTCCGGCAAATACGACGCCGTCATCTCGAATGTCGGCGTCACCGAGCAGCGCAAGGAGAAATTCGACTTCTCGACCTATCGCCAGGGCCTGCACGGTTTCTTCGTCAAGGCCGACAGCAAGGTCACCAGCATCAAGGAACCGAAGGACGCGGCGGGGCTGAGCTTCAGCGTCGGCGGCGGCACCAACCAGGAGCGCATCCTGGTCGAATGGAGCAAGCAGAATGTCGCTGCCGGCCTGAAGCCGCTGGAGCTGCAGCTCTTCGACGATGAGGCAGCGCGGCTCGTCGCGCTGCGCGCCGGCCGGGTCGACGTCGTCGTTCAGCCCCATGCCCAGCTCGTCTTCGTCGCCGCCCGCGACAAGGACATCAAGCGCATCGGCACGCTGAGCGCCGGCTGGCCGCTCAAATCCGATGTCGCGATCACCACCCGCAAGGGCAGCGGCCTCGTCGACGCGCTGACGCTCGCCACCAACAACCTGATCAAGAGCGGGAAATACCGGCAAGCCCTCGCCCGCTGGGGCATCGAGGAGGAAGCCGTGGAGCGCTCCGAGACCAACCCGCCCGGCCTGCCGAAGTACTGACATGACGAAACGACTGACATGACCAAGCTCTCGATCCGGCACATCGCCTTCCTGACACCGGGCAACTACGACGACGCCGATCCCCGCGGCGGACTCGAAGATTCGCTCTCGCTGTTCGAACATGGGGAAGCTGTCGGCTTCGACAGCGCCTGGGTGCGCCAGCGTCATCTCGAACCCGGCGTCTCCTCGGCGGCGACCTTCCTCGCCGCCGCGACCCAGCGCACGCGCCGGATCGGGCTCGGCACGGCGGTCATCCAGATGGGTTACGAGAACCCCTTCCGGCTGGCGGAAGACCTTTCGCTGGTCGATGTGCTCTCGGACGGGCGCTTGAACATCGGCTTGAGCGCTGGCCCGCCGCCCTTCGGCAAGCTGCTGGGCGATCGCCTCTTCGACGGTGATCCGGCGACGATCGATTTCTCGCATGCCCGCGTCGCGCGGCTCGCCGCGAATATCGAAGGCGGCTGGCTCGGCGATCCCGATACGCGCATCACCTCGGCCGCCGGCGAGCATCGGCCGCGGCTGCGCCCGCACGCTCCCGGCCTGCGCCAGCGTCTCTGGTACGGCGGCGGCTCGCTGCGTTCCGCGCGCTGGGCAGCGGAGAACGGCTTCCATCTGCTGGTCGGCAACATCAACATCGGCGAGGAAACCGATGATTTCTTCGAGGCGCAGCGGCGCCATATCGAGACGTTCCGCGAACTTTGGCGCGGCGCAGGCACACCGCGGATCGCAGTCGGCCGCGTCATCGTCCCGATCGACGGAGCAGACGCCGCGACGCGCCAGCGCTATCGCGACTACGCAGCCAGCCGCCACGCCCGCACCCTCGCCCCGCAGGGCGAACGGCGCACGCAATTCGCACCCGATCTCGTCGGATCAGCGGCCGAGCTGATCGAACAGCTTGCGGCGGACCCGATCCTGCCGCTCGTCGATACCTTACGGCTGGAGCTGCCCTACAACTTCCGCATCGACGACTACCGCCAGATCATCCGCGACTTCGCTGCCCTCGTCGCGCCGGCGCTCGGCTGGCGCGGAGGAGCTGAGCTGAAGGGAGCTGCCTGACCGGCTACCGCTCCTCGATAGCGAGCACGGCGAAGGTCGCGAGCCAGTGCTCGCCCATATAGTCGCCGGCGATATGCGGCAGACCGACTTCGAGATGCCGCCGCCCGGCATCGTCGATGACCGTGCGCCGCGCATCGCCCGCCGGCAAGGCCGCGGCGAGCGCGCTCCAGCACCAGGCCCGGCTGAGATTGAGCCCGTCGAGATGCGCGATCTTGCCGTCGGTCCGGTCGCTCACGGTGGCCGGCTTGAACAGAATGGCCGGCTTGCTCTGTGCGACATGCGGCAGGAAGCGCTCGAACCAGGGTATGAACCGTTCCGCCGGAAGCAGCCGGCGCATGCACTCCGCCTCGATCAGGGCGGAGGATTGGAAATCGTCCCCACTCGGCTCGCCCCAGGCCGGGCAGTCGACATCAGCGCCGTACCAGCGCAGCGCCGTCTCGCGCAGCAGCGTCAGGAACGCCCCGTCCTCAGTCGCCGCCGCATAGTCGGCAGCCATCCGCAGGCCGAAGGCGGTATTGAAATGCGTGCCGACGCGGACCGGATAGGTCGCGATCGGCAGGAAGTCGCGGAAGCGCTGCGCGAAGATCTCGGCGAGCGGCGCCAGTGCCCTGCCCCAGCGCCCATCGTCTAACCCGTCCAGCTCGGCGGCAAGCTTCAGCAGCCAACCCCAGCCATAAGGCCGCTTGAAGCCGCGCGCCGTCGGGGCAGCGAGATAGGCACATTCGACCGCGATCTTCTCCGGAACGAGCTGCGCATCGAACAGCGCCACGATATCGGCGGCGGCTTCCATATTTGGATAGCGCCGCAGCAGGCGGGCCAGCATCCAGTAGCTATGCACGCAGGAATGCCAGTCATAGCTGCCGTAGAACACCGGATGCAGCGCGCTTGGCGTGCGCGCATCCTCCGGCCCGGCCAAGGTGTGGTCCGGCTTGTTCGGATACTCCCGGCGGACATGGCCGAGCGCGATCCGGGCGAAGCGCAGCGCAATCTCTTCGGTCAGGGCGGGGGCGATCATGGCTTGGCTGTCTCCGGTTCGGCGCGACGCATCAGGAAGGCGATCAGGCGTGGGGTCATGTAGATGGGAAACTGCGTCGCCGCGAAGAAAAGCGCCATCGTCGGCGAGGTCGCGGCGCCGAGCGCCGACCAGACCAGCTCTGGCGCGGCTGGAGCGGGGCGAACTCGACGCCCTGATCGGCGGCCACCTGCCAGATTCAGCAATCTGCCTGCGCCGGCGCCTGATCGAGGAACGCTTCGTCTGCATCCGGGACGCTGCGCGCGCCGGAGGCGGAGCAGATATGACTCTGAGCGAGTATGCCGCCCTGCCCCACGCCCTGTTCTCGGCGGCCGGGGGCGACGGCCTGCCGAGCGCCATCGATACCGCCCTTGATCAAATGGGGCTGAGGCGCCGCGTCGCCGTCACCCTGCCCCATGTCGTCGCGGTTCCCTTCGCGGTAGCCGGCACCGATCTGGTCGCCACGATGGCCGAGCGGGTTGCCCGCCGCTTTGCAGCAAGCGCCGGCGTCGCAGTCTTGCCGCTCCCCTGCGAAGTGGCCGCCTTCGATATCGACCTGCTGCACGCACGGCGCGCGCTGGCGGACCCCGCGCTGCGCTGGCTCATGAATGCGATCGCCACTGCGGCCGCGGATTGATTCCACGGCTCGCGGCGCCGGAAGCCCGACCGCCTCACTCGATCTTCACATTCGCCTTCTGCGCCACCTCGGCCCAGCGCTTGGTCTCCGAGGAGATATGGGCGGTGAACTGCTCCTGCGACGAGCCGACGGGATCGACGCCGAGCTTCTTGAGCTGGTCGATCACCGCCTGCTCTTTCATGATCGCCTGCGTCTCGGCCGAGAGCTTGGCGACGATCTCTTTCGGCACGCCGGATGGCGCGAAGAAGCCGTGCCAGGAGCTGGCATCATAGCCTGGAATGAACTCGGCCAGCGCCGGCAGGTCCTTGGCGACCTCCAGCCGCTGCGGTGTCGCGGTAGCGAGGGCCCTGATCTTGCCGTCCTGCACATGCGGCCAGGCAATTGTGATGTTGTCGAAGGTGATCTGGATCTGGCCGGAGAGCAGGTCCTGCGTCACCTGCCCGCTCGAACGATAAGGCACGTGCGCCATGTCGGTGCCGGTTGCGACCTTAAACAGCTCCGCCGCCATATGGGTCGAGGTGCCCGCCCCAGACGAGCCGAAGGAGTACTTGCCGGGATTTTTCTTGAGCAGGTCGATCAGTTCGGGAACCGTCTTGGCCGGCAGATCGATATTGACCATCAGGATGTTCGGCACGCTCGCCACCTGTGAAATCGGCGCGAAGTCCTTGGTGTGGTCGAAGGGCAGCCTGGCATAGACAGCCGGGTTGATCGCATGGGTCGAGACAGTGCCCATGGTCAGCGTGTAGCCATCGGCCGGCGCGCGTGCGACGGCAGCAACACCGGTATTCCCGCCGGCGCCCGGCCGATTCTCGACGATGAATTTGCCGCCGAGGCGCTGGCCCAGCCGGTCAGCCAGAATGCGCCCGAGCAGGTCGGTGGTGCCGCCGGCCGCGAAGGGCACGACGATGGTGACGACCTTGCTGCCCGGATAGTCGCCTTGCGCGAAGACAGGCCCAGCCGCAGCCAGGCAAGCGGCGGCGATGATGATCGTTCTGCGGCTGATGCTCACTGGTCTTGTTCCTCCCCGTCACGGACATTCCGCCTTGCGCCTCGTTCTGGGCGCTTGCCCGAGGGATATCACAGGATTGCAGATTTGAAATCTGAAATTTCAGATTGCCGGAACAGGAGGATTGTGCTGTTTGATGCCGGTGTGCGGCGCGGGTCGTTATCCGGCTTTGGTGGATGTCGACTGGCCGCTTCGGAATGATGATGTTGCAGCCTGCCGTAGAACCCGTCGCCCCCGATCTGCTGCGTTCGCTGCGCGAGCACGTGCATGAGCGCCTGCGCCGCGCCATCGTCGCCGGGCGTTTCCGCAATGGCGAGCGGCTGAACGAACGCCAGCTCGCCGAGATGCTCGGCGTCAGCACGACACCGGTGAAAGACGCGATCCGCAAGCTGGAGAGCGAAGGGCTGGTGCGGACGGAGGCGCGGCGCGGCGTCTTCGTCGAGTTCTCGCCGCGGCAGGCGCTGGAGATGGCGCTCGGCCGCGCCGCGCTCGAAAGCGTCATGGCCCATATCGCGGCAAACCATCTGACCGGGAGCGACGAAAGAGAGCTCGCCCGGCTGATCGCCGAGATGGAGCAGGCGACCGAGCATGGCGACCTCGAGGATCTGGTCGCGCTCAACGAGACTTATCACCGCGCGATCCATCGCATTTCGGGCTGCACCTATCTGGAGCGCCGGCTCGACGGCCAGCGTATGTACGATCACGCCCAGCGCATTTCGCTTCATTCGGAGCTGGCCGAACGCCGCCGCGGCTTCGAGGAGCATCGCGGCATCTACGAGGCGCTCCTGGCGCGCGATCCCGCGCTCGCCGAACTCAGGATGCGCCGCCACATCGTCCGCTCGGCGAAGGCCCATGTAAGGCTGGTCTTCGGCGCGGATGCGGAGGGACTGGACTATGACGAATGACAAGGTGCGCAGCGCGCTGCGCGGCATTTCCGGCGTCCATGTCACCGCCTGGAAGGCGGATGGCGAGGCCGACTGGGGCCTGACCGGCAAGATAGTCCGGCGCATCGCCGAGGCCGGCATCCACAATATCGTCTCGGCCGGCAACACCGGTGAGTTCTACCCGATGACGACGGCCGAGGTGGAACGTTCCCACGCCGTCGCAGCCGAGTCTGCCGCCGGCAAGGCGCTGGTCACGGCCGGCATCGGCAGGTCCCTGCGTGAGGCGGTCGCGACCGGCAACCTCGCCGCCAGGGCCGGCTGCGATGCCGCGATGGTGCATCACCCGCTCGACCCCTTCGCCGCGCCGCAATCCCAGGCCGACTACATCCTCGCCATCGCCGAGGCGCTGTCGATCCCGCTCGTCGCCTATATCCGTTCGGACGCGATCGGCGTGAAGGACCTGATCCGCGTCGCGACGCATCCGAACGTCGCCGGCGTCAAGTTCGCTTCCAACAACATGATGCTGCTCGCCGATTGCGTACGCGAGACCGAAGGCTCCTCGGCCAACTGGATCTGCGGCCTCGCCGAGGGCTGGGCCGCACCCTTCTATGCGCTCGGCGCGCGCGGCTTCACCTCCGGTCTTATCAATGTCGTGCCCGAGCGCTCGCTCGCTGTCTGGCGTGCGCTGGAAGCCGGTGACTATGCCGCGGCGCGCCGGGAGGTCGATGCCATCGCCGGCTTCGAGAAGCTGCGCACCAAATACGGCAACGGCGCCAACGTCACCGTGGTGAAGGAGGCGCTCGGCTTGCTCGGCACCGATGTCGGCCCGGTCAGACTGCCCGGCCTGCCGGAGCTGAACGAGGCCGAGCGGGCGGAATTGCGCGGCATCGTGTCGGGCTGGGGCGCTGTGAAGGCCGCGGCTGAGTGACAGGCCGTCATTCTCGGGCGGAGCGAAGCGCAGACCCGAGAATCTCATGACAAGATGGCACTGGTTTCCGGGATGGTCGGGTCAAGCCCGACCATGACGCCAGAACCGACTAGAACGACAAGAATTCCGAGGAAACGCCCATGTCCCGCCCCCGCAAGACGCCCGAGACCCTGCGCAGCTGGCGCTGGTTCGGGGCGAGCGATCTGCGCTCCTTCGGCCATCGCTCGCGGGCGCTGCAGATGGGCTTGGGCCATGAGGAATTCATGGGCAAGCCGGTCATCGGCATCATCAACACCTGGTCCGAGATCAACCCCTGCCACACCCATCTGCGCGACCGCGCCGAGGCGGTGAAGCGCGCGGTCTGGGCGGCCGGCGGCTTCCCGATCGAAATCCCCGTGATGTCGGTCTCGGAGCAATACCAGAAGCCGACGACCATGCTCTATCGCAACTTCCTGGCGATGGAGACGGAGGAGTCGATACGCTCCCACCCGCTGGACGGCGCGGTGCTGCTCGGCGGCTGCGACAAGTCCACGCCGGCCCTGATCATGGGCGCCTGCAGCGCGGGGCTTCCCTTCATCTTCGTCCCGGCCGGGCCGATGCTGCGCGGCAACTGGGCCGGCAAGGTGCTGGGTTCCGGCGCCGACGTGTGGAAGTACTGGGCCGAGAAGGAAGCCGGCAACATCACCGACGATCAGTGGCGCGATATGGAAAGCGGCATCGCCCGCTCCTACGGCACCTGCATGGTGATGGGCACCGCCGCGACGATGATGAGCCATGCCGAGGTACTCGGCCTCACCTTGCCCGGCGCCTCCGCCATCCCTGCCGCCGACGCCGCCCATCCCCGCATGGCCGCCGCCGCAGGCAAGCGCATCGTCGAGATGGTCTGGGAGGATCTGACGCCGGACCAGATCCTGACCCGCAAGAGCTTCGAGAATGCACTGACGGTCCACATGGCCGTCGCCGGCTCGACCAACGCGATCATCCATCTCGTCGCCATGGCCGGTCGCGCCGGAGTGCCGCTGACACCGGACGATTTCGACGCCTTCTCGCGCACGGTCCCGGTCATCGCGAATTTGCGCCCCTCGGGCGACTTCCTGATGGAGGATTTCTTCTATGCCGGCGGCCTCCCCGCTCTGCTGAAGCAGCTCGAAAGCAAGCTCCACACCGATGCGATGACCGTGACCGGCAAGCCGATCGCCGAGACCATCGCGCTCGCCAATGTCTATGACGACAACGTCATCCGCCCGCTCGACCGCCCGGTCTCGACCGCCAACGGCCTCGCCGTGCTCAAGGGCAACCTCGCGCCCGATGGCTGCGTCATAAAGCCCTCGGCCGCCGAACCTCGCCTGCTCAAGCATTCCGGCCCGGCCCTCGTCTTCGAGGATTACGACGCAATGATGCGGGCGGTGAACGACGAGAACCTCGACGTCACCGCCGACCACATCATGGTGCTGAAGAATTGCGGCCCGGTCGGCGGCCCCGGCATGCCGGAATGGGGCATGCTGCCGATCCCGAAGAAGCTGCTGAAGCAGGGCGTGCGCGACATGCTGCGCCTCTCGGATGCCCGCATGTCCGGCACCAGCTACGGCGCCTGCATCCTGCATGTCGCGCCGGAAGCCTATATCAAGGGCCCGCTCGCCGCGGTGCAGACCGGCGACATCATCAGCGTCGATGTCGAGGCCCGCAGCATCTCGGTCAACCTCACCGAAGCAGAGATCGCCGCCCGCCTCGCCGTCTGGACGCCGCCCGACCGCGACTATCCGCGCGGCTGGGGCAAGATGTCCGCGGCCCATATCCGGCAGGCCGACAAGGGCTGCGATTTCGACTATCTCGAAGGCACTGCCAAGGTGGCGGAACCCGAGATTCACTGACGCGAGCAGGAGGCGTCATTCCCGGGCCGCGCCCGGCGCGGAACCGAGAATCTCAAGCCGAGGGAGGCTCCAGAGCCCGCTCTCCCGGAGATGCTCGGGGCAAGCCCGAGCATGACGCGCTGCCCTAAAACTCCGCATCGAAGGCGATGGCGTCGAACGCTGCCCGCACCCGCCCCAGCGCTTGTGCGGTGACATAGGCATAGGCACGCTCGGGTGATTGGGCGACAACGCCGCGATCGCTGCCTTGCACATTGATTTCCGAGGACACGGTGAAGCCGACTGCCGGCGTCGTTCGCATTGGTACGGGCATCCCGATGCTCTGGCGAGCGCCCGCCGCCGCAGCCTGGTAGGCGTCGATCAGGATCTGTCCGTCCGGGCGCCAATGGTAGCGTCGGCACAGCATCTGCTCGATCGCCAGCGCGCGGGCTCCCCATCCAGTGGGGACCGTCCCCCGCTCCAGCTTGATGCGGGCGAAGCTGACCGTCCCGGCGCTCGGGGACAACAGTACCGTCAAGGCCCCCGTGTCGCCCACAGCCGGGGTCAACGTCACCGAACGCCGGTCTGCGCCTGCCGTAATCGTGCCGGTCTGGCTACCGATGGCGACCGAGAGATTGCCGCCGCTCAGGCCTTCGACGGACAGCGTCAGCGACAGACCGGCGAAGGAGGCAAGGCCCCACAGCGCCGGCTCGACGACCTGCACGATTCCACCTGAGTTCAACGTGATAGCGAAACCGCTGCGCGAAAGATTGGCGCCGCCGCTCGCCGCCTTCCAGCGATCGAACCCGTAGTTTCCCGTCGCAAGCGCTCCGCCCGCGAAGCCGCGCTGGTTGATCTGCATGTCGCCATTGATCAGGAGGTCCGTGCCGCAGGCCCAGGCCGAGCCTGGCAGAACCACGCTTCCCGTCCAGCGATCGATCGCGATTGCATCGTGCCACGCCGAGCCGTCCCCGCTGACCTTCACCCGGAATTCGTCGTCTCCGGCCAGGCCGAATTCGGCGCGCCCCGACCAATTGGTCTGGAACAGAACGCTCGCGGTGTTGCCCGCAGCGCCCTTGTTGATCTTGAGGCGATGATCGCCGCCGGCATGGTTGAACAGGCTGGCCTCGGAGGAGACGGCGAGCCGGTTGGTCGCATCCGCTGACGCGTTGATGCCCCAGCGTTCGGCGCCGAGGTTGCTGAGCGGGCTGTCGCGGCGCCAATCCGTCCCGGTCCAGAGATTGTGCTCGGCTTCGTCCGCGACCCAGGCCTGCCAGCCCGCGCGCGGCGTCAGGAAGGTCCAGCCGCCATCCTCGAACAGCGCCAGCTGATCGGCCCGGCCGGCGAAGGCGCCGGTGCCGCCCGGGGGCACGATATAGGCGGAAAGCTCCGTCGGCGAGGCCGGCGGCGCGGTCTGCGTGCGACTGTCGACGACGAGGTGGATCAAGGCATCCAGTCGCGTCAGCGCGTCGTTGTGGGTGACGTGCTTCTGCGCCTGTCCGGCGGCGAGCAGGGGCAGGGAAAGTCGGGGGGTGTCGGTCATGTGGCCTCGCGAAGGGGATGCAGCGCCGGGCTGTCGCGAGGGGGATTATCGGGCGATTGCCGAAGCCGGGGATAAGTCGGCCGGCTCAGCCGAACGTGCCATTGCCCATGTCGCCGGGAATGCGTGGAAAGCGCGCCTCCGGCATCAGGTGCCGAGCGGCACGCCATGGATGGCCTTGCCGCCCGGCGCGATCCGCTCCGCCGACGACGCGGCAGAACTCTCCAGCATGAAACCTCTCCCGTTCATCGCCGACATGTTGACCCGACGCTCTTACGACAGCATAGACGGTGCGAAGACATGACGCAGATTTCACCTATGCCATTGCTTCGCCGTTTTTACATTGCCATAAGGGCATAGCTGGGCATCGGCGCGAAACGATTCTTACAGTGCTGGCCTAGATCTTGCTGTGCGCCCCGCCAGCATTCGGAGTTCCGGTTTGAACGCCTCCCTCGACAAGCTGCGCCGCGCCGCCGTCCTGATCGGCTGGACCGCCCTCCTCGTGATCGTCGTTTCGACGCTGTCGCCGATCGATGCGCGGCCCCACCTCATGGACCTGGGTGCGGATACCGAACGCTTCCTCGCCTATCTTGCCGCCGGCGCATTGCTCACCTTCGCTTACCCGCGCCAGCGCTGGCTGGTGCTGCCCGGCCTGATCGGTCTGGCCGCAGGTTTGGAATGGCTGCAGACGCTGGAGATGACCCGTCACGGGCTGCCTCATGACGCGTTGGTCAAGATCATGGGGGCGCTTGTCGGCTCCGCCATGGCGAGCTCCTTCGAATATATGCTCCGGCGCTTCCGCAACGCCATCTGAACGTGCAACCCGCCAGATCCAGTGTCTCGATCTGGGCCACCTGTTGGCGGCACAGGCATTGCCACCTCAGCCTTCACGACGGATCCGCTGTGAGCCTGCGTCCCGCTTTGGGACGAGGCGTCGCTGCCGCTCGGATCTGAAGGCGGGGTGACATGAGCGTCAACGATCTGGACAGCACGCTGCTGACAACGTCCGAAAGCCGGCCGCGCCTCTGGCGGTACTGGCTCGGGCCGCTCACTGCGGCGAGCGACGCGATCATCGTCGGCTCTCTCGTCGGTGCGGCGTCGGCCGCCTATTACCTGGTAACCCAGAACGAGATTGGCATGGATCGCGCTGCCCCCGAGCTGGCGGCGATGCTGATGACGATCTTCGTCTTCATCAATCTGATGCAAGGGCGCTATCAGCTCAAAAACTACCTCTCGCCCCAGGGCCAGATCGCATCGGCCTTCTCGGTCTGGAACATCACGATGGTCGCTTTCCTGGCGCTCATCTTCGTCGCCAAGATCACTGGTCACTATTCGCGGATCGTCATTTTCACGACCTATTTCGCCGGGATACCGGTGATCGCGCTGTCGCGCTCGCTTCTTGCCCGGTGGGTCGCAGCCGGTAGCAAGGCAGGTCGGATCACGTCCGAGCGCGTGTTCCTGATCGGGCGGGAAGACAACGTGATGTCCTTCGTCGCCCGGCACAAACCCTGGCATGTCGGTTTCGCGATCGCAGACGTTGCGTTCCTGAAATCGGGCCGGGATGGCAATCCGGCGGAACTCTCGGCCAATCTGGCCGCCGCCGTGGCAAATTGCCGGGCCAGGCGGCCCGATGCCGTCCTCATCGCCCTGCCCTGGTCGGAGCAGAAGACCATCGAGGCCTGCGTCGGCGCCTTCACCAATCTTCCGGTCGCGATCCATCTCGCGCCTGAGCCGATCATGGAGCGTTTTGAGACGCCGCATTTCGTTCGCTCCGGCTCGTTTTCCAGCCTGCGCCTGACCCGTCAGCCGCTGTCCGGAGCGGAGATCGCCACCAAGCGCGCGCTCGACATGGTTGCTGCCGTCTCGGGTTTGGTCCTGACCCTGCCGCTCCTCATCATGATCGCCGCGTTGATCCGGCTCGACTCGCCCGGCCCAATCCTCTTCCGGCAGCGTCGCTATGGCTTCAATCAGCAGGCGTTCCGCATCTTCAAGTTCCGGACCATGACCACGACCGACGACGGCCAGGTCGTCGTCCAGGCCAAGCGCAACGATCCCCGGATCACCAGGGTCGGGCAGGTGCTGCGCCGCTACAATCTCGACGAACTGCCCCAGCTTCTGAACGTGATTGCCGGCGACATGTCGCTGGTGGGGCCGCGGCCGCATGCGCTCGCCCATGATGTCGAGTTCCAGTGCAGGATCGCCAACTACGCGCGCCGTCACAACGTCAAGCCGGGCATCACCGGCTGGGCTCAGGTGAACGGCTTTCGGGGCGAGACCGACACCGACGAGAAGATGGCCAAGCGCGTCGCCTATGATCACTGGTACATCGACAACTGGTCGTTCTGGCTCGACGTCGCGATCCTGTTCCGAACGGTGTTCAGTCGAAAGGCTTTCACCAACGCGCGCTAGAACCGGGTCCGGCCAGGTTGAATCAACCTGCTCGGAACCTCCTCTAACTTATTGAGAGAAAACGCATGATCCGGTCGGATTGCGGCGCAATCGGATCGGTGCGTGCTCTGACGCAAGCGTTGCGCGGCCCCGCTCGCCAGCCAGTGCGGCCGGCGCGCAGTCCCTCAGGTCAACAGCCGCCAGATGGTGCGCCCGAACCAGACGGCGCAGCCGAGCATGATCGCCAGCGCCGCCACCAGCGCCACGAGGATCACGAACCGCCCGACGAAAAAGCTCGCCATGCTCGCGGGATTTTCGGGAACGTTGTCGTTCGCCGCCCGCGGCATCCGAGCCGGGCTGGAGATGCGGAACGGGGTGGGGATTCGAGGCACGCGCTCTGGTCGCATGACACGGGCTCGTAGCGTTAAAATTGCGTTAATCCGACACCATGATAATCGACTGAAATCGATCTGCGCAAAAGCTCTAGGTGCGATTTCAGGCGAGTTTGACCGAACAAGGTTAACCTTGGGTCAGCCCCAAGGCCGACGCGCCACGCGAGGCGCTACTCCATCACCATCGCGTGGTCCTCAGCCGGCGCAGCTGCCTTTTGGCGAGGCGTGCGCAACAGCGCCAGGAAGGGCAGCGCTGCAAGGCAGAGGATCATCAGCAGCTTGAAGTCGTCGACATAGGAAATGATCGTCGCCTGCCGCGTCACGACCTCGTCGAGCGCGGCGCGCCCCGCCAGCGTCAGCGGATCCCAGGCCTCCTTGATCGCCGGCATATCGAAGATGCGGTTGAACGGCGTGACATAATTCGCGATCTCGGCATGGTTCACCTGCACGTTGCGGGTGAGCAGATAGGCGACCAGCGAGATGCCCACGCTCGAGCCGATATTGCGCGAGAGGTTGTAGAGGCCGGTGCCGTCGCCGCGATACTCGGCCGGGAGCGTCGCGAAGGTGATCGTCGTCAGCGGCACGAAGAGCAGCCCGAGCCCCGCCCCCTGCAGGAAGCCGGTCACCATGATGGTCTGTTGCGACACGTCGGGCGTCCAGCCGGCCATATCGTACATCGCCCAGGCGCTGACCAGCAGGCCGGAACCGAGTAGGATGCGTGTATCGACCTTGCCGATCAGCTTCCCGACCATGAACATGCAGGCCATCGTGCCTAAGCCCCGCGGCCCCATGACGATGCCGGCGGTTACCACCGGATAGCCCATCAGCGTCTGCAGATAGGGCGTCATCAGCGCCAGCGACGCCAGGTAGCAGATGCCGACGATGAAGATGAAGATCAGCCCGACGCAGAAATTACGGTCGAGGAAAAGCCGCGGCTTGATGAAGGAATTCTCGGCCGTGAACGTGTGCACCACGAGGATATAGAGCGCCGCGACGCAGACCGTCGCCTCGACGACGATCTCGAAGGAGTCGAACCAGTCGAGCTGCGCACCGCGGTCGAGGAACAGCTGCAGCGCGCCGATCGCGATGCTGAGCGCGCCGAAACCGACCCAGTCGAGCTTCGCCGATGCACTGGATTTCGTCTCGCTGACGAAGATCGAGACGCCGACCAAAGCCAGGATGCCCAGCGGCAGGTTGATGTAGAACACCCAGCGCCAGGAGATGTTCTCGGTCAGCCAGCCGCCGATCACCGGGCCGAGCACCGGCCCCACCATCACCGAGACGCCGAACAGCGCCATAGCCGAGCCGCGCTCCTCGGGCGTGTAGATGTCGAGCAGGATGCTCTGCGACAGCGGCACCAGCGCCGCGCCGAAGAAGCCCTGCATCAGCCGAAAGCCGACGATCTGGGGGAGCGACTGCGCCGCCCCGCACAGGATCGAAGCGACGACGAAGCCGATAATCGCCACCGACAGCACCCGCTTGCGCCCAAAGCGCGCGGCCAGGAAGCCTGAGGGCGGCGTCATGATCGCGGCCGCGACGATGTAGGAGGTCAGGACCCAGTTGATCTGGTCGGCGCTGGCCGAGACGCTGCCCTGGATATAGGGCAGCGCGACATTGGCAATCGTGGTGTCGAGCGCCTGCATGATCACCGCGAGAATGACGCAGGCGGTGATGGCGCCGCGGTTGGCGACCGGGGTCGCTGCCGCGGCGATGGCGCTAGCCATGGTTGTTCTCTGTCTTCTTGCCCATGCTCGGGTTTTTGCCCATGCCCGGGTTCTTGCTCATGCCCATCGCCGAGCCAATGAAGTCGGGCACGCCGCGCGCATGGCCGGTGTCGACATCGAGCGTCACGCTCATGCCGGCGCGCAGTTGCGGCCGGTCGGGCTGCGTCTCGATCTTCACCCGCATGGCGATGCGCTGGACGACCTTGACCCAGTTGCCGCTGGTGTTCTGTGCCGGCAGCAGCGAGAAGCTTGCCGCCGAGGCCGGGCTGATGCTGTCGACCGTGCCGCTCCAGTTCGCGCCCGGATAGGTGTCGACATAGATTTCGGCCTTCTGCCCGGGCCGCACCCAGGTCAGCTCGGTCTCCTTCGGGTTCGCCTGGATCCAGACATGGTCGGTGGAAACCAGGCTGAAGGCGTTGGTCGCCTCTGCCAGATATTGCCCCTTCTGCAGCGAGGGCACGTTGGTGACGATGCCGTCCATCGATGCGCGCACCACGGTGTGGTCGAGCTGGCGGGCTGCCTCGGCGCGGGCGGCGACGGCGTCGCGGTAGCGCGGATGTTCCTCGATCGGCGCATCGGGCTTGCCGTTCAGGCCGGCGGCGATGCCGGCGAGTTGGGTCTGCAACTGCACCAGCTTCTGCTGCGAGCCGTCGAGATCGTGCTTGGCCTGATCGTAGGTCGCCTGCGACGCGACGGATTTCGTGGCGAGGTCCTGCTGGCGCTTGAACGTGGTCTGGAAGAACGCGATATCGCTCTCGGCCTGGGCGATCTGGCTTTGCATGCCCTTGTAAGTCGCCTTCAGCGCCGCGAGATCGTTGCTGACCACGCCGATCTGCGCGTCGGCCCGCTCCAGCGCGAAGCGGAACGGCTTGTCGTCAAGCCGGAAGAGCACTTCGCCGGCCTTCACCGGCTGGTTGTCGCGGACATCGACCTCGCTGACGATCCCCGCAACATCCGTCGAGATGCCGACGATGTCGGCCTGCACGTAAGCGTTGTCGGTCGACATCACCTGACCGCCGGTGACGTAGGTGTATCCGCCAGCGATCAGCGCGACCGGCAGCAGCGCGAAGAGCAACTGGCGCTTGCGGTTGCGCGCGGGGCGCGTCGGCGAGGGAGCGGAAGCGGCGACCGGCGTCGTCTCGGGCGTATTGCCGGCGGGCGCAGGCGGCGCCTTCATCTCTCCCGCGCGCTTGATCTCGGTCACATTGTCACGCGGCTCGGGTTCGCGAGCACTCTCCACGCCGGCATCGGTTCTTCTGGCAACGTCATCCATGGCGGACCTGTCCTTCGGCCGCCGGCGATTGGCAGGCGGCCAAAAGATTCTCTTTCATGGTTTCGAGGAGGCCGAGCAGTCGCGCGCGCTCCGCTTCAGGAATCGTGCCGAACGCCTCTGCCCGCGTGACTTCGCCGAGCGCACGCATCGTTTCGAGCGTCGGCCCCGCCTTCTCGGTCAGGTACAGCTGCCAACTGCGCCGGTCGTTCGGATTGGGCCTGCGCTCGACCAGCCCGCAGCTCTCAAGCTTGTCGACGATCCGGCCGACGGTGATCGGCTCGACGTCGATCAGCTCGGCGAGCATCCCCTGCTGGATGCCGGMATTCCGATCGAGATAGGCGAGCACCTGCCATTGCGAGCGCGTCAAGCCAGTGTCGCGGGCGTTCTGCTCGAAGCGCTTGCGCAGCAGACGCGCGACGTCGTGCAGGAGGAAGCCCACGGTCGGCGGTGGCTTTGTAGGCATGCTTGTCATAAGCATCTATATAATATTTCGATACAGCTATGCACAACCGCCTATGCCGCAACCCTCCGTCGCTTCACCTGCATTGCCAGCCCGGATGTGCGGCGACTACGGTTCCGCATCGGAACATTGTCGGCGAAACGGCCGGGCCGATCCGAGCGAGGGGGATAGCCAGTCGTGACGCGTTGGATTCGCAGGCAGTTGTCGTCGCTGTCGGGCGTAGGCTTGGTCTTGGGAACGCTGCTGTTCGCAGCAGCTCTGACGCCGACTCTCGTACCGCGCAGCTATCTCACGCAGGGTGCGCTCGCCGGTATCTGCTTTGCGATCGGCTATGGCCTCGGCGTTCTGTCGCGACAGCTCTGGCGCTATCTCGAACTCCCCGAGCCGTCCGACCGGCTGCGGCGGCCGGCCAATGCCGTGGCACTTCTCTTGTCCCTGCTGATCGCGCTGCTGTTCCTGTGGAAAGCGGCCGAGTGGCAGAATTCCGTTCGCGCGGTCGTCGGTCTGAGTCATTTGCCGAGTTCGCACCCGACCAAGCTGTGCCTCATGGCATTCGCGACCTTTGTGCTGGTGCTGGTCATCGCGCGCCTGTTCAAGCGGCTGGCCGACTGGCTGGTCGGCGTCACCCGGCGCTTCATCCCTGCCCGGCTCGCCACCGTGATCGGCGTCGGCCTGGCCGCGCTCCTGTTCTGGTCGCTGGCGAGCAACGTCCTGGCGAGCGCGGTCTTCCGCATGCTGGATTCCTCCTATCGCGAACTGGATGCCCGGCTCGAGCCCGAGCGGCCGCAACCCACCGCCCCGAACAAGACCGGCAGCCCGGCCTCGCTCGTGAACTGGCAGGAACTCGGCCGTGCCGGTCGCGAATTCATCGCCGCGGGCCCGACCGCCGCGCGGATCAGCTCCGAGACCGGGCATCCGGCAATGGAGCCCATCCGGGTCTATGTCGGCCTGCGCGGCGCGCAGACGGCCGAGGCGCGGGCCAGGCTCGCTCTGGAGGAACTCAAGCGCGTCGGCGGCTTTTCGCGTTCGACGCTCGTCGTCGTGACGCCGACGGGCACCGGCTGGGTCGATCCTTCCGCGATGGATGCGCTGGAACATCTGCGCGATGGCGATGTCGCCAGCGTCGCGGTGCAGTACTCCTATCTGAGCAGCCCCCTCTCGCTCCTGACCCAGCCGGAATACGGAGCCGAGACCGCCCGCGCGCTCTTCCGCGAGATCTATCGCCACTGGACCGCCCTGCCCCATGACGCGCGGCCGAAGCTCTATCTGCACGGCCTCAGCCTGGGCGCGATGAACTCCGAGAAATCCGCCGAGCTGTTCGAGATGATCGGCGATCCGATCGACGGCGCGCTCTGGAGCGGCCCGCCCTTTGAGACCCGGAACTGGCGCTCGATCACCGAGGCCCGCAATCCCGGCACCCCGCAATGGCTGCCCGAATTCCGGGACGGCCGCATCGTGCGCTTCATGAACCAGAACGGCCCGACGGTCCCGCCCGATCGACCCTGGGGGCCGATGCGGCTGGTCTATCTGCAATATGCGAGCGACCCGATCACCTTCTTCGACTATCGCGATGCCTATCGGCAGCCGGACTGGATGAAGCAGCCGCGCGGGCCGGACGTGTCGTCCGAGCTACGCTGGTATCCGATCGTCACGATGCTGCAGCTAGCGCTCGACATGGCCGTGGCGACCAGCACCCCCATCGGCTACGGCCATGTCTATGCGCCCGAACACTATGTCGAGGCGTGGACGGCCGTCCTCGGCACCGGCCGCTGGTCGGCTGAGGAACTCGCGGCCCTGAAGCGGCATCTTGCCGAGCGGGCGCGGGCTCGGGCAGGCGCCAATCGCCCCGCCGACGACCCATACGACAACCGGGGCGGATAGCTCCGCCGATGAAAGAACGGCAAAGGGGGCTTGATCCTGATCGCGTTTGCGGCTGTGCTGCTGCATCTCTGGCCAGGGGGCCCTCCGGGAAGCCGATGGACGCCACGCGATCACCAGCTCCAGGATCAATGACAAGGGCCATGCTGTCCTAGCATCGGCCACCCCTTTGCCTTTCACCATGATGCATCGCTTCGACTCTGACCAATCGCGATGGAGGACCGATGAGACAGCTAGGGTTTAGGGCCGGAGGTTCCGGTGCCGGAATCGGTTCGTTGAGTGGAAGCCTGCTTCTGGCGCTGTTGCTCTCAGGCTGTGGCGGCGGCGAGGCGCTGTCGCCGGTGGCGAGCGTCGCGGACGCCGCCCCGCCCCCGACCAATGTCACGCGTGATGCGCTGGTGGGCCGCTGGGGCATCGCCTCCTTCCACACCGAAAAGGACCGCAAGCGCACCGAGGCCGAAGCGCGGGCGCAATGCAAGCAGCCCTATACGATCACGAAGGGCCCCGGCGACGGTGTGATGATGCATGTCGCCGACGACCCCAAGCCCTATGAGCTGCGGCTGAAGGCCGGCCCGGGCGGCAAGAGCTATGTCGGCTTCGAGGCGCCGGCCGGCGATCCGCAGGATCGCGAGCTGCTTTCGGTATCGCAGAAGGAGCTGGTGATGCGCTTCGTCGATCCGGACGCGAACCGGCGCTACGGCACCTTCGTCTACAGCCGCTGCTGATCTGGAGCTGACGGGACATGAACCTCTCAAAGACCCTCGCCGGCATCGGCCTTGCTGCCGGCTTCGCCTGCCTGCCGCTGCTAGCCCTCTCCGGCGCCTCCCTCGCGCAGCCGCGCGCCCCGGCGGGAATGAAGGAGACGATGGATATCGGGGACGAGCCCGGCCGTGTCTCCACCGAGGAGGTCAGCATCACCGAGGGCCCCTATGCCCGCCAGATGGTGCTGTTCCGCTCCAGCGAGGCGCCCGGCACCGTCGTGATCCATTCCGGCGAGCGCTTCCTCTATGTGGTCCAGGGCAATGGCCGCGCGCTGCGCTACGGCATCGGCGTCGGCCGCGAGGGCTTCACCTGGTCCGGCCAGGTCCAGATCAGCCGCAAGTCCGAGTGGCCGGATTGGCGCCCGCCGCCGGAGATGCTGCAGCGCCAGCCCTATTTGCCACGCTTCATGGCCGGCGGCCCCGGCAATCCGATGGGCGCGCGCGCCCTCTATCTCGGCTCGACCGTCTTCCGCATCCACGGCACCAACCAGCCCGAGACGATCGGCGAGGCGATCTCGTCCGGCTGCTTCCGGCTCGCCAATGGCGACATCGTCGATCTCTACGAGCGGGTCCCGGTGGGGACCAAGGTGATCATCCGCCACAACGCCACGCTGTGACTGGCGCCGTGCGCAACCGAATCCGAAGGGAAAAGAGAGCCATGTCCAAGGCCTCATGGTTTCGCCTGCCCGGCCTCGCCGCCGGCGCCGCGCTTGCCGCCACTCTGGCGGCTCCGGCCGTTGCAGGCACACTCGATACGGTGAAACAGCGCGGCACGCTCCAGTGCGGCGTGAGCGAGGGCGTGCTCGGTTTCTCGGCAAAGGATGCCGAGGGCAAATGGAGCGGCTTCGACGTCGACTTCTGCCGCGCCGTCGCGGCCGCCGTCCTTGGCGATGCGAACAAGGTCGCCTTCACGCCGCTCTCCGCCAGCGAGCGCTTCGATGCGCTGAAGGGTGGCAAGGTCGATCTGCTGGCACGCAACTCCACCTGGACACTCGGCCGCGAGGCCGAATTGGGTCTCGCCTTCGCCGGCATCACCTATCACGACGGCCAGGGCTTCCTGGCGAAGCGCTCGCTCAAGGTCGACGACGCGTTGTCTCTGGACAAGGCGAAAATCTGCGTCGAGGCCGGCACCACGACCCAGCTCAACCTTGCCGACTTCTTCAAGTCCAATTCCATGACCTATGAGGAGAAGGTCTATCCGAGCGCGGCGGAAGCCTTCGCCGCCTTCGAGAGCGGACAATGCGACGTGCTGACCCGCGACCAGTCGGCTCTGCATGGCGAGCGGCTCAGGCTGGCGAAGCCGGCGGACGCGATCGTGCTGCCGGATGTGATTTCGAAGGAGCCCCTCGGTCCCGTGGTGCGCAGCGACGACTTCCCCTGGTTCAACGTGGTGAAGTGGGTGAACTTCGCGCTGGTCAACGCCGAAGAACTCGGCATTTCCACCAGCAATGTCGACGAGGCCCTGAAATCGCAGAAGCCCGACGCACGCCGCTTCACCGGCGCGGAAGGCGGCTTCGGCAAGGCGATGGGGCTCGATGCGGACTGGGCGATCCGGGCGGTCAAGGCGACCGGGAACTATGCCGAGATCTACGAGCGCAACCTCGGGACCGGCTCGAAGCTCGGCATCCCCCGCGGCCTCAACCAGCTCTGGAGCATGGGCGGCGTGCTCTACGCGCCGCCGCTGCGGTAAAACACGCGCGACCTTCGACGGGAGCGGGCACAGGCCCGCTCTCGGCACGGCATCAGCGGCAGAAGCTGAGCAATTTCAAGTTTCAAGGAGATGGGTGGTGGGGGAAGCAGGACTCGAACCTGCGAAGGCATAGCCAGCGGATTTACAGTCCGCCCCCTTTGCCGCTCGGGACATTCCCCCGCCTGCGCCCATGATCGGCCTGTGGGGCCGAGGGCCGCCGATATGTCACTTTCGCGACGACCGGCAGGCGCGGCCGGACTTATGGTGACCGGGCCGCCCCCTGTCAACGGCAAAACGACCGAAGGCGCGAATTCCCTGTGAAGCGAGCCCGGCAGAAATCGCTCAACTCGCAGCGCCGAGGCGCTTCAGGACGAAATCGACCCGTGTTTCGACGCTTTCCTGGGGCAATTCGACGAGATCGTAGCCATAACGAGGATAGGTCCGGGCCATCGCCTCATAGGTCCGCTCGGCCTCGGCGAAATCCTGCTTGCGCTCGGCATCCTGCCCGAAGATGGCAGGCCATGGCGGCGCGATGAACACCGTCCTGCGATAACGGAATCGTTCCGCCGCAGCCCCGGCATACGGCGGCACCGGCAGCCCGCAGAGCGCGAGATAGCCCACGATGTCGGGCAATCCACGGTCGAAGAAGACAAGCTCGCCTTGTCCACACGCCTCATCGTAGCTGCGCAGATCGGCCGCGAGCATCAGCTCCGCAAAGAGCGCGCGATTCTTCCACGGCAATCCCTCGCCGCCGATCGCCCGCTGATCGCGGATGATCGCCCGGCCGGCCTCGGGCTGCACGGCATGGCCGCGTTTCGCCAGCGCCTCGATCAGGGTCGTCTTGCCCGAGCCGGGCCCTCCCGTGAGGACGATCAGCCGATCTGTCCTGTCTGTCATGGTCGATCCTTTCCTCTGCGATCCGTCCACATCCTGCGCTTGGCTCTGGCCAAGCGCCTCGCGCCATGGCACGGCACTCCGGTCAATCTGGAGAATGCGATGGCCCCGCCATTCCGCCCGAAACAAGCCAGGCCTGCCGGCGGCCGCCCAGGCGCCCCCCGACGCGCCGGCGGCCCGCCGGCTCATCGGCCCGGCGATATCGACGAGGCCGTGCTTTACGGCGTTCATCCCGTGGTCGAGGCCCTGCGCAACCCGGAGCGCCGGCACCGGCGCCTGCTCGCCACCGAGAACGGGTTGCGGCGGCTGCAGGAAGTGGTGGGCACGCTCCCGCTCGAACCCGAGATCGTGCGCCCCTCCGAGATCGACCGGCTGCTCACGCCTGATTCGGTGCATCAAGGCCTTTATCTGGTCTGCGATCCCCTGCCCTCGCCCGAGCTCGACGACCTGGCGGACGACGCCGTCGTGCTGGCGCTCGACCAGATCACCGACCCTCACAATGTCGGCGCCATCCTGCGCTCCGCGGCCGCCTTCGGCGCAGCGGCGGTCATCGTCACCATCCGCCATTCGCCCGCGGCCACCGGCGTGCTGGCAAAATCGGCCTCCGGCGCGCTGGAGCATGTGCCTGTAATCTCCGTCCGCAACCTCGGCGATGCGCTCGAGACGCTCGGCAAGCGCGGCTTCCTGCGCATCGGCTTCGATTCGGATGGAGACGTCGCGCTCGACGAAATGACGCTGAAGCGGCCGCTCGTCATGGTGATGGGAGCGGAAGGCAAGGGCCTGCGTCAGCGCACCCGCGAACTGTGCGATCACGTCGCGCGGCTTGAAGTCCCGGGTGCGATTACCAGCCTCAACGTCTCGAATGCCACGGCGATCGCGCTCTACGTCGCAAGCCGCCGCTAGCGACGAATTTGAAGCCTATCTCGGGCCCGAATCTGGATTTGGGACCAACACCCGATCAGCGGCGCGGCACCGTCAGCAGCAGCGCGCCCGTCTCGGCATGGGCGTATCGGCTGCGGGCGCCTTCTCGGGCATCGTCCGCGCCGCCAATCCGAATGATTCGAGCGACGGGACGCGAGCGTGGCTCCTCTAGCCGGTAGATCGTTGGCTCCGGCGTGGGCGAACGTTGGATTCCGGCCCGCACGGGCAGATTCTCGAACGCATCGGGATCGATCGTCTGCAGCGCCTCGGCTTGCTGCTCGATGACGGTGACACCGCCCGTTGCCGCGCCTGCATCGTACCAGGGCCAATCATAGCCCGGCGAATTCCAGCCGAAGCGGCGATGATGCCAGCCATGCGCTCCACGGCCTGCACCGCGCCACGGCCGGACGCCCCGAACGGGATACCCGGCAATGGCTCGCCCGTGGCCGATCGACACGGGGGCTCCAAGTGCGCCGCTGCGCCCGGCGGCCCAGGCGCCCGTCGGCAGCGTCGCAGCAACGAAGAAACCGCAGGACAAGGTGATCGCAAGCCGCGACATGGCGCGCCTCCTCAACCGCATCTCGTCAGGCCTCCCGAAGAGGACTATAATGCTGCCACGTCCGCTGGAAAGCCACTGGTTTTCCACAGTCGTTAGTCTCCCACCCGCCTCGTCGATAGTCTTAAGACGAACGGTGCAAGACCAAGTGCTCGATTGCCCCTGCGACAATACGCGCGCAAATCTCTGAGCCAGCCTGGTGTGGCGGAATTTGTCCGCCACCCGGCATCGCGGTCATCGCCACATCAGAAGTGCGAGCCGCGTTGAAGGAACCGGCCGGGGCATCCCGGCTCCAGGGCTTTACCAGGGGAGACAAGCGCCATGAGCATGGCATCGCAAACATCGGACTCGAGGGCTGCGCCTCGGCCGATGACCAAGGAAGAGAGGAAGGTCATCATTGCCTCGTCGGCCGGAACGGTCTTCGAGTGGTATGACTTCTATCTGGCAGGCTCGCTCGCCGCCAACATCGCCCAGACCTTCGTGCCCGGCGACAACGACACGGCGAAGTTTATCTTCGTGCTCTTCGGCTTCGCAGCCGGCTTTGCGGTCCGCCCCTTCGGCGCCCTGTTCTTCGGCCGCCTCGGCGACATGATCGGCCGCAAATACACCTTCCTCGTCACCATGACCGTGATGGGCATCTCGACCTTCCTCGTCGGCTTGCTGCCCAGCTTCCAGACCATCGGCTACGCCGCGCCCGTGATCTTCATCGCCTGCCGCCTGCTACAGGGCCTCGCGCTCGGCGGCGAGTATGGCGGCGCCGCGACCTATGTCGCCGAGCATGCCCCGATGGGCCGGCGCGGCTTCTATACGTCGTGGATCCAGACGACCGCGACCGTCGGCCTGTTCCTGTCGCTGATCGTGATTCTCGGCCTGCGCCTCAGCATGACGCCGGAAGCCTTCGCCGCCTGGGGCTGGCGCGTTCCGTTCCTGCTCTCGATCATCCTGCTCGGCTTCTCGATCTGGATCCGCCTCCAGCTCTCCGAATCTCCGGCCTTCGTGAAGATGAAGGAAGAGGGCACCCAGTCGAAGGCGCCGCTCTCCGAAGCCTTCGGCACCTGGCAGAATGCCAAGATCGGCCTCATCGCGCTGTTCGGCGGCACCGCCGGCCAGGCCGTCGTCTGGTACACCGGCCAGTTCTACGCCCTGTTCTTCCTGACGCAGACGCTGAAGATCGACGGCACCACCGCCAACCTGCTGATCGCTCTCTCGCTGCTCGCCGGCACGCCGTTTTTCATCCTGTTCGGCTGGCTCTCGGACAAGATCGGCCGCAAGCCCATCCTGCTCGCCGGCTGCCTGATCGCGGCTCTGACCTACTTCCCGCTGTTCACGATGCTCGCGAGCACCGCCAACCCGAAGCTGATGTCGGCGACCGAGAACGTGAAGCTTGTCCTCGCCGCCGATCCGGCCGAATGCGGCACGCTGTTCGACCCGGTGGGCGTGCGCACCTTCACCAAGCCCTGCGACGTCGTCCGCCGCACGCTGGCCACCAACTCGATCCACTACGATCTGGTGCCCGGCCCGGCCGGCTCGCCGCTCAAGGCAACGATCAACGGGGCTGCTGCGCCGAGCGGCGCGGCCGATCTCGTCACCGCCGCCCAGGCCGCCGGCTATCCGAAGGCGGGTGATGCGACCATCCTGAAGACGCCCTCGATGGGCCAAGTGCTGAGCGACGGCCGCGCCATGAAGGCCGTGGGCATCCTGTTCGTGCTCGTCCTCTTCGTGACGATGGTCTACGGTCCGATCGCGGCGCTGCTGGTCGAACTCTTCCCGACCCGCATCCGCTACTCCGGCATGTCGCTGCCCTACCACATCGGCAACGGCTGGTTCGGCGGCTTCCTACCCCCGACCGCCTTCGCCATCGTGGCCGCCAGCGGCAACATCTTCTCCGGCCTCTGGTATCCGATCATCGTGGCGCTCGGCACCTTCGTGATCGGCCTGCTCTTCCTGCCGGAAACCAAGGACCGCGACATCCTGAAGTGACCCCACTTCGGGCGATCATCTCGGCCCCGCTCGCAAGAGCGGGGCCTTTTCTTTGCCGCTCGAGGCCGTGACTTCTCTCGCTGCCCCAAAGCCGCTTTGCCGTGCTGTTCTGCCGCTCGCTGTGCTATCGTAACGTCAAGGTCCGGCAGATGGCAGGAGCCATCCCACCAGCGGCGACGATCAAGCCGCCGCCCGATACTTCCGATGAACAGGCCGGGCCGTTTCAGGGAGTAGCGCGATGACAACCTACATCATGCTGGCCAATTGGACCGATCAGGGAGCGCGCCACGTCAACGCCTCGCCGAGCCGTCTCGACGCTGCCAAACAGGCGCTCAAGGAGATGGGCGGCGAGTTCAAGGCCTTTTTCATGACGATGGGCAAATACGACATGGTGATCGTCTGCGAGGCGCCGGACGATGCGGTCCAGGCGCGCTTCTGCCTGCAACTCGGCATGCTCGGCAATCTCCGCACCCAAACCCTCAAGGCCTTTCCCGAGGCGGCCTATCGCGAAATCATCCGCTCGATGAGCTGAGCCCGTCAGCCAGACGATGAGGCCAGGCAGACGTTCCTGAAACGGCCCTTCCACGTCATTGCGCACGATTGCGGCGCAATGGATCGGCAGCAGTAGCATCGGAGATGCTTGCTCTCGCTGTCATCGGCTGGTAACCGCTACGGCACCGCCGACGAGAAAATTTCAGTCGGCGGCAATCCTGGCCGAGCAGTCAGGGATGCCGGTGTAGCACAGCGGTAGTGCAGCGGTTTTGTAAACCGAAGGTCGGGAGTTCGATCCTCTCCACCGGCACCACGAATTCCAGAATGGTTTCAAGATGTTGATACGAGGCGCCGGATGTAGTCCGGCGCCTCGCTCCTGCCGCCCTCCAGAGGCGAGCCGGATTGCGTCGAGATGCTCCCGTTTGGGGGCTGCGGACTTTCCTCGGATCAATTGAAATCGGCCGGTTGGAGCGTGGCGTGAGGGGCCAATGTTCGAGAACGGCGAAGTTCCGGCAATCGTCGCAGCTGTAGTGCCTCACTGGCTGCTGACGGCGATCAATATCATGGGCGCCCTGCTGGCCTTGGCTGCAGCCTCGTAAGCTCCCGGCGTCTCATTGTCCCGGCACGGTCGCAAGCCAAGCCAGTACGATCGCGACATCTGCAGGCCGGCCGCTGGCATGGCATCGCTGCCTTGGCAGGTTCGCGTGGAACCGCGTTTCGGGATTGACATCCACCCGCTGCGGGAACGTTTTGGCGCAGCGGGTCAGTTGTCCGCCTCGACAGGCCGGGAGGCTCCGATGAAGGCCATCGCTCTCACGCTCGTTCTCGCGCTGAATGCAGGCGCCGCACTGGCTCAGGCGCGCCCCTCCACCGTGTCGCGCCCTTGTGCGGCCAGCCAGAGGGATGTCCAGGTGCATGGCGCGATCGTGCTCGGCACGGGCGGCTTCACCTATGACCGCTTTGTCCGCGACCGGAGCTTCTGCCAGTTCGACGAATCGCTTGATCCGGCCTGGGTTCCAAGTCGTGATCAGGAAGCCTGCTTTGTCGGCTACCGTTGCAAATCGCAGTCGCGCTGGTTCGATTGACCGCGGCGCCTGCAGGGTCGGACCGAGAACGGAACTCCGCTTTTCGCAAAAATCCAGTGCGATAACAAATGCATAGATCGTCGTTGCCGCGTCCCATCGGACGCGCGGCGATCTAGGTGGAACTTGAGCCGCGACACAACGTTCAGCGTCTGGGGTGAGTCCCGTTCTCCGGGGAGATTCGCATGCGTCGCTCTCTGCTTCTTGCTGTATCGGTTGCGTCGTCGCTGCTAGCCACTGGATTTTCAGCGAGCGCTCAATATCGTTTCGGAGGCGGAGGCTTCCGCGCCGGCGGCTTTCACGCTCACGGGATCGGCATGAGGCCCTACGGCATTCGGCCTGGCTACGGCGCCGGTTGGCGTGGCGGCTGGGGCTGGCGTGGCGCCGGCTTCTACCCGCGCAGACCCGTTTACTGGGGTGGCTATTATCCCTATCGGCGCTATTGGGGCGGGGGCGGATATCCTTACTGGGGCGTGGCTTCCGGCCTGGCCGCAGTCGCGACGCTCGGCGCAGTGGCTGCCTATCCGGCCTATACCTACCCTGCCTATCCCGTTTATCCGGCCTATGAGGTGGTGCCCACCGCAGATGGCGGCCAATGCAGTACGCCGGTGAGGATCTGCACCCTCTACGCGCCCGCCCCTCTCGGTACGGGTTGCTCCTGCCGCGTGCCCGGCGGCCACGCGCGCGGCGCCGTCGTCGGCTACTGAAAGCCCGCTATAGCATCTGACCGAAAGGTGAAATCCACCTTTCGGAAAGATCCGGCGCGATAACAAACGCATGGACCACCGTTGTCGCGCCCGATGGGAGGCACGGCGATCCTGGATCGGCCGGCCCGTACAGATGGCTGGCCGGCATGCGCCATCATGAGGTAGATGTTCGGTCACGCCGTCGCCGTCTGGCGGCGTCACCCCTGATCGATCCTTGTGCGAACCCGGAATGGACGACCGGACTCATCTTTTGACATTGGCCGCGCGCTGCGAGACGTCCAGCAAGCCCGACCGGGAGCTGGATGCCGATATCTACGAAGCGCTCGGTTACACGGTGCGGCGCAAGCCGACACGACTCGCCACCCGCCGCACCCCGGCCGGCGGCATCTATCAGCATGGCTCCTTCTGGAAGACTCTCGGCGCGGTCAGCGCCGACATCGATGTCGCCGTCTCGCTCCTGCGGCAGAAGGCTCCCGACTGGAGCTGGAGCCTGCAATGCCTGGCAGGCGACGATGCCATTGCGTTCCAGGCACTCGTCGCCGATTGCTCGGGCCAGGGCGTGATGGGCTCGCTCGCCCTTTGCGCCGCGATGTTGCGCGCCCTCGCGCGGCGCGATTCCGCGGGCCGGCAGGGTTCCGAGACCGCGGAAGCCGCCGGTGCGACCGCTCCCGTCGGCCGCCTCACGGAAACTTGACCTATCGACACATTGTCGCGGTTGAACGGTCACCTGCCCCCGCTAGTCTGCCTGCGATCTGAGGGGAGTAAACGATGCAGGACATAAGATTTTCGCGCCGGACCGCGATGGCGGGTGCAGGTGCTCTCGTCGCAGCTGCAACCCTGGACCTTCCGGGGCTCGGTCTGGCCCAAGCGCAAGGAGTTCCCGTGAATCAAGCTCCCGGTTTCTATCGCTACAAGGTCGGCGATGTGACGGTGACCGCCATCAATGACGGTTTTGCCAAGCGTCCGCTGGAAGGCTTCGTCCGCAATGCCGAGCTCGCCGACGTCAAGAAGGCCATGGATCAGGCCTTCCTGCCGCAGGACGCGTTGAACATCACCTTCACGACGCTGGCGATCCAGCACGGCGGGAAGCTCACGCTGATCGACACCGGCAACGGCGATTCCGGCGCGCCGACCTCCGGCACCTGGATGAAGAACTTCAAGGCTGCCGGCTTCGAAGCGAAGGATGTCTCGACAGTCGTGTTCAGCCATTTCCATGGCGATCACATCAACGGCTTTCGCCTGAAGGACGGTACGGCCGTCTTCCCGAATGCGGAAATCATGGTGCCGGCGGCCGAATGGGCCTTCTGGATGGACGACGCCAAGATGAACGCGGCGCCGGAAGCCATGAAGGGCGCCTTTGCCGGAGTGCGGCGTGTCTTCGGCCCGGTTTCCAAGGACGTGAAGCAGTTCGAGCCGGGCAAGGAGATTCTGCCGGGGCTGACCCCGATCGCCGCACCCGGCCATACGCCCGGCCACACCGTCTTCGCCCTCACCTCGGGCAACGGCAGGCTGATGATCATGTCGGACACGACCAATCATCCCGCGCTCTTCGTGCGCAATCCCGACTGGTCGGCCGTCTTCGACATGGACGGGGCCCAGGCCGCAGCCACCCGCCGCAAGCTGCTCGATATCGTCTCGAGCGATCGGATGCAGGTCGCCTTCTACCACGCGCCCTTCCCGGCCGTCGGCTACATCGCCAAGGACGGCAACGGCTTCGAGATGGTGCCGGTCCAGTGGACTCCGGCGATCTGACCGGCACCGCGCATCGCCTCTCGTCAAGGCCGGGCGAAAGCCCGGTCTTTTTCGTCTCGGGGGTTTTGTCGTCGGCGTAGTCTCGCCGCCCGCCATCCGGTCGTGTTAAGCCTGCGCCGATGCCGCAGGGCCTGCCCCTTCAGGACACGCTATGACCGACCGATTCGGCGCGATCTCCTTCGTCGCCAGTGATACGCCTGAGGCGCAGGCGGCGCTCGACAAGCTGGTCGAGCGCTATGGCAACGCCAATCCAGCGGAAGCCGATGTCGTGGTCGCGCTCGGCGGCGACGGGCTGATGCTGCAGACGCTCCACCGCTTTCTCGGCACCGGCAAACCGATCTACGGGATGAATCGCGGCTCGGTCGGCTTCCTGATGAACGAGTTCAAGGAGCGCGGCCTGCGAAAGCGGCTGGAGTCCGCCCAGCGCAGCATCGTGCATCCGCTGTCGATGCAGGCCGTCGACCGTAATGGCGCGACGGTGCAGGCCAAGGCGATCAACGAAGTTTCGCTGCTGCGCCGTTCCTACCAGGCCGCGAAGCTGCGGATCTCGGTCGATGGCCAGGTGCGATTGTCGGAACTGATCGCCGACGGGCTTCTGCTCGCGACGCCTGCGGGTTCCACCGCCTACAATCTCTCGGCCAATGGGCCGATCCTGCCGCTCGATGCCCCCCTCCTCGCGCTGACGCCGATCTCGGCGTTTCGGCCCCGTCGCTGGCGCGGGGCACTGCTGCCGGATCACGCCAAAGTCTTCGTGGAAGTGCTGGAAGCCGATAAGCGGCCGGTCAGTGCCGTTGCCGATCACACACAGATCGACGAGGTCACCTCCGTTTCGATCGAGATCGACCGCGCAGTCGATCTCGTCATGATGCACGATCCCGGCCACAGCCTGGACGAGCGCATCCTGCGCGAGCAGTTCGGCTACTAGCTGACCTTCGTCTCAGGCGACGTCGCGCAGATCGCCCGCTTCGAGCTCCACCAGGAAGGCGGGGTCGGCTTCGATCAACAGGGCAAGTGCCGCATCATCGGCGAACGAATCCGCCAGAACCTTCGCCTCGTCGCGGGCAGCTTCGGCATCCGTGCGCCGCAGCAGCGCCATGAGCGAATCGGCCTCCGAACCCTCCATCGCCTCGCAGGCGATCAGGACGTCGCGCAACAAGTCACGGTCGATGCCGTGCCGTGCGCCGCCCGCATCGAAGCCACGAGCATTGAGAGCAAGGATCGCGGCCGTGAAGGCCGGTTCCAGTGCAGTCGGCAATCCGGCCTTGCGGCACAGCGCCTTGAGCCCGGCACCACGTCTGTCGCGCAGCAGGGCTGCGACCCGCGCAGCTGGCAAGTTGGCAAGCGAGACGAAGGCGGCCTCCGCCAGCGCCGGTTCTCCGCTCAGCAGAGAGCGCAGCATCAGGCCGGGCGTCAGCCGCCCGGTCGCGCGCAGAACCTCGACGACCGCCGGCGCATCTGTCGCCTCTCCTCCCGCCGCAAGCGCCACCGCGACGCGCTCGGTGGCCTCCCGCGCGAGGCGGGCGCTGCGCTCGGGGGTCAACCAGCCGCAACCGGCGACGAAGCTCGCCAGCGTGTCCGACACGCGCGCGGCGATGGTCTGCCGCAGCCCGGCGGGCAGGTCCGCCCGCTCCAACAGCGCCTCGCGCAGCGCGCCGCTGTCGCCGCGGCGCTCGACCATGCGTTCAAACGAGAAATCGGGGATTTCTGCGGTGCGGTTGCCTGCGAGCGTGATCAGCGCTTCTTCGCAACCGACCTCCGCCAACGCCGCGCAGACGCTGACCGGCAGGCAGCGGCGCATCGCTATCGCGCGCTGCGCCAGCGTGTCGCCAACCGCAGCGGCGTCGACCAGATCGGCCTCGGTCAGCACCGGCGAATGCGCCAGGACCAGCGCCGCCACATCGCTCTGATCGGCGATCAAGCCGAGCGCGAGGTTGCGCGGCGTGCGCATCGAGGGAGCCATTTCTTCTGCGATCGCCCGCCGAACCAGCGGCGAGGGGTCGTCGATCAGCGCGATCAGCGCCGTCTCCGCCTCGCGTCGATCCTCGTCCGACATTCCGGAGCGCAGATAGGCGCCCGCAAGCGCAGCAGCGCCCGAGGCGCGCGCTTCGGCCGGTGCGGTCCGAGCCCAGAGCAGGAAACGGCGAACGATCATGCTCCCCCCCGCCGGATCATGAAGGAGGACAGGTCGAGCGGGCCGCGACGTGCTTTCCCTGCCGCCACCGCCTGCGGTGCCGCAGCGGTGGTGGAGGACAGCTCGCTCGGCCGCGAGGGCGGCAACGGCGCGTTGACGACTTTGCCTGAATCGGTCGACGCGAGAGCGTCGGTCGGGGAGTTCGCATCGGACGCCGACGTCGCGTCGCTCTGGCCGGGGCGCGGAAAATAGCGCTCCCCGCCATCGAGCGACGCCATGCGCGTGCCGCCCCGGCTCGGCGTCGTCCAGAGATTGGCGACAGCCTTGGAGACCGGATCGCGCGAGCCATTGGTGGAGAACAGGCCGACGAGCCCCTTCGCGCGGCCCGGACGCAGCGCAGCGGCGATCTCGGTTTCCGGGATATCGCCCTGCCCCGCCGGAGGACCTTGCGTGGCGCTCGCCGCAACCTGGGTGTTGGCATGGCTCGCCGCCAGCACGCCATAGACCTCCTGGACACTGCGCGCCTGGCCCGCCTTGTCGTAGAAAATCGACCGGTTGGCCGCCGCGGCCTCCGGGAAGTCGCGCGCCGCGACGCGATTGGGATCACTGGCTGCCGCCTTGATCAGGTCGGAGGCACCGCGCGCACCGAGCACATGCGCCATATAGAGCTCTCCCGCCTGCGGCTGCCGCCCGAGGGCGCCGGCAAGCTGGTCGCGATTCTTCTGCGTCAACGCGCCGGCCATCAACGCCGCCACCTGCGGATCGTTGCGAAGCTGCAGGATCTTCTCCCGCGCAGATGGGTCGGAAACCGTCAGCCGCCCGCCGCTCTCGGAGATTGCATCGGCATATTGCGTGAGACCCTGCTTCGGCCCCTCCTGCTTCACCATGGATAGCCAGGTCTGCTCGATGAACTGGAAGAGCCCGGTCGCGCTCGACGTCTTGGCCTTGGCCTCCGGCTCCAGCGAGGATTCGCGCTGCGCCGTCTTGAGCAGGTAATCGAAGCCCGCACCTGTCCGCTCCGCGCCTTGACGGATGGCGCTGACGACCGGATTGACTGGCTGCGCGTCGCGGGTCTGCGGCGTGGTGAACAGGAACATCTGGAGCCTTCGGCATGCGGCTTCCGTGCATCGCGGAAAGCGCAATCCAAACAATGCTCCATTATGGTAAGCGAACCGTTAAGCGCCCCCTCCCAAAGCTTAACGCCGCGCTTTCCGCTTTCCTCCCGGCGGATGGCATTCTACGACTTCTCGTGCCGGCTCAGCGGCGGGCGAAGCGAAGGCGGAGGCGTCGATGTCGGATGTGGTGCGTCACAAGCGTGGCGGAATCTATTTCGAGGATTTCCAGGTCGGCGCGGTGATCGAGCACGGCCTGACCCGAACCGTCACACAGATGGACAACATGTTGTTCTCCAACATGACGCTCAACCCGCAACCCCTTCATATCGATGCACATTTCTGCGCGACCGAGACCGAGTGGGGCAAGCCGCTGATGAACTCGCTGTTCACGCTCGGGCTGATGATCGGCATCTCCGTCAACGACACCACAGTCGGCACCACCATCGGCAATCTCGGCATGACCGACGTCACCTTCCCCGCCCCGCTTTTCGAGGGCGACACCGTGAATTGCACGACGGAAATCGTCTCCAAGCGCGAGTCGCGCTCGAGGCCCGATGCCGGCATCGTCGACTTCCTGCACAAGGCCTACAAGCAGGACGGCACGCTCGTCGCCCAGTGCCGTCGCCAGGCCTTCATGCGCAAGCGGCCCGCCCCCGCCACGGTCGCGGTCTGACGTCATGCGTTCGCTCCTGTTCGTGCCGGGCGACAGCCCGAAGAAGCAGCTCAAGGGCCTGGAGAGCAGCGCCGACGCGCTGATCCTGGATCTGGAGGATTCCGTCGCGCTCGACGCCAAGCCGCAGGCGCGCGAGATCACCCGCGCCTTCCTGGACGCCACCCGCCCGCTGCCGAAGCGCCCGCTGCTGATCGTGCGCATCAACGGCCTCGCCACGGGGATGAGCGACGCCGATCTCGACGCCGTCATGCCCGGCGCGCCCGACGCGATCATGCTGCCGAAATCGGAAGGTGGCGCCGATGTCGGCCACCTCGCCGCCAAGATCGCGGTGCGCGAAGCGGAGTCCGACCTGCCCGACGGCACCACGCGGATCGTGCCCATCACCACCGAGAACGCCAAGGGCATCTTCGGGCTCGGCAGCTATAGCCGCTCCTCCCACCGGCTGATGGCCCTGACCTGGGGTGCGGAAGACCTCTCAGCCGATCTCGGCGCCGAAACCAACCGGCTGGAGGACGGCTCCTATACCGATCCCTACCGCCTCGCCCGCGCGCTGACCCTGTTCGGGGCAACGGCGGCGCAGGTCGAGGCGATCGACACCGTCTTCACCAATTTCCGGGACGAAGCCGCCTTCCGCGCCGAATGCCTGGCGGCGCGGCGGGACGGCTTCACCGGCAAGATGGCGATCCATCCGGCCCAGGTTGCGCCGATCAACGAGATTTTCTCGCCCTCGCCGGCAGCACTGGCCAAGGCGGAGCAGATCGTCGCGCTGTTTGCGGCCAATCCCGGAGCCGGCGTCATCGGCCTCGATGGCGAAATGCTCGATCGTCCCCATCTGGTCAGGGCGCAGCGGCTTCTCGCGCGCGCTCAGAAACTGGCTGAATGATCGGCCCGAGGCGATTCGGATGACTCAGGTTTTTGCGATTTCGGGCATGCATTGCGGCGGCTGCGCCTCGCGCGTCCAACAGGCGGCCACGGCGCTTGTCACGGGCGCGAAAGTCACGCTCGACCCGCCGCAACTGACTTTGCCGGATGGCGTCGACCTCGACGCCGAGGCGATCAACCGCGCCCTCTCCCCACTCGGCGACTACCGCGCCAAAGGGCCTCTGGTGCAGGGCTGAAGCCGGCAGTCACAGAGGGCCACGCTCGGGCGCGGCCCGAGCATCTCCGGCCGAAGGAGGCCTGGCATCCTCCTGTCACAAGATCCTCGGGTCTGCGCTTCGCTCCACCGAGAATGACGCCGGCCCGACGACCGCCCTACCCGCCCGCCGGCCGCTGGATCGAGAACAGGCTCGTCACCTCGGCATAATCGGCATAGCCGCAGCGCGCGATCGGGTTGGCGCCGGCCGTATCGAAGCGCCCGTCCTTGACGAAGGCATCATCGACGAAGGTGCCGACGACCTGCCCAAGCACCATCCAGCGCGGCACGGCGTTGCCGTCGAGATCATGAAGTTGCTGGATCGAAAGCAGCTTGCACTCGAGCGCAGCCGGTGTGCCTGCGACGCGCGGCGGCTTGACGAAGCGCGACGGCGCCATTTCGAGCCCGGCATGGATGTACTCGTTCTCGCCGCGCGGCAGCGGCGCCGAGGTCAGGTTCATCTGCTGCGCCAGCGCCTTCGTCACCAGAGAGCAGGTGAATTCGCCGGTCTCCTCGATGAAGGAGACCGCATCCTTCTTGTTCTCCGAAGAGAACATCACGATGTTCGGCCGCGACGAGATCGCGTTGAAGAAGCTGTAGGGCGAGAGATTGACCTCGCCCTTCGCGCTCAGCGCCGTGATCCAGCCGATCGGCCTTGGCGCCACGATCGCCTTGAACGGATCGTAGGTGAAGCCGAGCTCGTCCTTCGTCGCGGAGTAGTAGCTCACGTCAGGCTCCGTAATAGCTGACGATGTCGGCCATCACCGGGCGGTCTCGATCGGTGATCGGCGCGGTCGGCGTGCCGATATGAATGAAGCCGGCCATCCGCTCGTCCTCGGCGAGCCCGAACGCGGTCATCACCTCGCGGTCGAAGGAGAACCAGTTCGTCAGCCAGGAGCCGGCGTAGCCCATGGCATAGGCCGCGACGAGCAGGTTCATGCAGACGGCGCCTGCCGAGAGCTCTTGTTCCCAGAGCGGGATCTTGACGTGCTCGCGCGCCCGCGAGACCACCCCCACGATGACGGGCGCATGCAGCAGGCGCTTGCGCTCGAACTCGACCTGATCGTCGTTCGCCTGGGGGTTCTTCTTCCGGAAGACGCGCGCGACCACCTCGGCCGCCTCCTCGCGCGCCGCACCGGCGAAGATGATGAAGCGCCATGGCGCCAGCTTCCCGTGATCCGGCACACGCGCCGCGATCGTCAGCAATTCGTCGAGCTCGGCGCCTTGCGGCCCCGGAGCGGAGAGGAACTGCGGCGGCACAGAGCGACGCAGCTTGAGCAGAGAGAGCGTATCGGTCATGAAACATCCGGATGATGGCGATAGGATTGACCTATTCCTTCGCCATGATGAGGACAAGCGTGCCTGCTCATACATGGCCGCAGGGGCGTCGAGGACGGAAAGCATGTTTGAATTGGATGGTTTTGAAGCTGGCCGCCGCCTCGCCGGCGTCGTCTTCGCCATGGCCGTCCTCTTATCGCCGGCATCAGCCCAAACCACGACGCCCGACGCCGGCCCCGGCGCGGACACCCAGGCCCCCGCGATCCCCGGCGCTCCGAGCGCACAGGCCAGGCTCAGCGTCTCCGCGCAGTTCGCAAGCGATCGCAGGCCGATCAAGTCCGGGCTGAACTGGCGCATCCTCAGCGAAACCGTGGACGGATCGGCCCCGAAAATCATCGCCCGCTCCTCCGAATCCGAACCCAGCTTCTCGGTGCCCCCGGGCAACTACATCGTCCATGCCGCCTACGGCTTCGCCAGCGGTACCAAGCGCGTCAGCGTAGGCGTGCAGGGGCTGCGCGATCAGGTGCAGATCAGCGCCGGTGCGCTCTCGCTGGCGGGCTCGATCGGTGACGCCCCGATCCCGGCCGGGCAGCTCACCTTCTCCGTCTTCGTGCCCCTGCAGGGAAACTCGGAAGGGCGGCTCATCACCAGCGGCGCCAAGGCCGGCGAGATCATCCGCCTGCCCGAGGGCACCTATCATGTTGTCTCCACCTACGGCGACTCAAACGCCATCCAGCGCGCCGACGTGAAGGTCGAGACCGGCAAGGTCACCGAAGCCACGCTGCATCACCGCGCCGCCAAGGTCACCCTGAAGCTCGTCGCCAGCGCCGGAGGCGAGGCCTTCGCCGGCACCGCCTTCAGCGTGCTGACGCCGGGCGGCGACGTCATCCGCGAGGCCATCGGCGCCTTCCCGCAGGTCATCCTGGCCGAGGGCGACTATGTCCTGATCGCCCGGCAGGAGGGACAAGTCTATTCGCGCGACTTCAAGGTCGAGTCGGGCTCCGACCGCGATATCGAGGTTCTCGCGAAGTAGTCGGGATTCGCCAGCGCTCAGTTCACCGGCTTCATCTCACGGCCTGCCGTCTCGATCCGGACATTGCCGATGCCTGAGACGATCCCGTCGGCGAGGCGCAGGCCGAGGCAGCGATAGCCGGCATCGACGAGATGCAGCCCGTCCATGCCGAGCAGTTCCTCCGGCGTGAATTGCCGCGAATTCGACCAGCCCTTCATCAGCGCATAGCGCGGGAAGAGCGAGATGCCCTGCTCCTGCGCCGTCCGCATCAGGACCGCGCGATAGTCGTCGTAATGCGGATAGCGCCCCTCGCGCGGCAACCACGGCAGATCCATCAGCACCATGTCGATTCCGGCGGCGCGCGCCTTGCCGATGCCCTTGTTGAGGATCTTGGCGAGCTTCTCCTCGCCGATGTCGCGGATCGCGTCGTTGATGACGGTCTGCCAGATCACGATCGCGGGCTTCTCGTCGATGACGTCCGCCTGCATGCGCAGCAGCATGTCATAGGCCGACTGGCCGCCGACCCCCTTGTTGACGACATTGACCTCGGCGCCGGGCAGGCGGCGTCTGAGTTCGGTCTGCAGCACCGACGGATAGCTCTTGTCCTCAGCGCTGGCTCCGGAGCCGGCCGTCGCGGACGAGCCGAGCGCCACGATCGTCAGCTTGCCGGTTTCCTGCAGTGCCTTGCGCGCGGCTGGCAAACTCGGCTGGAAGACGGACTTCGTCGCATCGGCGCGGCAGCGTGTGTCGGACAGCGCCGGCATCGGCGCCGCGATGGCGGATGAATTCAGCGCGAGGAAAAGGAGGGCCGCGGCGCCTGCGCGCCACGGGCCGGGACAGGTTCGGCGCTTGCGCCGCGTTTCGTGATCGAGTGGTACCACGACAGGAAAATCCCTAACCCTGTCAAAATAGTAATGCCCGCTGTGCAAATCAGCAACTGAATGCCCAAAGCGAAGGACGTTTCCGCCAGGACGATCTGCCCGATGATCGAGAGCACGATCCCGACGCAGAACACGTGGAGCGAATTCTGCCCCGCCGAAGCCAATGCGCGCCCGACTGCCGGCTTCGCCATCGCCCCGCCCGTCGGCAGCCAGCGGATCGCGAGCCACGCCAGCGCGCCGATATGCATCAGCCGGGTCCAGGCCAGATTGGTCTTATCCGAGCCGAGCTGGACGGAATCGAACCAATCGTTCAACGCGCCGATGCCCGTCGGGTTGCCTGACGAGATCTTTACCACCCAGGCGAAGGCGATGAACGCGACGGCAGCCACATCGAGCCACAGCAGCCGCGGCGCGGCAACGCCGAGCTGCGCCGCCCGGCCGATGATGATCCCGACCGTGAAAACGACTTGCCAGGCGAAGGGGTTGAAGAACCAGACACCGGCACTGCCGTTCGGCAGGTTGAGCTCGAAGGCGAGCGCGACCTGCCAGATCGTCAGCGAGATGGCGAGCGCCAGCAGCGGGCTGATCCGCACGGCATAGTAGATCGCCGGGAACAGCGCGAGCAGCACGATGTAGAGCGGCAGGATGTCGAGATAGGACGGCTGATAGGTCAATGTCAGCGCGCCGATCAGCGCCTCGACCGTGTCGCGGAAGAAGGGTTGGATATTGATCGTCTCGATGTAGAGCGGGTTCTGCGTCTGCGTAACCGCGGTGGCGACGACCCCGCAGACGAGCACGAACACCGCGATATGAGCGATGTAGAGCGTCCATATCCGCCCGCCGAGCTTCAGCGCTGCGAGCGACAGGCCGCGTTGCTCGATCAGCCCGCCATAGGCCAGGGTAGCCGAGACGCCGGCCAGCAGGACGAAGATATCGGCCGCGTCCGAGAAGCCGTAGCTGTGCGGCATATAGGCCGAGACCACGTTCCCCGGCATGTGGTTGATGAAGATGATCAGCAGCGCGAGCCCGCGCACCACGTCGATCCGCGCATCCCGCCCGCCGGCAGAGCGCACCACGCCGTCGGCCCGTTGGCCGAGAAGCAGGAAGCGTCTGAAGGAGGGGATGGACGACACGGGGCTGTCCTTCAGCAGCGAGGAAAGGCTCGGGCGGAACGCAGGCGGCCGGTCGCGGTTCCCCGTCGACGGACCTTGAGATGAACATTCCCTGTCGAGTCTGTTCATCTGCCGTTCATATAACTGAAGAGGATTCCCGTCACGCGGCGCGTTGTCACAAGCGCGTGTGGCGACCGTTCTGCCGCTTTGCGGCGGAGGTGAGACAAATCGCCTGCGAGCGTCTGGCAACACGGCAACGTGATGCGCCCCAGCCGCTGTGCAGCTGTCAGAGCCCCGCTTGAATCCCGCGCAATCGTTGATTGGCGGACTGCCCGCCCGTCAGTAGGGCGGTTCCTGATAGACCTGCTTCCCGTCGATCAGCAGTCGCTTGATCGCGGCCTCGCCCGACGGCGACACGGCCGCGACGACCTCGATGCGGGCCTTTTCGGTGGTCTCGATCGCCTTGCCCTCGCCCTGGGGCACGAAATAGCTCTCGAGCCCGTAGGCGATGCGCAGGCGGCTGCCGCTTCGGTTGCAATCGGTCTGGCCGTTGGCGTTGATCGCGCAGCCTCCGATCGACGTCACGCGCCCGGCGATCACGACCGCCTCGCCGCCGCCTTTCGGCCATTCGCGCGAGACGCCGAGCGCCCGCGCAAAGCCCTGCTCGTCGCGGCCGAGCGTGACGAAGACGCTTTCGCCGCGCTGGTATGGCCGCGCGCCCTCCGGCCCCGTCTCGACCATGCTGATCGGATAGGCGAGCACGACATAATCACCGCGGAAGAGATCGCGCGGATCGACCGGCACCGTCTTCAGCCGCACCTCCGTGCCGTTGCGCAGGATGCGCGCCCGCTGCTCGACCAGTGCGAGCAAGGCGAGACCCAGCACCAGCGCGGCGGCGACCGTGCGCCAGAGCAGTGGCACCTTCACGGCAATCCCATCGGCCGAGAACGGACGCATCACGCGGCCTCCTTCTCAGCAGGCGGGTTCAGCCGCGCGAACAGGCGCCGCGCCCCGGAGGCAACGGCCAGCAGCGCCGCCCCGGCGACGAGGAAGAACAGCGACTGGTCGAGCAGCGTGCCGATCGTCTGCCAGAGCAGGATCAGGATCGCGATGCCGAATAGGATGGAACCCGCCATGACGAGCCGGCGAACGCCCCCCGCCGCCCCGGCGACCATGAGAGCGGTAGCCGAGAGGAGGATGAGGCTCGCCACGGCAATCTTGCCGGGCATGCCGGTGGCGGTGCCGCTCCAGAACACGGCGGGCACCAGCAGCGACAGCACGAGCGCTGCCGCCAGCGGCCAGGTGAAGCGCCGGTCACGAGCTGTTACCCCGGCCAGGATCGTCAGCGGGACCGCGACGGCATAAGCGTAGAACACGAAGAGGAAGGCATGCCCGGCGCGGGCCTCGTCATTGTCGAGGATGCGGATCAGCTCGGCATTGAGAACGACCACGAGTCCGAGCAGGCCCCAGGGCAGGCAGGCCGTCAGCAGGCCCGGACCACCCCGGTCGAGCGCGATTGCGCCCAGCGCGACATAAAGGGCCGAGACGGCCAGCCCATAGGCGAGAAGGCCGTAATCGAAGCGCTCGAACAGCCAGTAGCCGGGCGCCATGCCGATCCAGAACGCGCCGGCGAGCACGGCAAGATGCTGGATCAGCCGGTTGTTGCGCGACAGCGCCAGCCACAGCGCCGGAAGATAGAGGATGAAGAATTCGAAATGGGCGCCGCCGCGCGCTTCCTCCCAGCGCCCGAAGCTCCAGGCGCAGATGGCGACGAAGGCGATGGCGAGAGCTCCGCTCGACCGCATCAGGAAGGCGACCGCGAGTGCTCCCAGTGCGACCAGCACGGCCCCGCCTGCCCAATCAGCCGGCAGATGGTACATCTGCCCGACGAGCGCGACCCCGGCGCCGAAGATCAGCACGCCGCAGGTCACTGCCGCATCGCTGCCGCGGGCTGAGCCCCCGCGCTCCAGCCGGAAGGCGAGCGCAAGGCAGACCGCGATGCTCGCGAGGATCATGCCGAGCTTGGCGAGGCGCGGGATCGCCTCCCAGTTTGCAGCGACGAAGGCCGCGACGCTCGATGCGATCAGCAGCCCGCCAAGCAGGCCAAGCAGCGCCGGCAGGCCGAAGCCGCTCTGCTCACGGGCAACGGAGCGGCGGATCGAGCCGGCGCTCTCGGCGCTGAGCAGCCCGCCATCGACCCAGCGGATGAGATCGGCCTCGAGCCGCTTGCGATAGGAACCCGTCAGCATCGCCGGCAATCTGGCATGAGCGAAGCGGCTTTAGCTAGAGGTACGCTCCAACGACCGTCATTCTCGGGCGAAGCAAGGCTTCGACCCGAGAATCTCTCAGAGGACAGGAGCCTCTCTTTCCCGTAATGCCCGGGACAAGCCCGGGCATTACGGAGGGACAGGTCACGCCGCCTTGGCTGCCTTCGTCCGCGCGACGTCCGGCGCCGACGCCTCCTGCGTCAGCGTGGCGAGCGCTTCCGAGAGCGGCATCACCGTTTGGGCCTGGCTGCCGAGGCGGCGGATCGTCACGGTCTTCTCCTCGGCCTCGCGCTTGCCGACGGCGATGATGACCGGGACCTTCGCCAGCGAATGCTCCCGCACCTTGTAGGAGATCTTCTCGTTGCGCAGGTCGGCGCGGGCGCGCAGGCCGGCGCCCATTAGAGCCATCGTCACCTCCTCGGCATAGCCGTCGGCGTCCGAGGTGATCGGCGAGACCACGATCTGCTCGGGCGCCAGCCAGAGCGGGAAATGCCCGGCATGGTGCTCGATCAGGATGCCGGTGAAGCGCTCCAGCGAGCCGCAGATGGCACGGTGGACCATGACCGGCTGCTTCTTCTCGCCATCGGCGCCGATATAGAAGGCGCCGAAACGCTCCGGCAGGTTGAAGTCCACCTGCGTCGTGCCGCACTGCCAGTCGCGGCCGATGGCGTCGCGCAGCACATATTCGAACTTCGGCCCGTAGAACGCGCCCTCGCCCGGATTGATCTCGGTCTTGATCCGGTTGCCCGACTGTGCCGCGATCTGCTCCAGCACCTTGGTCATGACGTCCTCGGCGTGGTCCCACAGCTCGTCGGAGCCGACGCGCTTCTCGGGCCGGGTCGAGAGCTTGATGACGAGGTCGTCGGTGAAGCCGAAATCCGAATAGACCGAGAGGATCAGGTCGTTGATCTTCAGGCACTCCGCCGCAAGCTGCTCCTCGGTGCAGAAGATATGCGCGTCGTCCTGCGTGAAGCCGCGCACGCGCATCAGCCCGTGCAGCGCGCCGGACGGCTCGTAGCGATGGACGTTGCCGAATTCGGCGAGGCGGATCGGCAGGTCGCGATAGCTCTTCAGCCCGTGCTTGAAGATCTGGACATGGCCGGGGCAGTTCATCGGCTTCAGGGCGAAGACGCGATGGTCGCGCTCGGCATCGGCCGGGTTCTCGAAGGCCGCAGCCGACTTCACCGCGAACATGTTGTCCTGGTACCAGCCCCAGTGGCCGGAGGTCTCCCAGAGCGACTTGTCGAGGATCTGCGGCGCATTCACCTCCTCATAGTCGGCAGCGAGGCGCCGGCGCATATAGGCGATGATCTCCTGGAAGAGCCGCCAGCCCTTGGAGTGCCAGAACACGACGCCCGGCCCCTCCTCCTGAAAGTGGAACAGGTCCATCTCCCGACCAAGCTTGCGGTGGTCGCGCTTCTCCGCCTCCTCGAGCTGCTTGAGATAGGCGTCGAGCTCCTCCTGCTTGGCGAAGGCGGTGCCGTAGATGCGGGTCAGCATTGCGTTCTTGCTGTCGCCGCGCCAATAGGCGCCGGCGGTCTTCATCAGCTTGAAGGCGTTGCCGACCTTGCCGACCGAGGTCATGTGCGGGCCGCGGCAGAGGTCGATCCAATCGCCCTGCGCGTACATCTTGAGCGTTTGGTCGGCCGGAATCGCATCGACCAACTCGACCTTGTAGGCCTCTCCCTTGTTGGCGAAGAAGTCCTTGGCCTTGTCGCGGCTCCAGACCTCCTTGGTGAAGGGCTTATCGCGCGCGATGATCTCGCGCATCTTCTTCTCGATCGCCGGGAAGTCCTCCGGGGTGAAGGGCTCGTTGCGGGCGAAATCGTAGTAGAAGCCGTTCTCGATGACGGGGCCGATCGTCACCTGCGTGCCGGGGAAAAGCTCCTGCACGGCTTCGGCGAGCACGTGCGCGGTGTCGTGCCGGATCAGCTCCAGCGAACGCGGGTCTTCCCGGTTCAGGAACTCGATCCTGGCATCGCGCTCGATCGGATCGGCGAGATCGACGACCGAGCCGTCGAGCGCCATGGCGACGGTGCGTTTCAGGAGAGAGGGGGAAATGCCCTTGGCGATATCGACCCCGGTGATGCCGGAGGGGAATTCGCGCTTGGCGCCATCGGGAAAAGTCAGGGAGATCGTCATCGATCGCGCTCCTGCTCACTCGGGGATACGAACCCCGTAAGTCAAGGCCGGCTGCCTGTCGGAAGAGCGCGCGGGCCCGCAGCCGGTTCGGCGCGCGCGAGAGGCACTCGCCTATACGACGGTGCGACAGCGCGCAATCACGGAGAGCCGCGAGCTTGCCGATTTGTCACGCCATGGTCAGGCCCCCGCAAACGTGCTGCAATCACCCTTGAGGCTCCTGAATCCCATCCGGAAAGGACCGCCCATGATCCGCATCTCGCTGGCTGCCCTGCTGTTTGCCGTTTCCGTCCCGGCCCTCGCTCAGGATCAGGCTGCGGTGCGCGCCGCCTGTCAGGCGGATTTCGCGAAGAACTGTCCCGGCGTCAGGCCCGGCGGCGGCCGTCTGCTCGCCTGCATGCACCAGAAGGAGGCTTCTTTCTCGGATGGCTGCAAGGATGCGCTCAAGGCCGCCCAGGCCCAGCGTCCAGGGAAATCCTAGGGTCCGGCGCAGCGAGCCCTGCCGATTCAGGCACGCGGGTTCCACGCCAGCGGCCGTATCGCCACGGACGATACCAGTTCGCACCCGCGGGCAGTTCCTCGCAGACGATATCGATGCCGCTCGTTCCCCATGGGTTGCAGCGACAGATCCGCGCAAGGCCCACCCAGCCGCCGCGCCACAAGCCGAAGCGCTGGATCGCCTCGTCGGTATAGACGGAGCAGCTTGGCCAATGCCGACAATGGCGTCCGACCAGCATGGAGAGACTGAGCTGATAGCCGCGAATTGCGAAATGTGCAGAACGGCGCGGCAAAAGCGCAAGGCTTCGCAAGCGCGAAAATCTTTGCTTAACAAAGAGACGCTGGAATAGATCGTCTGCTTCGTCTTGTTCAGTCGCCACCAGAACCCGCTTTCCATTCCCGCCTTCAATTGCCTAGTACCGGAAACATGATGCGCGCCGCTCGCTTTCGCCATGCCCTCCTTCGCCCAGTCCACCTGCGCAATACACTTGCGGGTTTCGGACTGGCGTTGAGCCTCGGCCTCGCCGCGCCGGCCTCGGCCCAGCAGCGGCCTTACCTGCTCTGGCTCGACGGCGCGAAGATCGACGTCGCGCATATCATCGGCCTGCCCCCGGCGCAGAACAGCCCGGAAGCCAAGGCCGAGTTCGAGCAGGTGCAGCAGCTCACGCAGGGCCGCACACCGGAGCGCGAGAAGCAGGCGATCGCCGACCAGCGCCAGGGGCTGGTCAACTTCCTGAATGGCATGGAAACGAACTATGTCGACAGCACCCATCGCGAGGTGCGGCTGTTGTTCCGCGAAGCGCAGGTCGAGCTTGGCATCCTGCTGAAGAGCGTCCACCGCCTGACGAGTCGCACGCGCCCCTTCCAGCTCTGGTCCAAGGTCCGCGTCAAGCCCTGCCCCGGTGCGCGCCCGGAGGGCACGTCCTTCCCCTCCGCCCATGCGGCGACGGCTGCGCTCTATTCGGAACTGCTCAAGACGGCGGTCCCCTCAATGGCGGACAAGCTCGAAGAGCGCGTGAAGAGCTATGACGAAAGCCGCCTGATCTGCGGCTTCCACTTTCCCAGCGATCTCGCCGCCGGCGACAAGGTCGGGCGTGCCGTCGCCAAGGCCCTGCTGGCGGAACGCGCCTTCAAGGCCCGTTTCGACGAGACGATTCCGGAGATCAAGGTCGCCTTCGGCGTGAAGTGATCAGGCAGCGGCCTCGCGCCGCCGCGCCTCGATCTGGTCGATCGCATCAACCACCGCATCGAAGGTCAGCATCGTCGAGGCGTGGCGCGCCTTGAAGTCGCGCACCGGCACGAGCACGGCAAGATCGGCCCATTTGCCCTCCGGCGGCTCGGCATTCTCCTTCAGGATGGCGCGGGCCTGCTCGCGCACCCGGCGCAGTTCCTCCGCCGTCGAGCCGACGACATGCCGTGCCATGATCGAGGAGGAAGCCTGTCCGAGCGCGCAGGACTTCACCTCATGGCCGAAGCCGGTGACGACGTCGCCCTCCATGGTGACATCGACTGTCACGGTGGAGCCGCATAGCTTCGAATGAGCCCGCGCCGTGGCGTCCGGAGACGGCAGCCGCTGCAGCAGGGGGATGTTGGCCGCAAGCGAAAGGATGCGCTTGTTGTAGACGTCGTCCAGCATGGCGTGGTCTCTCGCCGATCTGGAATGACCGGCCTGGGAACCCAATATAGGGTTGATCGCCGCGAAACGGGAGGGCATGGAAACCTCTTCCGCCTGAGGGCGTGAAACTTGTCGCAACGGCCTCGCGGTCGCGGTCGCTTGGCCGCCGGGCGCGTGGCCCCCACCGTCCCAACGGGAGGCACCACATGATCCCTGTGGTTAAGTCCTTGTCCGTCGAGGGGGCCATCGGCCCCTCCGCTGACAAGTTTCTGGTCCGCAAGCCGACGCGGGAAGAGGCCGAGGCCGCCGTCCGCACGCTCATACTCTGGGCCGGCGACGACCCGTCGCGCGAAGGTCTCCTCGAGACGCCGCAGCGCGTCGCCAAGGCCTACAAGGAACTCTATAGCGGCTATGCCGAGGACCCCCATGACATCCTCGACCGCGTCTTCGAGGAGGTCGACGGCTACCAGGACATGGTCTTGGTGCGCGACATTCCGTTCTATTCGCATTGCGAACACCACATGGTTCCCTTCGTCGGCAAGGCGCATATCGGCTACTACCCGTCGAAGGGCGTGGTCGGCCTCTCGAAGCTTGCCCGCATCGTCGACGTCTATGCCCGGCGCCTGCAGACGCAGGAGACGATGACCGCCCAGATCGCCGATGTGATCGAGGAGGCGCTGGAGCCGCGCGGCATCGCAATCCTCGTCGAGGCCGAGCATATGTGCATGTCGATGCGCGGCGTGCAGAAGCAGGGTTCCTCGACCATGACGACGCAGTATCGCGGCGTCTTCCGCGATGATCCGGCCGAGCAGGTCCGCTTCTTCACGATGGTGAAGTCGCCGGGACTGTGATCCCGACGGTTGGCGTCACCCGGCCAGTTCCCTACAAGGCGCGTCGGATGACGCGCCTTTTCCACGATGGAGCCGCCAATGAGCCTCTTCCCCGCCGCGGCCGACAAACACGCCCTCGAGGAGGGCATGGTGCTCAGCCCCCGCTTCGATGCGAATGGCCTCGTGACGGTCGTCGCTACCGAAGCCGACAGCGGCGCGGTGCTGATGGTTGCGCATATGAATGCCGAGGCGCTGAAGCGCTCGATCGAAACTGGCGAGGCCTGGTACTGGTCGCGCTCGCGCCAGGAGCTCTGGCATAAAGGCGCGACCTCGGGCCAGATACAGACCATCGTCGAGATGCGGGTCGACTGCGATCAGGACGCGATCTGGCTCAAGGTCAAGGTCGGCGGCGATGGCGGCTGCTGCCACACCGGCCGCTGTTCCTGCTTCTATCGGGTCCAGCCGCTGCGCGAGGATGCGCAGAAGCCACTCGTCCTATGCACCTGAAGCCTGCGCGCATCGGCAATGCCGCGGCGGCGCCTTCACGGTTTCGTCAAATGCAGGCGATAATGCCGCCTGTCATGCCGTTCACTATTCACTCATCGGCTTCTGAGACCCTAAATCCCTACGGAGGAATGGGTCCATGTTCTGGGACGATGCCGCGCGGCGGGCCTTTGGTCTCGGCGGAGGTGGTGCCGCAATGAACGAGATGCGTTCGATCGAAGAGCAGTCCTTGGCGGGCAGGCCGAAGATTGGCCTGGCGCTCGGCGGCGGCGCGGCCCGCGGTTGGGCTCATATCGGGGCGCTCGAAGTCCTGATCGAAGCGGGCTTCGCCCCCGACGTGATCGCCGGCACCTCGATCGGCGCCGTGGTGGGTGGCTGCTTCGCCGCCGGCAAGCTGCCCGAACTCGCCGAATTCGCCACCAGCCTGACCAAGCGCCGCATCGTCGGCCTGATGGATTTCCATATAGGCGGCGCCGGCCTCATTTCGGGCGGACGGCTCAAACGCCTGCTCGACCAGCATGTCGACGGCATCCGTATCGAGGAATTGTCGAATCGCTTCGTCGCCATCGCGACCGAGCTGGGGTCCGGTCACGAAATCTGGCTGACGCACGGCCCGCTGGTTGAGGCACTGCGCGCCTCCTATGCCCTGCCCGGCGTATTCGACCCGGTGAAGCTCGGCGGTCGCTGGCTGATGGACGGCGCGCTGGTCAACCCGGTCCCGGTCACAGCGGCCCGCGCACTCGGTGCCGACATCGTGATCTGCGTCAATTTGAACAACGATCTCTCCGGCCGCGGTACGATCATCCAGAACCACGGCTCTGATCCCGATCCGCTCGTCCCCGAGCTGGAGATCCGCCCCGAGCCACGCTGGTATGACGGTATCAGCGGCGCGGCCAAGCGCGTCCGCAACATCGTCGGCCGCCCCTCCGAGAACCGTCCGGGCCTCGCCGGCGTCATGATCGACGCCTTCAACATCACGCAGGATCGGATCTCGCGTTCGCGACTCGCTGGCGATCCGCCGGACGTGATGATCGGCCCGAAGCTCGGCCGAATCGGCCTGTTCGATTTCCATCGCGCCGACGAAACCATGGAGTTCGGGCGGCAGGCGGCGCAGCGCGCGCTCGACGATATCGCCGCCCTCGTCGCCGCCAGCCATATCGCGCCGGAAAGCTGAGCCGGACGCGCTGGATCACCGTGCGTCCCACCGGACGCGACAACGGCGATCGATGTATTCGTTATCGTATCGGATTTTTCCGAAAAGCGCGGCTCCACTTCCGGTCCGATGCAATACCCGTCAGGCCATCGCGATATAGTCGCGCATCGCCTGGCTTTCGGCCTCGATCGCCGCGACGCGATGCTTGACGACGTCGCCGATCGAGACAATGCCGGTGACGCGCCCGTTCTCGACCACCGGGATATGGCGGAAGCGGCCCATCGTCATGATTTCCATCAACTCATCGACGCTGGTCTGCGGCCGGCAGGTCACGACCTTGGACGTCATCGACCGCGACACCGCACTCTCCAATGCCGTGGCACCATGCTCTCCCAGCGCACGGACGATGTCGCGCTCGGACAGGATGCCGACCAGCGCTCCGTCGGCCCCCATGACGACCACGGCACCGATGCGCTTCTCGCTCAGCGTGCGGATCGCCTCGGCCAGCGTCCGGTGCGGCAGCACCGAGATGACTTCGCGTCCCTTGTCGCCCAGCAGCTTCTCGACATTCATGGAAGTCCCTCCTCGCAGGCGCGCCAATTGCCGGCGCGCGGTTCCGCTGGAACCCCGCGAGCCACCGGCAACCTCGCGATGCCGGATCGGCTCGAAGAGTGCTTCGCAATGATTGAGAGTGTGGGGGAAGAGACCGGCGCAGGCAAGGCTCGCCAGCCGTTCGCCGAACGCTATCTCCCTCCGGATCGAACCCCGCCGCTCAGCGCCTGAGCGTGCCTCGATCGAACAGCGGAAACAGCAGCAGCCCGACGACGAAACCGCCGATATGGGCTTCCCAGGCGATGCTCGTCTCCTCGCCGAGGATCGGCACCAGCCCCGCCCCGAACAGGATGTTCGTCGCGAACCAGATGGCGATGAACAGGAGCGCGCGCGAATTGCGCCAGAGCTGGCCGAGCGGTTCGGCCGGGATCGCCCGCACCACCTCATCGTTGCCCAATTCACCGAAGCGCAGGCCTGGAGCGAAGACGAAACGAATCGCCGCCGCGGTGGCTCCGGAAACGCCGGCCGACGCGCCGACCAGCGGCAGGACGTCGAGTTCGCGCGACCACCAGTGCAGCAGCGCACCACCGATCGTCGAAAGTGCCATCAGATTGAGGAAGCGGCTCGTCCCGAGCCGCCGCGCCACCGGACTGCCGAACGCCGCCAGCCAGACCGCATTCGACACCAGATGCAGCCAGGAGCCATGCAGGAACCCGTAGGTCAGCAGGGTCCAGAGCCTGACGCCGCCGTCAGCGAGGAGCAGCCGCACGAGCTGCAGCCTCTCGACCACATCCTGCCCCGCCGTGGATTGCGCCATCGCGCCGACCACGTCCTCCAGCCGCCCGGGCGAAAGCCACAGCGTCAGCCGCGCCGGCACGAAGGCCAGCCACGACATCAGGACGTAATCGTCATAGTCGGACAGCAAGGAACGGCCCGCCTGGATGAGCGCCAGAGCGGCGAGCAGCCAGACGACGGCCGGAGGCAGGTTGAGCGCCGGCTCACGTGCCGGCCGGGGAGGATCTTGAAAAGCCATGCGGCGTCACACTTGCCGAAGCGTCCATGCCGCGCAAGCACCCCCTGCACATGATGCAACGAAAAAGGGGAGTGGCTCGCGCCCTCCCCTTCTCCGCAGGCTGTGACGCCGCCCGGTAGCACCGGACGGCAAGGTCACGCCCCCTTCCACCTCGCATTGCGGGCAGGCTCAGCGCCCGCGAATTCCAAAGCATTTTATACGCATTCTAGCGATCTTCCACAAAGGTAAGATTTGGTTAACCCTAATGCCCCCGCCTGCCTCCCCCGACTCAGACGACGGTGGCAAGACGGCATGGCGAATGCGTCTTCGGTAATCAGGGGAAGCGATTCGTCTCTCTTTCGAACGGTTCTGCGCCAATCTCGGTCGCCGCACCGTCCCGGGGGGCGCAGCCGGCAGCATGGGCGCAGGATGAAAAACACAAGCACACGTCTGGTTTTCGAATATTGGGACGCGCTGCGTGGCGAGCGGGCCGCGCCAGAGCGTGGCGAGATCGAACCCGGTGCGTTGCGCCCTGCGCTGGCCGACACCTTCGTGCTGGAGAACGAGCCCATCGGCCCCGTCTTCCGTCTGGCGGGAACGCGCCTCTGCGCGCTGATCGGGCACGAGCTGAGGGGGCGGGCCTTCACGGCGCTCTGGCCGGATGTCGAATCGCAAGGCGACATGCGCCGCCTCGTCCAGACCGTGATGGACGAGAGCGCCGGCGCCGTCGCCGGTCTCTCCGGGGAATCCAGGACCGGCGCGCCGATCTACCTGGAGTTGCTGCTGCTGCCGCTGCGCTATCGCGGCCGTACCCATGCACGCATTCTCGGCGCACTTTCGCCGGCGGTCTCGCCCGACTGGCTCGGCCTCGATACCATCGAGTCGATGCGCATGATCTCGCTGCGGATGCTTTGGCCCGCCGCCGCCTCGCGTCCGCCCGCGGCAGCACGCCGAGCGGAGCCGCCGCGTCTCGTCGTCCTGCCGGGCGGACGCGCCTGATCGGAACGATCCGTTAACCAGACCGCGCCTACGATCCGCCCGAATCTAGGTCGGTCATAGATGCTGAGCGCGCTCCAAACGCCCCGAACGGCTGCCATTCCTGCTGAGCGCAGGCGGCATCACCGTATGAAGGTGGTGCTGCTGGGCCGCTACATGCTGCCCAACCGCATGGAATATCCCTGTCAGACGATCGACATCTCGCCCGGTGGCGTGCACATGGCCGCTCCGGCCAAGGCCAAGCCGGGCGACCGCGTAATCACCTATCTCGAACATCTCGGCCGGATCGAAGGCACCTGCGTCCGTACGACGTTGGAAGGCTTCGCGATGACCATCACCGCGACAAGCCGCAAGCGCGAGAAGTTCACGGCCCAGCTCACCTGGCTCGCCAACCGCGAGGAGCTCGGCCTGCCGGAAGATCGCCGACACGAGCGTGTCGTGCCGCGCAATCCGCGCTCCATTCTCACGATGGAGGACGGCTTGGAATACGTCGTCCGCATCGTCGACATTTCGCTCTCGGGCGCCGCCTTTTCGAGCGATCTCGATCTGCCGATCAACACTGCGGTGCGGATCGGTTCGACGCCGGCGCGGATCGTGCGCCGCTTCGACGGCGGCTACGCGGCGGAATTCCGCTTCCCGCTCTCCGCCGATCTGCTCGACGAAAACCTCGAGCTCTGAAAGCCGGCCCGGCCGGCCGCTTCGCGCAAACCGCCTGAGCGGCCGAATTTGCGCGGCCACGTCGTGCGGCGATCTCGGCATCCTCTTGTGAAACTGGAACTCCGTGGCGGCGTCGCAGCCGGAGCGCAGGCAGCTGGCGCGCTGGCTCCACACCCCCCGCTTAAGGGATGCGTAAGTTAATGATCCTCTACCGAACAACAAAGAATTAATGGTTAACATCCCGTTGTGCGATTGATACGAATCGTTACTTCCCCATTCCAGCAAGATTGATACTGATCTATTCTTCGCTGACCGCTCGGTCGAATACATAAATTTGTACGTTTCCATTTCAGCCGGAATCCATTTGCCTGCACGCATCGTCAGCCCCGGGACAGAAAGGGGACGACATGCTCTCAATTCATCGCAATCTGATTGGTACCGCACTCGCCGCTCTGGTCACGCTCGGTGGAGCAACCGTGGCGAATGCTCAAGGCTCGGTCGGCATCCCGGTCGCGAGCCTTCCGGCCGAAGCCTCTGGCGATGCCCGCGCGCCCTATGCGTGGACGGACTTCTGCAAGCGCACACCGTCCGAATGCCGCACCGACACCCGCGAGCCGGAGCGCGTCGAGCTGAACGCCAAGCTGTGGAAGACGATCGTCACCATCAACAACAGCGTCAATCGGGAGATCGAGGCCGTCACCGACGACGAGCACTGGGGTGTCGTCGATCGCTGGGACATCCCGACCGACGGCAAGGGCGATTGCGAGGACTACGCGCTGCTGAAGCGCAAGCGCCTCGCCGAAGCCGGGCTGCCGCGCCGCGCCATGCTGATGACCGTCGTGATCGACGAGGAGAACGCCGGCCACGCCGTGCTGATGATCCGCACCGACCGCGGCGACTTCGTGCTCGACAACAAGCGCAACGCAATCCTGCCCTGGAGCCAGACTGGCTACGTCTACGTCAAGCGCGAGTCGCAGTACCGCACGGGCTGGACCTCGCTCGGCGGCGCGCAGACCCCGACGGTCGCCTCGGTGCAGCGCTGATGAAGGTTTCCGCAGCCACCAGGCGGCTGCGGCGATAGGACGGCGAGGCTCGGTCACGTCCCCACCCACCCGTCCCCAAGGATCGGGTTTCGCCAGGGCCGGCTTTCCTCCCCGGAAGGCCGGCCCGCTTCTTTTTTTAGCTCTCAGTCCAGCCTTTCGAGACCGGCCGCGAATTGCCGCCAGCGCCGGACATAGGCCTGGGCTGAAGCGGTGATCCCTGCCGCGGCCGTTTCGTCCAGCGTCCGCACCGCCCGCGCCGGCGCGCCGACGATCAGCGAATTGTCGGGAAACTCCTTGCCCTCGGTCACCAGCGCATTGGCGCCGACGAGGCTGTTGCGGCCGATCTTCGCGCCGTTCAACACGGTCGCGCCCATGCCGACCAGGCTGTTCTCCCCGATCGTGCAGCCATGCAGAATCGCGCGATGGCCGATCGTGCAATTGGCTCCCACGGTCAGCGGAAAGCCCATATCGGTGTGCAGAACGCAGCCTTCCTGGATGTTGCTGCCCTCGCCGATGGTGATCCACTCATTGTCGCCGCGCAGGACGGCGCCGAACCAGATACCGACATCGGCAGCGAGCCTTACGTGTCCGATCACATGCGCATCGGGCGCCAGCCACCAGGCCCCCTCGCCCGGCACGTCGGGTCTTGTTCCATCGAGCGCGTAGAGCGGCATGAGCGATATCCTGATGCTTCGGCCGCCTGAGGATTGCAGACGACAGCCCCTCGCCGTCAAGCGCCGAGCACGTGCAGTAGATCGAGCACCACCCGGCCGGAAGCCATGCCCCAGACCCCGGCCGTCATGCCGGCGATCATCACGAACATGAAGGGCCGCCCTTCGATCTGCCGGCTGCGCGCGGTATCGCGCAGGATCAGGAAGGGCGCGCTGAAGACCACGACCGGCACGCTCGCGACAGCAGCAAGACCGCCCATCTCCAACAGCTTGAAGTCGGCCCGATGCGAGGTGAACAGCTCGAACGCGCTGGCCAGCAGCCCTGCGAAGGCAAAGCCGATGAGAAGCGATTGGAGCGCTTCGATCGCGGCAGGCTGAATGGTCACGAGCGCGGTCCCTCCCCGGAATGACGCGCGAGAGCCTGCCGCATGGTTTACGAACTGTGAAGGCAAGTCTTTACCGATAGTTAACGATAAACACCCGGTTATGGTTTACGCCCCGTTAAGCCGGTGGTGTTTCAGTGATTCGGAGCCGGTCCGAAGGATCGGGCGAGAGTATCCGGAATGACTGCGTCTCTGTCTCATCACCGGCCCGGCCAGCAGGCCGCCCATCTCACCTCGATGGTGCGCACACGCTTGCAGCGGCCACGCGCGCCCCTGCCGCGTGCTGATGGCGCCCTGCTCAGGGTCGCGCTGCTGATCATGCTAGCAGGCGCGCTGGCAACCGGGCTCGGGCTCTATCTGACCCATCGCCGCCCCGAGGAGCCCGCCGCGCTGCAGCCGGCCCGTGTCGGCAACGTCGCCCTGCTGATCCCGAAGGATCTGACCGGGCTCGACGAGGACGATGACACCAGCCGCCTCGTCGGCATGGCTCGGTTGCGGCTCGGCTGGCCGAACCTCGGCCCGGCTCAGCCGCAGAACAGGAAGCGCCTGCTGATCACGCTGAGCCCGCCCGACAAGGTCAACGAGCCGGCGCGCCAGCTTGCGACCTATGCCCGCTTCCTGACGCCGACTGTCTGGTCGAATCCCGGCGGGCTGGTCGTGCGCGGCTTCCGCAAGGGCTCACCCTTCGAGGGCGACGAATTCTATGTCTCGGTTCCGGACGGGAAAGGCTTCGCTGCGCGCTGCCCGATCGAGACCGCCGCCCATCTCGACGAGCCCTGCCGCATCACCTTCCAGCATCGCGGCATGGATGTGAACATCCGCTTCCCGCGCAGCATCATCGCCGACTGGGCGCTGATGCTCGGCGGCGTGCGGCAGACGCTCGACGGGCTGATCAGATAGCCCGTCGCGCTGCGGCCTCAGTCTTCGAGATCGACGTCGAGGATCGCCATGGTGAAGTTGAAGGAGCGGTCGCCATCCTCATCGTCGACATGGATGATGCCGATGAACTCCTCGCCCAGATAGACCTCGGCCGAGTCGGTCTTCTTCATCCGGGCGCGCACGCTGATCGCGTGGTTGTTGAAGGTGCGGCGCAGATAGGCTTCGAGCTTGGCGAGTTCTTTCTTGTCCACGATCAGGGTCCTTTCGATTGGCCGGGAGCGATGCCACGGCAGGCCGTGAAGGGCAAGCGAAAGCAGCCGCCCCGCACATGGCCGTCCTACATCTCCACGGCTTGCCGGCAGCCGGCGGAATCATGCGATGCTGGCCACCTGCCGCAACCGTGCCGGATGCCGACCTATGAAGCCATGGCTTGCCCCCGCCCTCGCCTATGTCGCGAGCTGGCTCGAATTCCAGCGCCGCTACCACGACCAGCCCGGCTGTGCCGTCGCGATTGCGAGCGGCACGGAGATCGTGCTCGAAACCGCCTTCGGCAGCGCGAACCTCGCGACTGGCGAGGCATTGACGCCGCGCCACGGCTTCCGCATCGCCTCCCATTCCAAGAGCTTCACCTCGGCCGGCATCCTGCGCCTGGTCGAGGAAGGCCGGCTGCGGCTCGACGACAAGGTCGGCCGCTTCATCGACGGGCTGCATCCCGAGATCGCCGACGTCACCATCGAGCAGGTGCTCTCCAACAGTGCGGGCCTGACCCGCGACGGGCCGGACAACGGCCAGTTCCTCGACCGCAAACCCTATTGCAGCAAGGCGGAACTGCTCGCCGATCTCGCCGTGGCTCCGGTCTATTCCGGCTCGCAGCGCTTCAAATACTCCAATCACGGCTTCGCCCTGCTCGGCCTCGTCATCGAGGCGGTGACGGGCCTGAGCTACGATGAGTGGATCACCGACGAGGTCGTCTCCAAGGCCGGGCTGCTCGAAACCAAGGCCGATATCGAGCTCTGGGGCCACCGCCCCATGGCGAAGGGCCATAGCGGCACGCAGCCGCTCGGCCGGCGCGTCGTCATCCCCGCCGACAATCCCGGCCACGCCATGACCTCCGCCGCCGGCTTCGTCGCCACGGCCGCCGATGTCGCGCGCTATTTCGCGCAGCTCTCGCCGAAGGCTGAGACCAGCATCCTCTCGGCCCTCAGCCGCCGTGAGATGACGCGGCGCCTCTGGCCGGACGACGAGTCGAGCCTGGGGCGCCATTACGGCCTCGGGACCATCTCCGGCGGCGAAGGCGGCTGGCGCTGGTTCGGCCATTCCGGCGGCTTCCAGGGCTTCATCACCCGCACCTGCGTCTTCCCCGAGCAGGACCTTACCGTCGCGGTGCTGACCAACGCCATCGACGGCCTCGCCCACCCCTGGCTCGACGGCGTCGCCCATATCCTCAAGACCTTCGCCGAGCGCGGCGCGCCGCCGGCGGAAGCGCGGGATTGGGCCGGCCGCTGGTGGACCATCTGGGGCGCGAATGATCTCGTCCCGGTCGGGAAGCAGGTGCTCGTCACCGCCCCGGCCCTGCTCATGCCCTTCCTCGACGCCCCCGAGATTACGCTGGAGGCGCCCGATCGCGGCCGCATCACGCGCGCCTCCGGCTTCAGCAGCCCCGGCGAGACGGCGGAACTCCAGCGCGACGAGACCGGCGCCGTGCGTTCCGTTCGCCTCGGCGGCGGCCGTCTCGTCGGCGAAGAGGAAATGCGCGCCGAGATGCTGGCGCGCTATGAGCCCCCTAAGGGAGCCTGACGGCATCCGCACATTCGGGTCTCGAGCCCGGGTCCCTGCCCCCTTCATGCTCGCCCTTCTGGCGAGCAACCGGTCGTCACTTTCGCTCTCGGACATCGCCGTTTCCGATGCGCCAGAGTCGTAATTTTGCGTGTGCCATGCCAGCATTCCATGGCCGCTCTCAGCTCATCTCGGGCATTGCCGGCGTCCGCTCTTGGGCAGAAGCGCCATGCGCAAGGCGCGCCCTGCCCCTGGCTGTCGAAATCTTGCCGTGGCGGCCTGCATGAGCAATTGAAAGGCTCATGTCGCCCAACAACGACGCGGGCACTCGCAAAACTTCGCCAGGTAGCCATGGCCTCTGCTGAACCGACGCCCATCTCCGTCGCGAAATTCGACGCCGACCGCGCCGGCGAGTATCTCCTCCAGAGCCGCATTGCGCTGGCAGGTTACGAAGCTTGTCATGAGCTTTCGGCCTGCATGCTGGCGGCGACGCTAGGTCCGGGCAACGCAGCCCGAGTGCTCGCCGTTGGGGCTGGTGGCGGCGGACAGGAGATTGTCAGCGCCGCATCTCTCGAACCGGGCTGGAGATTTGTCGCCGTCGACCCATCCGCACAGATGATGGATGTTACGGCGGGGCGGTTGCAGGAGCTCGGATTCCTTGATCGGACGGAGATCGCGATCGGCTATGTCCAAGAGCTTCCCGCCGGGCGCGATTTCGACGCCGCGACGCTGATCGGCGTGCTGCATCATCTCCCGGGAAGAAAGGCCAAGGGCGACATTCTCGACTCCATTGCGTCACGGCTGAAACCCGGCGCTCCACTCATTCTTGCCGGCAATCGCTTTGCCTACGCCGCCGAACCTCTGCTGCTGGCGGCCTGGGCAGAGCGCTGGCGCATGCACGGAGCAAAGCCCGCCGAAGTCGAAGCGAAGCGCGCCAAGATTTTGCAGGGCGCCGATCCGCCCGCATCGGAGAACGAGGTCGCTGCTTTGCTGGAGGCTGCCGGATTTGGGCCGCCAACATGGTACTTTTCCAGCCTGTTTTGGGGCGCCTGCCTGGCTACGTACCGCGGCTAATTGCGAGCCGGCAGGCAGATGGTGTCCGCTTGCTGGCAGATCGCCAGTGTCGGCTCTCCGCCCGCTCCGGACATTGCCGCTGGACCGCGCACGGCCCTCGACCTGAACCCGCACATGCAGAGGTCGATAGCCACACAAGACCTGGATGCTCGGCGCACGGCCGAGCCCGGTGGTGCGGCACGCTGACGGCACAGCCTGGCGCGAGCAGCGCTTTCCGGCGATGGCGCAATCATCCGCGCCACCCGCCACGCATTCGCCGCCTTTGCGCCGCATTTTAATTGCGAGGGCCGGCCGATGCGTGTGATCGCTTCAATCGCCGTGGCGGCTTTGCTTGCCTTGGGAGCGACGCGCGCATTCTCCCATCAGGCGCCAAGCCGCTGGGACTACCCGTTCTACTGCTGCTCCGGCGCCGACTGCGCGCCGCTGGAGGCAGAGGCCGTGCGGGAAGTCCATGGCGGCTTCGTCGTGACAGTGCTGCCGGGCGAACACCCGATGTGGCCGAAGGAGCGCCGCGTGCCCCTGAAGCTCGAAATCCCCTACGACAAGGCCACGCCGTCGCCTGACGGGCACTGGCATCTCTGCATCAACGATGCCGGCGAATTACTCTGCTTTTTTGCGCCAGCTGGCGACTCCTGACGACTGCGCGGCAAGGGCACTTCCGCGCTTCCTCGAAACGCGGAAATGGGCCGCCTTCAGCCGAAGGCCGGGTGGTAACGCACCTCGCCACGCGGCGCCGCCGCCTTGAAGGCCAGCCATTGCAGAGCGGCCGGCGGGGCATCGCCGAACCGCAACTCGCCATCGCTGGCAAAACCGAAGCGATGGTAGAAGGCCGGATCGCCCAGCACCACGACGCCGGTCGCCCCGCTCGCGCGCAACTGGGCGAGGCCTTCCTCGATCAGCGCTCCGCCGATCCCGCGGCGCTGCCGCAAGGGCGAGACCGAAACCGGGCCGAGCCCGTACCAGGCGCCCATCACTTCCGCGATCTCGATTGGTGAGAACGCGACATGGCCGATGACGCCGCCGCCCTCGACGGCGACGAGCGACAGACTCAGCGCCCCCGCCTCGCGCAGGCCGGAGACGATCGCCGCCTCCGTGCCGCTGCTGTGCTGCGCCTTGGCAAAGGCCGACGTGGTGATCTCCGCGATTTCTGCCTCGTCGCCCGGCCGCTCGAGCCTGATGTCGATGCTCATGAGCTCCTGCCTCCGGAACCCATCCTAGCGCATGAAATGCAGTTCCCGGAATCGTACGCGGAAGGCCGTCACGTCCCTCGCCACGGCCGCGGCGGAGCGTGCGCCATTGAGGCCCTCGGCGATGTAGCCCGCCAGTTCCGGCATATCGGCCGCGGTCATGCCGAAGCGCACGATCTCGGGCGTGCCCAGCCTGAGGCCGTTGACGTCACCAGCGACTGCCGGCAGCGGCAGGCCGATGCCGCAGGACAGGATGTTGACCGCGCGCAGCTTCTTCGCCGCGGCCTGCCCGCCGCCATAGGGCGCGGCCTCGATCGCGAACTGATGCGAAGTCGTCATGCCGCGATCGCGGGCGAAGACCGGCACCTGCCGCTCGGAGAGCGCTTCGGCCAGCGCCTTCGCGGTCTTGGCCATCTCCTGAGCATAGGCGCGGCCATGCGCTTTCCAGTCGAGCAAGGAAACCGCGAGCGAGGCCGATTTCGCCGCGTCGAAATTGGCGGTGAGGCCTGGATAGGCGATGGCGTCGAGTTTTTTCGCGATCTCGGCATCGTTGGTGAGGATCAGCCCGGAAGGCGGCCCGCCCAGGCTCTTATAGGTGCTCATCGTCATCAGGTGAGCGCCCTCCTCCAGCGGTTGCTGCCAACCATGGCCGGCGATCATGCCGGACATATGCGCCGCATCGAACAGGACGAGCGCGCCGACCTCGTCGGCAATGGCGCGGATCTCGCGGATCGGATGCGGAAACAGGTTGAGGCTGCCGCCGATCGAGATCAGCTTTGGCCGGAGCCGCAGTGCATCCGCCCTGAGCTTTTCGACATCGACCGTGTAGTTCACCGGGTCGATCGGCGCCGGATGGGTGACGATCCCGTAGAGACCGGCAGCGCCGGCGCCGTGATGGGTGACGTGGCCGCCGATCTCGCCCGGCGGCGCGATGATGCAGTCGCCCGCCTTGGCCGCGACCATGAAGGCGTAGAGATTGGCGATGGCGCCCGAAGGCACCCGGATCTCGGCATATTCAGCGCCGAAGACCTCGGCCGCCAGCTCGGCGGCGATGATCTCGATCTGCTCGATCGCCTCCAGCCCCATCTCGTATTTGTCGCCGGGATAGCCAAGCGAGGGCCGCGCCCCGATCCCCGCCGAGAGCAGCGCTTCAGCTTTCGGGTTCATGACGTTGGTCGCGGGGTTGAGGTTGACGCAGTCGCGCTCATGGATGGCGCGATTCTCCGCCGCGAGCGTGTCGATCCGCGCCGCGATCGCCTCGAGCGGCTGGCTCGCCGTCTCGCCGGCGACCTTGAGCACATAGTCCTCGCTCGCCTGCGGCACCCAATCGCGCCTGCCCAGTGCCGTCATGCCACCTTCCCTCCGCTGTCGCCTGCCTTCTGGCATATCAGCGGTTTGCCGCGTCGCGCGCAAACGAGTATTCCTCGCTCGCAGGCTGAGAAAATCTCAGCCTCGAACTGGATGCTCGCCGTGCCCGTCAAACCGCCCCGCCCGCGCCTGCCCTCGCTCAACGCGCTGCGCGCCTTCGAGGCGGCGGCGCGGCTGGAGAGCTTCACCAGGGCGTCGGACGAACTCGGCGTTACGGCCGGCGCCGTGACTCAGCAGATCCGGCAGCTCGAAGCGACGCTCGGCTTCCCGGTCTTCCGCCGGCTGGCGCAGGGCGTCACCCTGACCGATGCGGCGCGCGAGGCCCTGCCGAGGCTGACGCGCGGCTTCGACATGCTCGGTCAGGCCGTTCAGGCACTGCGGGAGGCGGAGCCGCATCGTCCGCTGGCTATCGCAGCCCTGCCCTGTCTCGCCCAGCTCTGGCTCTCGCCGCGCCTGCCGGCGCTGCAGCAGGCCTTCCCGGACCTGCAGATCTCGCTCACCGCCATGGAGGAGCCGCCCGATCCGCGCCGGGAGCCATACGATCTCGCGCTGTTCTACCGGGTATCGGCCGAGTCGGGAGCCCAGCAGCTAGGCGACGACGCCATCCTGCCGGTCTGTGCCCCGACTCTCGCCAGCCAGATCTCGTCCGCCGCCGACCTCGCACGACAGACGCTGCTGCACGATGCCGTCTGGCGCAACGACTGGGCGCGCTGGCTTGCCTTTGCGCTTCCCGAAGCCCGGATCGACTCCGGGCGCGGCCCGGCCTTCTCGCTTTACAGTCTGGCGCTGGATGCCTGCCTGTCAGGCTCGGGCGTGCTGATGGGCCGGATGAGCCTCGTCGCACCCCATCTCGCGAACGGGCGGCTCGTCGCGCCCTTCGCACAGGCCATGCCGACGCCGGACCGGCCAACGCTGACGCCGGCTATCGGCCCCGGCGCGCATGCCCGCCGAGGCGAAATCATGGAATGGCTGGCGCGCTCGGCACAGGAAGGCTCTCCGAGTGCCTTCGCGGTCTTGTGAGCCCCGATCCTGAGGAGCAGCGCGACCGGCGTCTCGAAGGATGCTCCAGCTGGTTCCGGAGCCTCCTGAAACATCCTTCGAAACGCCATTCCCAACGGAATGGCTACTCAGGATGAGGGCTACCGAAAATAGGGGCCTGGCTCAGATATAGGCGCCGCAATTGCCTTCGAGGATCTGGTCCATCGAGCGCGATGGCTCGGCGCAGCCGGCCTCGCCGACGACCTTGGCCGGCACGCCCGCCACGGTCTTGTTGCGCGGCACCGCTGTCAGCACCACCGAGCCCGCCGCGACGCGGCTGCACTGGCCGACCTCGATATTGCCGAGGATCTTGGCGCCCGCGCCGATCAGCACGCCCTTGCGGATTTTCGGATGGCGATCGCCGCCCTGCTTGCCGGTGCCGCCAAGCGTGACGCCGTGCAGCAGCGAGACATCGTCCTCGATCACCGCCGTCTCGCCGACGACGAGGCCAGTGGCATGGTCGAGGAACACGCCCTTGCCGATCTTTGCGGCCGGGTTGATGTCGGTCTGGAAAACCTCCGAGGAGCGCGCCTGCAGATAGAGCGCGAAATCGCGCCGATCCCGCGTCCAGAGCCAATGCGCCAGGCGGTGGCACTGCAACGCGTGGAAGCCCTTGAAGAACAGCACCGGCTCGAGCACGCGGTAGCAGGCCGGGTCGCGGTCGAGCACCGCCATCACGTCGGCACGCATGCCGGCGCCGATCGTCTCGTCATCGGCCATCGCCTCGGCGAAGCCCTGCTCGATCAGATCGGCCGTCACTGCCGGATGGCCGAGCCGGGCCGCGACGCGATGGGCAACCGCGCATTCGAACGAGGGTTGGTTGAGAATCGAGGCGACGATGAGAGTGCCCAGCGCCGGCTCGGCCGCAACGGCCGCCTCGGCCTCGCCACGCAGGCGAGACCAGACGGGGTCGAGCCGGTTGAGGCCGGTCGTGAGATCGCGTGCTTCCACGGCAGAGCGCCCTGACGGCATGATCATTCTCCGGAAAGGGTCGTCAGCAGGAGGACAGCCTAGCCACAAGCTGGCGTCCGCACCAAAGGCTCAAGCCGACCAAAGTTGAATCAAAAAGCGAGGCAGCGGATTCAGTTTTTCAGGGAATGTCGACAACACATTGGCGTCGCCCGCTTTTCCAGATTGCCTCTATTCATCCGCGACGTTCTCACAAACGCGCGAGAAAGTCGAGGACGGCCTGCTTATGGCTCTTGTCGCCGACCGCKAGGTTGTGGTCCCGCCCTTCGATCGCGAAGGATTCCGCGTCGGGAATGAGCTTCGCCAGCTCCGGGCCGGAGCCTGAAACATCGTCCTTCGTGCCGACGCTGATCAGGGTCGGCATCGCGATCTGCCCGACCTGCTCGGCAGTGAGAGTCTGGCGCGAGCCGCGGATGCAGGCGGCCAGCGCCTTGAGATCGCTCTTGGTCTGCTCGGCGAAGGCGCGGAACATGCGCTGCATCGGGTCGGTCAGCACGTCGAGCGAGGGCGCTTCCATCGCATCGGCGATGCCGAGCGGTAGCCCCACCCCCTCGACGAGATGGATGCCGAGCCCGCCGAGCAGCAGCGCATCGAGCCGGCGTGGATGCGCCAGCGCCAGATGCGCCGAGATGCGCGCGCCCATCGAATAGCCGATCACGGCCGCGCGCGGGATGTCGAGATGGTCCATCAGCCGGCGCACGTCCTCGGCCATGATCTCCGAGGAATAGGCAGCGGGCTCATAGAGCTTCTCGCTCTGGCCATGGCCGCGGTCGTCGAGCGCGACGACGCGGTAGCCGGCATGGGTCAGCGTCTTCGTCCACTGGGTGTTGACCCAGTTGGTCATGTGGGAAGAGGCGAAGCCGTGGACCAGCACCACGGTCCGGTGCTGCGGCGTGTCGCCAGTCGGGGCCAGATCGATGAAAGCGATCTTCACGCCGTCGGAGGAAAAGCTCTGCATGCGGATCTCGGAACGAGGCGGGATGACGAAACCGGTTGTTGCCCTTCCCTGCCATGCAGGTCGGGCTTTGGGTAGCCGCTGCGGCGCGGCTTGCTTATGAACTATCGCCATGAGCCAGACCGCCAACAGCGCGCCAACCACCTCCGCGACGACGCAATCGCCCCGCTTCGCCTTCGTCGACGTCGCGCGCGGCATCGCGTTGCTGGCGATGTTCGTCTACCACTTCGCCTATGATCTCTCCTTCTTCGGGCTGATCGAGACCGACGTCGTCGCCGAGCCAGGCTGGCGGATCTTCGCGCGCTGCATCGCCGGCTCCTTCCTGATCGTCGTCGGCTTCAGCCTCGTCCTGGCCACGCGCAAGGGCCTCAACCGCCCCGCCTATCTGAAGCGCCTCACGATGGTCGCCGGTGCCGCCGCCCTGGTTTCGCTGGGCACGTGGTTCGCGATCCCCGGCAACTTCATCTTCTTCGGCATCCTCCACCACATCGCGCTGGCGAGCGTGCTGGCCCTGCCCTTCCTGCGGCTGCCCGTCGCCGTCGTGACGCTATCGGCGGTGCTCGCTTTCGCGCTGCCGCGCTTCGTCGCCCACCCGCTGCTCGACGCCCCCTGGCTGTCCTGGCTCGGCTTCTCGCATGCGCCGCTGCAGACGGCCGATTTCGTACCGGTCTTCCCCTGGTTCGGCTGCGTGCTCACCGGCATCGTGCTGGCGCGCCTGCTGCTGCCACGCCTCGAAGGCACGCGGCTCGCGGCCTGGCGCCCTCGCATGCTCGCGACGCGAATCGTCGCCTGGGGCGGCCGCCACAGCCTGCTCGTTTATCTCGTCCACCAGCCGGTCTTCATCGCCGCCCTGACGCTGGTGACCTTCGTCGCCCCGCCGCCTCCGCCGGCCGAGCGTGCCTTCCGGGCCGAATGCCAGCGCAGCTGCGGGCCCGACGTGCCGCAGCAGCTCTGCCGCGCAGTCTGCGGCTGCACCATCGACAAGCTCAAGCGCGCGCAGCTCTGGCAGAAGGCGCTCGACGACCTGCTCTCACCGGACGAAGGTGCCCGCGTGAGCGCGCTCGCTCAGGCCTGCCTCCGCGAGCGTTGATGCAAATCCCGGACTGGCGTCGCGCCGGCTGACGGGATAGGTTGCGCCCGAATTCCAGCTTCTGAAGAGCGACGACCATGGCCGCGACCGGCATTCCGCATTTCCACAACGACCCCGGCGTCGCCGTCGTCCATGTCGGCGCGCACGAGTTCATGTGCATCGGCGCCAAACCGCCCTTCGACCACCCGCATGTCTTCCTCGACATGGGCTCGGACAGCGAGATCATCTGCCCCTACTGCTCGACGCTGTTCAAATACGAGCCGTCGCTGAAGGGCTCCGAATGCACCCCGCCGGAATGCGCCTGGCACGACACCGCCAAGGCGGCCTGAAGCCGGCTCCGCCGAAGCGCGGGTTCTGAGGGGCACCCGCGCCCTCCCCGGCGCCATCGATCAAGGGCATCCTTCGTGTCTGCTCCTCATTTCGTCATCGCCGGCGCCGGCATCGGCGGGCTGACCATGGCGCTGTCACTGGCCCGCCGCGGCATCGCCGCCACCGTCGTCGAGAAGCGCACCGGCTTCGGCGAGACGGGCGCCGGTCTCCAGATCACCTCCAATTCCGGCCGCGTGCTCGATGCTCTCGACCTGACGCTGCCGCTGAAGCGCGTCAGCGTCTCCTCGCACGGGCTGATGATCCGGCGCTGGCGCGACGGCTCGCAGGTGTTGGAGATGCCCTCCAGCCCGGAGCACATGCCGACCCCGTTCCGCATGCTCAGGCGCAACGACCTTCACACCGTCCTGCTCGACGCCGCGCGCGCCATGCCGAACATCCGCCTGATGGTCGGCCGCGGCGTACAGGAGGTGAGTCAGGACGAGAACGGCGTCGCGGTCAGGCTCGGCGGGCAGAACGGCAGCAGCGAGACGATTTCCGCGCTCGGGCTGATCGGCGCCGACGGGCTGTGGTCACGCGTGCGGGAACTCTCCGGCGATGCCTCGCCGCCAGTCTTCACCGGCTACGAAGCCTGGCGCGCCGTCGTGCTGGCCCGCGCCGTCGACAAGCCGCGCGTGACGCTCCATCTCGGCCCCGGCCGGCATGCGGTGCACTATCCCGTCGCCGGCGGCAAGGAGATCAACGTCGTCGTCGTCCGCCAGGCCAAGGAAGCCCGTGAGGGCTGGTCGCGCGACGGCGACGCCAGCGTCGTCACCGAGCATCTCTCCGGCGCTTCCCCGGCGCTGCGAGAGCTTACGGGTGCGGCGCAGGGCTGGCAGGTCTGGTCGCTGTTCGACCGCAAGCCCGCCGCCATGGCCGGAGGGCGCATCGCGCTGATGGGCGACGCCGCCCACCCCATCCTGCCCTTCCTCGCCCAGGGCGCCTCGCTCGCGATCGAGGATGCCGCCGTGCTGGCGCGCCTGCTGGCCGAGGCCCTCGGCCGCGACGGCGCCGCCGGCGTCCCCGCCGCCTTCGCCGCCTATGCGGGAGCCAGGGCCCGGCGCGTCGCCCGGGTGCAGGACGAAAGCCGCGGCAACGGCCGCAACTACCATCTCGGCTGGCCGCTCAGCATCGCCCGCGATTTAGCCCTGAAAAGGCTCGGCCCCGAGGGGCTGCGCAACCGCTATGGCTGGCTTTACGACTGGCGCGACATATAGCATCGGACCGAAAAGCGGAATCCCCTTTTCGGAAAAATCCGATGCAATAACAAATAGATAGGTTACCCTCATCGCGTCCGGCCAGACGTGCGGCGCTCCAGCTGATCTCGTCATCGCCGCATTCCATCCCTATCTGTAGGTTCGGAGAGGGATGAAAGAAAGATGATCCGCGTCAACCTTTACGAGCAACTCAATGGCCGGGCCCGCGCGATGCCGCGCTGGGCAGCATGGCTTGCCATGGCGGCGAGCTTCGTCGTCGGCATCACCCTGTTTCTGGTCGCGGCGAGCCTCGCCCTGATCTTGATCCCGATCGTCGCCATAGCCGGCGTGATCGCGGTCTGGCGGCTCAAGGCCAAGTTGAAGGCGGCCGGTTTCGACCGTGCCGATCCCTTCGCCGGCGGACCGCAGCAAACCGAACGGATCGAGGTGATCGATGCGGAATACCGCATCATCGAGCCGGACGAGCCGCGCCGCTAGAGCATTGGCCGAAAAATGGAATCCACTTTTCGGAAGAACGCGATGCTTTGACAAAGGGACAGATCGCCACTTCGCGTCCGAAGGGACGCAAGGCGATCTGGAACCCGTTCCGAACAGCCTGCTGGTGCAGGCTAATCGGTAAGACGGCTCTGTATTTTGAGTGAGAGCCGGCTTTGGAGGCTCATTCGATCCTGCTGACCAGGATCTTGTCGATGCGGCGGCCGTCGAGATCGACGACCTCGAAGCGCCAGAACCCCTTGTCGAAGCTTTCGCCGACATTGGGCAGATGGTTCATCTCCGCGAGGATGAAGCCGGCGACCGTCTGGAAGTCGGCGTCGCGCGGGATCGGAATGCCGAGTTCGTGCGAGAACTCATCGACCGGCATCCAGCCCGCAACGAGATAGGACCCGTCGGCGCGCGTCACGATGGCCGGCTCGTCCTCCTCCTCTTCCTGGAAGGCGCCGATGATCGCCTCGAGCACGTCGCCTGGGGTGATGATGCCCTCGAAATGGCCGTACTCGTCGAAGACCAGCGCCATATGCACGCGGCTGGAGCGGATTTCGCGCAGCACATGCAGGGAGTCAGCGGTGTCCATCACCATCGGGGCATCCTGCACACGTCGGCGCAGCTCCTCGATGTCGCCCGCGGCCAGGAAGTCGATCAGATCCTTCACCAGCACGACACCGATGATCGAATCCGACTCGCCGTCCTGAACCGGCAGGCGCGAGCGGCGGCAGTCCTTCAGCTGCTGGCGGAGCTCCTCGGCGCTATCCGACAGGTCGATCACCTCGACCTCGCGGCGCGGCGTCATCAGGGCGCGCGCCGAGCGATCCGCCAGTCGCATCACGCCAGCGATCATCTCGCGTTCGTCGCGCTCCAGCACGCCGGCGGTCTCCGCCTCGGCAATGATGGTGCGCACCTCCTCCTCGGTCACCTTCTCGTCAGTTTCGCCCTTCTGGCCGAGCAGTGCGAGCACCGACTTGCCGGAGACGTCGAGCAGGAAGACGAGTGGCGCGCCGATCTTCGACATGAACAACATCGCGGGAGCGACGCGTGCCGCCACGCGCTCGGGGTCGCGCAGCGCGATCTGCTTCGGAACCAATTCGCCGAGGATCAGCGACAGATAGGTGATCGCGACGACGACGATGCCGACACCAAGCGTATCCGACACCGATTGCGAAAAACCCTGGGTGCCGAGCCATTCCGACAGGCGCGCGCCCAGCGTGGCGCCGGAGAAGGCACCGGAGAGCACGCCGACAAGCGTAATGCCGATCTGAACAGTGGAGAGAAAGCGGCCGGGGTCTTCGGCTAGGCGAATCGCGGTCGCGGCGCCCTTGTTGCCCTGGTCGCTAAGGACCCTGAGGCGAGCCGGCCGCGACGAAACCACCGCGAGCTCGGACATGGCGAGAAGTCCATTCACGATCGTCAGCGCCAGGACGATCAGGATTTCGGTTAACAAAACCAATCCGTTTGCTGCGGCGCTGCGACATTTGGCAGCCCGCTTCCACGCTCCTTATAGCGGATCGTTGCACTAACGCGATAAGCCAGACTAAAGAATCGTGAGCGAATGATGACGAAGTCGAGGTTCTGGCAACCGACGCAGGGCGAACATGCGGGCATCGACCGCCGCTTGCAGGCGCCGGCCGCCGAGCGCAATCGCGATGCGATCCTGGACGTGTTGCGCCATGCGCTGCCGCCTTCCGGGCTTGTGCTGGAGATCGCGAGCGGCTCCGGAGAGCATGCCATCCATTTCGCGGCCGCCCTGCCCGCCCTGACTTTCCAGCCAAGCGATCCCGCTCCCGACGCGCTGGCAAGCATCGCAGCCTGGACGCAGGCATCCGGGCTATCAAACATCCTGCCGCCGCTGATGCTCAACGCCAGCACCCCACAATGGCCGGTCGAAGCTGCCGACGCCATTCTCTGCATCAACATGATCCATATCTCGCCCTGGAGGGCCACCGAGGGCTTGTTCCACCAGGCGCGGCTGCTGCTGAAGCCGGATGGCCCACTCTACCTCTACGGCCCCTATCGCCGGCCCGGCCGGCCGCTCGAACCGAGCAACGCGGCCTTCGACGAAAGCCTGCGCAGCCGCGATCCTGAATGGGGCCTCCGCGACCTCGGAGAGATTACGACCCTCGCCGCAGCGAACGGCTTCGGCACCCCGCAAGTCATCGAGATGCCAGCCAACAATTTGAGCGTGATCTTCCGAGCCGGTTGAGAGAAACCGCCGTCGAAAGCGCCGCAGGCGCCTGCCAAGCCAACCCCGCAAAGCCTCCGTCTCGTCCCTTCGTCGGGCTGGCGAATCCGGCGAGCGCTGGATTACGCCGGCCACTGATCCAAGGGGGCATTCATGATTAAGCGTATTCTATGCCTAGGCTTTTTGGCGTTTGTTCTTGCTGGCTGCGTCACCATGCAAAACCCGCTGTCGCAGCGGGACGTCGAAACCTTTCGCCTCGTCAGCATCCATGTAGAAACCGACGCCGCAGCGACCCTGTGGTGGGGGGACGGGGACCGCGCCTATGCGAGATCCAAGGGACGGCCGGAGACTGAATCCGAAGAACTCTCGAAGACGCCTGAAGCGCGCGCTTTTGTCGCCAAGCTGGCTTCCGCGAAGATCGGCAACGCTCTCGAGGAGCAGCTGAAGCCGGTCATGACCGGTCACCGCCCGGTGAAAATCAGGATCAATCTGCGTCGGCTCTACATCGCCTCGGCGATCCAGCGGGTGGTCGTGGGCGGAGGCCACGAGATGGTCGCCGATGTCAGCGTGACAGACGCCAAAACCGGAGCTGTCCTCGTGAACTATCCTGAGTTCAGCGCGATCGCGCTGGCCGGCCAGGGAATCGGCGGAACAATACTCGATGCGGCCTTGATGGCCGATCCGATCGATCGTCTGGCCCTGAACTTCGCCACCAAGTATCGCGACTGGTTGGCGCCGCAACCCGCTCCCTAGACCGGGTGGCCGATGAATCACCTCGCGACCAGCTTGGTGCGGACGGCGGGACTCGAACCCGCAAGCCTTTGAAGGCGCAAGATTTTAAGTCTCGTGCGTCTACCAGTTTCGCCACGTCCGCAGGCGTCACAGCGATAGCGGGCGGGCACGGTGCGCGCAAGCCTCCGGCCCGCCTTCGCACAGGGCTATCGCAGCTGCCCCTCAGTGCGGGCGCGCCGGCTTGTACCATTCGACCCCGTCGGGATCGACATAGAGCCCCGGCGGTACGTTCGAACCGATGCTCTTCTCCTCCATCGGAACGCGCACCGTGTCGTCGCGGTCGCCGCGTTTCACATAGGTGCCGGAGGCCTGTTCGGAATGGCGGTGTGCGCCGCGCCCGACGCTGCTGGCAAGCCCGATCACGCCCTGCCGGCCCCCAACCTTGTCCTGCAGTTCCGTCACCGGGCGGCCGACGAAGGCGACCTTGGCGCTGCCTTCGACCACGGGCAGGGCCCGCCTCGCTGCGCCCTCGCCCGTCACCCTGACGCCGACGAAACGCGGCACATAGGTCGCGCCACCCTTGCCGAAGGATTCCCAGCCGCCGGCCGAGACGACCTGCGCGCCGCAGCGCTTGTGGGCACGCTCGCAGGCCGTGCGCGTGGCGTACCGTGGCGCCCGTTGCTCGAATTCGGCGCGTGCGTTGCGATAGGCGAACTCGCATTGCTCTGCGCTGAGCAGGCCGCCTGCGATGCATTCGTCGCGCCGGACATAGGTGTTTCCGGGGCTCTGGGCCGCCAGATCGCCTGGGCTCGCAAGCGAGAGGGCAGGCGCAAGCGCGGCGACGCGCAGCGTAACGAGAATCGAGGCCGGAATCATCATGCGGTGAAACAACATTACAATTATGGCTTTACAGCAGCGCGCGCCGCGAGGCGGCGAGCTCCCGGGTTGCGCCATAGTCGATTTTGCCATTGCCGAGCACGGGGATCGATGGCGTCACCAGGATGGCGCGCGGCACCCACAGCTCCGGGAAGCCTTGCGCCTTGGCCGCCTCCTGCAGCGCCGCACGGTCTGCGTCGGGCTTCTCGGTGACGAGGATGAGCTGCTCGCCCTTGCGCGGATCGGGCAGGCCGACCACGACATGGTTCTGGTCCGGCCAGAGCTTGGCGATCATGGTCTCGACCGCTGCGAGCGAAACCATTTCGCCGCCGAGCTTCGCAAAGCGCTTGGCCCGGCCACGGATCGCGACGAAGCCGTCCTCGATCACGACGATGTCGCCGGTGTCGTGCCAGCCGCCCTCCGGCGGGATGACGCGACCCGGCTGCTCCGGGTCGAGATAACCGGCCATGACGTTCGGCCCGCGCACGGTAAGCCGGCCGCCCTCATGGATGCCCTCGACGGGCTCCAGCTTCGCCTCTATGCCGGGCAGGAGCTTGCCGACAGTGCCCTCCCGGATCGCCGCCGGCGTGTTGACCGCGAGCACCGGCGAGCACTCGGTACAGCCATAGCCTTCGAGGATGGTGGTGCCGTAGGGCTCCCACATCCGCTTCGTCTCGGCCTTGACCCGCTCCGCCCCGGCAACGACGTAGCGCACACTGCCGAGATCGTTCTTTTCCGCAGCGCGAGCGTATCCCTGCAAAAACGTATCGGTCGCCAGCAGGAAGGTCGCCTTCATGTCGCCGATCAGCTTCGGCACCTGCTTGTAGTGCAGCGGGCTCGGATAGAGCACGACCTTCATGCCGTGCAGCAGCGGCACCATCATCCCGGCGGTCAGCCCGAAAGAGTGGAAGGCCGGCAGCGGATTCATGAAGACGTCCCGCTCGGAGATCGCGCCGGCGGCATGGGCAAAGACCTGCCGCGCATTGGAGACGATGTTGGCATGGCTCAGCGCCACGCCCTTCGGCTTGCCCTCCGTTCCCGAGGTGAAGAGGATGACGGCCGTGTCGTCCGGCTTGGCCTCATAGGAACGATGGACGAGCCCCGGCAGCAGGCTCTGCAACGCGCCGAGCGCCTTGTCGAAGCTGGTGATCTGCTTGCGGAGGTCTTCGAGATAGACGACGCGCCGCCCCTCGCCGAGCGCCGCGACCTCCTCATCCAGCTTGCCCTGATCGACGAAGCGGCGCGAGGTGACGATGGTCTTGAGCTGCGCGACCTCCGCCGCCGCCCGCAGGTTGCGGACGCCGGCCGTGAAGTTGAGCAGCGCCGGCACGCGGCCATAGGCCAGGAGTGCGAACAGCGTCACCGCCATACCCTGCATGTTCGGCAGCAGCACGCCGACATGCTCGCGCTGTACCGTCAGCGCCGCAAGCCTGCGGCCGAGCACCAGCGCGCCCAGCACGAGCCGGCCATAGGTGATCGGCTGACGCTCGGGGTCCTCCAGCGCGATGCGGGCCTTGCCGTGGCGCGCGATGGTCTGCAGCAGGGCGCGAAAGATCGTGATCCGCGCGCCCGCGGCGTCGAAGCTGGTGGCGGCCATATCTGGCGCGTCTCCCGGTCAGCATTTCCTCTGCCGGTCAAACTAGTGAGATCGGCGCCGGTTTCAACGCTGCTTCAGACAATGCGCGGGTGCCACAGCCGTCATGCTCACCCTTGTGGCGAGCATCCACGTCTTGAACACTGCCCTCGAAGAAGAGAAGACGTGGATGGTTGGGATAAGCCCGACCATGACGCGCGGGGCGCGGCAGCCGCCTCCCGGCATTACCCGAAGGCCCCGATCTCGTGCTGGATCGCCCCTGAAATCTCGCGGATCAGCGCGAACAGCGCCAGGATCGGCGCGAAGACGTCGCGGTGCAGGGCCTCGTAGGTGCCGCCTTCGCGCGGACCCGGAGGCTCGCCGAAATCGAGGCCGATGGTCGGGTCGGGATCGCGGGGGAATATCTCGGCCAGGAAAGCGAGACAGGCCGGCACATCGAGGCGCAGCAGCCGCTCGATCAACGCCTCGCGCGTCAGCCCCGCATGCGGCCGAAAATCCGGGATATGGGCGCAGGCAAGCCAGATCCGGTGCATCGCCGCGAGCCGGAGAGCATGGAGCGCCGCGAGCCGCGCCGGCATCTGCGGGGTGTCCTCCGCCGCCACCTTGAGCTTCAGCGCATCGGCCGAGAGCCGCCAGAACAGGCGGCGTAGCGCGGGCGCCAGCTCCAGCCGCGACAGTGCTTCCGCCACCGCCAGCAATTCCTCGCGCCGGCCTTCGCGCACCGTTCGGCGTGCCCGGTCGAACCAGCTGCCGGGGTCGAGCGAGTCGAGATAGGCCCGCAGCACGTCGAGGTCGCTATGCGCCATCGCATAGGCTGCCAGCCGATAGGCGCGGTCGAACCGCTCGGAGCGCTCGCGCATGGCGCGGAAAAGATCCGGCGAGCGCGAGGCCGCGTGGCCGACGCCGTGCATGCTGTTCGCCATCCAGCCGAGCTGCTGGAGGATGGCGTTGTTGGGGATGGCGCGCAGCTCGCGCGGATGCCGGATGCGTGTCGGCCCCGTCCCTTCCGACTGGCGCGCGGCCGGGCGCGAGCCGGTCTTGTCGAGCAGCGAGGGGCCGAAGGTGCCGATCAGCGCGGCGTAGCCGGGGTCGTCGACCAGTACGTTCATCTCCTCGCGCACGGTCTGGAAGAACTCGCTGGCAAAATCCGGCTCGTCATAGATCGGGTCGTCCACCTCCTGGGTCGGCGCGAACACCGCTTCGGCGATCCGGCCGACAGTCGCACCGGCGAGCTGCGGGGTGCCGAACAGGAGATAGCCGTCGCTGCCCTGGAAGCTGGTCTCGCGTACCGTCCTGATGCCGGCGCGCGCGAAGGCCTGCCGCGCATAGGCCGGATCAAGATAGGCCAGCCGGTCCGACAGGCTGTCGGGATGGGCGCCGCGCCCGACCGACTCGCCATGGGTGTCGAAGATGACGAGCTCGACATCCTCGAGTTCGTAGCGCGCGAGCAACTCGCAGATGCGGATGCGCAGCCGCTCGACCCAGAAGGTCGAGGCGACCTGCCCGATATAGCGCCCGGAATCGGAATAGCCGAACTGGATGCACAGCCGCCCGTGGCGCTTGAGGTATTCGCGGAAATGCGGGCTACGGAGTGCCTCGTCGATGATGCGCGGCCCCTGTTCCAGCGCGTCCGAGGTCTCGAACAGCGGCGAGATCTCGATCCGATCGGCGATACCGAAGCGGCTGGCGAGCCAGAGCGCGCAGAGCAGCGTGTAGCCGGTCTCGGTTTCCGCGATCAGGAAGCGCACCGGCTTCGTGCCGTCGACATGCTTCACGATCTGCGCGATCGTCATCATCATCCGCGCCGCCGAGGCCCGCTCGGCCGCCAGCGCCCCGAAATCGACGGCAACCGGTTCGACCTTGCCGAGCTCGGTATTGGCCGCAGCGAGGAAGGCGCGCCGTTGGGCGGGCTGGCCTGGCTCCTCCTCCAGCGGAATGACCGAGCGCAGCGCGTTGTGGAGCTGCGAGGCGTTGAGCCGGAAATGCGGCAGCGCGATCGAGACGCCATGGGCGAGGCAGCCGGCCCGGATCTGCGCAAGCGCGAGCCGCGTCTCGTCGTCGGCGGCATCGGCCAGGGCTGCGTCGAGCATCTCGATCAGGCCGGAGGCCTCCGGCAGCGCGGTCTCGCGTTCATGCACAAGCGAGAGCGCGAAGGCCTGCAAGGCCTGCAGCGAGGGCTGCGTGCCGATCGGCGGCGCCAGCGCGAGCTGGCGCTCCACTGCCGCCAACGCCGTGCCGACCAGCGCGTGGACAGGCCCAGCCACCGGCACGTTCGGCAACTTTTCGAGGATGCGCGCGAACTGCCCGCTCTTCGATTCCAGCCGGTAGCGCAGCGTGTCCCACCAGCCGATATCGGTGCGCCCGTCCGTATCGCAGCCGACCCAGGAAGCGAGCGTGATCGGCTTCGGCGCAAGCTCGGTCCAGCGCTCGGGCCAGCGTTCGAGGGCGATAGCAAAAAACGCCGCGTTCAGCCGGTCGAGGGCATCGCGCGCATGGCGCACGGCGTAGCGCGCCTGCTCGAACTCGTCCTGCAGCGTGATCCGGCCATCGGGGCGGAAGCTCAGATCGGCCTCTCCGACGACCGCCTCCCCCGCAGTACCGCCGGAGGCGAGATCGGCGAGTGCGTGGCAGAGCCGGCGCGCCATGCCGAAGGTCGGATGCGCGGTGAAGACGGCGGCAAAGCGCGCCCGCTCCACGGCCTGCCGGAAATCGTCGAAGGACGCGGCCGCACCGGCCACTGCCTCCGCCAGCCCGGAGAACACAGCCGCTTCATCCTTGTCGAGCCCGACATAGCGGGCGACGCGCACGGCCCGCTGCCGCAGAGCCTGCCGCCCCAGCTGACGAACCAGTTCGCCTGCCCCTTCCACGGTCAGTTCGTTACGGTCCATCAGCCGGGTCAGCCAGAGCGTGACCCGCAGTACCGGGTTGCCAAAGGGGTCGTCGCGAGAATCCCGGCGCGCCTCCTCGATCCGACTCAGCAGTTCGTCTGCGAGCGCCTCGACGTCGGGAACTACCGGGCTTTCCTGCGCGATCTCTGCAGCCATGACCGCCCTCCCGTGGCGCGTCCGGCTTCGTAGGCACAGCCGGTTCGTGCTGCATTGCAGCATCGGATGACCGCAGCCGCAAGCCGGAACGGTATCGCCGACTCGGATAAATTTTACCCGGACCATATTGCGCGGACAAAACTACCCGGATAATAAACCCTCCGTCGAGGAGAACAGATGTCCACCAGCCTGCCCATGCACTGCACCGCCTTCCATGACGCCACCCGTATCGCCGGGGGGGCGCTGCCCGACGTCGCGCTCGCCGTGAAGGCGGCGCTGGCAGCCGATGCAGCAGCAGCGATCCTCGTCTTCGACGACGCAAGCGGAAAGGTCGTCGACCTCGACTTGCGCGGCAGCGATGCGGAGATCGTCGCACGGCTTGCGCCTCAACCAGACAAGGCCTCGAACACCGCTTCGGAAACAGGCGGTGCCGAAGCGCCGCGCGGGCGGGGCCGGCCCAAGCTCGGCGTCGTCGCGCGCGAGGTCACACTGCTGCCGCGGCATTGGGACTGGCTCGCTCTGCAGCCCGGCGGCGCTTCCCAGGTCCTGCGGCGCCTCGTCGACGAAGCGCGCAAGAACGATGGCGGGCGCAGCCGCGCCCGCGCCGCGCAAGCTGCCGCCTATGCCTTCATCTCCGCCATGGCGGGCAACCGCGAGGGCTTCGAGGAAGCCTCGCGCGCCCTCTTCGCCAGCGACGGCGAAGGTTTCGCCACCCACAGCCGGTCCTGGCCCGCCGATATCCGCGCCTACGCGCAAAAGCTGCTTGCAGGTTCGGCCGATCCGGAGCCGCGCCCGTGACGGCCTATCTCGCTCCGAGCTGGGAATCCGGCCGCGACCTCTTCAAGCGCAACATCGCCGGCGACGTCGTGATGCTCAATCTCCTGCGATTGCGGGAAATTGCCGACTACTCCGCCACGCCGCAGCTGGCGCCGGACGAACCGATCAGCGGCGCGCAGGCCTTCGAGCGCTACGTCGCCCACACCCTGCCCTATCTGGAGGCCAGCGGCGGTTCTCTGCTCTTCATCGGCGAAGGCGGTCCGTTCTTCATCGGCCCGGAAGCCGAGCGGTGGGATCGCGCCATGCTGGTCAGGCAATCCTCCGTGCAGAACTTCCTCGCCTTCGCCAGCCACGAGGCTTACCTCGCCGGCTACGGGCACCGCCTGGCCGCCGTCGAAGATTCGCGCCTGCTGCCGCTGGTCCTGACGCCGCCGCCGGCAGGCGGCAAGCGCGCGGCATAGGCGGCACGCCGGGGCGGGCTGCGCTCAGCGCCATTGCCGGGCCTTCCGCCCAACGGCATAGCGGCGGCACTGCGCTCGCCGCGCCCCGCCCGGATCTCACAAGGCCGCCTCGACATGACCACCCGCGCGCAATGGCTCGGCATCCTCTGCGGGCTGCTGACCTCGATGATCTGGGGGGTGCAGGCCGTGGTGTCGCGGCACGCCATGCTGATCGACCTGACCCCGGCCGACGTCACGATCCTGCGCTTCGTCTCGGCCGGAGCCGTGCTGCTGCCCTGGGCGCTGAAGAACATGCGCCCCTTCCCGGTCGGTTCGCTCGGCTGGCCGCGGGCCTGGGTCATGGCCCTGCTGATCGGCCCGCTCTACAGCCTGATCCTCGTTGGAGGCGCCCATTTCGCGCCGGCCCTGCATTCATCGATCATCTCGCCCGGCCTGATCCCGGTCTTCACCGCCCTGCTGGTCTTCCTCGTCACAGGCGAGCGCGCCGGGCGGATGCGGCTGATCGGCCTCGGGATTCTCGTCATCGGCATCGGCATCTTCTCACGGGACGCGCTGGCGGTGACGCCGTCGCGGCCGGACGCCTGGATCGGCGATCTGCTCTTCGTGCTGATCGCCTGCCTGTGGTCGATCTTCGGGTTGCTGGCCAGGCGCTGGGGCGTGAGCTCGCTCGAGGTCACCGCCGCCTCATGCCTGCTCTCGGTGCCGCTGCTGGTGATCGTCGCGCTGGTGCTACCCATTCACATGGCGCGGGCCCCCCTCGCCGAACTGCTGCTGCAGGCGCTCTATCAGGGCGTGCTCGTCGGGGTGGTCGCGCTCTATCTCTACGCCCGCACGGTGGCGACGCTCGGCGCGGCGAAGGCAACGCTGTTCCTGCCGCTGGTGCCGATCGCGACCGCTACCGCCAGCGCCCTGCTGCTGGCGGAAACCCCCACGCCGACGGAGCTCGTCGGCATGGCCGTGGTGGTGACGGGTATGCTGATCGCCTTCCGCTCACCCTCCGTCGGCTGACCGGGCGGGCGTCTTCTCAGCCCTGATGCCCCTTGGCGATCGGCTCGACATAGGTGAGAGCCATATCCCAAGGGAAATAGATCCAGGTGTCCTGGCTGACCTCGGTGACGAAGGTGTCGACCGTCGGCACGCCGGCCGGCTTGGCATAAACCGTGGCGAAATGCGCGTTCGGCAGCATTTCGCGCACGACGCGGGCCGTCTTGCCGGTGTCGGTCAGGTCGTCGACGACCAGCACGCCCTTGCCCTTGCCGTCGCCGATCGCCTTGATGTTCGGCGCGATGTCCTTGAGCACCCTGAGCTCGGACTGGTTGCGGTAATCGTGATAGCTCGCGACGCAGACCGTCTCGATCATGCGCAGGCCCAGCTCGCGGCAGATGATCGCCGCCGGCACCAGACCGCCGCGGGTGATGCAGACCATGGCCTCGAAGGGCCCCTTTTCGGCGAGGCGCCAGGCGAGCGCGCGGGCATCGCGGTGGAACTGATCCCAGGAAACCGGGAAAGCCTTGTTCGAGGACGGTTCGGCCATGGCGTCGCGCTCCGGGCTGGTGGCGGCGCAGGACGCGCCGGTTTTAAGTCCGAAAAGCCTATCGGCGCGCGCCTGACAAGAGGCACGCGCCGAACATCCCCAGCCGAGCCGGCGATTGCGCCTCAGAATTCGGCCCAGCCATCCGCTCCGCCGCCGGACGCCACCCTCCGGCTACGGGGGATGGACACCGCTGACGGCACGGCGCGCAGCGTCGGCGCCGCAGCGCGGACGGGCTGTAGCGCCGGCCTGGAATGCTCGCTTCCAAGCCGGAAGGACGCCGCCATCGTGCTCAATTGCTCGGTTTCCTGCTGGAGGTCGCGGGCAACCCGGGCGCTCTGTTCGGCAAGGAGCGAGTTCTGCTGCGTGATCTCGTCCATATGCGCGACCGTGCGGGCCATCTCGTCGATGCCGTTGGCCTGCTCGGTCGTTGCCTGCGAGATCTCGCTGACGGTCGAGGCGACTTTCGAGGCCGCATCGACGATCTCGTGCAATGTCGTGCCGGCATCCTTGACGAGGCCGACACCCGCTTGAATCTGTTGCGCGGAATTCGCGATCAACGCTTTGACGCCGTTGGCAGATTCGCTGCAACGGGCAGCCAGCGCACGCACCTCGGTCGCAACCACGGCGAAGCCGCGACCCGCGTCGCCGGCCCGGGCAGCCTCGACCGCGGCATTGAGCGCCAGCAGATTGGTCTGGAAGGCGATCTCGTCGATCATCGAGATGATCTCGGAGATGCCCGACGAGGCCTTCTCGATCCGCCCCATCGCCTCCACCGCCTGCGTGACGATGGCGCCGCCGCGCGCGGCAACTGCGCTCGCATCATTGCCGAGCTGCACCGCCATTTTCGAATTGCCGGCGCTGTGCTTGACCGAAGCCGCAAGCTCTTCCGTCGTCGCCGCCGTCTGCTGCAAACTGGCGGCATTGGCCTCCGTTCGCTCCGCCAGCTGCTGGCTGTCGGAGGTGATCTTCAGCGAGGCGCCATCGATGCGTCCTGAGATGTCGCGGACCGAGCCGACCACCTCCGCCAGCGTATCGAGCAGATCGTTGACCCCGTTGCAGAGCGTGGCGACTTCCCCGCTCTTGCCGTCGAGCGGCACGCGGCCGGTCAGATCCTTGTTCTTGGCGAGCGCGATGACCTCGCTCGTCTCCTTCACGGCAGCTTCGAGCTGCTTGCCCTTGAAGGTCGCGGTGATGTCGCTGGCGAACTTCACGACCTTGTAGGGCCGTCCCTGCGCATCGAGGATCGGGTTGTAGCTCGCCTGGATCCAGACCTCCTTGCCGCCCTTGCCGATGCGCCGGTACTGCCCGGCGTCGTATTCGCCGCGTCCCAGCCGCTCCCAGAAGGCGCGGTAGGTCGATGATTCGCGCTCTGCGGGATCGACGAACATCCGGTGGTGGTGGCCGACGATATCCGCGAGTTCATAGCCGAGAACGCTCAGGAAGTTCTCGTTCGCGTGCAGGATCTTGCCGGAGAGATCGAACTCGATCACGGCCTGCGCCTTGTCGATTGCGGCGCGCTGCCCTTCGAGATCGGCAAGGCGGTTCTTCTGTTCGGTGACATCGAAAGCGTATTTGATCACCCCGATCGGCTTGCCGCCGGCGCCCATGATCGGATTGTAGCTCGCCTGGATCCAGACTTCCTTGCCGCCCTTGCCGACGCGAAGGTATTGCCCACGCGAAAATTCGCCTCGCCCAAGATCGACCCAGAACTGCTGGTAGCTCGCGCTGATCTTTTCTTCCGGCGTCACGAACATGCTGTGGTGCTGACCTTTGATTTCGGCCAGCGTGTAACCCATCGTAGCGAGAAAATTTGCGTTTGCGTCCAGTATTTTCCCGTCGATATCGAATTCGATGACCGCTTGCGATCGGTTGATCGCCTCAAGCTGGCCCGCGGTATGCTTGTTCGAGAATAGGCCGGAAAAGAGCGACATCAATATCCCCCCTTTTGGCGCGGCCCCGCGCATCAGGCTTCGTCTCGGGCCAGCGCCGTCATGAAAGCCGTCATCGAACGCCCGCTACGCGAAAACGTAGCGACAAGAGCCGAATTCTTTTCGGCTACTGGGGGATCATGGCGTCAACTGATTGATGAATGATGTATATGTAGTTCAATATGCCATAAGACATAAAATCAAGAAATATTCACGTATAAAATACTGCTACAAAACAATAAGAAGACCGGCCATTACCCTATTCCGCATCGTTTTGGAGCAGAAAACAAGAGTTGAATCGTGCCCTAGCCGCAAAGGCCGAAACACTTATTTATCGTCTTTCCTACTTTGATTTTCGAAAGCAATCATAGCCTTCACATCGCCCATGGCAGCCTGGAGCTTGTCTGCTTCGCGCGACCGCACGACGATGTTCGTGTCCGGCCCGGTGTCCGACCAGAACGGATAGGAGCCGATCGAGACCGCCGGATGAGCCCTAGCGATCTCCGCCAGCGGGCCACCTATATCGCCCTCGCGGAGACCGGCGCGGACGGTGTCGGAGAGGATCTTGGTCCCGGTTCGCAGCGTCGGTGCCACGACATCGAGCATGGCTTGCATGATCGCCGGAACGCCGGCCATCACATAGACATTGCCGATATTGAAGCCCGGCGCCTTCGAGATGGCATTGGCGATCAGTTCGGCGCCGGCGGGAATACGGGCCATCCGCATGCGCGCCTCGTTGAGTTCGGCCGGCGAGAAGCGCTCCGAGAGCATCGCGACCGCGCGCGGATCGTAGTCGATGTCGACGCCGAAGGCGGCCGCGACCGAATCAGCCGTGATGTCGTCATGGGTCGGCCCGATGCCGCCGGTGGTGAAGACATAGCTGTAGCGGTTCCGCAGGGCGTTGAGCGCCGCGACGATCTCCTCGGTGACGTCCGGCACCACCCGGACCTCGCGCAACTCGATGCCGATATTGGTGAGGTACTCGGCGATATAGCCGATGTTCTTGTCCTTCGTGCGCCCCGACAGGATCTCGTCGCCGATCACCAGGATCGCGGCCGTCACTATGGCGGCGGAGGAACTGGCTTCACTGGCGGTCATGGCGGCGCTCCTGGCTTGCAGCACAAGAGCTATAGCATCAGGCCGCAAAGTGGAATCCACTTTTCGGAAAAATGCGATGCGATAACAGATAGATAGAATACCACCGCCGCGTCCGGCGGGACGCGCGGTGGTCTATGGCATATTTGAGCGGTGCTCAAGCAGCTCCGCAGACGCGCCCCTGCGCGGCACGGACGCGCCGGTTCAGGCGCGTTTGCGCTCGAAGGCGAGATTGAGCCGCGTCTGCGAAACGAGCTCGTAACCGCTGCGCGTCAGCAGCCCGACGAGGTCGCTCTGCCAGCGCTGGCGCGAATCCTCGATGATGATGAAGCTCGGCCAGAGCGCCTCCGGCGCATCGCGCAGGAAAGGCTCGAGAATGATGTCCTCGGCGCCCTCGACATCGAGCTTGATCGCGTCGATCCGCTCATAGCCCTCGCCCTGGACCAGAGCGAGCAGCGTCATCGCCGGCACCTTCAGCGCGGTTCCCGCGCTCGAATTGATGATACGGACGCTCGACTCGCCGCGATTGGCCTGATCGATGAACAGGGTCAGCTCGCCCGGCTTGTCGGCCAGAGCGCAGGCCACCGCCTTGATCGTGCCGAACGGGTTCTGCGCGATGTTGAAAGCGAGCCGCGCGAAAATATCCGGCTGCGGCTCGACCGCGAGGATGCGCGCGCCGCGCCCCGCCTGCGCCGCCACGAACAAGGAATAGGCGCCGACATTCGCGCCGACATCGATGAAGGTGAAGCCTTCGCGCAGCCGCGCCGTCAGCATCTCGCGCTCCGACACGTCGAAACTCTGCGGCGTGAACAGCACGCGCTTCTCGCAGATATTGCCGTTCGGATGGAGCCGCATCCTGGCGCCGAGCGCCTCGATGTCGACCGGGGTACCGTCGAGCGCGCGCACGGCGATGCTGCGCAGCGCAAGGGCGAGCTTGCGCCCCAGGAAGCTGTTGGTGGTCGCGCGTGTCCAGGCGATGATGCGTGCGACGAAGGCTTTCGGGGCAAAGGCGCCGTAAGGCCGCTCCTCGCCAGCGGATTGATCGATCATGGTGGCCATCGGGCCAGCCTGATACACCTCACGGCGCCGGGACGCCAGTCGTCAGGGCACACAATCGCCTGACGTCATCGCGCGTCTGCGAAACGCGAATGGATCTCGCCGAACAGGGGCGCGATCTCGATGAAGACATCGACGAGCCGGGGATCGAACTGCCGGCCACGTTCGCTCAGGATCACGGCGACCGCCTCGTCATGCGTCATCGCCGCCTTGTAGACCCGCTCCGTGACAAGAGCGTCGTAGACGTCGGCAATCGCCATCAGCCGCCCCGCCAGCGGAATGGTCTGGCCGGCGAGACCTTGCGGATAGCCGGTCCCGTCCCAGCGCTCGTGATGCGTATAGGCGATTTCCTTGGCAAGCCGGAGAAAGGAGCTCGATCCGCCCAGATGGCGCTCGGCATTGGCGATGGCGACACGTCCGAGCTCGGCATGGGTCTGCATCACGGCCCGCTCTGACTCGTCGAGCCTTCCGGGCTTCAGCAAGATGCTGTCGGGAATGCCGACCTTCCCGATGTCGTGCAGCGGAGCCGACTTGAACAGCAGGTCCAAGGCCGCGTCGTCCAGTTCCTCGGAGAAGAGGCCTCGCTCCCGGGCGCCCTCCGCAAGCGCTCGCAGATAGTGCTGGGTGCGGCGGACATGATTGGCCGTCTCGTTGTCGCGCGTCTCCGCGAGCGACGCCATGGCCAGGATGATGGCATCCTTCGCCCGCTCCGCTTCCTCCAGCGCGGCCGAGAGCGAATTCACCAGCGCGATGTTCGTCATGGCGACGGCCGCGCTGTTGGCGATCCGCCTCAGGGCCCGGATCACCTCGGGCTGGGGACGATGACGGCGGGCCCAGTAGGCACCGATCGCGGCGACCGGGTCGTCCTGCCTCACCGGCACCATGACCAGGCTGCGCACGAAGGTCGGACGATAGGCGGCATGGGGAACGCGGTCGTCCGCGTAGATGTCCTCGATGACGACGATCTCGCCGTGCCGCATGGCCCAGCCGGAAATGCAGGCCTCCATCGGAAAACGCTGGCCTTTCCAGAGCGGCGTAACGGCGTCCTCGTCGGCATAGTAGCAACGGCCGTTCTCACGCAGGACGAAGCTGATGCCGTCCGCGCCGGTCAGCCCCCGCGCGTTGCGGCGCACCACGGCCATGACCTCGTCGAGGCCGCGGGCCATTGCGAGATCGACGACCAAGGCATCGAGCGCGCTGAGCGTCGGGTCGGGAGTATCGGCGGCCAGGCTGGAAACAGACGCTTGCATGTGTCCAAAGGGAAGCGAGCCGGTCGAATCGAGGGTGCGGCGACGAATTGCCTCAAAAAAGTTACAATCCCGCAAATCCCGAAGCAACAATCATTCGCGCGCCACGAACCTTACGGCATCACGGAAGCTGCATGCCCGCACCCGCATGCCTCCCGCATTCAACCGGCTTGCGCCTCCCACCAAACGCAATAGATATGGGGGGAGGAGTTTTCCGCGCGCGATGACATTCGAAGACACCATCGGCCGCTCGCGTTCGCGCGAGCCCGCCATCAAAATTCATGGCCCCGAGGCCTTCGCGGCCATGCACAAGGCCGGGCGCCTGACGGCGGAGGGGCTCGACATGCTCGGCTCTTATGTCAAGCCGGGCGTCACCACCCAGCGCCTCGACGATCTCGCCTTCCAGTTCGCCACGGACAACGGCGCCTACCCGGCGACCTTGTTCTATCGCGGCTACACCAAGTCGATCTGCACCTCGATCAACCACGTCGTCTGCCACGGCATTCCCGACGACAAGCCGCTGCGCGAAGGCGACGTCCTCAACATCGACTACACGCTGATCGTCGATGGCTGGCACGGCGATTCGAGCCGCATGTACGGCGTCGGCGAGATCTCGCGGAAGGCCGAGCGGCTGATCGAGATCACTTATGAGAGCTTGCTGCGCGGCATCAAGGCCGTGCGCGCCGGCGCCACGACCGGCGACATCGGCTTCGCCATCCAGCGCTATGCCGAGGCCGAGCGCTGCTCGGTGGTGCGTGACTTCTGCGGCCACGGCATCGGCCAGCTCTTCCATGACGCGCCGAACATCCTGCATTACGGCAGCCCCGGCGAAGGCATCGAGCTCAAGCCGGGCATGGTCTTCACCATCGAGCCGATGATCAATCTCGGCAAACCGGGGGTGAAGGTGCTTTCGGATGGCTGGACTGCGGTGACGCGCGACCGCTCGCTCTCCGCCCAGTTCGAGCATCAGATCGGCGTCACCGAGACGGGCTGCGAGATCTTCACGCTCTCGCCGGCCGGCCTCGACAATCCGCTCGCCGCAAAATGAGCGCCGGCGTCGGCAAGGGACCACGCAAGGCACCCTCGCCTGACGTCTTTGCCGAAGCCCCTGCCCCGCAAGCGCCGGCGCCGCATTATCACGGCCACCGCGAGCGGCTGCGCGCCCGCTTCCAGGAAGGCGGGGCTGACGCGCTGCCCGATTATGAGCTGCTGGAGCTGCTGCTGTTTCGTTCCATCCCGCAGCGCGACATCAAGCCGCTCGCCAAGGAGCTGATCCAGCGCTTCGGCTCCTTCGCCGAGGTGCTGGCCACACCCGCCTCGCGTCTCACCGAGGTGAAGGGCGTCGGCGAGGGCGTGGCGCTCGATCTCAAGATCGTCGAAGCCGCGCTGAAGCGCATGGCCAAGGGCGCGGTCTCCAAGCGGCCCGTCCTGTCCTCCTGGTCCTCGGTGCTCGATTATTGCCGCATGGCGATGGCCTTCGCCGAACGCGAGCAGTTCCGCATCCTCTTCCTCGACAAGAAGAACGCACTGATCGCCGACGAGGTGCAGCAGACCGGCACGGTCGATCACACGCCGGTCTATCCGCGGGAGGTCATGCGCCGGGCGCTGGAACTCTCGGCTTCGGCGATCATCCTCGTCCACAACCACCCGTCCGGCGACCCGACCCCCTCGGGGGCCGACATGCGGATGACGCGCGAGCTCGTCGATATCGCCAAACCACTCGGGATCGCCATCCACGACCACATCATCGTCGGCCGCGACGGCCATGCGAGCTTCCGCAGCCTCGGCCTGATCTGAGCCGCACACCACCTCCACGGGAGGCAGAGCACATGTCGCAGCTGACAGTGAAACGTGTCTACGATTCGCCGGCCCCCAGCGATGGCATGCGAATCCTGGTCGATCGGTTGTGGCCGCGCGGCATCGCCAAGGACAGGATCGACCTCTGGCTCAAGGAGATCGCGCCCAGCGACACCTTGCGGCACGAATTCCACGGCCATCCCGACCGCTGGGACGAGTTTCGCGCAGCCTATGCTGCCGAACTCGGCACAGCGCCGGCGCAGGCGGCCGTTGCCACGCTGGACGAGAAGCTGAAGGAAGGCCCGGTGACCTTGCTTTACGCTGCGAAGGACGAGCATCGGAACAATGCCGAAGCCTTGAGGCTCTGGCTGCAGGAACGATCCATTTCGACTAAAACCGCCTAGAAGCGCCCTCGCCGCGAGGCTTGGCGGCAGAAGTGCCCGCCATCGGCGCGATTTCATCTTCGCGTATTTCCGCTCGGTTGCGCGAACACCTCACGCAATCTTGCTCATGAATTAGGCAGACCCGACCAATTGGCGGCCTCTCCCCCCTCTTCCCGAACGCCAGCGAATGCGCATAGGCTGGCCGAAAAGGGGAAGAGGGCAGCATGGTCGCATTCGATGAAATGACCGGCTCGGGCACGGAGCTGCGGCCCGCCTACGAAGCTCTCGACCGCTGGCTGAAGGAGGCCCCGCCGGAAACCCTCGCTTTGAGGCGTAGCCAGGCCGAACTGTTCTTCCGCCGCATCGGCATCACCTTCGCCGTCTATGGCGACGCCGAATCGACCGAACGGCTGATCCCCTTCGACATCATCCCGCGCGTCCTGACCAAGCCGGAATGGACCAAGCTGGAGAAGGGCCTGCGCCAGCGTGTCACCGCGCTCAACATGTTCCTTGCCGATGTCTACGGGCCGAAGGAATGCCTGAAGGCCGGCATCATTCCGCCGGATCTGGTCTACCGGAACGCCTGCTACCAACTCGAAATGGTCGATTTCAAGGTGCCTCACGGCATCTACTGCCACGTCGCAGGCATCGATGTGGTGCGGGTCGACGCGGATACCTTCTACGTCCTCGAGGACAATGCTCGCACGCCCTCCGGCGTCTCCTACATGATGGAGAACCGGGAGGTGATGCTCAGGCTCTTCCCCGAGCTCTTCGCCACGCATCGCGTCGCGCCGGTCGATAATTATCCGGACCAGTTGCTGGCGACGCTGCGCTCGGTCGCACCGCGCAGCGCCCCCTCCGACCCGACGATCTGCCTGCTGACGCCCGGCCAGTACAATTCGGCCTTCTACGAGCACTCCTTCCTCGCCGACAAGCTCGGCGTCGAGCTGGTCGAGGGCTCGGACCTGCTGGTCAAGGACGACGTCGTTTACATGCGCACGACGCAGGGGCCGAAGCGCGTCGACGTGATCTACCGGCGTATCGACGACGATTTCATCGATCCGCTCGTCTTCCGCAGCGACTCGATTCTGGGCGTGCCGGGCATCATCGGTGCCTACAAGGCCGGCAACGTCACGCTGGCCAACGCGGTGGGTACCGGCGTCGCCGACGACAAGGCGGTCTACAGCTACATGCCGGAGATCGTGAAGTTCTTCACCGGCGAGGAGCCGATCCTGAAGAACGTCCCGACCTTCCGCTGCCGCGAGCCGGAAGCCAACGCCTACGTCCTCGACAATCTCGAGAAGCTCGTCGTCAAGGAGGTCAACGGCTCCGGCGGTTACGGGATGCTCGTCGGCCCGCACGCCAACAAGGCGCAGATCGAGACATTCCGGCGCAAGCTCAAGGCCCAGCCCGAGGGCTTCATCGCGCAGCCGACGCTGGCGCTCTCGACCTGCCCGACCTTCGTTGCCTCGGGCGTGGCGCCGCGCCATGTCGACCTGCGTCCCTATGTGCTTTCCGGCGCCAACGGCATCTCCTGCGTGCCCGGCGGGCTGACCCGTGTCGCACTCAAGGAAGGCTCGCTCGTCGTCAATTCGAGCCAGGGCGGCGGCACCAAGGACACCTGGGTGCTCGACGCATGACGGACGCAGCCTCACGCCACGCCATCATGTCCCCGCAACCGACTGCCCTGCTGCGGAAAGGCTCTCGCTGATCATGCTTTCGCGTACTGCCGACAGCCTCTACTGGGTTTCCCGCTATGTCGAGCGGGCCGAATATCTCGCCCGCATCCTCGACGCGACCACCCGCCTCACCAACCTGCCCTCGACCTATGGCGGCGCCGGCACGGAATGGCAGAGCGCGGTCTTGACCGCCGGCTGCGAGGACACCTTCGCCCGGGCGTATGGCGAAGCGAACGAGCGCAATGTCTGCGATTTTCTGACCTTCAATCCCGACAACCCCTCCTCGATCCGCAACTGCCTCGCCCAGGCGCGCTCCAATGCGCGAGCGGTGCGCACGGCGCTGACCTCGGAGATGTGGGATGCGCTGAACGGCGCCTGGCTGGAACTGCAGCGCTTCGAGAAGAAGCGCATGGATCGCGAGGAATTCGCCCGCTTTCTCGACTGGGTGAAGAACGTCTCGCTGGTCTTCGATGGCTCGGCCTACCGCACCATGCTGCGCGACGACAGCTACTGGTTCTCGCGACTGGGCGTCTATATCGAGCGCGCCGACAACACCGCTCGTATCCTCGACGTGAAGTACCATATGCTGCTGCCGGCCAACGAGCAGGTCGGCGGCTCGCTCGACTACTTCCAGTGGACGACAGTGCTGCGCGAGGTTTCCGCGCTGACGGCCTATCACTGGGTCTATCGCGAGGCGGTGAAGCCGATCCTGATCGCCGATCTGCTTATCCTGAACCGCCGCATGCCCCGCTCGCTCGCCGCCTGCTACGAGAACATCTCGCGCTTCCTCGACCATCTCGGCGACGCCTATGGCCGGCAGGGCGCGGCCCAGCGCCAGGCGCGCAAGACGCTGGCGGGCCTCAGCAACACCCGGATCGACGATGTCTTCGATCATGGGCTGCACGAGTTCATCGAGGAGTTCATCACGGAGAACAATCGCCTCGGCAACACCATTTTCGAGCAGTATCTGCAATGAAAGGCTTGCTCGCATTCAGGCTCGCCGCAAAAACGCGGCTGCGGTAACCCGCTCGGATTGGATCATGCGGATCAGGATTTCCCACACGATCAGCTACGACTACGCCGAGCCGGCGCGCCACATCACGCAGATCCTGCGTCTGACGCCGCGCGACCATGATGGCCAGCATGTGATGTCCTGGCGCATCGAGCCGAGCGTCGACGGCCGTTTGCGCGCGACGCAGGATGCGCACGGCAACATCGTCCATAGCTTCTACGCCGAGGGCCCGATCTCTTCGCTCGGCATTCGCATTGACGGGTTGATCGAGACGATCGATCTCGCCGGTGTGGTTCGCGGCGGCCTCGAACGGGTTCCCTGCGATGTCTATCGACGCGAGACATTGCTGACCGGACAGGACGAAGCGCTCCGCAGCTTTGCGGACGAAGTGACGGCGGGCGCCGCCACGCCGCTGTCGCAGATGCATGCTCTCATGGCTGCCGTCGGCGACAGGATGAATTGCGTCGATGCCAGCGGCCGCAGCGGCGTCGGCGCGATCGCGGCCTTTGCCGAGCAGGAGGCGATCGCGCAGGATATTGCCCATGTCTTCATGGCCTGCGCCCGGCATCTCGGCATGCCCGCCCGCTACGTCTCGGGCTATGTCGCGCAATCAGACGGCCTGCCGCACGGCAATGGCGCCCATGCCTGGGCGGAGGTTCATCTGGACGACTATGGCTGGATCGGGTTCGACTGCGCCAACGGCCTATGCCCGATCGATACGCATGTTCGCGTGGCCGTGGGGCTCGACTTCGCCGATGCTGCGCCGGTCCGCGGCTCGCGTCAGGGCGGCGAGGGCGAAAACCTCAACGTGCTCGTCAGCGCCCGCGAGGCCGAGGGCCGTTTCGCCAACCAGTGATCGCGCCTCCCCGGGAGTGCCGCAGATGCAAGGACAAGCCCCGTGACCTACTGCGCCGGAATCCTCGTGCAGGATGGCCTCGTCATGATCGCCGATACCCGCACCAATGCGGGGCTCGACGACATCTCGACCTTCCGCAAGCTCCACGTGTTCTCATGGCCGGGCGACCGGAACTTCGGTCTGATGACCGCCGGCAACCTCTCGATCACCCAGTCGGTCGTGAGCTTCCTGCACGAAGGCCTGCCCAATCCGGAAACCGGCGAGGTCGACACCCTGCAGAATGTGAGCTCGATGTTCCGGGCCGCGCAGCTCGTTGGGCGCTGCATTCGCCATATCCGCGAGATCGACGGCACCGCCCTGGAGGAAGCGCGGGTCAAGTTCGACATCTCGATGTTGTTCGGTGGCCAGATCAAGGGGCAGCCTATGCGGCTCTTCATGATTTATGGCGCCGGCAACTTCATCGAATGCGGTGTGGACGCGCCCTTCCTCCAGATCGGCGAGCACAAATACGGCAAGCCAATTCTGGACCGTGCCGTGACCTTCAAGACGCATCTCTACGATGCCCTCAAGGTCGGATTGATCTCGATGGATTCGACGATGCGTTCCAATCTCGGCGTCGGCTTGCCGATCGACCTGCTCGTCATGCGGCGCGATGCCGACGATCTCGAACTCAACCGGCGGATCGAGGCTGGGGAGCCCTATTTCCACGACCTGCGCGAGCGCTGGTCCGCCGCTTTGCGGGCGGCCCACATGGCGATCCCGCGCCCGCCTTACCTCCCCTCCGACTCCTGATGCCATCGAACGGCAACGGGATATCAATAATTTCGGCTTTAGATCGCGGCAACGACCTGCCTTGGATAACGAATGCTGCAACCGTTTGCCGCGAAGATGACGAATGCGGGGGCCTCCGCTCGTATGTTCGCGAGCACGGTGGTGACTCTCGGCTGCGCGTTCCTGCTCCTGATGGCAGCCGGCATCGGCGTCGTCATCGCGATCACCCGCGAGGCCAATCGCCTCGAAGTGCAACGCCAGGCGGAACGGATCGAGGCCGCCTTCAACGCCCAGATCAAGGCCAATGAACTGCGCCTGCAGGGCCTGACCGCGACCGGCGAGCTGCCGGATGCCTTGGAGGGGGAAGATCCCAAGCCCGCGCTTCAGGCGGCCTTCAAACGCCTGCGCGGTCAGTTCGCCGATTTCGACGGGGCCTATATCGCGTCCGCGCGCGGCATCGTGCTGGCCGGCATCGAGACGGACACGCAGTTGGGCCGGGCGGGTGCGGAAGGGCTGCGCCATCTCGAGATGTTGCTGCACGGTGCGAAGGAATCTCCGGTTTCCGCCGCCGTCGGCGAGGAGATCCTTCCACAGTTCGGAGCCACGCGTTCGACGATTGTCCGGGACGGGGACGAAACCCTGATGCTGACGGTCGTCGACCTTTCACGCGTCATGCCGTTCAACGCCGCGAGCACGCCGGAAGCGCTCTTCCTGCTTGCCTACCGGCACATATCGACAGGCCTGCTGGCTGAGCTGTCCAACCGCTATCGCATTGCCGACATCCGCCTGGTCGCCGCGCAGCCTAGCGACGCGCTTAACGGGTTGGCATTGCGGGCTCCCGACGGGGCGGTCTCCGGCTGGCTGAGCTGGACACCGGCTCGCCCCGGCGACGTCATGCTGCACCGGTTCCTCTGGGCCCTGATCGCAGTGGCATTGCTGTTTTCGGCGATCTTCATTTTCGTCGTTCAGCGCCTGCGCGCAGCCGCCGGGCAGATCGAACTGCGCGAGCGCCAGATCCAGCGTCTCGCCGGCCAGGACGAGCTCTCGCTCCTGCCGAACCGGCGCAGCTTCGACCTGACTCTCGACCAGACCCTCGCCGATATGCAGCAGGACGGCCAAAGCCTTGCGGTGATGCTGATCGACCTCGATCGCTTCAAGGCGGTCAACGACACCTATGGCCATACTGCGGGCGACGAGCTGATCCGGCAGGTCGCCACGCGGCTCGCAAGCGCCACGCCGGCCGAAGGCACGGTCGCGCGCATCGGGGGTGACGAGTTCGGCATCATTCAGACGCAGGCCACGCCCGCCCGCTGCACCGCGCTGGCGGAACGCATCCTTGCGCGCCTTACCGAGCCCTTCCTCGTCATGGGCATCGAGGTCACGATCGGCTGCTCGATCGGCATCGCGATGGGCCCGCGCGACGGCAAGGACCGCGAGATGCTGCTGAAACTGGCGGATACGGCGCTCTACCAGTCCAAGAACAACGGCCGGAATCGGTTTGCCTTCTTCGAGACGCAGATGAATCGGTCGCTGCAGCTCAAGCGGATGGTCGAGGATGATCTGCGCCGCGCCATCGAGAACGACGAGCTGACGCTGCACTACCAGCCGCAGGTCTCCGTCGACGGCTCCACCATCGTCGGCGTCGAGGCGCTGGTGCGCTGGCCGCACCCGGTGCATGGCATGATCCCGCCATCGGACTTCATCGCCATCGCCGAGGAACGTGGCCTGATCGTGCCGCTAAGCGAATGGGTGCTGCGGCGCGCCTGCACGGAAGCCAGGCGCTGGTCGGGCGTCCGGCTCGCCGTCAACGTCTCGCCGATCCAGTTCCGCCACAAGGACTTCGTCGCCAACGTCATCCGCATCATCGAGGAGACCGATTTCGATCCGGCACAGCTGGAGCTCGAGCTCACCGAAGGCGTGCTGATCGAGGATGCCGATGCGGCCGAGACCGCGATGATGGATATCCGCGCTCATGGCGTCGGACTGGCGCTCGACGATTTCGGCACCGGCTATTCGAGCTTGATCTATCTGCGGCGCTTTGCCTTCGACAAGATCAAGATCGACCGTTCGTTCCTCGAATACATGGAAGCAACCGGCGAATCCGCGATTCTGGTTCACTCCATGGCGCATCTCGGCCGCGCACTTGGCCTGCGCGTCTGCGCCGAAGGCGTCGAGACGGCCGAGCAGCATCGCTTCCTGCAGGCAATCGGCTGCCATGAGCTCCAGGGCTTCCTGTTCTCGAAGGCTGTGCCCGCCAATGAGATCGACCGGCTGCTGGATCTCAACAACCCTTTTGCTGAAGTCCTCGTTGCCGCCTGAAATCCGTCTTCAGAACAGCAGCTCGTGGATGCCGCTGAAGATCGCGTAGGCGAAACCGGCGCTGAGCAGCAGCCCCGCCGCACCGAAGACCGCCCCGATGATGATCAGCACCCCGTCGCGCTCGACGAGGCCGAGTCCAACCAGACAGACGGCGAGGCCGAGCGGTATCTGGCCGATGAACGGCGCTGCGACGATCAGACCCAGCGCCAGGACCAGTATCAGAAGTCCCAGTATCGGGACCGCGTAGGGGCTGCCCAGCATCGTCAGGCGCGGCTTGGAGAAGCGTTCGAGCCGGACCAGCGCTGGAAGCGCCCGCTGCACAGCGCGATTGAGCTCGGGCTTGCCGATGCTGCGGTTGAGCAGCGCCTGCGGAAGCCACGGCATCCGCCGGCCCATCAGCATCTGCAGGGCAATGAAGGCGAGGACCAGACCGCAGACCAACGGGATCGGCGGCGGCATCGGAAGGCAGTTCGGCAGGCCGAGCAGCACGACGAGCAGGGCGTAGGCCCGGTCCTGAAGTGCGGCGACGATCGTACCGACCGCAATCCGTTCCCCGGGCAGTCCGGCGAGAGCCGTGAGAAGTCCGGAGGTGCGCAGGGAAGATGACAAGGGAACAAAGGCCGTGCCGAAGCGGAAGCGCCCGCCTAGCATGGCCGACCGCCGCCCAACAAGCACGCCCCGCGCAGGCGTTCAATGTCCGGCGCTCAAGGCCACCCCAAGGGCGGCCTGCTCAGTGCAGCGTCAGCACGCCGTTCAGGTTGCGGATTTCGGCCGGCCGGATCAGGCGTGAATGCGCGACGGTGACCGAATGAAGCGGTCCATCGAGCTCGCGCCGCCAGAAGGCGAGAAATTCCTGAAGCACCGGAAAGCGAGGCGCCAGGTCGTATTGCTGCCAGATATAGGTCTGCAGGACGTGGAGGTGATCCGGCATACGATAGAGGATCGTCGCCGTTGTCAGCCCGTAGCCTTCCAGCTGCTTGATGAAGTCTGCCGAGACCATCGCCACCTCCTCTCCTGAAACGGAATGAAAGCTTTGCCGGATATGTCGAGGCTGCTCCCGGTTGGTTAACAAACCCTTGCAACTTTAATGCCAACCTGCTGCAATCTCAACCGGTACGTGGGTCGGCGCCCGCGACATCGCGTTATCGGGGGGTGTGCGTGGCGTATGGCTGGGGCAAGGCCAAGCGGGCCGGGCTGGTGCTTGTCGTGACAGCCGCTCCTGTCGATCTGCCTTGTGCGGAGGAGGCCTCGGACGAGCGTTCCCCCGTCTCGGTGGTGATATTCGGCTCGATGGAAGCGGGGCCGACAAAAACCTTCGCATCGGTCGGCACGAAACGGGCGCTCGGCGGCGGGCTTGCCGAAAGTGGCTTCAGGCTCTTCCTCAAAGCCGGGGGCTCGCAGGAACAGACGCGCCGCCAGCCACCGCATGGCACCACCTACAAAGCCGAGTCACAGGCGATGCTGGGCTATGAATGGCGCATTGGCGACAGCTTTTTCGCGCTTTATGCCGGCTCCGACGTCGAAAGCGAGCAGAGCGTCGAAACCTTCGGTCCATCGATGATCACGACGCGCTACGGCGCGCGGCTCCAGGCCGATCTCTGGGCAATGCCTGCCGATGGCATGATGCTGCAGGCCAATGCCTATGTTTCCTCGGTCAATCATCGGCTCTGGGGGCGGCTTGCACCCGGCTGGCAGATGCCGACCGGGTTCTATGTCGGCCCCGAAGTCGAGGCCTATCGCGAGCAAGACTATCGCAAGCTGCGGCTCGGGCTTCACCTCACGGGCCTGCGATTCCTCAATCTGGAATGGCGCCTGTCCGGCGGCTGGCAGAGAACAAGCGACCGGCCTTCGAACGCCTATGGCTCGCTGAGCCTGCACTGGCTCCTCTGACGCTCAGCCCTGCAGCGCCCGCAACGCCTCCGGCGTATCGACGTCGATCGCGATCGCCGGATCTTCGAAGGCGACCTCGACCACCCGCTCGCCGGCTTCGTCGAGCAGCCGCCGCGCCCCGCGATCGCCCGTGAGCAACGACACTGCCGGGAAAACCTCTCGCGCCAGCAGCACCGGGTTGCCCCGCTGCCCGAACAGCGTGGGCACGACGGCGAGCGCCTCCGGCCGCGCTCCATGCGCGTCGATCAGCCGCTCGATCACATTCGGGGTCACGTTCGGCATGTCGCCGAGCGAAACCACCGCGCCCCGCACCTCGCCGGGCAGGGCCGCGATCCCGGTTTTCAAGGAGCTCGCCAGGCCCGAGGCATAATCGGGGTTGTGCACGACCCGGACAGGCAGATCCGCAAGGGCAGCCGCGACGGCACCCTGCTCGTGACCGGTAATGACGAGGACCGGAGACAGGCCGGCTTCGAGCTGCGCCTCCACTGCGTGACGCAGGATCGGCTTGCCGCGCAGCGGCTGAAGCAGCTTGTTGCTTGCCCCCATGCGCGTCGACTGCCCGGCGGCGAGCACGATTCCGGCAATCGAGCCGGCTTCGCCATGCCCGGGCGCGCGCGGCTGCGGCCGCGAGACGATCTCCATCAGCAGCCCGCCGACGCCCATCCGCTGGACGTCCGACCGTCCGACCCGGATGCCGGCGAGGCTGCGCTGCAGCACCCAGTCGAAGCTGTTTTCCTTCGGCGAGCGAGCACAGCCGGGCGCCCCTATCACCGGCTTGCCTTCGAGCCTGCCGAGCATCAACAGATTGCCGGGGTCGACCGGCATGCCGAGATGTTCGACCTCGCCGCCGGCTTCCACCAGAGCCTGCGGAATGACGTCGCGCCGGTCGGTGATGGCCGAGGCGCCGAACACCACGATGATGTCGGCATTTCCCTTCGCCTGCTCGGCAATGGCCTCGGCGAGCGGCCGCGGCTGATGCGGCACGCGCTTGTCGGCCGCCAGAACGGCCTGTGCCGGCGCCAGACGCTCCTCCATGATCCGCAAGGTTTTGTCGACGACGCTCGGCTTGAGGCCCGGCAACAGGGTCGAGATCACCGCCACCCGCGATGGACGATAGGGTGCGACCGCGATGGCCGGCCCGGCCCCGAGCGCCGCCAGCGCCTGCTGCATCTGGGTCTCGGCAACCGCGTAGGGAATGATCTTGACCGTCGCAACGAGCTCGCCCGCCACCACTGCCTTGAGGGCCGGCAGTGTCGCGACCGTGATCGCCTCATCCACCGCGTTGAAGGCATCGATGGCGGCCACGTCGATCTTGAGAACGCCCGCCGCGGCGGCGAACATGTTGACCCGGCCGGTGAAGGGCAGCTCGGCGGTAATCGCCTCGCCGGTCATCTGTGCGGCCAGGCGCTCGGCAGCTGCGTTCTCGCCGATATCGCCAGGCTCCAGACGGACCGCGACGATCTCGCGGACACCGGCTTCCTGGAGCCGCGCCGCCATCTCCGCCTTGATCGTGGCGCCCTTCTTCACCGTCGCCCCGCCGGCGCGAATCGTATGCGCCGCAATGCAGCCGACAGCCTCGGCGATGGGGACGGGCCCGAACCTCATCTGCTGCGCCTTTCAGGCCGGCTTGCGGCGCGGGCCGCGCAAAGTCGAGACGATCTCCGCGAGGATCGCGAGCGCGATCTCCGCCGGCGAAACCGCCCCGATATCGAGCCCGATCGGCGCGCGGATGCGCTCGATCGCGGCAGTATCGAAGCCCGCCGCGGTCAGGCGCTCGACACGCTTGCCATGGGTCTTCCGGCTGCCGAGCGCGCCGACATAGAAGCAGTCCGAACGCAGCGCCGCTTCCAGGCCGGGATCGTCGATCTTCGGATCATGCGTCAGGGCGACGAAGGCAGTGTATCTGTCGAGGCCGATCCGGCCGATGGCCTCATCCGGCCATTCCGCCAGCAACTCGGTCTCCGGAAAACGCTCGGGCGTCGCGAAGGCGGTGCGGGGGTCGATGATGACGAGGTCGAGGTCGAGCGTCTTCGCCATCGGCGCCATCGCCTGCGAGATATGAACGGCGCCCGTCACCACGATCCGCGGATGCGGGGCCTGCACGGTGAGGAAGTACTGGACACCCTCGACCTCGACCATGCCGCTCTTGCCCATGCGCAGCTGCCGTTCCAGCGGCTCGGCCAGCGGATCGCCGGTAATCGCCGCCTGCCTGACGAGCCGCTGCGCACCGCTGGCGATATCGGTGACGAGCACGGTGGCGCGGCGTGCCTGGCGCTCGGCATTGAGCGCCGCGAGGAGTGAGAGATCCACGGGCTCAGCCCCTGTCCACCGCGAGTTTCAGCCCCAGCCCGATCATCAGCGAGCCGCCGATCCAGCGTCCGAAGGCGAACCCCGCCCTGGTCTTCTTCATCGCGCCGACGACGAAGGAGGCGCCGAAGACAGTGACGAGATCGGCCGAGGAGAAGGCAAAATTGACGATCGTGCCGAGGATCAGGAACTGCACCCAGACCGGCAGCGAGGCGGCGGGATCGACGAACTGCGGCAAGAGCGCGATGAAGAACAGCGCGACCTTCGGGTTCAGGATCTCGACGATGAAGGAATCGAGCAGGGCGCGCTTCACCGTCTTCGGAGGCGCGACAGGCTGATCGGGCGCGCCCATCCGCGAGCGGATCATGCCGATGCCGATCCAGACCAGATAGATCGCTCCGGCGATCTTCACCGCCATGTAGAGTTCCGGCACATGCTTGAACACGGCGGAGAGGCCGAAGGCGGCGGCAAAGACGTGGACATAGCAGCCGAGATGGATTCCGAGCATCGCCATCAGGCCAGCCTTGCGGCCATGGCTGATCGTCTGGGCAGCGGTGTAGAGCAGCGCCGGCCCCGGAAAATAGGCGACAAGGATCGTCACCGTCGCGAAGGCGATCAGCGTTTCCCAGGAGGCCATCTCAGTTCACCTTCTCGACATAGACCTTGATGCGGCCGCCGCAGGAGAGGCCGACCTTCCAGGCCGCCTCGTCGGCAACGCCGAATTCCAGCATGCGCGCCTTGCCGTCGGCAATCACCTCGGCGGCCTCGGCCACCACCGCGCCCTCGACACAGCCGCCGGAGACCGATCCGAGGAAATTGCCCTCGCCGTCGATGACGAGATGCGAGCCGACCGGGCGCGGCGCCGAGCCCCAGGTCTCGACCACCGTGGCGATCGCCACATGCCGGCCACCGCGGCTCCACTCCTCGGCAGCGCGCAGGATGTCGGTGTCGGTGCTGATCATCGCCGGGCCTTTCGCGGATGACGCGGAAACGAGATGCGATCTTATGCGCCAATGGCCGGTTCGCGTCGAGCGAACCCAGCACGGTCGTTATGCTCAGCCGATATATGTGCTAGCGCTCTGCCAAGTTCAAAGCCCTTCCCGCTCAGATCCGAGGAAATCCATGGCCGCGACCGGCCAAGACGGCGTCGTCCTGCTGCACGGCATACTGCGCCGCGCAACCTCCATGAAGCTGCTCGAACAGGCCCTCACGGCGGCGGGCTATCGCGTCCTCAATCTCGATTACCCCTCGCGCCGGCAGGATCTGTCCGAGATCGTGGAAGGGCTTCACGACCCGATCGCGACCTTCGAGGCCGCGCTGACCGGGCATCTCCACTTCGTCACCCATTCGATGGGCGGGCTCGTCGCCCGCGCCTACATCAACCGTTTCCCCCCGGAGCGGCTCGGCCGCGTGGTCATGCTCGCCCCGCCGAACGAGGGCAGCGAGATCGCCGACCTGCTGCAGCGGAACTGGCTGTATCAGAGCGCCTTTGGCCCGGCAGGCGGGCAGCTCGCGACGCAGCGCAGCGAGGAGTTGTGCCGCCTGCTCGGAGAGGTGGACTACCCGCTCGGCGTCATCGCCGGGGATCGCTCGCTCTATGTCTTCGCGTCGCTGGTGCTGCCCGGCCCCAATGACGGGCGCGTCTCGGTCGAGCGCACCCGCGTCGCCGGCATGAGCGACCACATCGTCCTGCCGACGAGCCATCCCCTGATCATGCGCGATCCGGAAGCCATGGCCCAGACCATCCACTTCCTGCAGCACGGCCGCTTCAGGCGCTGATCCTCGGTACCTGCGCCCGTTTCAACCACAGGCGCGGATCGTTCTCACGCCCCACCTCCCGCGAAAGCGCCGTGCAGAGATCCGCCATGGCAGCGAGATTGTGGATCGGCCGGAAGCTGTCGACATGCGGCAGCATCGCCCGGATGCCGCTCGCCCGCGCCGCGAAGGCGTCGTAACGCAGCAGCGGGTTGAGCCAGATCAGCTGCCGGCAGGAACGGTGCAGCCGGTCCATTTCGAAGGCGAGGCTGTCGTCGAGATGGCGCTCGAGCCCGTCCGTGAAGAGCAGCACCACCGCCCCGCCCGCCAGCACGCGCCGCGACCAGACGCGGTTGAACTCGTGCAGTGCCGCGGAGATGCGGGTGCCACCCTCCCAATCCGGCGCCGCCCTCCCGGCAAGCGCCAGCGCCTCGTCCGGATCGCGCGCCTTCAGCATCCGGGTGACGTTGGTCAGCCGGGTGCCGAAGACGAATGAATGCACGCGCCGGCGCTTCTCGGTCAGCGCATGCAGGAAATGCAGGAATATGCGCGAATACTCCGCCATCGAGCCGGAGATATCGACCAGCGCCACGATCGGCGGATGCATCTCGCGCCGCTCACGGAAGGCCAGGTCGATCGAGCCGCCGCCTCCCCTGAGCGATTGCCGGAGCGTACGGCGCAGATCGATCGTCCGTCCATGCGCCAGGGGCCTGAACCGCCGCGTCGGCACGCTGTCGTCCGGCAGCCTCAATTCGGCCATGAGCTGCTTGGCGCGGGCGATTTCCGCCGCGGTCATCTGCGCGAAGTCGCGCGATTTCAGCATCTCGCGATCCGAGACCGTCAGCCGCGCCGTAAGCTCAGTCAGCTCAACCGGCGGCTCATCCTCGCGGGCCGGCGGCGAGAAGGCCTCGGCCACGCGCAACGCCCCCGCCTCGGCCTTCTCCGGCTGGCGCTCGGCCCCGGGCGAAACCGGCGACATCTGCGCCATGATCTTCTCGATCAGGTTGCGGCGGCGCCAGAACAGCCGGAACGCCTGGTCGTAGATCGGGCTGTCCTCATGCTTCTTCACGAAGATCGCGTGGAGGGCCCAGTAGACGTCGTCTCGGTCGCCCAATGCACCATCGCCCAAGGCCTCGACCGCCTCGACCACCGCCCCGGACCCGACCGGCAGCCCGGCCGCGCGCAAGGCTCGCGCAAAATAGGCAACGTTCTCGGAGAGCTTTCCGGTCATGGGGGACAGCACATAGCTCAACCCTCCTCCTGAGGAGCGGGCACCGCCCGCGTCTGGAAGGATGTTCCAGTTCGCTCTGAAGCATCCTTCGAGACGCCGCTGCGCGGCTCCTCAGGATGATGGCCGAGGTTGATCATACCGGCTTCGTCTCCGTCATGAACACCTTCTGGACAACCTGCCAGCGGCTCTCGATCTTCAGCAGCGAGAGCAGATCGGTGAAGTAGCGCGGCGGCATCTGGCATTTGACCTTGACCAGCGCCAGCGTCGGCCCGACGAGATCGATGGTCAGGATATGGTCGTCGCGCTGCAGCCCCGCCGCGTGGGGCGAAGGCCGGTTCCGAACGAGATCGAGCCATTGATCGCGCGGGACGATGTGGAGCGTGCCGTCCTCGCGGGCGGTGGTGAGCGCGCTTGTCGGATGAAAGACATGCGCGAGCTTTTCCGCATCCCCCTCATAGAGCCCATCGAGATAAGTCCGCACCGTCGCTTCAACGGCCTTGATGTCTGCGTTCACGACACCCCTCCTCACGCTGCTCCGCCGATGTCGCTTGTTGTCGCGAGTTGAAGACTAGCGACCCACCTCGGCCTTGGCCTGATCCAGCAACTCCTTCACCTTGGAGCTCTGCATCGCCTGGATATCGTCCTGGTACTTCAGCAGCGCGCCCAGCGTGTCGGAGACGATGGCCGGATCGAGCGCAACGGCGTCGAGCTCGACCAGCGCCGTCGCCCAGTCCAGCGTCTCGGCCACACCCGGCGCCTTGAACAGCTCCTCCTTGCGGATCGCCTGCACGAAGCCGACGACCTGCTTCGAGAGCTTGGCAGGCGCGTCCGGCACCTTTGCCTTGAGGATGGCGAGTTCGCGCGCCGCGTCGGGATAGCCGACCCAGTGATAGAGGCAGCGCCGCTTCAGCGCGTCATGGATCTCGCGCGTGCGGTTCGAGGTCAGGATCACGATCGGCGGTTCGGCAGCCTTCACCGTGCCGAACTCCGGGATCGTCACCTGCGCATCGGCCAGCACTTCGAGCAGGAAAGCCTCGAAGGCCTCGTCGGTGCGGTCGAGCTCGTCGATCAGCAGGATCGGCGCACCGCCGTCCTGCGGTTCGAGCGCCTGCAGCAGCGGCCGCTTCACCAGATATTTCTCGGAGAAGATATCGCCTTCCAGCCGTTCGCGATCCTCGGCAACGCCGCCGGCCTCGGCGAGGCGGATCGCCATCATCTGCCCGGAATAGTTCCACTCGTAGACGGCGGAGGCAAGGTCGAGCCCCTCATAGCATTGCAGCCGGATGAGCCGCCGGCCCAGGCCCGCGGCGAGCACCTTCGCGATCTCGGTCTTGCCGGTGCCGGCCTCCCCTTCGAGCAGCAGCGGGCGCTTCATCCGGAGCGCCAGAAACAGCACTGTCGCCAGCGCGCGGTCGGCGACATAGCCCTGCGACTGCAGCAGGGCGAGCGTGGCGTCGATGGAGGCGGGAATGCGGGAAGCGTTCAGCATGACCGATTTTCTATCGCGGCGGGCAGGATGAAGGAAGGCGCGGCGCGCACGGCCATGCTGCTGACATGGCAGGGCGGTAGGAAACTCCAGGCTCGCTATGCCTGAACGACGGAGCGCAGATCATGACCACCGATCAGATCGCCAAGGACTTCGTTGCCCTGCTCAAGGAGGGCAAGCACCACGAGGCCGCCAACCGCTTCAACGCCGACGACATCGTCAGCTACGAGAACATGTCCGGCCCGATKGCCGTCTGCCGCGGCAAGGAAGCCGTCAGGCAGAAGGGCGAGTGGTGGGTCGCGAACCACGAGATGCACGAGTTCAGCAGCGAAGGCCCCTATCTCAACGGCGACCAGTTCGCCGTCCGCTTCCATGTCGACGTCACCGTCAAGGAGACCGGCGAACGCCGAGTGATGGACGAGGTCGGTCTCTACACCGTCGCGAACGGCCGGATCGCCGAGGAACGTTTCTTCTACTGAAGCATCTCCGTAGATCGTCATTCTGGGGGCAGCGCGAAGCGCTGACCCGAGAATCTCCTGCCGGAAGAAGCACGCCTCGCCTTCACGAGATGCTCGGGTCGAGCCCGGGCATCACGGAGCATGTGCCGCCACGCCTCGGACAAACCCTCGGCCGTCAGCCCGCCTTCGCCGTCGCCTGCGCCACGGCTTGCTTGGCCATGGAGCCGATCAGGTGGGCGCGGTACTCGGGGTCGGCGTGAATGTCGCCGTTGATGCCGTCAGCCGTGTGCTTGAGCCCGTCGAGCGACTTCGGCGCAAAGCGCGTCTTGAGCGCCGCTTCCGCTTCCGGCCAGCGGAAGACGCCGCCCTCGCCCGCCCCCGTCACCGCGACGCGGATCTCGCTGCCGCGCTTGGCGACGAAGACGCCGACCATGGCATAGCGGGAGGCCGGATTGCGGAACTTGGCGTAGCCCGCCTTCGATGCCAGCGGGAACGAGACCTTCGTGATGATCTCGCCCTCTTCCAACGCCGTCTCGTAGAGCCCGGTGAAGAACTCGTCGGCGGTCAGCTTGCGCTTGTTGGTGACGACTGTGGCGCCGAGCGCCAGCAGCGCCGCAGGATAGTCCGCCGCCGGGTCGTTGTTGGCGACCGAGCCGCCGATCGTGCCGCGGTGGCGCACATGCGGGTCGCCGATATGGTCGGCGAGGAAGGCGAGCGCCGGAATGGCTTCCTGCACCTCAGCCGAGGCAGCGACCTCGGCATGGGTCGTCATCGCGCCGATGACGAGGTTGCGGCCCTTGCGGGCGATGCCCTTGAGATCGGCGCAGCCACCGAGATCGACGAGCGCGGTCGGCGAGGCCAGCCGCTGCTTCATCGTCGGCAGCAAGGTATGGCCGCCGGCCAGCAGCTTGGCGTCCTCCTTCTTGGCAAGCAGCGTCGCCGCCTGCCGGGCGCTTGTGGGCTTGTGATAGGTGAAAGCGTACATTTGCTCTTCCTTTCAGCTCACTCGGCCGCCATGCGGCTGATCGACTTCTGCGCCGCGCGCCACACCGCCTGGGGTGTGGCCGGCATCGCGATGTCCTCATGGCCGAGCGCGTCGGTGATGGCGTTGATGACGGCGGGGGGCGATGCGATGGCTCCGGCCTCGCCGCAGCCCTTGATGCCGAGCGGGTTCGACGGGCATGGCGTCACCGTCATGCCCACATCGAAGGACGGCAGGTCGTCCGCGCGCGGCATGCAGTAGTCCATGAAGCTCGCGGTCACGAGCTGGCCGTCGTCATTGTAGCGCGCGCCTTCCAGCAGCGCCTGGCCGACGCCCTGAGCGATGCCGCCATGGACCTGCCCCTCGACGATCATCGGGTTGATGATGTTGCCGAAATCGTCGACCGCCGCCCAGCGATCGATCCGGGTCACACCCGTGTCCGGATCGATCTCGACCTCGCAGATATGGACGCCGGCCGGGAAGGTGAAGTTGGTCGGGTCGTAGAACGCCCCCTCCTTCAGCCCCGGCTCCAGCTCCTGCCCGTTGAACTTGTGGGCGATATAGGCCTGCAGCGCGCAGGAGCCGAAATCGAGCTTCCGGTCGGTGCCCTTCACCGCGAAATGCCCGTCGGCGAAGTCGATATCGGCCTCATCCGCCTCCAGCACATGGGCGGCGACCTTCTTGCCCTTGGCGATGACCTTGTCGAGCGCCTTGAAGATCGCCGACATGCCGACCGCGCCCGAGCGCGAGCCATAGGTGCCCATGCCCATCTGCACCTTGTCGGTGTCGCCGTGGATAATCGAGACATTGTCGATCGGAATGCCGAGCCGGTCCGAGACGAGCTGGGCGAAGGTCGTCTCATGGCCCTGGCCATGGCTGTGCGAACCGGTCAGCACCTCGACGGTCCCAACCGGATTGACCCTGACCTCCGCCGATTCCCACAGGCCCACGCCCGCTCCAAGCGAGCCCACCGCCGCCGAAGGCGCGATGCCGCAGGCCTCGATGTAGGAGGAGAAGCCGATGCCGCGCAGCTTGCCGTTGCGGGCGGAGTCGCGCTTGCGCTTGCCCAGCCCCTTGTAGTCGATCATCTCCAGCGCCTTCTTCAGCGAGGCGCTGTAGTTGCCGGTGTCGTACATCATGATGACCGGCGTCTGATGCGGGAACTTCTTGATGTAGTTCTGCAGCCGGAACTTGGCCGGATCCTTGCCGAGCTGGCGCGCCGTGACCTCGACCAGCCGCTCGACCACGAAGGTCGCCTCCGGTCGCCCGGCGCCGCGATAGGCATCGACCGGGGCGGTGTTGGTGTAGACCGCGTCGACCTCGCAATAGATCGCCGGGATGTCGTACTGGCCCGAGAGCAGCGGGGCGTAGAGATAGGTCGGCACCGAGGAGGAGAAGGTCGAAAGATAGGCGCCGAGATTGGCCGTGGTGTGCACCCTCATGCCGAGGATCTTGCCCTCCGCGTCGGTCGCGAGTTCCGCGTGGGTGACGTGGTCTCGGCCATGTGCGTCGGAAAGGAAGGCCTCCGTCCGGTCCGCCGTCCACTTCACCGGCCGCCCGACCTTCTTCGCCGCCCAGACGCAGACCGTCTCCTCGGCATAGATGAAGATCTTCGAGCCGAAGCCGCCGCCGACATCCGGCGCGATCACGCGCAACTTGTTCTCCGGCGCGATGCCGATAAAGGCAGAGAGCACGAGCCGCGCCACATGCGGGTTCTGGCTGGTCGTATAGAGTGTGAAGATGCCGTCTCCGGCATCGTAATCGCCGACGGCAGCGCGCGGCTCCATCGCGTTCGGCACCAGCCGATTGTTGACGAGGTCAAGCTTCGTGACGTGCTTGGCCGCCTTGAACGCCTTCTCGGTCGCGTCCTTGTCGCCGAGATGCCAGTTGAACACGCTGTTGTCGGGCGCCTCGTCATGGACAACGGTCTTGGCGCCGATGGCCGTGGCGGTGTCGACCACCGCCGGCAGCTCCTGGTAATCGACCACGATCGCCTCTGCCGCGTCGCGCGCCTGCGCCAGGGTCTCGGCAACCACCACGGCGACATGGTCGCCGACATAGCGCACCTTGCCCTGCGCCAGCGCCGGGTGCGGACCGGCACGCATCGGCGAGCCGTCCTTGTTGTGGATCATCCAGCCGCAGATCAACCCGCCGATCTTGTCGGCGGCGAGATCGGCACCGGTGAAGATGCCAAGCACGCCCGGCATCGCCGCGGCGGCCTTGGTGTCGATCGACCCGATCTTGGCATGGGCATGGGGCGAGCGCAGGAAGTAGGCATGAGCCTGCCCCGGACGGTTGACGTCGTCGGTATAGCGGCCCTGGCCGGTGATGAAGCGGTGATCTTCCTTGCGGCGGACTGCGGCGCCGATTCCGGTAACGGACATGGTGTTCCCTCCTCGCACAGCGCCTCTTTCGGACGCCTCACTGCTGGAACGCATGAAGGATGAAAACCCGCGCCACGGGGCGCAGGCGGGTGCCTCACTCGGCAGCCTGGCGCACCGGCGCCGCGCTCTTGCCCATCGCCTCCGCACCGGCGGCGATCGCCTTGACGATGTTATGGTAGCCCGTGCAGCGGCAGATGTTGCCTTCGAGATCCTCGCGGATCGTCTTCTCGTCGAGCTCGTGGCCGCGTCGGTTCACCATGTCGACGGCGGCCATGATCATGCCGGGCGTGCAGAAGCCGCATTGCAGGCCGTGATGCTCGCGGAACGCCTCCTGCATCGGGTGCAGGGTGGCGCCATCGGCCAGCCCCTCGATGGTGGTCACGTTCGCACCGTCGACCGAGACGGCCAGCGTGGTGCAGGATTTGACGGCCTTGCCGTCGAGATGCACGACGCAGGCGCCGCACTGGCTGGTGTCGCAACCGACATGGGTGCCGGTCAGTCTCAGATCTTCGCGAAGAAGCTGCACCAACAGCGTGCGCGGGTCGACATTGGCGGTGACGGCTTTGCCGTTCACCGTCAGCGAAACAGTGGTCATGAGCACATCTCCTGTGACCCGTCTCTGATGCCCGCCCACCCCCTCCCTGGGTCTGGGTCAGGCTGAGCGCTTCCGGCAGCTTCGCCCCATCGGGCAGCTTTTCCTTGGAACAGCTCAAAAACGAATGTGGACCCACGATTTTGCCGGGTCAAGCGGCAGGTACTTTCAGTGTGCTATGCATTTTGCGCCGAATTAGGACGGTTTTCGTCTTGCTCGGACACTGACCGGAAATCGTGAGCCAGCTTGCAGCGTTGGTGCTTTTTTAAGGGTATTGCCACAACATCGGCGCTCGTGGCCGCCATCCCGGCCGCGAACGAGGGTCGCCGCGTGCCCGTGTTGATGGAACAGATTCAACGCCGGCTGCTGGCGATCGGCTACGGCGAGAAGCAGCGCACACGTCTGCGCCTCTACCGCCCTTTGGTCGACGACGTGATCGACCAGTTGGTTGCAGCCGATTTCGAGCGCGCCTTTTCCATCCACAGCGAGCTTCGCAACAGCGTCGCCCCCGTATCGGAGACGCTCTACCCAGCCTCCGCCGCGCATTTCCGCCTGTTGTTCGAAGGCGATTACGACGAGAACTACGTCACTTCGGCCGAGCGGCTCTGTCTGCTCGAGAGGGAGGCCCGCGTTCGCGCCAGGGCTCGCTCCTCGATCGCTTTCTCGCTGTTCCGCGAGCTCTGCCTCGAGAGCCGCCGCCGCTCGCTGTTCACACCGCGGCAATTCGCCGAGGATCTTTTCGTGATCGAACGAGTGCTGACCTACGACGTCAACACCGCGATGACGATGAACCGCGAGTACGAGGAAGCCGATGCACGGCGGCGGGCCTCCGCCATCGATCAGACCGCCGCGACCCTGCGATTCCGGATCGGCAACCTGGACAACACCATCAGCGAAGCGGTCGAGCAGTTCGTCTCCACGGCCACCGAAACCGGCCGCGCCACCGCCTTCATCAAGGATACGGTCGGCAAGGTCGCGAGCGCATCGGTGGTCGTCCGGGAAAAGTCGATCCAGACCGCCGCCGCCACGGAGGAGATGTCGGCCAACATCGCCGATATCGGCCAGCGCGCCCGGCAGAGCCTGTCGATCACGCAACAGGCCGTGCTCGATGCCGGGCAGATGAACGAGGCGATCGCCCGCTTGCGCGAAGTGACGGGCAATATCGGCAAGGTCGTCGGCATGATCGCCGACATCGCGGCGCAGACCAATCTGCTCGCCCTCAACGCCACGATCGAGGCGGCGCGCGCCGGGGAGTCCGGACGCGGCTTCTCCGTGGTCGCTTCCGAAGTGAAGTCACTGGCGACGCAGACCGCGAACGCCACGCAGGACATTGCCGGCCAGATCGCCGAGCTGACCGCCAGCGCCCAATCCTGCAGCGCCCATGCCGCAGCCATCGCCGCCACGGTTGACGCGATCAGGCAGGATTCCGAGGCGATTTCGGAAGCCGTCTCCCAGCAGAGCCGGGTGACGGCGATGATCGCTCACGATGCCTCGCTGGTCGCCGGCAGTTCGGATGTCGCGATCGAGAGCGCCAACGCCGTCAATGACAGCCTCGACATGACGCAGGGCGCCCTGGAACGGGCAAACGCGGCCGCGGCGGACGTCGCCCTTCAGGTCGGCGCGGCCGAGACGGCGGTCTCCCAGGCGCTGGACGCTCTGCGCAAGGCCTCCTGAGGTCCGAGATACATCGCCACTTCGCGTCCGAAAGGACGCGCGGCGATCTAGCCTTCGCTGACCGCCTTGGCGAAATTGGCGAAGAACTCGTCGGCGAGCTTCTTCGAGACCGAATCGATCAGCCGCGAGCCCAGCTGCATCAGCTTGCCGCCGACCTGGGCCTCGACCTCGTAGCGCAGCAGCGTCTGACCGCCTCCGGCATCGCTCAGATTGACCCGGGCCCCGCCCTTGGCGAAGCCGGCGATGCCGCCCTCGCCCTCGCCTGCGATGCGATAACCGTTCGGCGGGTCGAGGTCGTTGAGCTCGACCTTGCCCTTGAAGTTGGCCTTCACCGGCCCGAGCTTGACCTTCACCACGGCGGAGAAATGCGTTTCATCGTCCTTGTTGAGCTGCTCGCAGCCTGGAATGCAGGCCTTCAGCACGTCAGCATCGTTCAGCTTGGCCCAAACCACTTCCTTTGCGGCGGGCAGAGTCACCTCGCCGTTCATCGTCATCGCCATGGCGCATCTCCCGAGCTGTAGGCCGCGGCTCGGACGACTGCGGCCGGCGCGGTTCGAAGGCTGTCCAGTTCCTATCCATGGTCGCAAAGCGCTCGTCTGCACAAGGGGCGAGGCGGACAGGTGCTTGATGGAAAGTCAGACGGAACCGAACAGCCGCTGACGATAGATCAGGCTCGCACCCTGCCCCGCCCCGCCGAGTCCTGCGACCTCGCCGATCAGGATGCGATGGCTGGCAATATCGTGCGCAGCGACCAGCCGGCAGTCGAAGGCGGAAATCGCGTCGAGCAGGACCGGCGCGCCGGTCGCAAGCGTGCCCCAGCGCGCCGTCATGAAGCGCGCATCGCCATCGATGCCGCGCCGGCTCGCGAAAATCTCCGCCAGCTCGGCGAGATGGGCCGGCAAGGTGTTGATGCAGAAGGCGCCGCTTGCCTCGATCGCCGCCAGCGTGCGGCTCGCCCTTGCGAGGCAGGCCAGCACCGTCGGCGGCGAATCGGAAACAGAGGCGACCGCAGTCGCCGTCAGCCCCACGCGACCGCCAGGCCCCTCCGTCGTCACGACATGCACCGCACTGACGACCTGCGCCATGGCATCGCGGAACGCGGCAGCATCCGGGCGCTCCAGGGCGGGCGGCAGCGGGTGAACGGTTTTCGTCATGGACTAGGGCGCCGGCTCACTGTTCCGGATCAGAGGATACCTGACCATGTAGAGGTTTGGAGCCGCCAGTACCAGTCGCCGCCGGGCACGCGCCGACCCGGGTCGCATCATCAGATATATCAGATGGGAACCGCGGTCATCTCAGCTGTCCAGCGTCGCCAGCAACCCTTTGCGAAGATGCGACATCAGCGCATCGCTCGCCGCCGTGGCGGCAAGCGAATCAGCGCCGGCGATGGCTTGGGCAAGGCTGCCATGGTGCAGGGCCGCGGGCACGAGGTCGTCCTGCCGCTCGAAATGATACCAGGCGCGCCGGATCAGCGCCTGCAGAGGCTCGACCGCGCGGGTCGCATAGGGGCTGCGCGCCGCCTGGGCCACCAGCCCGTCCAGTTCCTTGTCGAGCCTCATATAGCCCGCAACATCGCCAGCCTCGGCGGTCCGGCGCATTGCCTTCGCGGCTTCGACAATCGCGATCCGCTCGACAGGCCCCGCCCGCTTCGCCGCCTCGCCGACCACGAGGCGTTCCAGCACCTCGCGCGCATCGAGAGCCGCAATGATATCGATCGCGCTGATGTCGGCGACAAGAATGCCCTTGCGTGACAGGATCTGGACAAGCCCGTGTTGCGCCAGCCGGATCAAGGCCTCGCGAACCGGCGTCCGCCCGAGCCCGACGAGGTCGATCAGCTGCGCTTCCGTCAGCACCGCGCCGGGGCGCAGGGACAGCGTGACGATTGCCTCTTCCAGGCGCCGGTAGGCGACCTCGGCCAGGCTTTCGCCAGCTCCGGCGACGTCCGCGCCGTCACGGCTCGGATCGATGGTCTCCTTTTGCTTCATAGCTTCCCCGAGCGATGCCGCGGCACCTTGATCTCGCCTGCCAGCTTGATATATCAATCCAGATATATCAAGCTCGCCAGCGATCGCCGCGATTGGTTGGCAACAGCCCGACAACCGGTCCGATGGATCGGAGCGCTGCACCGACCAATGATGCGGCGGGCCGAGAAGGAGTTAGAGGATGGCCTTCGCCTGTTCGATTCCCGCCGTGCCGACCGTCCAGCAGGATGACGAGACGATCCGGATCACGCGCTGGGATTTCGAACCGGGCGCCGTGACGGGCTGGCATCAGCATGGCTGGCCCTATTTCGTGGTGATGCTCATCGCCGGCACGCTGCGTATCCATAATGGCAACGATGTCATCGATACGCCGCTGGATCAGGGGCAGGCCTATATGCGCGCGGCCGGCATCCGCCATGACGTGATGAACGGGTCCGACCACCCGATCGCATTCATCGAGATCGAGGTGAAGCAGCCTTCGGCTCTCCAGGAGCTCGCCCTGTCATGAAGGTCGCGGTTGTCGGCGCAGGGATCGTCGGCGTCGCGATCGCCCATGCGCTTCTCGATGAGGGGGATGAGGTCCTGATCGTCGAACGCCAGGAGCCGGCCTTCGGCCCCTCGCGCGGCAATGCCGGCTGGATCGCCCATACCGATATCCTGCCGATCGCCAGCCCCAAGATCCTGCGGCAGGTGCCGAAGTTCCTGGCCGATCCGCTCGGCCCGCTCAGCATCCGTCCGGCCTATTTGCCGAAGCTCCTGCCCTGGTTGCTGCGTTTCGCACTCGCCTCGCGCCCGCAAGCCTATGAGCGCTCCATCGTCGGAATCGCCGCCCTGCAGAAGCGCGCCCTGCCGGCCTGGCTCGCGCGCGCCGAGCGCACGAACCTGACGCGCCATATCCATCAGAAGGGCGGACTTTACGTTTTTGACGATGCCGGGGCGCTGGCCGCGGCGCACAAGGTCGCGGAGCGCCAGGCAGCCTTCGGCATCAAGGTCGAGATGATCGGGGCCGCCGAACTGCGTCAGCTCGAGCCCGCGCTAAAGCCCGCTTTCGTCGGCGCGGCCTTCCACCCCGACGCCGCCCATATCAGCGACCCTCACCAGCTGACGCTCGCCTTGTTCGAGGCCGCGCTGGAACGCGGCGCCGTCTTCGAAAAGGCCGACGTCAGCAATATCTCCCTCGGCGATCGCCCCGCCCTGATCGGCCCCGATGGCTGGCAACGCGTGGTAGACCGCGCGGTCGTCGCAGCCGGCGCCTGGGCCAGACCGCTGGCGGCAGCGTTGGGCGATGCCGTGCCGCTCGACACCGAACGCGGCTACAATGTCAGCTTTCCCGATGTCTCCGGGATCTTGTCGCGCCCGGTCGGTTTCGAGGGCCACGGCTTCGTCACGACACCGCTCGACTCAGGCCTGCGGATCGGCGGCGCGGTCGAGTTTGGCGGTCTCGATGCTCCGCCGAATCATGCCCGCACCCGCCGCCTCTACGACAAGGCCAACCGCCTGATCGACGGTCTGCCTGGATTCGACAGCGGCAAGCTCTGGATGGGCTTCCGCCCTTCCCTGCCCGATTCGCTGCCGGTGATCGGCACGGCGCACCGCAATCCGCACGTGATCTATGCCTTCGGCCACGGCCATTACGGCATGACGCAATCCCACGCGACGGCCGATCTCGTTGCCGCACTCGTCGCCGGGCGCCAGCCGCCGATCGATCTTTCCCCCTTCAGCCCCGCGCGGTTCTGACATGGCGAACCCAGGAGCAATCATCCCCTTCGATGACTGCCCTGGAGCGGAAAAACCGCTGACCGCCCGTCAACCGCTATCCCGGGCGCACCTCCCTGAAGAGTTCCTGTTTCGAACCGCCGTTGTCGTTCGGAGCCGCTCGCCGAAGCCGTACGGCACAGATGGCGCGCGCGCATGGCGCAATCATCATGCGCCGAAAGCGCGCTGCGGCGCAGAGTATTCTGCACAATTTCGAGGCGTTTCGTTCGTAATTGCTTTTGACAGAAATTTGACGCGGAGCGATTGTCGGTGGCGCAAGCCATTGGTAGCTCTGCATGGAAATCGCATCCCGCATGCGTCAGCGTCATGCTGATGACGAGAACGGGAGCTGGTTCGAGGGGTCGGCGTCGTCAATGGAAGTCTTTCTGCAGCAGCTCATCAACGGGCTGACACTGGGATCGATCTACGGTCTCATCGCCATCGGATACACGATGGTGTTCGGCATCATCGGCATGGTGAACTTCGCCCACGGCGATATCTTCATGCTCTCCGCCTTCATCGCCCTGATCTTCTTCATGCTGGTCACGGCGGTCCTCGGCACGAGCGCCGGCATGATCCTGCTGGCGCTCGTCATCGTCCTGGCGCTGGCGATGTTCTTCACCTCTCTCTGGAACTGGACGATCGAACGGGTCGCCTACCGGCCCTTGCGCGGCTCCTTCCGCCTCGCGCCGCTGATCTCCGCGATCGGCATGTCGATCTTCCTGGTGAACTTCGTGCAGGTCGTGCAGGGCCCGCGCAACAAGTCGATCCCGCCGATCCTGAACAAGTCGATCACGCTGATCGACAGCGCGGTCTACACGGTGCAGATCTCCTACAAGCAGATCGTCATCATCCTGACGACGGCGGCGCTGCTCGCGGCCTTCTGGTACATCGTCCAGAAGACGCCGCTCGGCCGCGCCCAGCGCGCCTGCGAGCAGGACCGCAAGATGGCCGCCCTCCTCGGCATCGACGTCGACCGCACCATCTCGATCACCTTCGTGATGGGTGCAGCCCTCGCCGCGGTGGCCGGCGTGATGTACCTTGTGCTCTACGGCGTGGTGAACTTCGCCGACGGCTTTACGCCGGGCGTCAAGGCCTTCACCGCGGCGGTGCTCGGCGGCATCGGCTCACTGCCCGGCGCGGTGATCGGCGGCCTGCTGATCGGCCTGATCGAGGTGATGTGGTCCGCCTACTTCACCATCGACTACAAGGACGTCGCCGCCTTCTGCATCCTTGCCCTCGTGCTGGTCTTCATGCCCTCGGGCATCCTCGGTCGCCCCGAAGTCGAGAAGGTCTGACGTCATGGCGAGCAAACCGACCACACCCACGGCCGCTCCCGGCCGCGACTTCAAGGCGGCCTTCAAGGAGGCCGGCTTCGCAGCCCTGGTCACGCTCGGCCTGTGCATTCCGGTCGTGGCCTGGGGCACGCGCCAGAACATGGACAACGTGCTGGTGCTCGATCCGCGCTGGGACGCCGTCGCCTGGGCCATCGGCATCGTCTTCGTCGGGCGCTTCCTGATCGCGCTGCGCCAGCAGGGGCGCGGCAACGAGAAGGCGCGAGTGCGCCTGCTGCCGCACGGCACCATCGCCTTCTTCCAGCGCCATTCGCGGCTCTTTTCGCTCTTCGGCCTCGGCTTCCTCGTCAGCTTCCCCGCGATCGCGATCGGCCTCGCCGGCTGGGGCGGCGCGCTGAAGTGGATCGACAATTTCGGCGTCCAGATCCTGATCTACGTCATGCTCGGCTGGGGGCTGAACATCGTCGTCGGCCTCGCCGGCCTGCTCGATCTCGGCTACGTCGCCTTCTACGCGGTCGGCGCCTATTCCTATGCGCTGCTCGCCAAGAACTTCGGCCTCTCCTTCTGGATCCTGCTGCCGCTCGCCGGCATCCTCGCCGCCTTCTGGGGCATGCTGCTCGGATTCCCCGTATTGCGCCTGCGCGGCGACTACCTCGCCATCGTGACGCTGGCCTTCGGCGAGATCATTCGCCTGGTGCTGGTCAACTGGACGGAGTTCTCCAACGGCTATGCCGGCATCTCCGGCATTCCGCGCCCAACCTTCTTCGGCATTCCCTTCACCGCGGCCGATAATGGCTTCGCAGCGACGTTCGGGCTCGAATTCTCGCCGCTGTACCGAACGATCTTCCTCTACTACCTCATCCTTTGCCTGGCCTTGCTGACGGCCTTCGTCACGCTGCGCCTGCGCCGGCTGCCGGTCGGCCGCGCCTGGGAGGCGCTGCGCGAGGACGAGATCGCCTGCCGCTCGCTCGGCATCAACACCACCAACACCAAGCTCACGGCCTTCTCGATGGGCGCGATGTTCGGCGGTTTCGCCGGGGCGTTCTTCTCCGCCCGCCAAGGCTTCATCAGTCCCGAATCCTTCGTCTTCATGGAATCGGCGGTCATCCTGGCCATCGTCGTCCTCGGCGGCATGGGCTCGCTCTGGGGCTGCGCCATCGCGGCGATCGCCATGATCGGCGGCACCGAATTGCTGCGCGAACTCGATTTCCTGAAGCAGATCTTCGGGCAGGATTTCGACCCGACGAAGTACCGCATGCTGATTTTCGGCTTCGCCATGGTTGTGATCATGATCTGGAAGCCGCGCGGCCTGATCTCGGTACGCGAGCCGACCGCCTTCCTGAAGGAAAAGAAGACGATCTCGGCCGATCTCGTTCAGGAGGGGCATGGCTGATGGCCTCGACCACCTCCTCCGGCCGTTCCCTGCTCGAAGTCGAGCAGCTCACCATGCGCTTCGGCGGCCTGACCGCCGTCAACGCCCTCTCCTTCGAGGCTCGCAAGGGCGAGATCACCGCGCTGATCGGCCCCAACGGCGCCGGCAAGACCACGGTGTTCAACTGCATCACCGGCTTCTACAAGCCGACGCAGGGCCTGATTGCGCTGAACCATGACGACGGTTCCAGCTTCCTGCTGGAGCGCATGCCGGACTTCCGCATCTCCTGGAAGGCCAAGGTCGCCCGCACCTTCCAGAACATCCGCCTCTTCGGCGGCATGACGGTGCTGGAGAACCTGCTCATCGCCCAGCACAACCCGCTGATGATCGCCTCTGGCTTCACCTTCCTCGGCCTGCTCGGGATCGGCGGCTACAAGGCCAGCGAGCGGGCGGCGATCGAGAAGGCCAAGTTCTGGCTCGACAAGATCAACCTCACCCATCGCGCCGACGATCCGGCCGCCGACCTGCCCTATGGCGATCAGCGCCGGCTCGAAATCGCGCGCGCCATGTGCACCGACCCGGTCCTGCTCTGCCTCGACGAGCCGGCTGCCGGCCTCAACCCGCGCGAAAGCCTCGACCTCAACGCCCTGCTGCTCTCGATCCGCAAGGATCTCGGCACGGCCCTGCTGCTGATCGAGCACGACATGTCGGTCGTCATGGAAATCTCGGACCATGTCGTGGTCCTCGACTACGGCACCAAGATCGCAGACGGCACGCCGGCCGAAGTGCAGGCCGACCCGAAGGTCATCGCCGCCTATCTCGGCGTCGACGACGAAGAGGTCGAAGTGGTGGAAGCGGAGGTCGGCATCTCGTGACTGTGGCCCAGCCTCTCCTCGCCGTCCGCGGCGTCAAGACCTACTACGGCAAGATCATCGCACTGAAGGGCGTCGACATCGACGTCAATGCCGGCGAGATCGTCACCATGATCGGCGCCAACGGCGCCGGCAAATCCACCCTGATGATGACGATCTTCGGCAGCCCGCAGGCGCGCGAAGGCTCGGTCACCTATGAGGGCCGGGACATCACCCGGATGCCGAGCCACCAGATCGCCCGTCTGGGCATAGCGCAGTCCCCCGAAGGACGACGCATCTTCCCGCGCATGACGGTGTTCGAAAACCTGCAGATGGGCGCCGCCGTCCGCAATTTCGAGCATTTCGACGAGGACCTCGAGAAGATCTGCGTGCTCTTCCCGCGCATCAAGGAGCGTCTGCAGCAGCGCGGCGGCACGCTCTCGGGCGGTGAACAGCAGATGGTCGCTATCGCCCGCGCACTGATGGCCCGGCCGAAGCTGCTGCTGCTCGACGAGCCCTCGCTCGGCCTCGCCCCCCTGATCGTGAAGCAGATCTTCGAGGCCATCCGCGAGCTCAACAGAACGCAGGGCCTCACCGTCTTCCTGGTCGAGCAGAATGCCTTCCACGCGCTGAAGCTCGCCCATCGCGGCTACGTCATGGTCAACGGCGTCATCACGATGAGCGGCTCCGGCAAGGAACTGCTCGCCAATCCGCAGGTGCGCGCCGCTTATCTCGAAGGCGGCCGCCACTGATGCCTGGCGGCCGGGCTTGCCCCTGCCGCTGCAACTTTTTGATGAGAGACGGCTGCGCGCCCGCCATGCCATCGCTGTGGCGACGCTGGCCGCTTCCACCCTCGCATGAAGCCGGGAGCACGAGATGCAGGGCATCATCTACGAAGAACCGACGGTCTGGCTCTTCCTGCTGGTCACCGTGATCATGGGTGGCTGGCTCGCCTGGATGTCCGGCCGCGCCATCGCCCTGACCTGGCGGCCGAACTGGCAGCTCGTCGTCTACATGCTGATCCTCGGCCTGTTCGTGCGCTTTATTCATTTCGCACTGTTCCAGGCCACGCTGCTGACGCTGCACTACTACATCGTCGACTGTGTCGTGCTGCTCGCCTTCGGCTTCGCCGGCTGGCGCTACAACCGCGCCAAGCAGATGACGCGGCAATATCACTGGCTCTTCGAGCGCGCCGGCCCCTTCGGCTGGAGGCCGCGCCCCGGGGTCCCGATCAGGCCTGAATTGCTCTGAAGAGCTCGCGAGCTTGGTGCGTGACAGACCACCGAAAAAGCGCAAGACTGCTGCTTAGGGTGACGAAAACGCACCGAGACGGGTGGACCGTCCAACCCGTTGTCAATCATAGAGGGGAGTTGCATCACATGAAGAAACTGCTGTTGGGCGGCATTGCACTCGGGGCGGTCCTCGCCATGTCCGGCGTGGCCAATGCGCAGATCAAGCTCGGCGTCGGCGGCCCGATCACCGGCCCGAACGCTGCGTTTGGCGCGCAGCTCAAGAACGGCGCCGAGCAGGCGGTCGAGGACATCAACGCCGCCGGCGGCGTCCTCGGCCAGAAGATCACCATCTCGGTCGGCGACGACGTCTCCGATCCGAAGCAGGGCGTCTCGGTTGCCAACAAGTTCGTCGGCGACGGCGTGAAATGGGTTCTCGGCCACTTCAACTCCGGCGTCACCATGCCGGCCTCGGAAGTCTATGCCGAGAACGGCATCCTGATGATCTCGCCTTCGGCCACCAACCCGAAGATCACCGAGCGCGGCCTGTGGAACACCTTCCGCACCTGCGGCCGTGACGATCAGCAGGGCAGCGTCGCCGCCGCCTATCTGCTGAAGAACTTCAAGGACAAGAAGATCGCCGTCGTCCACGACAAGACGACCTATGGCCAGGGCCTCGCCGACGAGACCAAGAAGGGCCTCAACGCCGGCGGCGTGAAGGAAGTGCTCTACGAAGGCGTCAACGCCGGCGAGAAGGACTTCTCTGCGCTCGTCTCGAAGATCAAGGCGGCCGGTGCCGACTACCTCTACTGGGGTGGCCTGCACACCGAAGGCGGCCTGATCGTGCGTCAGATGCGCGACCAGGGCCTGAAGACCGTGCTTGTCTCGGGTGACGGCATCACCACCGACGAGTTCGCCACGATCGGCGGCCCCGGCGTCGAAGGCACCCTGATGACCTTCCCGCCGGACCCGCAGAAGCGCCCGGAGGCTGCTGCCGTCGTCCAGAAGTTCGCGGCCAAGAACTTCAAGCCGGAAGCCTACACGCTCTACAGCTACGCTGCCGTCCAGATCATGGCGGAAGGCGCCAAGCGCGCGAACTCGACCGATCCGAAGAAGATCGCCGACGTGCTGCATGGCGGCCAGCCGGTCAAGACCGTGATCGGCGACATCGGCTTCGACAAGAAGGGCGACATCACCCGTCCGGACTACACCGTCTACACCTGGAAGAAGGGTGCCGACGGCAAGATCACCTATATCGAGAACTGATCTCGGCGGCTGATCCGGCCCGACGTGAAGAACCCGTCCCGGACCTCCGGGGCGGGTTTTCTATTGAGGAGAGGAAGCTCAGGCGTCGGCCCGGACGATCTGCTCAAGTTCAAGAATGTTGCCTTCTGGATCGCGCGCATAGGCAATGAGAAATGGCTTCGCCGCCGTTCCAAAGTCTACGATTTCACCGACCTGCGTTCCGCCTGCTGCGATGATCTCCGACAGACCCGCGCTGATATCTCCCATCTGAAAGGAGATATGCCCGAAGCCAGGTTCATTCACCCTGGGCCGCTTCCGGTCATGCGTGACTTTGTGCTCATGTATCTCCAGGAATGGGGCGTCGCAATCAGGGAATTTCAGCCAGATCGAGTATATCTCTGAATTCGGAAGGCCGTTCCCTCGTGATACTTTCTCGCCCGACAACACCTTGGGTTCACGAAGGTGCTCGCATTTGAAGACATTCACATAGAAGGCCGCGAGCGCTTCTGCGTTACGGGCGACCAAGTTGATGTGAGCAAGTTTCATAATGTTGACGGCCTTCGTGATGGGCAGACCATAGCGACTGATGGAATTGCCGCTTGAGGGCTCTCCCGCAATAGAGTCTTGACCGGATTGGTATCCGCCAGCCAGCGCGGCGACGGCGACTGCCGCGCTGCCTCAGCGAAGGATCGATGCTCAAGTGACAATTGCCGGCATCATCCAAACTATGGAGACAGGCGCTCGGTCTTCGCCTGGATGTTCGGCGCTGCGGCGATGGCCGCTCTCCTAAGCGTAGGCGACCCAACCGCGGAACGCGAAGCCGGCATAGAAGAGGCTGACATCGCTGAACCCGGCATCGCGCAGAAGCCGCTCGTCCTCCTCGGGAGCGAGGATAGGCAGGCGCGCGGCGATCATCGACCGGGCCTTCTGCGCCTGCGATGCCTCGATGCCGGACGCCGTCGCAAAGGCGGCATAACGCGACAGCCAGAGATCGCGATCGCCCTGGGGGAAGCTGAAATGCGCGACGGCGAAGGGGGCGCCAGGTTTCAGGCGCCGCCGCACCTCTCCAAGCGTGCGCAGGCGCTCCTCCCTCTCGACGAAGTGCAAGGTCAGGATGCACGCCGCGGCATCGAATGGCCCCTCGGGCGCGATGTCGATGAGCCCATGATGCAAATCTGTGCGGGCGACGAGAGGGCCGAGGGTCAGCCGTGCGAGATCCAGCATCTCGGCGGACGGATCGACCCCGTCGAAGCGCCAGCCGGGCTGCGCCTCGGCAAATGCCTTGATTTCCAGGCCGCCACCAGCGCCGAGGACCAGCACCCGCGCATCATCCGGGGCCCGCTCCGCAAGCAGGAGCATGACCATGCGTTGCAGATCGGCAAAGCCGGGCACCAGACGCTGCGGACCCTCTGCATAGCGGGCGACGGCCTGCGGATCGGAGAATGCATCCATGCTCGAACAGTCTCGCCCGCGAAATGCCTCTCGCGAGATGTCGCGAGGGCGGGCAGCGTGCCTACTGGCTCAATCTCTGAGGAACCGCAGTCAAGCTTTTGAGAAACCCGCCGAACCGCAGCAGGCCATCCGGCCACGGACCATGCCCGGACTCGCTGTTGAGATGGCCGCTGTCCCCGGCATCGACGAACTCCGAACCCCAGGCTTTCGCCAGTTCCCGCGCCTCATCCTGCGTGCAGTAAGGGTCGGTCGCACTGGAGATCAGCACCGAGGGAAACGGCAGCCTCTCGCGGCGGTGCTCGATGAAGTCCGGCCCCATGCCGGGGATCGCGCGCTTGGCCGCCTCGGAAGCCGGGGCGACGAGAAACGCGCCGGCGACCTCGCCCGGATGCAGGTGTTCCGCCGCATGGGCGACGGCACTCACGCCGGCCGAATGGGCGACGAGCACGACCGGCCGCGTCGCGCTGCGCACCGCCTGCACGATGCGCCCGGCCCAGACATGGCGAGACGGCTTGTACCAGTCGTCCTGAACAACGCGGCGCGCCGTCTGGAGCCGGGACTCCCAACGGCTTTGCCAATGATCCGGGCCAGAGCCCGACCAGCCGGGGATGATGAGGATATCGACGTCGGAGGATTTCATCAGCCGTAGATAGCCCTGCCGTCGCCGAAGTCCAGACCGTCAGTTATTCCCCGAACACCCGGCGGAAGATCGTGTCGACATGCTTGAAGTGATAGCCCTCGTCGAACATCGCCTGCAGTTCGGAAGCCGAGAGCTTCTCCGCCACGTCCTTGTCGGCGAGCAGATTGGTCAGGAAGTCCTCGCCATGCTCCCAGGTGCGCATCGCGTTGCGCTGGACCATGGAATAGGCGTCCTCGCGGCTCGCGCCCGCCTGCGTCAGCGCCAGCAGCACGCGCTGGGAATTGTGCAAGCCCCCGAGGCGGTCGAGATTCCGGCGCATGTTCTGCGGATAGATCAGCAGCTTGTCGACGACGCCCGTCAGCCGCGCCAGCGCGAAATCGAGCGTCACCGTCGCATCCGGGCCGATCATGCGCTCGACCGAGGAGTGCGAGATATCCCGCTCATGCCAGAGCGCAACATTCTCCAGCGCAGGCGTGACCATGCCGCGCACGAGGCGGGCAAGGCCGGTCAGGTTCTCGGTGAGGACGGGGTTGCGCTTGTGCGGCATCGCCGAGGATCCCTTCTGGCCCGGCGAAAAATACTCCTCCGCCTCATAGACCTCGGTGCGCTGCAGATGGCGGATCTCGGTGGCCAGCCGCTCGATGCAGGAAGCGACGACGCCGAGCGTCGCGAAATACATCGCGTGCCGGTCACGCGGGATCACCTGAGTCGAGACCGGCTCGACGGTGAGCCCCATCTTTTCGGCCACATAGGCTTCGACCTGCGGGTTGATATTGGCGAAGGTGCCGACCGCGCCCGAGATGGCGCAGGTCGCGATCTCGGCCCGTGCAGCGATCAGACGAGCCTTGCATCGATCGAACTCGGCATAGGCCTGCGCGAGCTTGAGCCCGAAGGTCACAGGCTCGGCATGGATGCCGTGCGAGCGGCCGATCGTCGGGGTGAGCTTGTGCTCGAACGCACGGCGCCTGATCGCGGCGAGCAGTGCATCGACATCGGCAATCAGGATATCGGTGGCTCGCGCAAGCTGAACCGAAAGCGTGGTGTCGAGAATGTCCGACGAGGTCATGCCCTGATGGACGAAGCGCGCCTCCGGTCCAACGATCTCGGCCAGATGGGTGAGGAAGGCGATGACGTCGTGCTTGGTGACGCGCTCGATCTCGTCGATGCGCGCGACATCGAAGACGGCGTCCTTGGCCTTGGCCCAGATCGTCGCCGCGGCCTCCTTCGGCACCACGCCGAGCTCGGCGAGCTTATCGGTGGCGTGCGCCTCGATCTCGAACCAGATGCGGAAGCGGGTCTGCGGCTCCCAGATGGCGACCATCTCGGGGCGGGAATAGCGCGGGATCATGCTCGTTTCAGCCTCTGCACCGCCGTCATGCTCGCCCTTGTGGCGAGCATCCACGACTTGAACACCACCCTCGATCTGCCAAGACGTGGATGGTCGGGACAAGCCCGACCATGACGGTCGGCGCCGAAAACGGCAATAATCTCAAACCCAGTCGCCGCGCGCGGCTTCTGCCGCCTTGCGGATCGCTTGGATATTCCCGGCATAGGCCGAAGGCCCGCCCTTGAACACGGCCGAGCCGGCGACCAGCGCGTTCGCGCCGGCCTTCACGACCAGCGGCGCGGTCTCCGGCGTCACGCCGCCGTCGATCTCCAGCGCAATCGGGCGGTCGCCGATCAGCGCCTTCACCTGCGCAACTTTCTCGACCACCGAGCGGATGAAGCTCTGCCCGCCGAAGCCGGGATTGACCGTCATCAGCAGGATGAGGTCGACGTCCGCGATCAGTGCCTCGATTGCGCTCGCCGGTGTACCGGGATTGAGCACGATGCCGGCCTGCTTCCCTTGAGCCTTGATCGCCTGCAGCGTGCGGTGCGGGTGCGGTCCGGCTTCGACATGGAAGGAGATCAGATCGGCGCCGGCCTTGGCGAAGGCTTCGACATAGGGGTCGACGGGCGCGATCATCAGATGCACGTCGAAGAACTTCTTGGTGTGCGGGCGGATCGCCTTCAGCACATCGGGGCCGAAGGTGATGTTCGGCACGAAATGCCCGTCCATCACGTCGCAATGGATCCAGTCGGCACCGGCCGCATCGACCGCGCGCACCTCCTCGCCCAGCTTGGCGAAATCGGCCGAGAGGATGGAGGGGGCGATACGGATGGGGTGCGTCATGGCTGGCGGTTTAACGCCATGCCCCTGCCGCCGCAATCATGCCGAGCGCAGTTTCACCGGAAAGGACAGCCTTCTGTCGGCTTCCACGATCTCCGCCGCCACCTTCGCGAAGGCCGGGCGCAGCTTCAACCGGGCGAACCAACCGGCCAGCGCCTCGAAACCGTCGAGCGGCGGCCCGCCGAGCCGGCGGGCGAAGAGCACGCTCATGAACAGCGCGATATCGGCCAGCGAAAGCCGGCCGCCGAAGAACTCGCGCCCCGCCAGCTTCTGCTCCAGCACCTCGTAATGGCGCACCAGCGCCTCCTCGGCGATCAGTGCATCGGCCTCCTGCGCGATGCGCCGGTCGCGGTCGGGCGAAGGCGGGCTCGTCCGGTTCATCAGCGGCCTCAGCGCCTGCAGCATGATCTCGTCGGCATAGAGCTCGTCGAGCCGGCAGCGCGCTCGCTCGACCGGGCTGTCGGGCATCAGCTTCGGCTCGGGATAGGCCTCGTCGAGATATTCGTTGATCACTGTGGAGTCGTAGAGCACAAGCCCGCAATCGCTGAGGACCGGCACCTGCTCTTTCGGGTTGAGCGCGACCACCTCGGGATGCTTGGGATCGTAGCCGGTCGTCTGGTTGAACGGCACCATGATACGCTGAAAGGCGAGGCCCTTTTCTTCCAGCGCGATCTCGACCTTGTGCGAGAACAGGCTTAGCGGCCCGGAATAGAGTGTGATCATGGCGCGGTTCTCCTGCGGCGGTGAAAACCTCGCAGGACGGCGCGTCATCACCCGTCAGCAGCCTGACTGGGCTCCTTGCGCCGGATTCGCGCCGCGATGCCGCCCAGCAGCCACGGCAAGAGGTAGATCGGGAACTGCGCCAGCGCGAAGAACAGGAAGGTCGTCGGCGAGACGCCGGCGCCCAGCGCCGCCACGAGCAACCCCATATTCCGCTGGCCCGTGCCGTAGCCGATCATGAAGCGCTCCGATGCGGGCAGCTTCCGCAACACGAGCCAGCTCGAGAGCAGCCCCGCTGCGGAGACCGCGAAGACGCAGGCCAGGACGAACAGGACGAGCCGGGGATTGCCGAGCGCGGCCCGCGTCACACCATCCATCGCCGCGATGGCGAAGATGAAATACATCAGCACGCCGCAGCCATCGAGATTGGCCTTCATCGCCTTGATCCGCTTGGTGCCGAGCCACGCGCGCAGCGCGAAAGCGACCGCCATGCCGCCGCCGATGAAAATCAGCAGCCGCAGCATCAGCACCCCGCGGTCGAGCGGCACCGCCGCCCCCGCCAGCAACTCGACCAGCAACGGCGCGATGAGCGGACTTAGAATGGTGGTGACGATGACACTGGCGATGATCAGCGACGGCTCGAAGCCGTAGAGGATCGCCACCGCCGGCGAGGACATGATCGGCGGCGCCGACCCCATGATCGCGAGCCCGAGCACGATCCCCGGATCGAGGTTCTCGCGCCCGACGAGCAGCAGCGCCCCGCCGATCAGCAGCACCGGGCCGGTGATCAGCCACAGGCAGGAGGCCGCAAGCTTGGCCGGCCGGCGCAGCAGCCGGGCGGTGACTCCCAGATCCACCCGCATGAATACGACGGTCGTGAAGCAGAAGATGGTGATGGGCAGCACCGGACGCGCCGCGGCGGAAAACTGCGGGAGCGCGAGACCGAGAAAAATGGACAGCGCGAAGCCTTGCGTGCCGTAGCGCCCGAGCCATGCGAGCGCGGCGGCGAGAAGGGCGACTGGACGCATCGGCATAGCTCTGGAATCGTTCGCGAAACGGCCCCACACTGGCCCATCGCGCCCGGGGCGTCACCTGCACGCCGAGCGGAGCGGTCCTGCGCCGGCATAAAGTTGCGCCCATACGCCTCGAATGCTGCCTTGACGGGACACTTTCACAAGGAAGACGCAGAACTTGCGAAAGATACCGCGATCCGACGCAAAATCCGGTCGCGCCGCTGACAAGCCGGTGCAAACCGGTATTTTGCGGAAAAAGGGGTTGGCAGGAGTAGGTTCATGAAGGTGGATACGATCGTTCTTGGCGCCGGCATCGTCGGCATTTCGGTCGCGCTTCACCTGCAGAAGGCCGGCCGTTCCACGCTGCTCGTCGACCGGCGCGGGCCGGGCGAGGAGACGAGCTACGGAAATGCCGGCCTGATCCAGCGCGAGGGCGTCTACCCCTACGGCTTCCCGCATGATTTCGGCGCGCTCTTCCGCTACGCGATGAACAACACCATCGACGCGTCCTACCATTGGAGCGCGATCCCGAAGCTCGCGCCCTTCCTGCTCTCCTACTGGATGCATTCGCGCGCCTCCCACCACGAGGCGATCGCCCACAAATACGCGAAGCTGATCGAGCACTGCGTCACCGAGCACGACGCTCTGGCGCAGGAAGCCGGCGCCACGGAGCTTCTGCGCCGCAAGGGCTGGATGAAGGTGTTCCGCACCGAGAGGGAGCGCGAGGAGCGCCTCGCCGAGGCCGCCCGCTGGAAGCGTGAATTCGGCGTGAACTACCGCGCCCTCGACATGGCCGCCCTCAGGGCCGAGGAGCCGCATCTCGACCATGCCAGCCTGATCGGCGGCCTGCACTGGACCGATCCGGTCACCGTCATCGATCCGCTGGGCCTGTCCAAGGCCTATGTCGCGCTCTTCGAGAAGCTCGGCGGCAAGCTCGCCATCGGCGATGCCGCGACGCTCGCGCAGAGCGGCGCCGGGTGGAGCGTCACCCTCGCCGACGGCACCAAGGCCGAAGCGAAGGACGTCGTCGTCGCTCTCGGCCCCTGGGCCGACGTGCTGACCAAGCAGCTCGGCTACCGGCTGCCGCTCGCGGTCAAGCGCGGCTACCACATGCATTACAAGCCGCAGGGCAATGCCGTGCTCAACCACCCGGTGCTCGACACCGAGCGAGGCTATTTCCTCGCGCCGATGCTGCAAGGCATCCGCCTGACCACCGGCGCCGAGTTCGCCGATCGCGACGCACCCAAGACCCCGGTGCAACTTGCACGGGCCGAGCCGATCGCCAAGGCGCTCTTCCCGCTCGGCGAGCGTGTCGATCCCGAGCCCTGGCTTGGCCGCCGGCCGTGCACACCGGACATGATGCCGATCATCGGCCCGGCGCCGAAGCACAAGGGTCTGTGGTTCTCCTTCGGCCACGCCCATCACGGCCTGACGCTCGCCGCCGTAACCGGCCGCATGGTCGCTGAGATGGTGAGTGGCCAGAAGGTCTTCGTCGATCCGTCGCCCTTCGCGCCGTCGCGCTTCGCCTAAGCAGCGCCGTCATTCTCGGGCCGCGCCTGCGCGGACCCGAGAATCGCCAGCCGATAGAGGCGCCCTGTCGGCATGAGATGCTCGGGTCGAGCCCGAGCATGACGCGGGAAGACGGTCAGCCCTGCGCCAAGCCCCCTCGCCTGCCAGTCCGCGCCCTGCCACGATCCGGCTCCCGATTCTCACCGAGACCTCGCCATGGCCCTCGCCAAACCGCCCGTCCAGGACAATGCCTACGCCGCCGCGCTCGCCCTGCTCGACCGTGTGCCACTGATCGACGGCCATAACGACCTGCCCTACGTCATCCGCAAGGACCGCAACGCGAAGGGCGATGTCGCCGCCTACGGCCTCGACAAGGTCCACGCGGAAGGCGACACCGATATCCCGCGCATGCAGGCCGGCAAGATGGCGGCGCAGTTCTTCGCGGCCTATGTCCCGCCGAAGCAGGCCAATCCCGCCGGTTTCGCGCTCGCCCAGATCGCGCTGATGCGCGACATCCTCAAGCGCCACGCGAGCTCCTTCCGCCCCGGCCTCTCCGCGGCGGATGTCGAGGCCGCCAAGGCCGAGGGGCGCATCGCCCTGTTCATGACGATCGAGAACGGCTCTGCCGTCGACGGCGAACTCGACGCGCTCGACGCCTACTACGATCTCGGCGTGCGCTTGATGACGCTCTGCCACAACGACACCACCGACTGGTGCGATTCCGCTACCGACGCCCCGCGCCACAATGGCCTCACCGCCTTCGGCAAGGACGTGCTGCGCCGAATGAACAAGCTGGGCATGGTGATCGACCTCGCCCATGTCGCGCCGAAGGTGATGCATGACGCGCTCGACGTCTCAAGCGCGCCGCTGGTCTGGTCGCATTCCAACGCCTTCACGCTCTGCGACCACCCGCGCAACGTTCCCGACGACGTGCTCGACCGTGTCGCCGGCAATGGCGGCGTCGTGATGGCGACCTTCGTGCCGGATTTCATCAGCCAGGCCTCGCGCGACTGGCACCGCCCGGCCAAGGACCAGTACGGCAAGACGCCMGAGAGCATGGACTATGCAAAGGTCGAGGCCGAGATCGTCGCCAAGTCAGGCCCGCGCCCGACCGCGACGCTGCCGGAGTATTGCGACCATGTCGAATACCTCGCCAAGCGCATCGGCCATGATCACATCGGCATCGGCTCGGACTTCTTCGGCTGGGTCAATCCGGACGGGTTGGAGGACACCACGACCTTCCCGTCGGTGATCGCCGAGCTGATCCGCCGCGGCTGGTCGGAGGAAAACCTCGCCAAGCTCGCCGGCGGCAACATGCTGCGCGTGCTCCGCGCGGTGGAAGCGGCGGCGGGCTGAACGCTCCCGATGGCGTCATGGTCGGGCTTGTCCCGACCATCCACGTCTCTCCTTGTCTGGCGTGGGATCAGGACGTGGATGCTCGCCACAAGGGCGAGCATGACGTATGAGCTTGCCCATCGCGCTCAGCCAGTCGAAGTGCGATGCCAGCCTCATCGCAAAGACAAGACCTGATTTCCCATGACCGGTTCCGGCACCGACCGCACCCGCCCGGCCGTCCAGGCCCCTGCCCCCATCGTCATCCTGGTCGAGCCGCAGCTCGCCGAGAATATCGGCATGTGCGCCCGTGCCATGGCGAATTTCGGCCTCTCCGAGATGCGCCTCGTCGCGCCGCGCGACGGCTGGCCGGGCGGTGGCGGCCTCAAGAAGGGCGCGACGGCGGCGGCCTCCGGCGCGACGCATATCCTCGAGAATGCCCGGCTGTTCGGCAGCGCGGCCGAGGCGATCGCCGACCTCAACCATGTGCTGGCGACGACGGCCCGTGAGCGCGGCCAGATGAAGCGCGTGCTCACCCCGGCCGAGGCGATGCCGGAGGTCGCGGGCCGCATCGGCGGCGGCGAACGCGTCGGCATCCTGTTCGGGCGCGAGCGCATCGGCCTGACCAACGAGGAAATCAGCCTCGCCGACGCGATCCTGACCTTCCCAGTCAATCCAGCCTTCGCCTCGCTGAATCTTGCCCAAGCCGTGCTGCTCAACGGCTATGAATGGTTCAAGGCGACCAATGGCGAGCCGCCTTTCCGCGAGAATAATCCCTCTCCGCCGGCCAAGCGCGAGATGATCCTGTCGATGTTCGACTATCTCGAAGCCGAGCTCGACCTCTGCGGCTTCTTTCCCGCCGGCAAGAAGCCGGTCATGACCGCTAACCTCCGCGACATCCTGCACCGGCTCGACATGACCGAGCAGGAGGCCCGCACGCTGCGCGGTGTCTTCAAGTCGCTGGTCGAGGGACCGAAGAAGGCTCGCCTGCTCGCACGGCAGGCCGAAACTTCGGAAGACTGATCGACAAAACGCACCGTCATTCCGGACGGAGCGAAGCGCAGACCCGGAATCCACCGCAGAGCGCCACGCCTTTCGATGGCTTCCGGATCGGCGCCGCTCTCGCGGCTTGTCCGGAATGAAGGCGCGCTCTTCTCAAGAAAAAAGCCGGCCCCGAAGGGCCGGCTCGTCTGGTCGGGGGGTCTCGAAACACCCGGTCAGAATTGATACTTCAACGTCGCCTTCACGGTGCGGCCCGGCTCGGTATAGTAATCGCGAGCCTGCGCCAGTACCCCGGTGGGAACGTTAACCGCATCCCAGTACTTGCGATCAAAGATATTATAGACGCCGATCTGCAATTCAAGGTCTGCGATCTGCGGCATCGGTCGCCACCAGGCCGAAGCATTGAAGATTGCATAACCCGGCGCCCGGAAGCCCTGGTTGGCGCCCGTCGTCGCCGCGACATCGTCGCGCTTGCCGGCGAGCTTGGTCGAAACCTCCGCGCCCCAGCTGTCCGTGCCATACGCAATGGCGAGGATGCCCTGCACCGGCGGGATCGAGTTCAGGTAGGTATTGTCGGTCTGGTTCACGCCACGGGTGTAGGCGAAGGAGCCGCGGACCAGCCAGTTCTGAGCGAAGGCATATCGGCCGTTGATCTCCACGCCCTGGATCTCGGCACGCGGAATGTTGCGGAAGCCGACGATCCCGCCCTGCGGATAGAGCGCGTTCGGAGGAGCGATCTGCTCCTGCTCGATGAAGTTGTGATACTTCGTATAGAAGTAAGTGATCGAGCCGCCGAGCTGTTTGTCGCCGAAGCGCAGGCCGACATCGATGCCGTTGCCTTCTTCAGGGCGCAGGTCGGGATTGCCGACGCGCAGATAGGTCCCCGGCCCGCCGAAGCGGCCATAGAGCTCGTTCGCCGTCGGGGCGCGGAAGGTCTTGGCCCACTGCGCGAAGAAGGTGACGTCCTTCACCCAGGGCGCGTTCTTCAGGATGTCGTATTCGAGGCGCACCCGCGGCGACCAACCGGTATCGCTGGAGGACGCCGGCAGCCCCGTGGGGCGGGAACCGCCCAGCGTGTAGGCCGGCGTGTTCTGCGGCTTCTCCTCATACCAGTCGAAGCGCGCACCCGGCGTCAGGCGCAGGCGATTGTCGAGCATGCCGATCTCGTCATGCAGGTAAATGCCGACGAGCTTGCCATCGACCTTCGGCTGGTCGGCCTGGTTGGTGTGCAGATTGTTGCAGGTCGTGAACGGCGCGGCGAAGAGGCCGGAAGCCGGCCGCGCCGGGCAGTTGTCGATACCCGAGGAGAACTGCTCCAGCGTCGACATGCGCAGCTCAGTACCGGCCAGCACGCGATGCGAGAACGCGCCGGTCTGGAAATTCTTGATGACGTGGCCGTTGAAGCCGTAGGCGTTCTCTTCGTTCTCGTTGTCGCGCGCATAGGGGCCGACGATGCTGGTGTAGCGCCAGGCGTTGACGAGATCGTTGCGCTTCAGGCGCTGCCAATAAGCGACGGCATGGGCCTCATCGAAGAACGAGCCCGGCATGTTGTAGTCGTAGCTCAGCGAGACGCGATTGCGCTCGACATCCTCGCCGGTCTCGTAGGAACCGGGGCGGAAATTGCCGGTCAGCGAAACAGCGTTCGTGCGGGTCTGGACGCGGTCGGCGCGCTTGAACATCTCACCGGTCAGACCAAAGCGATGCGCCTCGCCGACCTGCTGATAGATCTTGCCGAGGAAGTTGTACTGGTTGAAGTCGGTCGGGTTGGGCGCCGTGCGCGCCGCCCCGATGGTCTTGTCGTCGCCCCGGTTGTCGGTCTCGTGCCCGTTACGGAAGCCGCCCTGCAGCAACACGGAGGTATTGCCCATGCGCGCTGCCGCAGCGGCGCTGCCGAACCAGGCGCGGTCGGTGCTGTCATAGCCGGTCTTGGCGAGCGCGCCGTAGGAGCGGCCATTGCGCAGCAGGTCTTCCGGATCGAGCGTGCGCACCGCGAGCGCGCCGCCGAGCGCGCCGCCGCCGAGCGTGCTGGCGCCGCTGCCGCCGCGCAGCAGGTCGAGCGTCGACAGTGAATCGAAATCGAAGGCGTTCTGGGCGCCGCGATTGACGCGGGTATCGATGAGGAAGGGCTGGCGGATGCCATCGATGGTCGTCAGCACGCGCGCGCCATCGAGGCCGCGGATATTGAGCGAGTTGGTCTGGCGGTTGAGCGTGATGCCCGCCTCGACCCGGTTCGACAGGTCCGTCAGGCTCTGGATCTGCTCGCGGTCGAGTTCCTGGCGCGTCACGCGCGTCGTCGTCGGCCCGCTCACCAGCGCGCCGCCTGGCGCACCCTCCCCCTGCACATTGATCTGATCCAGCACAACCGGCGCCTCGCCGACGGAGCTCGGTGCAGGCGCCGCCTGCTGGTTCCGCTGTTGCGCTTCAGCAGTCGAAACAAAAAGCACCAATGCCAGGCTTCCAAGCGCAACACTGCCGCGAAGCCGGCCGGAAAGATTCCCCATCGCCCGTATCCCGTCCTTGCCGCTCGGCCCTTCGGCCTTGAGCGGCAATTTAAAATGAGTAAAAAGAAGGCCTTATACGCTAATGCAAGGCGACAGGATCGATATTGATTGAGTCGTATACTGTCAATTGTCGGAAAACATTCGCATAAACAATAGATTCATTCCAAAAGAGAACTATTCTAATGTAGAATTACACGCGATAGATTTGTGGCCACGCCTCGCTCCCGATGTCGTGATCGTCAAAGCCGCGTCTTCCGCGCTTCCGGCCATTGCAACGTCGCAGACAGCGCGCATTGTCGTGTCATGAATCTCCGTCATGCCAGAGTGACCCGCCGCAGGCTGCTGACTGGGGGCAGCGCCATGGTCACTGCTTTCGCCGTCGCCGGCCGCAGCTCTGCCGCGACCGATGCCGATGTTGTCGTCGTCGGCGCGGGAGCGGCAGGCATTGCCGCGGCTCAGGCGCTGCGCGCCGCAGGTCGCAAGCCCATCGTGCTGGAGGCCCGCGGACGCGTCGGCGGACGCGCCTTTACCGATGCCTCTCTCGGCGCGGCATACGACGCGGGCGCAATGTTCATCCATTGGGCGGAGCGCAACCCTTGGGTCCAGATTGCCCGCGATCTCGGTGTCGAGACCGCATCGGAACCCCGGGGTGGCGGTTTCCGGGTCTTTACCGACGGCCACCCCATGGCTGACGCCGATCGCCGCCGCCGGCGCGATGCCTTCAACCAGATCGACCGGCGGCTCGAGACGGTAGATCTCGCCGGGCGCGACATGTCGATCGCAGAATTGCTCGGCGATCTCGGCCCGAACAGCGCCCCCATCGCGGCGTCGGGCCTGCTGCTCTCGATCGGCGAGGAATCAAGCCGGATTTCGGCGCGCGACTATCAGCGTCTCTGGGCCGGCGACGATCTCGTTGTCCCCTCGGGCTATGGCAATCTCGTCACGCGCTCCGCCGCGGGCCTCGATATTCGCCTCAATCAGGCGGTCGAAGCGATCCGCTGGGACGGACCGGCCGTGACGGTCACCACGCCTTCGGGCGACATCCGCGCCAATGCCTGCATTCTCACCGTGCCGGTCGGCGTGCTCAAGTCGGGCGCCATCCGCTTTGCCCCGGACCTTCCGGCAGCCACCCGCGACTCCCTCGGCGGGCTGCACATGGGGGCGCTGACCAAGATCGCGCTCAAGGTCGAAGGCGATCGCTTCGGCCTCACGCCTGGCGCGAGCCTGCTCGAGACCGGCGCACCCGAGCGCATGATGAATTTCGACATGTACCCGGACGGCAAGGACATCGTCATCGGCTATTGCGGCGGCGATTATGCGCGCAAGCTCTCCGAGGCCGGCCCGGAAGAAGCGCGCGCCCATGTCGTCGACCTCCTGGCGAAGATGGTCGGCGCCGACTTCCGCAAGACGGTCAAGGCCGCTTCCTTCCCGGCCTGGTGGACCGACCCGTTTGCGCGCGGCTCCTATTCCGTCTGCGATCCCGGCCATGAGAAGGCCCGGGAAGCCCTCGCCCAGCCGATCGGCGGGCGCCTCCTCATTGCCGGAGAGGCGACTGCGGGCGGCGGCGCGATGACCGTGGGCGGGGCCACGCTCGCCGGCCGGGCAGCAGCCGCAGCACTGGCGCGGCTAAAGGCCTGACGCCATCTCGGGCTGGAGCACAAGCTCCCAGTTCTGCCCGACCAGGTCCTGGCCAAAAAAATGGTGCCGCTCTTCCGCAACCAGGCGGAAGCCCGCCGCGACATAGATCGCGCGGGCGGCATGGAGAATGTCGTTGGTCCAGAGCGCCATGCGCCGGTAACCCGCCCTGCGGGCGAAGTCGACGGCATCGCGCACCAGCGCTTTGCCGAGTCCCAGCCCCTGCGCGCGCTTCTCGACCAGCACGAGCCTGAGCTTCGCGGTCTCTTCGTCCTCTTCGACGACAAAGGATGAACCGGCCGGCGTCCCCTCCAATTCAGCGATGAAGCAGCGCTCGCGATCGGGCTTGAATTCGCGCAGGAATTTGGCGGCAATCTCGGCGACCAGCGCCTCGAAACTCTGATCCCAGCCATATTCCTCGGCATAGAGCCGTCCATGGGCAGCAATCACCCAGCCGATATCGCCGGGCTGGTGCTCGCGGATAGTGGGACGGGGACAGGCTTGCCGCTCCCCCGAGAGAAGGCGCTGCGTCGTGGCGAGCGCGTCAACCAGTTCCGCCTGCTCGGAAAGAGGAAGTCGCGACAGGATCGACCGCGCCTGCGCGTCTGACGCGCCGTCGAGCGCGGCGAAGGCGGCCCTGCCCTCATCGGTCAATTGCAGGCGCCATGCCCGCCCGTCGACCGAAGACCGGCTGCGGTTGAGCCACCCGCGCGTCGCGAAGCGCTGCAGGATGCGCGACAGATAGGCCGGATCGAGGTCGAGCGCCTTGGCCAGCTCCGCCGCCTGCCAATCGTCGCGCTGCGCCAGTTCGTGGAGCACCTGCGCCTCCGCTGGCGACAGCCCGGAGCCATGCAGGCTGCCGCCGAGCGCCCCGGCCCAGCGGGTATGAAAGCGATTGAACCGCCGGATCGCAGCGACGGCTTCGGTCTCAATGGCATCCATGGCTCCACTCCGCCGCGACACCAATTCAACTAGTAGACAGAATCAACTAATTTCGAGACAGGCTGACGATACGACGTTGACCATCCTTTAACCGGTCTCTGGCGAAGTCGGGTTTTGATGTCTCACGGCGCTGACATGCAGGTCGATCTTCTCGCCGGAACGGGATACCGCCCCCTCGCGATCCCGCGCCCCCAACCCACCATCCTTGTCTTCGATTCCGGGCTCGGCGGCCTTACCGTGCTCTCGCGCACGACGCAGGCCTGCCCGGGCGCCCATATCGTCTACGCCGCCGACGATGCCGGTTTTCCCTATGGCCGGCTCGCGGAGGACGCGCTCGTCGCCCGCATCCTCGCCGTGATGGAGCGGCTGATCGCGCGCTGTCATCCCGACCTCGTGGTAATCGCCTGCAATACGGCCTCGACGCTGGTCCTGCCGACGCTTCGGGCGCGCTTTGCCATCCCCTTCGTCGGCACCGTGCCCGCGATCAAGCCGGCAGCAACCGCGACCAGAAGCGGGATGATCTCCGTGCTCGCCACCCCCGGTACGGTCGCGCGCGTCTACACCCGCGAGCTGATCGAGACCTATGCCGGCGCCTGCGACGTCACGCTCATCGGCGCGACGCGGCTCGCGGGCCTGGCCGAGCAGGCGCTGAAGGGCGAACCCGTCGATGACGAGGCGCTGCTGGCCGAGATCGCGCCCTGCTTCGTCGAGGCGAACGGCCGACGCACCGACGTGGTCACGCTCTCCTGCACGCATTACCCGCTTCTGCTGGAGCGGATGAAGCGGCTCGCGCCCTGGCCCGTGGAATGGATCGATCCCGCTCCGGCGATCGCGCGCCGCGTTGTCGAGTTGCTCGGCCCGGTGGGCGACGTCCCCTGCCCGAACGCCACCGCCATCTTCACTTCCGGCGCAGGGCTGAGCGGTCCCTTGCGGATCGCACTCGCCGGCTACGGCCTCGCGCATGTGGCGATCGAGCCCATGCCGCTGGCGAGCTGACAGGAACTCTGATTCCCTCCTCGCGTTCCTTGTGATGGCGACCATGGCAAGGAAGGCATGCGCATGAGAAAATTGCTGCTTCTGTCGGTGCTTGCACTCGGCTTCGCCTTCATCGGTTTCGGAGCGACCTCCGAAGCGCAGGCGAAGCCTTACGGCTGGCACGGGGGCCACGCACATCATGCCTATCATCGCCATGGTCCGCGCCGGCACCATGGCTGGCACCGCGGCCATCACTATGGCTGGTACAACCACCACCGACATCACCACCACTATTATCGCCGCTATCGCTACTAGCGCTGAGCGGTGGTTTCCGCCGGAGCGGAATTGACTCGAAGCCGGCTTTAGGTCATAGGCCTCTCGTCACGCGGCTCCTCACGGGGCCGCGTGACTTTTTCCGCACCCGTGATCCGCTTTCCTTCGGAAGCCGGATCTGTCGCCCCGGTGCATCGGCCCGAAAAGTGGTTCCCGCTTTTCGGGCAAACCGATGCAAAGAAAATGGCAGCTTACCAACGTGGCATCCGCAGGATGCCCGGCAAGCTGCCAGGGAGCAGGAGGGCGCGGTCCTCAAACTCGCGAACCATAGAGGACACGCGACATGTCGAAGCGCCATGAGGCGAAGTACAAGATTGACCGCCGTCTCGGTCAGAACATCTGGGGCCGCCCGAAGTCCCCGGTCAACCGCCGCGAATACGGCCCCGGCCAGCACGGCCAGCGCCGCAAGGGCAAGCCGTCCGACTTCGGCACCCAGCTGCGCGCCAAGCAGAAGCTGAAGGGCTACTACGGCTCGATCTCCGAGAAGCAGTTCCGCCGCTATTACGCCGAGGCCATCCGCCTGAAGGGCGACTCGGGCGAGAACCTGGTCGGCCTGCTCGAGCGCCGTCTCGACGCGGTGATCTACCGCGCCAAGTTCGTGCCGACCGTCTTTGCGGCCCGTCAGTTCGTCAACCACGGCCACGTCACCGTGAACGGCAAGCGCGTCAACATCGCTTCCTATCAGGTCAAGCCGGGCGACGTCGTCGCGATCAAGGAGAGCTCGCGCCAGCTCGCGATCGTCATCGAGTCGGCCACCCTCGCCGAGCGTGACGTTCCCGATTACATCGACGCCGACCACAGCAAGTCGACCGCCACGTTCGCCCGCACCCCGACGCTGTCGGACGTGCCCTACGCGGTGCAGATGGAACCGAACCTGGTTATCGAGTTCTACTCGCGCTAAGCCGTTCGGCACGGGTAGAATATCCGTTTATGTTCAATGCTTTGGGGGAGGGCAAGATTTTGCCCTCCCCCAAAATGTTTTTACCTCCCTTCGGGTGGCGGCATATTCGGCCGGCTCCCTCAAGGCACCCTCAGAGACGCCCGGCAGAATTCCGCAGGCCGCCCGCTCTCCTGGTAGAAACCAGCCTTCATGTGCTCATGGCCAACGCTGCGAGGCGCTTTATCGCTGTCCAACTGTGCTGTGTAAGCCGAGCCGCCACGTTTGGCGCGTCAAGCGGCGCGATCCGGCGCCCTCTCGGAGGGCATGCCATCCCGGATGACACTTTTGATCTGGTCACGTAGCTCGGGCGTATCCTGATGCCTGTGCACCGCGACGGCATGCTGCACCGCCGCTTCCAGCAGTTCGTTTTCAGTATCGGCACTGATCGCGATTGAGCACTTCATCTCACTCGGAAATGCCCGGCAGTCGATGAACTTGCGACCCATGGCATCCTCCCTTGGGAAACAGCAAACCCTCCGCTGCATCAGCTGAAGGCTGCGCAACTCACCATACGCTTCTGCCGCGGCCGCCGCAAAAAGATACAGCGGCAAGCGAGCCCCTCCGATCCAAGGGCAGCCGCCCGTCCTTGAGCACTCGGCGCCGCTTTCCTAAGATTCACCGATGCCAATGAAGACGACGACCGCGCATTTCGCCGGTAATCCCGATGCCCGGGCCCGCAGATGCCTGCGCGGCCGCGCCCTCGGATGGCTCGCCCTGTTGGGCTTGCTGGCAACGCTATCGACGGCGCAGGCCGAGGTGCGGTTCGGACGCAACGTCCGCGTCGGAGGCCATGATTTCTCGAACCAGAGCTTCGACCGCAAGCGCCGCGCGGCCGTCCATCTCTATGATCGGACGCCGAGCAACTCCGGCTGCGTCTGGCGTTCGGATGGACGGGGCGGAAGAGTGAAGACCTGTCACCTGCGCCGGATCAGGTGAACCGCGACCGAGCAGCAGCGGCGGGCATCTCCTAGAGATGCGAACCGACCTCGTCACGGAAGAAGTAGCAGCCCAGCCCGATGCAGCCGATCAGGATCGACAGCGCGTAGGGCCCGAAAAGGCACACGACAAAAACGGAGCCGATAAAGGCCCGCATAGCCCATGCTAACCACATCTGCTTCATGGCTAACCTCTCGCATTGCCTTTCCTGACAAAACGTAAACGGCAAGCCGTGAATCCACTCTGAACGGATATGGTAAATCACGAAATCCCTATTCAGATCCGTACGTTAGCGAGTTCGGCAAAATCGGGGCGAAGCCGATGAATTCCGTTCTCAGTGTCGCCATAATGCCGTAGCGTCATCGTTGCCCTCGCTACCGCGGAGAGATTCGCCATGACCAAAACCTTGTTGATTGCCCTCGCGCTGTCCTGCTCCGCGAGCCTGGCCTATGCCCAAAGCTGCAATATCCAGGCTTCGGACAAGAAGTTGGCTGGCGCTGCCAAAACCAGCTTCCTGACCAAATGCGAGAAGGACGCCACCTCGACCTGCGACAAGCAGGCGGCCGACAAGAAGCTGGCCGGCGCCGCCAAGACGAGCTTCACCAAGAAATGCGTGACCGACGCCGTCGGCGGCTGAGCGCCGGAGCAAAGTCGGCAGCATCGCGATACGGCCGCTCGTAATTACAGGTCCGGTCAATCGGCGGTGCTGCTCTCCCAGGTCGCATGGCTCACAGCCGGCAGGCGCGCCAGCCTGTCGACGACCTGATCGAGTTCTTTCCGGTCGACCGCCGTGCTGATCAGCTTGGCAACGATCTCGACTGCGTCCTCGCCACGCTCGACCGTCGTAATGTCGCTGACCGGATATTGCGCCGCTTCGAGATAGTCGACGAGTGTCTCGCGCACCTCGGCGAGCGCCTGGGTCCTTGCGGTGACAACGACTTCGTAGGTCGCCTCGAGCGTCCGCTCGTTGAGCGGGATGCGGTTGATCGCGTTGACGAGCGGCCGCAGCAGCGTATTGCCGAGGATGACGAAGGCCGCGACGAGCACCGCCTCGGCGATCATATCCGCGCCGGCACAGGCCCCCACGGCAGCAGAGCCCCAGAGCGTCGCCGCCGTGTTGAGGCCGCGAACGTTCGTGCCCTCCTTCATGATCACGCCGGCGCCCAGGAAGCCGATGCCCGAGACGACATAGGCGATCACGCGGATGGCGCCGGGCGCTCCCTCGATGCGCATGCCGAGATCGACGAAGGCCGCAGCCCCGAGCGCGACGAGGACGGTCGTGCGCAATCCCGCAGTGCGCTGCCGATACTGGCGTTCGGCGCCGATCAGTATGCCCAGCGCGAAAGCGGCCGTCAGGCTGACGACCGTGTCCAGGAAAGGTGCGAGTTCGAAGGTCTGGATGAAGCGCATGGCCGCTGGCTCGCGTGGCTGGCGGCGGTGCTTCGCATGAAGGTACGCCTCCGGCAAGCCGGAGGCGCCATGTCGTCAGGATTCAGTGCTAGGCAGGAATTGGCGGCTGTAACCCTGGCTCACTCGTCGTCGTCGTACCCACCACGATCGCGCCGGTCTTCCCGGTCGCGCCAGCGGCGCGGCCCGCGATCGTCCTCGTTCTGCTGCCAGCCGCCGCGCCCGGCCCGCATCTCGCGGAAACGCTCACGCCCTTCCGCCACTGCCTCGCGCACCGAGCGGCGCAGCACGGTCTTCTGCTCGTCGCTGAGCGTGACCCAGAGCGGGCGAACCGTGTCCGCCAGTTCCTTGGAACGCACCGCCCGCTCATTCTGCCGCGTGGCCGCTGCATCCAGGCGCTCCATCAGATCGGCATGGCGCAGCTTTTCGCGCTCCTCGCGCATCCCCGCCATTTGCTGGACACGCTGCTCGCTCCGTCGCTTGACGAGCGCCTCGACCTTGTCGAACAGCGGGACCTGCTCGGGCTTGAGCTTGAGATCGGCGCGCACCTTCGCCAGCCGCTCGTCAAGCCGCGCCTTGGCGCGCTCGGCGCGCTGCTCGCGCCAATCCTGCCGGCGCTGGTCGCGGCTGTCGGTACGCTCCTGCTTCTGATCGCCACCTGCCGGTGGAACCGGCTGCGGCTGCGCGAATGCGAGGGTGCCGGCGAGCATCGCAATCGACGAAGCGGCGATGAGGGCGATGGGTTTCATGGGAATCTCCCTTGAGGCAGTCCGGTCGGTGTGTCGCGCAGCGGGTCTCGAAGCCGATTGGCGATGAGGTCAGCCTGCCTCCTGATGTCTGACCCGGCAATGGCCTCAAGATGAAAAGATCGTAATGTGGCGACAACGCGCGCGACGCGATTCGGTTCGCCATCGGACGTTCCATGCAAAACCTCATCACTGACGTCCGCGGCCTCCATGTCGGCCATGCCGATGACGTCGCGGCAGCGACCGGCGTGACGGCAGTCGTCTTCGAGCGCCCGACGGTCGCCTCCGTCGCCGTGCTCGGCGGCGCGCCCGGCACCCGGGAGACGGCGCTGCTCATCCCGGAGATGACGGTCGAGCATATCGACGCGATCGTGCTTTCCGGCGGCTCCGCCTGGGGGCTCGGTGCGGCCGACGGCGTGATGCGCTGGCTGGCGGGAGAAGGGCGCGGGTTCCAGGTCGGCGCCTTCCGCGTCCCGATCGTCCCGCAGGCCATCCTCTTCGACCTCACCAATGGCGGCGAGAAGCCCTGGGCGCGTGGAGACGGCGACACGCCCTATGGCGAACTGGGCGCGAAGGCCGCCGCTGGCGCATCGACCTCTTTCGCGCTGGGTACTGCCGGAGCCGGCTTCGGCGCGACGACGGCCAACCTCAAGGGCGGCATCGGCTCGGCGAGCGCCCGTGCCGCGACCGGGCAAATCGTGGGCGCCCTCGTCGCGGTCAACGCCGTCGGCACCGCAACGATCGGCGACGGCCCGCATTTCTGGGCCGCGCCCTATGAGCGTGAAGGCGAGTTCGGCGGGCTCGGCTGGCCGGCGACGATCGCCCCGGCGGACCTGGCCCTGCGCTTCAAGGGAGGCACCGGCCAGAACACGACGATCGCGCTCGTGGCGACCGATGCGGTGCTGACCAAGGCCCAGGCGCGGCGGCTTGCGCTCGCAGCTCATGACGGGCTTGCCCGCGCCCTGCGACCGGCCCACGCCCCGCTCGACGGTGACGTCGTCTTTGCCGCAGCGACGGGCCATAGCGGAGCGCCGTCCGACGCTTTCGCTCTCACCGAACTTTGCGCCACCGCAGCCGATGTCCTGGCCCGTGCCGTCGCCCGCGGGGTATATGCCGCAACGGCACTGCCCTTCCCCGAAGCCAGACCGGCCTGGAGAGACCGTTTCGGCAGCTGAGCGGCGACGCAACCACCGCGGGCACACCGCTTCCGAACCCAGCCGATTTACCAAATCGCAAGCCTGCTCCTGCAACCTGAGCGATAGGTTCAGCCTGCAAGGCCGGAAGGCTAGGGGGGCAGGATGCGGGAGATCGGCTTTGGCCTGGTCTGCGGTATTGCCGCAGCGTTAGGTGCCTTCCTGATCGCGGCGTGGCCGGTGCAAGGCCGCCCCGTCGCGGCCTTTTTCCCGGCCGGCAGTTCGGCGCACGACATGGCCGCCGCCATTGCCACTGCCGGCGGCAGCCTGATCCGGATCGACACGACACCCGCCGTCACCGTCACGCTTGGCGAGAACGACCGCTTTATTGGAGCGCTCTATCAGGCCGGAGCCTGGCTGGTGATCGATGCTGGCCTCGCCCGACTCTGCGTAGGCTCTGCCGAATGGAGCAGTCGATGAACGACGTCGCCCGGTTTCGCGCACATTTCGCCCGCCTGCTCCTCCTCCTCCTGTGGATCAATGCGACCCTTTTGGCGCTCGCCCCGCTCACCGAGCCTCTGATCAGCCGGCGATCTCTTGTTTTGGCGGGGGCGGCGCTGGCCGCGCTCGGCACGCTGGCGTGGCGCGTCTATGGCACGGGCTGGCCCACCCGGCAGATCACCAGCATCGCGACACTTTGCCAGGTCATGCTGCTGGTCTACGCCTTTGCCGGGCACCCCTACCAATCCGACATGCACATGTACTTCTTCGCCATGCTGGCCGTGCTCGCCGGCTGGCTCGACTGGCGCGTCTTCGTCCCGGCCACCATCGCTATCGCGGCTCATCATCTCCTCCTCAGCCTTCTGCAGCCGACAGGCGTCTTTCTGAACGGCAACGATATCGGCCGTGTGCTGCTCCACGGCCTGATCGTCGTCGTGCAGTCCGCAGCACTCAGCTGGCTCGTCTGGTCCTTGCGACAATCCCTCGAAATCTCGGAAACCGAACGCCGGCAGGCCGACGCCGCGCGCGAGGTCGCCGACGAGGCCCGCCGCGACGTCGCCGAGACCACGGCCCGGGCGGCGAACGAAAAGCAGCGGATCCTGCACAGCGTCGCGAATGACTTCGAGCACGCCGTCGCCCGCATCGCGCGCGACGTGATCGCGTCCGTGCAGTCTCTTCGCACCGCCGCGCAGCAGATGAAGAACGGCGCGCTTGAGGTATTGCAGCGCTCGACCGCAGCCTCGCAATCTTCGCGCCAGACCTCGTCCAACGTTGTGGCGGTGACGCAGGTCACCTCCGAGCTGGCACAGTCCTTCGCGGAGGTGGACCGGCAAGTAACGGAAACAGCACGCATCGTCGGCGCCGCCACCCTGCAGGCCGGCAACGTCCTGCACACTGTCGGCGACCTCTCGCGCAAGGCCGACGAGATCCGCAACATCGCCGGCGTGATCTCGACGATCGCCAAGCACACCAACCTGCTGGCGCTGAATGCCTCTATCGAGGCGGCGCGGCTCGGGCGCTCCGGCGGCGGCTTCACCATCGTGGCGCAGGAGATCAAGTCCCTTGCGAACCAGACCTGGCGCGCGACGGAGGAAATCCAGGGCCAGATCGAGGCGATCCATCGTTCCGGCTACGAGGCCATCGCAGCGATCGACGCAATGAACGCAACCATTGGCTCGCTGAACCAGATCTCCGGCACGGTCGCGGTCGTCGTCGAACAGCAGAACGTGGCGACGGCCGGCATCGCCGACAACATTCGTCAGGCTGCCGATGAAACGATCGCCGCCGCCGGCCACATCGATATCGTCAGCCGCGTCGCGGCCGAGACCGACGAGGCCGCCAGCCACATTGCCCAGTCCGCCGATCAGCTCTCGCTCCAATCTTCACATCTCGATGCCGAGGTCGCGCAGTTCCTCGGGCGCGTCCGAGCTGCCTGAAGACCGGTTTCATGCCTGGCGCGAATGCGGTATGGCAGCGCCATGTCCACTGACGATTTCCTCGCCCGCTTCGGTTCGCCCGGCGCCAGCCAGCCCGATCCCGTGGCGGCCGCCCAGCAGGCCATGCGTAATCCCCTGCCCGCCCGCTTCTACAAGGAGGCCGGCGTGCTCGAGCGCGACGGCCTGTTTCATGTCGCGCTCGACGGCCGCATCGCCCGCACCCCGGCGCGCAAGCCGCTGGCGGTGGGCTCCCGCGATGTCGCAGACGCGCTCGCGGCGGAATGGGAGCGGCAGGCCGAGCGGATCGACCCCGCGCAGATGCCGCTCACGCGTCTGGTCAATTCGGCGCTGGACGGCGTCGAGGATCAGCAGGAAGCGGTTCGCGCCGAGATCGTGCGCTACGCCGCTTCGGACGCGCTCTGCTATCGCGCCGGCGAACCGGAGGCGCTCGTCGCGCGCTACGACGCGGTCTGGCAGCCCATCCTGAAGAGCGTCGAGGCACTGATCGGCGCCCGCTTCGTTCTGGCCGAGGGCGTCGTCTTCGCCGAGCAGCCGGCCGAGACGCTGGCCGCCGTCGCCCGGCAGGTCGAGGACATCCCCGCACCGCTCGCTTTGGCCGGCGCGCACAACGTCATGACGTTGACGGGCTCGACGGTCATCCTGCTCGCCCTCGCCAGCGGGTCGATCGACGCGGAAGCGGCCTGGCAGGCTGCCCATCTCGACGAGGACTACCAGATCTCCGTCTGGGGGCAGGACGAGGAAGCCGCCGAGCGCCGCGCCATCCGCCGCCGCGAGTTCGACGCCGCAGCGCTTCTGCTGTCGAAAGGCTGAGCCGCCGGTCGTCTGCAGAATGCGCGGGCGCGGTTCGGCAAACGTCGCAATGGACTCTCAACACAGCCCCGCTTAAGCCGGCTTTCGAGACGCGATTTCCGGCCGGGAGCCTTGCCGCCATGAAGGACATCCTCGAACAGCTCGAAACCCGGCGCGAGGGCGCCCGCAAGGGCGGCGGCGAGCGCCGCATCGAGGCCCAGCACAAGCGCGGCAAGTTGACGGCCCGCGAGCGCATCGAGCTCCTGCTCGACAAGGACTCCTTCGAGGAGTTCGACATGTTCGTGCAGCACCGCGCCGTCGACTTCGGCATGGACAAGGGCGAGAAGATCCCCGGCGACGGCGTCGTCACCGGTTGGGGCACGGTCAATGGCCGCACCGTCTTCGTCTTCTCGAAGGACTTCACCGTCTTCGGCGGCTCGCTCTCCGAGACCCACGCGCAGAAGATCATCAAGATCCAGGACATGGCGCTGAAGATGCGCGCGCCGATCGTCGGCCTGTTCGATGCCGGCGGCGCCCGCATCCAGGAGGGCGTCGCGGCGCTCGGCGGCTATGGCGAGGTCTTCAAGCGCAACGTGCAGGCTTCGGGCGTCATCCCGCAGATCTCGGTGATCATGGGCCCCTGCGCCGGCGGCGACGTCTATTCCCCGGCGATGACCGACTTCATCTTCATGGTCCGCGACACCAGCTACATGTTCGTCACCGGGCCGGAGGTGGTGAAGACCGTCACCAACGAGACCGTGACCTCCGAGGAGCTCGGCGGCGCCAAGGTCCACACCTCCAAGTCCTCGGTCGCCGACGGCTCCTTCGAGAACGATGTCGAGGCGCTCCTGCAGGTGCGGCGCCTGCTCGACTTCCTGCCGGCCAACAACACGGCCGGCGTGCCGGAATGGCCGAGCTTCGACGTGCCCGACCGTGTCGACATGAGCCTCGACACGCTCGTTCCGGACAATCCGAACAAGCCCTACGACATCAAGGAACTGATCCTGAAGACGGTCGACGAGGGCGACTTCTTCGAGATTCAGGAAGCCTACGCGAAAAACATCGTCACCGGCTTCGGCCGCATCGAGGGCCGCACCGTCGGCATCGTCGCCAACCAGCCGATGGTGCTGGCCGGCGTGCTCGACTCCGACGCTTCGCGCAAGGCCGCCCGCTTCGTGCGCTATTGCGACGCCTTCGAGATCCCGATCATCTCACTTGTAGACGTTCCCGGCTTCCTCCCGGGCACGGCGCAGGAATATGGCGGCCTGATCAAGCATGGCGCCAAGCTGCTCTTCGCCTATAGCGAATGCACCGTGCCGCTGGTTACGATCATAACCCGCAAGGCCTTCGGCGGCGCCTATGACGTGATGGCCTCCAAGCATATCGGCGCCGACGTGAACTATGCCTGGCCGACGGCGCAGATCGCGGTGATGGGCGCGAAAGGCGCGGTCGAGATCATCTTCCGCGGCATGGACGCGGATGGCATCGCGGCCAAGACGAAAGAATACGAGGACCGCTTCATGTCGCCCTTCGTCGCCGCCGAGCGCGGCTATATCGACGAAGTCATCATGCCGCACTCGACGCGCCGGCGCATCGCCCGCGCCCTGGCCATGCTGCGGACGAAGAACGTCGAGCGTCCCTGGCGCAAGCACGACAACATTCCGCTCTGAGCGGTCTGCCTACGGCCAGCGCCTGAACACGGCGCTGGCATTGACCCCGCCGAAGCCGAAGCCGTTCGAGATGGCATGTTCCATCGCCAGCGGCCGCGCCGCCTTCGCGACGAGGTCGAGCCCGGCCGCCGCCTCGTCCGGATTCTCCAGATTGAGCGTCGGCGGAACGATCTGGTCGCGCAGCGCCAGGATCGTGAAGATCGCCTCCAGTCCGCCGGCGGCGCCGAGCAGATGGCCGGTCGCCGATTTCGTCGCGCTGATCGCGATGCCGCCCTCATCGCCGAATACCGCCTTGATCGCGGCCAATTCGCCACGGTCGCCGACCGGGGTCGAGGTCGAATGGGCGTTGAGATGGGCGACATCGGCCGGCCGCAGCCCCGCCTGCTTCAACGCGGTCTCCATGGCGCGCCGCGCGCCGGAGCCGTCCTCAGGTCCCGAGGTGATGTGATAGGCGTCGGCACTGGTGCCGTAGCCGGTCAGCTCGGCCAGGATCGTGGCGCCGCGCGCCTGCGCATGCTCCAGCGCCTCGATCACCAACAGGCCGGCGCCCTCGCCCATGACGAAGCCGTCGCGATCCGCGTCGAAGGGCCGCGAAGCCTTCTCGGGCTCCTCGTTGAAGCCGGTCGAGAGCGCGCGCGCTGCTGCGAAGCCGCCAAGCGCGACGAGATCGACGCAAGCCTCGGTGCCCCCGCAGAGCGCGATATCGACCTCGCCGGCCCTGATCATGCGCGCCGCGTCGCCGATCGCCTGCACGCCGGCGGCGCAGGCCGTGACGGGCGCGCCGATAGGCCCCTTGAAGCCGTGCTCGATCGAGACATGGCCGGCGGCCAGATTGACGAGAAAGGACGGTATCGTGAAGGGCGAGAGCCGACGGGCCCCGCGCTGGTCGACGGTTCGAACAGCCTCGGCGATCGCCGGAAAGCCGCCAATGCCCGAGGCGATCACCGTAGCGGTACGCTCGCGTTCGATTTCGCTTTGCGGTTGCCAGCCGGCTTGCGCCAACGCCTCCTTGGCGGCGACCAGTGCGAACTGGATGAAGCGGTCCATCTTGCGCTGGTCCTTCGGCGCGATGACCGCATCGGGATCGAAGCCGCCCTCGGCATCCTCGGCCTTTGACGGCACGATGCCCGCGACCTTGGCCGGCAAGGTCTCGACGATGGCGTCAGGCAGGCGGCGCAGGCCAGAACGCCCCGCGAGCAGGCGCTGCCAGGCGATCTCGGTTCCACAGCCGAGCGGCGAGACCACGCCCATTCCGGTGACGACGATACGGCGCATGCGAAAACTCCTATGTGCGGTGGACCGGCGCAGCCACATCCCGCGCCGCCACGATGGCGAGGCGTTGCAGCATGCCGGGGCTGGCCTGCGGGCCAGCGATGACGGTGACGTTGTCGGAATTCACGGGCTGTAGGGTTTCTGCATCGGCATAGGCCGGAACAACCGGCCGCCCGCTTTCCCGATCAGCGAGCAGCAAGGCTTGCCCTTCCGGCGCGAGATGCTGGTTGCCGAAGGCCACCAGCGCAGCGACGACCGGGAAGAAATCCCTGCCCCGCTCGGTCAGCACATAGTCGTAGCGCTTGGGCCGCTCGCTATAGAGCCGCCGCTCGAACAGCCCGGCCTCGGTCAGGTGCTTCAGGCGCCGCGCCAGCATGTTCGGCGCGATGCCGAGGCTGCGCTGGAACTCGTCGAAGCGAGTGAAGCCCTGCAAGGCATCACGCAGGATCAGGATGCTCCACCACTCGCCCACCGCCTCGACGGCGCGGGCGCAGGGACATTCGGCGAGCGGGACGAGCCGGGGCTGCATGGGCCCCAGCTAATTCAGTTACTATCATTTTGCAAGTCACTTCGGCGACCTGCATTTCATGCGGCAGCTCCGCTCAATCCAGCGTGTTCCGGAACCGCATCAGTGCAACGCTGGCATAAACCGGCACGAACAGGCTGAGATAGAACACCTCGTCGCCGATATCCCCGAGATCGGCGCCCTTCAGCATGATCGCGCGGATGATGCGCAGGAAGTGCGTCAGCGGAAACAGTTCGCCCAAGGTCTGCGCCCAGCCCGGCATGCCTGCGAAGGGGAACATGAATCCGGACAGCATCAGCGATGGCAGGAAAAAGAAGAAGGTGAGCTGCATAGCCTGAAGCTGCGTGCGCGCCATCGTCGAGATGGTGTAGCCAAGCAGCACCAGCGCCAGAACGAAGATCAGGACACAGCTCAGGAGAAGCGCAAGCCCGCCGAGGAACGGCACGCCGAAGAGCAGCTTGGCCGCGCTGAGCACGATCACGACCTGTATCGCGCCGACCACCAGATAGGGCAAAACCTTGCCGAGCATGATCTCGCCGGCCGTCGTCGGCATGGCCAGCAGGTTCTCCATCGTGCCGCGCTCGATCTCGCGCGTCAGCGCCATCGCCGTCATCATCACCATCGTCATCTGCAGGATGACGCCGAGCAGGCCGGGGACAATGTTGTACTGCGTGATGTTCTCGGGATTGTAGCGGCGATGGACCACGAAGGAGAGCCCGTCCGCGCCGGCGGCAGCCGGGTTCGTTTCGGGCTCGCCTTGCACGCGCAGCAGCGCGCGGCCGACGATCGTCCCCAGCGCCGAGACCGCGCCGCTCGCAGCAGCCGGATCAGTCGCATCCGCTTCGACCAGGATGCGCGGCTGGTCAGCCCGCTCGACCCGCACGCCGAAATCGCTGGGAATGGTCACGAGGAAGGAGATATCCCCCTTGGCCATCAGGCTCTCCGCCTGCGCCGCGCTCTGCGGCCGCTCGCGAAAGCGATAGTAGTCCGAGACCTCCAGCGCCGAGACCACGGCGCGCGTATAGCGGTCCTGCCCGAGCGCCAGGATCGCGGCCGGCAGGCCACGCGGGTCGTTGTTGATCGCGTAGCCGAAGAGCAGGAGCTGGAGGATCGGCACCGCCAGCATCATCGCGAAGGTGATGCGGTCGCGCCGCATCTGCACGAATTCCTTGGCGAGCAGCGCGCCAAGCCGGCGAATGGAGAAGAGCGCGCTCATGCCGCCCGCTCCCCTGCGTCGGCCATGAACTTGATGAAGACATCCTCCAGGCTGGTCTCACCCGGCTCGACCCGGACACCGCTCTCGCGCGCAAGCGGCGCAAGCGCGGCTTCCAGCTTGTCCCTGTCCGTCCCGACGACATGCAGCGCCGCGCCGAACGGAGCGACCTGCTCGACTCCCTCGGCCGCCGACAGCGCCGCGATCTGCGCGGGCTTCAGCGCCCCATGGACGACATAAGTGACGAGGCCGGAACCGCCGACCACGTCATCGACGGTTCCTGTCGCCAGCATGCGGCCATGGGCGATGTAGCTGATGCGATGGCAGCGCTCGGCCTCGTCCATGTAGTGGGTGGAGACCAGCACGGTGATCCCCTCGCCGGCAAGCCGATGGATCTCGTCCCAGAACTCCCGTCGCGCCTTGGGATCGACGCCCGCAGTAGGCTCGTCGAGCAGCAGCAGCTTCGGCTGGTGCATGATGCAGGCCGCAAGCGCGAGCCGCTGCTTCCAGCCGCCGGAGAGCGTGCCGGCGAGTTGGTCCTTGCGCGAGGCGAGCCCGAGCCCGTCGAGCGTCTTCGCCACCGCCTCCTCGACCGACTCCAGCTCGTAGAGCCGCGCCACGAAGGTCAGGTTCTCGGCGATCGTCAGGTCTTCGTAGAAGGAGAAGCGCTGCGTCATGTAGCCGACCTGGCGCTTTATCGCGGCGCTCTGCGTGCGGATATCGAGCGCCAGCACCGTGCCCTCCCCGGCATCGGGCTTGAGCAGGCCGCAGATCATCCGGATCGTAGTCGTCTTGCCCGAGCCATTGGGGCCGAGAAAGCCGACGATTTCCCCGGTCCCCACGGCCAAGTCGACGTTGTCGACGACCGTACGCCGGCCGAAGCGTTTGGTCATGCCGCGCACATCGATGGCGAGCGGCGCGCTCACCGCTGCCCCCGCAACATGACGTCGACGATCTGGCCGGGCTGGAGTGCCGATTGCGGCCCGCCATCCGGGCGTGCCTCGACGAGATAGACCAGCTTCTGGCGCGTCTGCGCCGAATAGATCACCGGCGGCGTGAATTCGGGCTCCGGCGAGACATAAGTGACGCTCGCCGTCAGCCCTGCCGCGCAGCCATCGCAGTGGACATCGAGCCGCATCCCTGGCTCTACGCTCGAAATCCACGCTTCCGGCACATAGAGCATCAGCTTGGCTGCCCCGTCAGGCAGCATCAGCAAGACCGGCGCGCTCGGTCCCGCGAGCTCCCCGACGCGCCGCAGCACGTCGCTGACGCGGCCGGCCGAGGGAGCCGCAAGGCGGCGCTGTTCCAGCTTCCAGCGTGCCTGTGCCAGCGTAGCCTTCGCCTCCTCGACAGCGTTCTCGCTCGCCTTGATCTCGTCGGGACGTGCCGCCAGCTTCGCAACGGCGAGATTGGCGGCGCTTTGGCGCACGCTCGCGGCGGCCACGTCGCGCGCCATTTCCGCCTGGTCGAAATCGGCCTGGGTCGAGACGCCGCGCCGCAGTAGATCCTGTCGCCGCTCCAGCGCCCGCTCGGCCTCGCGCTGCTGCGCCTGGGCCGAGACGAGGCTCGCCTCGATCACGGCGATCTCCTCCGGGCGCCTGCCAATGCGCAGATTGTCGAGCTGCGCCTGCGCCTGGATCAGCCGGGCCTCGCTTTCCGCGACCGCATTCTGCGCATCCGTCGTCTCCAGCGTAGCCACGACCCTTCCGGCCGCGACGCGCTCGCCACGGCGCACGTCGATTCGTTCGATACGAGCCGTATCGATCGGTCCGAGCCGCACATATTCGCCCTCGACATAGCCGGCGATCCTGATCGAATCCGACACGCAGCCCGGAACGATCGAGCCCAACAGAACGACGGAACAGAGAAAGCCGAGAATCATGAGCGTTCTCCTCGCGCTGCCAGAACCGAGGCCGTGACCGCCGCGCGGATGGTGCTGGCTATGGCTTCGCTCTCGACCTCGCCGATCGCCTGCCATTCCATCCGCCGGATGACGGCGGGCCGTGCGAGCCGGAAGTAGAGGACCTGACCAATCATCGCGAAGACGGCGAGCTTGGTTCCCTGCGCTTCGCGATCCCTGCCGGTCGCCATGCCCCACAAAGCGCAAAGCCGGCCGTGAATCGGCCCCACCATGCCCTCGTAGAGCAGATCGAAGGCGGAAGACGGCTCCATCATCTCGCGAACGACGAAGCGGGCGATCGCCTCGCTCTCGGGAGCGCGGGTGGCGAAGGCGATCACGCGGCTGACCGCCATGAGCACGGCCTCCAAGGCCTCGTCCGGATGCAACCCCGACGGCAAGGGAGCGAGCTTTTCCTGCCCCAGAACCCGCTCCCGCATCGTGGCCACGATCGCCTCGGCACAGGCCCGGCGCAGACCGTCCTTCCCCCCGAAATGATAGGCGATACCGGCGCTGTTGACCCCTGCAGCCTGCGCGATTTCGCGGATCGAACTCGCGTCGAAGCCGTTTTTTCCGAACAGCTCCAGCCCCGCATGGATCAGGGCCTCCCGTGTTCCACGGTCTGCATCTGAGGTCGCGATCATCCGGAGAAAATACTCCTTGTGCGATATTCAATCAATTGATTGATTGAATATCGCACAAGAACTCCCGCGGCTTTCCCGGCAACTCCGCCGCTCCATGACATGACTTGCGCGGGAGAATGGGCTAAGGCGGCAGCCATTCCCTCACCCACCCCGCCCGATGCTTTTCAACTCCTTCGCCTTCCTGCTCGCCTTTCTGCCGCTGGCACTGGCCCTCCACTGGCTGGCCGAGCGCTTCGCGCCGCAATGGCGGCTGCCGGTGCTGGTCGTGCTGTCCTTCGCCTTCTACGGCTATTGGGACTGGCGCTTCCTGCCGCTGCTCGCCCTCTCCGTCGGGGTGAACTGGCTGATTGCCGAAGCATTCCTGAAGACGAAGTCGAGCGGGCTCATCACGCTGGCGATCGTGCTGAACCTCGCCGTTCTGGCGGTATTCAAGTACTTCAACTTCTTCGCCAGTCTCGCCGGAATGATTCCCGGTTTGCCGGCGCCGAAATTCGACATCGCGCTGCCGCTCGGCATCTCCTTCTTCACCTTCCACCACATCATGTACCTGACGGATCTGAGGCGCGGGCAGGCGCCGCGCTACGATCTCGTCCGCTACGCGCTCTACATCGCCTTCTTCCCGCAGGTGCTCGCCGGTCCGCTGGTGCGCTGGCGCGAGATCATGCACCAGTTCGACGAGCGGCCCTATCAGCGCCCCGACGCCGCCGAGCGGATCGCGCGCGGCCTGATGCTCCTGACCTTCGGCCTCGCCAAGAAGGTGCTGATCGGCGATCCGCTGGCGGAATATGCCAACCCGATCTTCGCAGCCGCCGCTGCCGGCAAGGTCGTCAGCGTGATGGAAGCCTGGCAGGCGACGCTCGCCTTCACCTTCCAGATCTATTTCGACTTCTCCGGCTACACCGACATGGCGCTGGGCCTCGCGCTGCTCTTCGGTATCGTGCTGCCGCAGAATTTCGAGGTGCCCTATCGCTCGCTCAGCATCCAGGATTTCTGGCGGCGCTGGCACATGACGCTGTCGCGCTTCCTGCGCGATTATCTCTACATCCCGCTCGGCGGCTCCCGATCCGGCCTGCCGACCCAGGTCTGGGCGCTCTTCGCCACCATGGCGCTCGGCGGCCTCTGGCATGGCGCGGGCCTCACCTTCGTCGCCTGGGGCGTGGCGCATGGTCTCGCCCTGATCCTCGCACTGTTCTGGCGCCGCGCCGGCTGGCCGATGCCGGCGCCGCTCGGCTGGCTCCTGACCTTCCTCTTCGTGGTACTCTGCTGGGTGCTGTTCCGGGCTTCGAACTTCGAGGCGGCGATGACCATCTACAAGGGGCTGTTCGGCCTCGCCCCGATCGGGACCGGCTTCAAATGGCGCGCGCTGGTGCTGGCCGCGGCCTTCGCCATCATCGGCCCGACCGCCTGGAACCTCGTCCACAAGCTGCCGCCGGCCCGCTGGATCGCCGTGCTGACCGGGCTGCTGTTCGTCATCATCCTGCTGAAGATCGGCGAAGACGCGAATTATGAGTTCATCTACTTCCAGTTCTGAGCCGGCCGGCACGCCGGGTCAGGCGGCCAGGTGGAGGAACTTCATCGCGACGCTGCTTGCCGCGGCCGCGCTGATCTCGGCCGCCTTCCTGACGCTCGCATTGCTGGTCGACCCCTATGATTCCGGCCGTACACCACTCGCCTTGAAAGAGGGAGTGCGCCCGCAAGGGCCGCGAACGGCCTTGGCCAGCCGCGGGCGAGATCCACAGTTCACCGGCGCGATCTTCGGCAATTCGCAGATCCAGCTGATCTCCCCCGGGCAGTTGCGCGAGAAGACCGGCATCCCCTTCGTCTCATTGATCGCTCCTGGGACCATGCCGCGGGAGACACTGGCAACGATCGACTGGTTCCTGAGACACCATCGCCAGCCCCCGGCCCGGGCGATCGTCGTCGGCATCGACAGCTACTGGTGCACCTCCAACCCGGCCCTGCCGAACGAGAGGCCCTTTCCGTTTTGGCTGCTGAGCCGCAGTATTCTCGACTATGTCGGCGGACTGATGCGCTACGACCTGATCGAGGAAATTCCGGGCCGTTTCGCCTATCTGACCTCGCGAAAGACCGAGCGCGCCCGCCCCGACGGCTACTGGGACTACGAGGCCGGCAATGAGCTACAGGGCCATGAGCAACGGCCTGAGCTTCGTGCGCGCCTGGAGCAACCGGTGGAACTGGGCGGCGGCAACGTCGACGGTCCCTTCCCCGCTGCGGCGAAGCTCGAGGAATTGATGAAGTCGGCGCCGCAGCGGACGGCCCTGATTCTCGTGCGGCCGCCGGTCTACGTCACCGCGCTCTCGAAGCCGGGAACACCGGACGCCGCGGCTGACGCGGCCTGCCGAAAGGCTTTCGCCGACCTCGCCGCTCGGCGCCCGAACACCGCTCTTGTCGACTGGCGGGTTGATCGGCCAGCCCTGCACGAGCCGAATCTGTTCTTCGACCACAACCATTATCGCGGGCCTATTGCCCGGTTGGTCGAGGCCGACATCGCGGAAGCACTCGGCAAGCTCGAACGATAGGCGGTTAATCGCGGTTTTCTTCACGTTTTCGGCCTTTCGGCGGGCCGCGATCACGAAGGCGTTGATTGCGATGTCGGAAGCGATTGTTCCGCTTGAAACGGATCGCTATAAGGGCGCCAAATCGGCTCACCCTCCCACGGCAAAGCCGAGGGGCGCGTGAGCGGACAACTCAGAGAGCGCGCCCATGTCGAAGCAGATCATCCTCGATGCGGACTACAAGCCGAGCGATGACGAGCCGTTCATGAACGATCGTCAACGTGAGTATTTCCGCGGCAAGCTCCTCGCCTGGAAGGACGAGATCCTGAAGGAGGCGAAGGAAACCCTCGTCACCCTGCAGAGCGAGAGCGAGAATCACCCTGACATCGCCGACCGGGCCTCGTCGGAGACCGACCGGGCCATCGAGCTGCGCGCCCGCGACCGCCAGCGCAAGCTCATCGCCAAGATCGAGGCCGCCATCGCTCGCATCGACGACGGCTCCTATGGCTTTTGCGAGGAGACCGGCGAGCCGATCTCGCTGAAGCGTCTCGAAGCCCGCCCGATCGCGACGCTCTCGCTCGAGGCCCAGGAGCGCCACGAGCGCAACGAACGCGTCTTCCGCGACGATTGAGGAACGGCGCCTCACTGCCTACCAGCTCGAAGGCCCCGCACCCATGGCGCGGGGCCTTTTTTGAGATGGTCAAGAGTTGCGGCGGAATGGCGCCTTCCGACCCAAATCGGGACCTTAGCTGCTACTCAAACGCAAATATGCGCTTCCAGTCGTTCTTCATGTCGACCACCGTCCACTTATTCAGGATCGCGGCATCTAGCGCCTTGTCGAGACGTCCGAAGGACGAGTCCCTATCGTAAGCGTATTCACGCTCTGCGTCGGTATGGTGGACAATGAGGCCGAAGCGTAAGCCTCCAGCCAGCGTCGTCCATTGCAGCATTTCTAAGTCGCCGTCGGAATTGCCGAAAGCGGCGACCGGGCGGCGTCCGATGAACTCGTTTATGCCGACCGGTTTGCCGGCCTTGTCGTCGATGAAGTTCATCTCCGCCAATCGGAAGAGTTCGGGCCTGCCGTCGCGCAGCTCAAACCTGGTCTTGATCGAGGAGCCGACAACGTGTTCCGGCGGTACACCATAGACCCGCTCGGTCCATGGACGCATGAACTCGATGCCGCCGCCTGAGACGATGTAAGTCCTGAACCGATTGGAGCGCAGATAGGCGAGCAACTCGACCATCGGCTGATAGGCAAGTTCGGTGTATGGTCGCTTGAAGCGCGGGTGCCGAGCGGTCGCGAGCCAGTCGATGACGATCTTCTGAAACTCCTCTGTCGTCATTCCCGCGTGGCTCGCCAAGACCAACTCGGCCAAGCCCCGCTCCCCAGTTTTGGAGAGCGTTTCCATATCGTTTTCCAGCACTGCCTTGAATGGTTGTGTGTCTTTCCATTCTGGATGCAGGGGCGCCAAAGCCTTCACCCGGTCGATTGCGAATGCCAACTGAGTTGGCCCAGGCTGCTCCACCCAAAGGGTGCCGTCATTATCGAATGTCGCGATGCGCTCTTCGGGAGGCACGAAATCCGGCGAACCCTCGCGTGTCACAGCGGCTACGAATGCCAGGATCGCTTGCTTGGCTGAGCCATCGTTCCAAGAGGGGAGCGGAATGCTCGCAGTCTCTGTTTGTGCCAATGCGGAGAAGGTTAGGGCTCCGGAAAACGCCGGAAGCATTGCCAAGGCCGAGACCAGTTTGCGACGGCTAGGCCTGGAGAAAAGCGCATTCGGTGACATGATTGGCTCCTTTCGAGGCCAGCGCCTGCCATGAAAGCCAAATATACTGTGCCCACGCGGGCGCGACGCGTGTCCTGAGCTTAAGCGTCCTCTCCGCCTCCCCTAGGGTGTCAGTGCCAAAGCCCTGAGTTCCTTGCGAGCGGTGCCAAAACTGCCAAGCTGATAAACTGAAGCTCCCACTGGCGAGAACGTAAAGGCGGCGAAGGGTTCCGCGAGCATGGTGTCTAGATAGGGAATGGTGCCAACACCGATCGTGACGTGGGGATTGAATTTCTCGCCGGCTGCTATTTTCGGAAAATTGGAGACGTAGCCAATCAAGAATTTTTGGATGTCACGGCCATTTTCAGTACTCATGAAGGCTGCTGGCGTTCCAGTCTTCGCCGTGAAAGGCGCAACTGCCGCGATTATTTTCTGCTGCAGCCGATGTAATTCATCTGTCGGTTCAACGACGATTCCCGCCAGCCCGATCGGTGGCGAGGGGATATAGTAATACTTGTATGCTTTCAATTTCCAACTTGTCGGCTTCTCGGTAGACAAGACGTTATTGACCGCCCCGTAGACTTTTTCGAGATCGGCGGTGCGGACAAATGTCTGCAGCATCGTGATGTGCGGATGGTGTGTCGCGTCCAGAGCAAAGCCTTTTGGGAAGGCTTTCAGCAGGCGGGCATTATCCGCCTGTGCATGCTGGATCATTGTTGCATCTGGTTCCAGCGCGATATCGATGGCGGTGACCGGATTTTGCTGAGAATTAGACGGCGACACACTCATCAGAGCTGCCGCCAGACCAAAGAACAACGCGATAAGGGATTTTGCATTGTTTGACATGGCGAAACCCTTCAAATCGATGCAGCGCACATCCTATCACATTCGCCGCCGCCTATGGTCGAACCAGGTCAAGATCGGGCGATGTCCGCTTGCGGAGCGGCACTCAGGTTCTGCTTCCCACCGATCCCGGACACTCCCCACGCCATCGCCCAACGACGAAAGCCCCGCGTCGGGAGAACGCGGGGCTTCTGGCCGCCAGCTGGTTGGCTTGGGGAGCGTTGCGGGCGGCCGGGGTTGTCGGCGGCTCGGGAGAGACCGCCGGCTCGGGCCGGCGCGGAGACAAGGGGGAGCGTTCCGCGCCGTCCGGATTTCGGAAAAGGTCAGAAGGGCAGCAGGATATCCATCACCTGCTGGCCGTAGCGCGGCTGCTGGACATCGGTGATCTGGCCGCGGCCGCCATAGGCGATGCGGGCCTGGGCGATCTTGGTCGAGTCGATGGTGTTGTCGGACTCGATGTCCTCCGGCCGGATCACGCCGGCCACGATCAGCTCGCGTATTTCGAAGTTGACGCGGATCTCCTGCTTGCCCTCGATCACCAGGTTGCCGTTGGGCAGGTTCTGGGTGACCACGGCCGCGACATTGGTGGCGAGCTGCTCGCTCCGACGCACGGAGCCGGCACCCTCGCTCGAACCTTCGGAATCGAGCTTCAGGAGCTCGCCGGCATTCGCACCGTCCGGCAGGAACTTGTCGAGCTTGTTCTCGAAGCCCATGATCCTTCCGGCACCGAAATCCTCGCCGTTCTTGCGGCTGCGCTTGGTTGTATTGTCGAGCTGCGCCCGGTCAGTGACCTTGACCTTCACGGTGACGAGATCGCCGACATTGCGGGCGCGCTGATCCTTGAAGAAGGCCCGCGAGCCGGTGCGCCAGAGCGAGTTCGGCGCGTAGGAGGCATGCTCCATCGCCGGCATCGGCATCTGCACCGGCTTGTAGCCCTTCGCGGCGGTCGGATCATCGACAGGCGAGAGCGTCGGCGCCTGGCCCACATTGGCGAGCCGGTCACCGATGCCGCAGGCCCCGAGCGAGGCGGTGAGCATCAGCAGGCCGGAGAGCTTGGCGAGGCGGTGCGCATACATAGCGGTTTCCATGAGGGTCACTGGGCGCTGGCGATGCGGCCGTTCAGGGAGGGCTGGACGGAGACCCGCCCCGGCCCGCTGACCTTGCCCTGCAGCACGCGCTTGGATTGGGGATTGGTGACGGAGACGACATCGCCCATCGCACCGGCCTCGTTGGCCTTGCCACGCAGCGTGATCATCAGCCCCGGCGCCTCGTAGACGATGGTGACGAGATCGCCCTTGCCGACGATCTCCTCGCGCTGGACGTCGCTGCCGCGCAGCGGCACACCGGCGAGCAGTGCCCGGCGCGCGACCTTGTCGACCGCCGCGCGGGCGTCGCTGATGATCTCGCCGCCCTGCCCGTCGCGCGGGCGGCGCTCGACGATGACATCGTCCTTGCCCAGCGTCTCGCCGCGGGAGATCAGGCGCTTCGGCACCACCACCTCCATCGTTTCGACGAGCTGACCGGAGATGCGCAGCGGCTTCAGCCGCATCGCCATGCTGCCGGGCACCGCAAGCCGTGCCTGCAGGCGACGCGAGCGGGCGTCGAAGGAGAGGTCGAGGACGCCGACATCGCCGGTAAGCTCGGGCTCGACCGCAACGGCCGGAGCGCCGCCATCGATTGCCAGCGCGAAGATGCGGGCATCGATGCCGAAGCGCTCCTGCAGCCCAATCTTCACCGCGATCTCGATGTCCGCGGCAGTGATCCGGCGCGCGGCGCGCGTCACGACCACCTGGGCGAAGCCCTGGCTGTCGAAGTCCGACGTTTCGCGGATGATGCCGGCAGCCCGCGCCGCCTCGATGATACGCGCGACCTGGATCGTGCCGGTCTCGCCGAGGCCCGGCGCGCGGAAGGCGGCCGTCGCGGCGGTCTCGCCCGAGAGCCCCGGGATGAGATCGCCGAAGGTGACGAGATCGCGGGGGAGGTTGACCTCGGAGCGCAGCTGCAGCTTGCGCGGCAACGCGGCAACCGGCGCCGCGGCGGCAGGTGCGACGGAGGCCGGCGCAGGCTGCGGGTGCTGCTGGCCGTGCTGCGGAGCCGCCAGGGTGGCGGTGCCGGAGAGCAGGAGAGCGATCAGGGAGAGGCGGACCATGATGCGAAGCCTCCGATCAGCCGCGGAACATCTGGGTCGTCGCCGACATCATCTGGTCGGCGGCCGTGATGACCTTGGAGTTCATCTCATAGGCGCGCTGCGCCGCGATGAGAGAAGAAAGCTCCGTCACGGCCTGCACGTTGCCCTCTTCGAGATAGTTCTGCTGCAGCGTGCCGAAGCCCTCGCCGCCGCCGAAGCCGTCGATCGGCTGCCCTGAAGCGGCGGTCTCGACATAGAGGTTGTCTCCGATCGACTCGAGGCCGACCTTGTTGACGAAGCGCACCAGCTGGATCTGGCCGAGCTGCTGCGGCGCAGTCTGCCCCGGCAGCATGGCCTCGACGATGCCCTGCGCGTTGATGCTGACGCTGGTGGCGTTGTTGGGCACGGTGATGCCGGGCTCGACCTGATAGCCGTCGCGGGTCACGAGCTGCCCTTGCGAGTCGAGGTCGAAGGAGCCGTCGCGACTATAGGTGGTGCGGCCGTCCGGCATGCGGACGCGGAAGAAGCCCTCGCCGCGGATGGCGAGGTCGTAGGGCTTTTCGGTCGGGCTGATATTGCCCTGCGTCATCACGCGGCCGGTCGAGACCGTTTTGACGCCGGAGCCGATGAAGGTGCCGGCCGGAGCCTGGGTGTTCTGGTCGGAAGTGGCCGAGCCGGCGCGCCGGAAATTTTCGTAGAGCAGGTCCTGGAAATGGACCTGCTGGCGCTTGTAGCCGGTGGTCCGGACGTTGGCGATGTTGTTGGAGATGACCTGGACGTTCATCTCCTGGGCCATCATGCCGGTCGCGGCTGTCTGCATGGCGCGCATGAGAGTCGCTCCTTTCCGCTATCAGGCTTGCTGGTCCGCCAGGCGCGAGATCGCCCGGCTGCGCAGCTCGTCGGATTTGGTGATCATGTTGGCGACGCTCTGGTAGTTGCGCTGCACCTCCATGAGCCGGGTCAGCTCGACCACGGCCTTGACGTTCGAACGCTCGATCGCGCCAGGCTCGAGCCGCGCCTCGGGGCCGGCAGGCTGGACGCCGGCCGTCGCCGAGAACAGGTTGGTGCCCTCGCTGACGAGCTTGGTCGCGTCAGAGATGCGGACCTGACGCAGCTTGCCGCGCGTGCCCTGGTCGCTGCTCACCGTGCCGTCGGCCGCGATGCGCATCGCATATTCGCTGGAGCCGAAGCTGATCGGCCCGGAATCGCCCATCACCGGCAGTCCGGTCTGGGTCACGAGGCGGCCTTGCCGGTCGACCGTCAGCGATCCCGCCCGGGTGTAGCGCTCGCCGCTCGGCGTCTGCACGACGAGGTAGTTGTCGCCTTTCAGCGCCACATCCAGCGGATTGCCGGTCATCTCGATCGTGCCCTGCGACAGGTCGATCGGCGTGCCGTTGTCGATGACATAGGACAGCGGCCGGTCGGACGGCTTGAAGGCGTCGGCCTTGGCGACCGGCATGATGAATTCGTTGAAGCGCGCACTGCGCGCCTTGAATCCATTGGTGCCGACATTCGCCATGTTGTTGGCGATGACGTCCAGCTCGCGCGCCAGGGCAACCTGGCGCGACAGGCCGATGAGAAGCGCGTTCTCCACGGCTCAACTCCCGATCATGTCCCGCGGCGACCTCGACGCTCCCCAGCGCAGTCGCCACGGCCCATTCCCCGCAATCGCCGTGCCAGCATGGCTAATTTTCGTAAAGCACTGATATTATTTGTTTTATTTTCATTCCGATTGCTCGCCACAACCCGGCACGAACGGCAAAAGCGGCAAGAACGACCCGGCAAGTTCTGCCGTCCTTAACGACGCGTTAACCGTAATTGGCGAAGGTGCGTACATGGGCGGCAGAACGCGGCCCGGCGGCCGGGGCGCAGACGAGATGGCGAAGAAAGCCAAGACGGAAGAGGGAAGCGCGTCGGGTCCGGATGCGCCGAAGAGCAAGAAGAAGCTCTTCATGATCGGCGGCGTCGTGCTGCTGGCGGCTGCCGGCGCCGGCGGCTGGTTCTTCCTGAAGAAGCCGACGCCGGAGCAGGTCGCCGCGACCGAGGCGGCCAAGGCGAAGAAGCCCGCCACCTTCCTCGAAATGAAGGACATGATGATCGGCATGTCCAATGGCGGCCAGCAGGACCGTCAGCCCGTCATGAAGATCAAGGTCGTGCTCGAGATCGCCGATGCGAAGGTCTCCGAAGAGGTGAAGCCGCTGTTGCCGCGCGTCGAGGACGCCTTCCAGGTCTTCATGCGTGAGCTGCGCCCCTCCGACCTCGAAGGCTCGGCCGGCATGTATCGGCTGAAGGAAGAGCTTCTGCGCCGCGTCAACCTGACGGTCTATCCGGCCAAGGTCGACGCAGTGCTGTTCAAGGAACTGCTGGTGCAGTGAGCCGGGGTATCCCCGAGCCCGAGAACGAGATGACGGCGGAACGATGAGCACCGAGCGCGACAACCCCGCACCGACCGACGAGCCGCTGACGCCGGAAGGCATGGCGGCCGGCTGGGCCGCGATGCCGGACATCATCGAAGAGGACGGCGAAGCGGAAGGCGGCGTAGACCGCCTGATGTCGCAGGACGAAATCGACACGATGCTCGGTTTCTCCAGCAGCGACGACGGCGCGTCCCGCAACGGTATCCAGGCGATCGTCGATTCGGGCTCGGTCGCCTATGAACGCCTGCCGATGCTCGAGATCATCTTCGAGCGTCTGGTGCGCCTGCTCTCGACGAGCCTGCGCAACTTCTTCACCGACAACGTCGAGGTCACGCTCGAGAGCATCCGCTCGGTGCGCTTCGGCGACTACATCAACTCGATCTCGCAGCCGGCGCTGCTCTCGGTGTTCAAGGCCGAGGAATGGGACAATTTCGGCCTCGTCACCATCGAGTCGGCGCTGACCTATTCGGTGCTCGATGCCATGTTCGGCGGCAAGCGCGGCCAGCCGGCTCCGCGCATCGACGGCCGCCCCTTCACCTCGATCGAAATCCGCATGGTCCGCCGCGTCATCGAGCTGGTGCTGGGCGATGCGGAGGCTGCCTTCAGGCCGCTCTCGCCGGTGACCTTCACGGTCGACCGCGTCGAGTCCAACCCGCGCTTCGTCTCGATCTCCCGCCCGGCCAACGCCGCGATCCGCGTCGAACTCAAGTTCGACATGGAGGGCCGCGGCGGCGCGCTGCATATCCTCCTGCCCTACGCCTCCATCGAGCCGATCCGCGAATTGCTGCTCGAAAGCTTCATGGGCGAGAAGCTGGGGCGCGACCCGATCTGGGAGAACCATCTCGCGACCGAGGTCTGGCAGGCCGATGTCGACGTCACCTGCGTGCTGCACGAGACGCAGATGCCGCTGAAGCGCGTCATGAAGCTCGAGATCGGCGACACGCTGATGTTCGACACCCGCCCCGACTCCACCGTCTCGCTGCGCTGCGGCGACTTCATCGTCACCGAAGGGCGGATCGGGCGCGTCGACGACAAGATCGCCGTCCAGGTGGTCGCCCCGCTCCGGCGCTCGAAGACCACCCTCGCGGCCTTCGACAGCCTTGCCAGCCATCTCGGCGCCACGACCTGAAGCAGGATGCCATGACGATCAATCTCATTGCCGACGTGCTGGTCGCCAGCCTGCTGGTCGCCACCATCATCACCTGCTTCGCGCTGACCAAGCGCATCGAGCGCCTCAAGGCCGACGAGGCCGGCATGCGTCAGACGGTCGGCGCCCTCATCACCGCCACCGACAATGCCGAGCGCGCCATCGCCGGCCTCAAGCTCACGCTTGGCGATTGCGACCGCACACTTGAGGAGCGTCTGCGCACCGCCGAGCGCTATGCCGCCGATCTCGCAGCCCAGGTCGAGGCCGGCCAGGCGGTGATGGAGCGCATCGGCCAGATCGTCAGCGCCGCCACCCTGGTCGGCGCCAAGCCGCCGGCGGCGGATGCCGCTCCGGTTGCCGAGCCCGCGCCGGTGTCCCGCCTTGAAAGCGCCGCCCAATCGGCTGCGGCCATCCGTGCCCGCGCCGCCCGCCGCCTCGAGGAACAGGCTGCGTGATCGAAAGACCCCGCCTCCTGCCGGCAGTTATCCTCGGCGCCATGGGTCTCCTGGCGCTGAAGCTGCTCGCCTGGACGGCGGACCCCGCCCCCGGCAAAATTCCCCCTGACGCGCCGTTCTTCGCGAAGGCCCCCGCCGGCAAGGCCGTTGCCGAGAAGGACGTCTGGGGCCAGGCGAAGATCATCGCGCGCGCCCAAGCGCCGGACTTCTTCGATCCCGAGACGACCGGCTCCGTGCCCGCTCCCGACCCGAAGAAGGAGCAGGAAAAGAAGGAAGCCGAGGCGAAGGCCGAGGCTGCCCGCGCCGCCAACCCTAACAACAAGGCCGGCGTCATGAACGGCACGGCCAAGCCGCTCTCGCCGGCGGAGAAGGCCATTCTCGAACGCCTCGGCGAACGCCGCGACGAGCTCGAAGGCCGGATGCGCGAGCTGGAAATGCGCGAGCGCCTGCTGGATTCGGCCGAGAAGAAACTCGACGGCCGCGTCGGCGATCTCAAGACCCTGGAAGAGAAGGTCAGTCCAGCCGCCAAGGCCTCCGCCGACGAGGCGAAGGCGATCAAGAATCTCGTCATCATGTACGAGGCGATGAAGCCGAAGGACGCCGCCCGCGTGTTCGACCGCCTCGGCCTCGACGTGCTCGTGCCGGTGGTGCAGCAGATGAATCCGCGCAAGATGTCCGAGGTGCTCGCCGCCATGTCGCCGGAGCGCGCCGAAAAGCTGACCGTCGCGCTGGCGACCAGCGGCCGGATGCCGGGCTTCGAACGGGTGGCGAACGAGGCTTCGCTGCCCGGCAACGAACTGCCGGCGATTGCGCCCGCCCCGCTGCGGTAGAACTGCTGTGCTCGGCTAGAAGGCGGCGCCATTCAGGGCTTGACCCGGAATCCATCATAGAGTGCCGAACCCTCCGATGGTTTCCGAATCGGCGCCGCCAGCGGCGGCTTGCCCGGAATGACCGCACGGCTCTCTCAAAATGCAATGTACTCCAGCTGCGACGGTCCCCATGCCGCTCCCGTTAAGACGGCATTATGGTTGACGCGCTAGCGTGCCCGAGGGCCGCCGCGTCTGCGTGATGCAAAGGCCATAGTCGCGTTGGGTCGAGTATTCCGTTTGCCTCTGTCGCGTTCCCTCGCCTTCGGTATCGGGCTGGCCGCTCTCGCGCTCGCCGCCGGCCTGAACGCGCCTGCATGGGCCGCCAGCGCCACGATGCGCGGCGAGGCCATGCAGGCCGGCTTCGGCCGCGTCTCGCTCGCCTTCGACGAACCGATCCAGACCCGCATCCGCGTCGCCAACGGCGTGCTGATCGTCGCCTTCGGCAGCCCGGTCCGCGTCGATATCGCACGCATCGCCCGCGAATTGCCCAATTACGTTTCGGTTGCGCGCGTCGACCCCGATGGACGCGGCATGCGCTTCGCGCTGACCCAATCGTACAAGGCGAACCTGATCGAGGCCGGCGACAAGGCCTTCATCGATCTCCTGCCGCAGAACTGGGCGGGCGTGATGCCCGGCCCGCCGCCGGAAGCCATCGCGGAATTGACCGAACGGCTGCGCGTCGCCGAAGCGAAGGCCCGCGAAGCCGCCCGCCAGCCGGCCGCTCCGCCTGCGGTGCTGACGATGCGCTCGGCCAGCCTGCCGACGCTGGAGCGCCTAATCTTCAAGGCCCCCGCCGAGACGAAGCTCTCCAGCGACCTCTCGGACGGCACGCTCAAGCTCGTCTTCAACAAGCCGATGAACGTCGAGGCGGCCGAAATCCGCAACGCACTCCCGGCCGACGTCGCGCTGTCCGGGCTCGACGCCGGCAAGGATGCGCTCGCCCTGACGCTCGCCCTGCCAAAGGACTGGCAGGCCCGCAGCTTCAACGACGAAACGGGGCTGGTCGTTGACCTGTTGCGGCCTGCCAAGATCGACGCGCTCTCGCTGCCCGGTACCGACAAGCCGCAGCCCCCGGCCACGCCGACGCCCGCACCGGCCGCCGCAGAGCCGACCAAGCCTGCCGCCCCTCAGCCGGCCGTGCAGCCGGCCACGCCCGCGCAGCCTGCCGCTGTAGCGCCAGCCCAGGAACCGCCGCCCGGCCCGGTCGCTATCTCCGCTGCCGAGACGCGCCTCGATTTCCGCTTTCCGCGCCAGACCGGCGCCGCCGCCTTCCTCGATGCGGGCGTGATGACGCTGGTCTTCGACACGCGCGACACCATCGACCCCGCCCGCCTCGCCGGCCTGCTGCCGAAGCTCATCGCGGAGAGTTCGGTGACGCGCGAGGGCCGCGTGACACTCGTCCGCTTGCGCCTGGCCGGCCAGCCGCTCGCCCGTTTCTTCGATGATGGCAATGGCTGGTCGCTCGATCTCGGCGAGGATGCGGGCAAGCCTGCCGCCGTGATCAAGCCACAGCGCAGCATGGATGAGCGCGGTCAGACCATCCTTGCCGTTCCACTCGCCGGGCTCACCGGCATCCACTGGCTGGAAGCCGGGCCCGCAGGCCTGCCGATCGCGGTCGCCACCGCAACCGGGCCGGTGCTTGTCACGCCCAAGCCGTATCAGTTCGTCGAATTCGGCTTGCTCCAGACCGCGCAAGGTCTCGCTGTCCAGCCGCGCTCGGACGATATCGCGGTGCGCGCCGGCACCGAGCAGGTGCGCATCGGCCGCACCGGCGGCCTCACTGTTTCGCTCGATGTTGCCGAGCCGAACAAGCAGCAGGCCGAGGCACAGGCCGAGAAGAGCGAATCCCCGCCGCTGCTCGACGGCGATGCCTGGGCGAAACTCAGGCTCGGCAACCTGCGCGACCGCGCCCGGACGCTGATGCTCGACGTGACCGACGCCTCGCGCGGCCGCAAATCGGATGCACGCCTTGCGCTCGCCCGCTTCTACGCCGCCAACGGCCTGATGCCGGAAGCCGCCGGCCCCCTCGGCGCGATGATGGCGGACGACCCGGCCATGCGCGGCAACCGGGAGGCTCTCTTCCTGCGGGGCGTCATCGCAGCCCAAATGCACCGCGATCAGGATGCGGTCGCCGCCTTCAACGCCGAGGCCATCAAGGACGACATCGAGACAGGTCTCTGGCGCGCTCTGGTCGAACAGCGTTTGAACCGGAACGCTCAGGCGATGGTCGGCTTCCGCCGAGCCGAGGCGGTGCTCGACCGTTACCCCATCGACCTTCAGGGCGAGTTCCGCGAGGCGATGGCGCGCGCCGCGTTCGCCACGCAGGACATGGGCGTAGCCGAGCGACAGGTGCAGGCGCTCACGGACATGCCGCGCGGCAGCTTCGACCAGGAGCACCTCGCCCTGCTGCAGGCACGGCTCGACGACGCCAGCGGCCGCCCCGAGGCGGCAATGAACGGCTACAAGGCGCTGTTCGAGGCGAAGAGCCGGCCCGTCGCCGCCGAGGCGCAGCTGCGCGCCGTCAAGCTCGCCGACGCCGAGAAACGGACGGACCTCAAGCCGGAAGAGGCCATTGCCCGCCTGGAGACCGTCTCGGTGATCTGGCGCGGTGGGCGGCTCGAGATTGAGGCGCTTGCCGAGCTCGGCCGGCTCTATGCCGACCAGCAGCGCTGGCGCGACGCCTTCCTGATTGCGCGCCGGGCCAATGAGAACTTCCCCGACGATCCGCTGACCCGCCGGATGCATGATGAAACGGCTCAGCGCTTCGCCGAGCTCTTCACCGGCGCAGGCCTTGGTACCCTGCCGCGCATCGAGGCGCTGGCGCTGTTCTACGACTTCAAGGAATTCCTGCCGATCGGCCGGCGCGGCGACGAGATCACCCGCCTCCTCGCCGACCGGTTGGTCGAACTCGACCTGCTGGATCAAAGCGCCGAGATCCTGCGCTACCAGATGGATCGCCGCCTGACCGGCGCAGCCCGCTCCACGGTCGCCGCCCGCCTCGCCATGATCGACCTGATGAATGGCAAGCCGGCCGAGGCGGTCCGCGCGATCAACGCGACCCGACTCGTCGAATTGCCCGCCGACGTCAAGCGTGCCCGGCTGCTGCTGGAGGCCAAGGCGCTCTCCGATCTCTCACGGACCGACCAGGCGCTGGAGATGCTGGAGGGCGAGCGCGGCGCCGAGGTCGACCGGTTGCGCGCCGACATCTACTGGACCGGGCGGCGCTGGCGCGAGGCCGGCGAGGCCTATGAGCGTATCCTCGACGAGAGCTGGCGCGGTGACGCGCCCCTGACCGATGCCGAGCGAGCCGACGTGATGCGCGCCGGCGTCTCCTATGTGATGGCGAACGAAGCCCTGTCGCTGGACCGTCTGCGCAGCAAGTTCGCGACGAAAATGGCGCGCAGCGCCGATGCCCGCACCTTCGCCTTCGTCACCGGCGCCAACCGTTCCCGCGCGGCCGATATCCGGGAGATGGCACGCGCGACCGCGAATGCCGACAGCGTCTCGGAATTCCTGAAGGCCTATCGCGAGCGCTATCCCGGCCTGTCGACCTCCATGCGCAAGCCGCAGCAGCCAACAGACCCCCTGCCCTCGCCGGCGCAAGGCGCGACCGCCGAACCGTCAACGCCGCAGCGCAGTTGAACGTCCGTCATACTCGGGCCTGACCCGAGCTTCTCGTAAGGAACGAGACTCTTGCGCTTTGTCATGTCGGCGTTTCTCGGGTCAAGCCCGAGAATGACGCCCTTTGCCTAGCCCGGCCCGGAATTCGTATCCTCGCCGCGCGCCTTGGCGCGCAGCACGAATTGCAGGTTGCGGATGTAGACGAAGACGCCGAAGCCCTGCCCGAGGATGAAGACCGGGTCGCGCCGGTAGAGCGCGTACATCAGGAGCAGCGCACCGCCGCCGATCGAGAACCACCAGAAGGTCATCGGCACGACGGAACGACCGGCCTTCTCGCTCGCCAGCCACTGCACGACGAAGCGCATGGTGAAGAGCCCCTGCGCCACGACGCCGAGCAGCACCCACCAGTCGATGTTGTTGACGAAGACGTCGTGGAAGTAGTTGCCGATAGTTTGTTGCAGGTCGATCAGCATCACATCGTCTCCGAGACGATCTGGGGCACGCGCTTGCGCCGCCGGATCAGCCACCAGACGCCGGCCAGGTCGAGGATGCCGACCCAGAGCCGGTCGAAGAAACCGTAGTTCGAGACGCCGGTTAGGCGCGGCCGGTCGCGTACGTCGACATGAAGCACCTTGTAGCCCTCGCGCGCCATCAGCGCGGGCATGAAGCGGTGCAGTGCGTCGAAATAGGGCAGCGCCAGATAGGCCTCGCGCCGGAAGCACTTCAGCCCGCAGCCGGTGTCGCGCGTATCGTCCTTCAGCACCCGCCCGCGCACGCCGTTGGCGACCTTCGACTGCCAGCGCTTGAAGCCGGTGTCCTTGCGGCCGACCCGCTGGCCCTGCACGAGCCCGGCATGGAGGCCGCCCTTCTGCAGGGTCTCCACCATTTCCGGCAGGAACACGGGGTCGTTCTGGCCGTCGCCGTCGAGCGTCGCGACGATGGCGGAACGCGCATGGCGCACGCCGCTGCGCACCGCCGCACTCTGCCCGCAGGATTGGCCATGGGTCACGACCCGCAGCCAGGGCCGCGTCGCCGCCAGCTCCGCGAGTTTTTCGGCCGTGCCGTCGGTCGAGCCGTCATTGACGTAGATCACCTCGAATGGGCCGATCATCGCGCAGGCCTTCTCGATATCGGCGACGAGCGGCGCGATGTTGCCGGCCTCATTGCGCACGGGCACGACGACGCTGAGCAGGGGATGGGAGGAGGTTTCGGTCAAAACGGCATCTTCCGGCAAAATGGCCCGCAAACTGCGTCAGCGCAGCCCATAGGGCATTGCGCAAAAAAGTGGGAACCGGTTTTTCGCTTAAAGCAATGCTCCAAGCGACAGGAAACGATCACGCTTTTTTCCCATTTTGACAGTTCCGTCAAAATGCGACGCGACCGGGGGCAAGCATTTATCAACCCGGCTCCCTGACGAAGACGGCGATTTCGAGGAGGCGGCCGCCATTGAGGTTGAAGCCGCGGATCGTCGTGAACAGGCGCGGCTTGACCGGCTGGTTCGCGAGCGCGGCCTGGAACTCGTCGGCGAAGCGCCTTTCGACGAAGGCGACGCGGCATCCGGGCAGGCTGAGGAAATCGGCCGCCTGCTGGCCGCTCGCAGCCATGCCGAGATTCGTGCCGGTCAGGAAGACCAGGCTCGGCTCACGATAGCCCAGCGTCTGCACGGCAGGGTCTGGACAGGCCGCCCGCGCCGCCTCGGCGAGCCGCGGCGAAAGCTTCAACGAGCGCAGGCTCTCGATGGCGAAGGGGTAGACCGAGGCCGTCAGCAGCAAGCTCGCGAGCACGCAGCGCCAGAGCGCGCCTTCAAGGTCGAGACGCCGGAAGGCGGCAATGACGCCGGCAGCAGCGAGGAGCACCAGCGCGAAGCCGGGCAGAGCCAGCCAGGGCAGGGTCTGGTCGAGCTTCCAGTTGCCGAAGAGGATCACGCCCATCAGCGCAAGCGGGACGATCAGCACGAGGCAGGCGGTTGTCACCGCGCCGCGCCGATAGCGGTCGATGCCGCCATTGATCATCGCCAGCAGCAGCAGCGCGGTGATCGCGGGATAAAGCGGCAGCACGTAATGCGGCAGCTTGGTCGGCACCGCCTCGAAGACGAGCCAGCTCGGCACGATCCAGGCGATCAGGAACAGGATCTGCGGTTCCTTGCGCCTGATCCAGGCGAAGGGCACCGCCATCGCGGCGAAGGCCGCCGCCGGCCAGTAGGTCGCGAAGAAGACCAGGAGGTAGAACCCAGGCGGCCCCCAATGCTTCTCCTGCCCCTCCGCGACCTTGCCGAGCATGTCCTGCCCGACGCTCTCAGCGAAGAAGCTGCCGCCGGTCTTGAGCATGATCGCGACGAACCAGGGCAGCGCCACGATGAGGCAAAGCAGCAGCCCCGGCCCGAAACGCAAGGGCTTCAGCCAGCGGAAGGAACGCTGGCTCGCGCTCAGCACCAGGATGGCGAGGCCCCAGACCATCGGCACGATCGGCCCTTTGATCAGGAGCCCGATCGCGGTCGCGCCCCAGAACACCAGCCAATTGCGCCGGTCCGGCACGAAAGCGAGCGAGCGCGTCCAGTCGAACCAGGCCCGTGCCAGCGCGCCCATGCTGGCAACCGCGCAGGCTGCGAGCACGGCATCCGTCTTGGCGATACGGGCTTCGACGCCGAGCAGCACCGCGGCCGCCATCAGCGAGGCGCCGAGCAGCGCATAGCGCCGCGCCAGGAAGGCCAGCAGCGCCCAGTAGGTCAGCAGCACCGTCGCGATGGCACCGAACAGCGAGGGGATGCGGTAGAGCCAGATCTGCGTGCGCGCCCGCGGCACGCCGAGCGCCTCGCCCGCCTTCACCGCCGCGCTCTGCAGCCAGTAGATGCCGACCGGCTTCTTGTGCCGGGCTTCATCCTGGAAGCGGATGTCGACGAAATCGCCGGTCTCAAGCATCTGCTTGCTGGCCTGGGCGAAGCGCGGCTCGTCGCGGTCGAGCGGCTGGAGCGTGCTGAAGCCGGGCAGAAAAGCGGCGAGCGACAGAAGAACCAGAAAGGCGCAAACGCGCGCATGGCTGACCGTCAGGAAACTCGTCAGGCGGTCGATCGCTGGCGTGAGCGAAAACATCATCCATCCTCGCGACCGCCGGGCCGCGCCTGTGCTGAAAGCCGGTCGCGCTGGAACGCCGCACGCTTGCCGGGCCTTTCGGGCACGATCAAGGCGAAGCCGCGCGCGGTTTACGCTGCGGGGCGCGAGCGGGCAAGCGCGAGGACGACGCATGATCGCCGCCCGGCCCGTGAAATTGTGGCGCGTATCCCCGCGGAACGCTATCGAAGCATATGGCTGCCCCGCGCTCGGCGCGCTGATGACGACGCTGTTCTATCCGCCGCTCTTCAGTGCGCTGGTCTTCGAGCCGCCGCAGATCGTCGACCTGATCACCTCACTCGTCGTCGCCCTCGCCGTGGGGCAGCTCGCCGGCAAGCTCAGGCGGCAGATGGTCAGGCGACGGAAGGCGAGCAGACCATACGGCGCATCTACGAACTCCGCAGCGCGCTCGCAGCTGCAACCGGTGTGGACTCGGTCTACCGCATTGTGGCCGAGCAATTGTCGCAGGCACTCGGCCGTCCGGCAGCGCTGTTCGCCATGGCGGGGCCGGGGCAGGCGGCGACGGTCCATTCGCCCTTTTCCCGCGATGTCACGGAAGCCCTCGCCGGCCGCGCCCGGCCGATCTTGCTCGACTCGGCCGCTCCGTTCGCGGCGGCGACCTTCACGTTGCCGCAACGAGGGCACTGGCTTCTCTGTCGGCTCACCGGGACTGATGACGCCCGCGCGATCGTCGCGATCGAGGTCGATACTGCCGACGACGCTGCCCATGCGGCAGGGCTGGAGCGCGTCAGGCTCGTGCTCGCCGAGGGAAATCGCTCGCTGGAGCGGCCGGGGCTGTCGCAGATCCTGGAGGAGCGGCGGCGAGGGCGCGCAACAGCGCGAACTGCTTGGGCGAAAGTATAATCGCCGTGCCGCCTCGGCCGACGAGAGGGCGGGCGATGTCAAACCGTCTTAGAAGCCAGAAAACGCCGACAATACTCGTCAATTCGCCATAGATGTGCCGATCCGGCAAGTCTTGGATCAATCTACAGCCGTTGGTGATCGACCTCGGCCAGAGACCGCACCTCGCACTCGTGCTTCCATTCCTCCGACCAGGCCGAAACCTCGTGGCCGGCGAGGATAGAGAAGGTCATGGGCGGGTTGTCGGGTGGGTAGGACATCGGCGCAAATCAGTGCTTGGAACGAAGCTTAGCCTGTTCCAGATTCGCTTGCCCCAGGAAAGCCTCGAGCTTCGTTAGCGCTTCAGGCGCTAGCAGGATTTCGATTTCACGATCGTCAAATCCGCGTCCAACAATGACCGCGGCCCCTCCCGGTTCTACTGTGACAGCAAGATGAGTGATATCGCGCAGCTCGAGCTTCAGCGGTTTGGTCGTCACCGGAGCATCCATCGACGTTAGTGCTCGCACCGGATTAGCATTTTCCCCGATGGAAGTGAGAAGCGGCACTCATCTTCATAGTGAACGGGTGTGCCGTCCTTGAGCGTGTAAGATGTCGTTGGGAGGCCGGGCCACTCGCGCCAGACAATGACGATATGGCGGCTGCCATACTCATCCTGGCAGCACTCTCGATAAAGCTCACACTCAGGCGGCATCGCCCCCGCGCGCGGACGGCCCTGCAGGCTTTCGTAACGCAACCATTTTTCACCTCCCACAACGCTCTTTCGAGGGTTCAACCTGATCAATCGGGGCGGGGTTCCGCACTGGTGTGAAAGCTCTTGCGAACCGCTCCTCGGCACCTAAATTTTTCCCCACGGTTCACTTCTAGGGGAAAGGAGTCATGCCGTTTTTATCGTTGACTGATCCTGCCGATCTCGCTGTGGCCTATGCCGTGCTGGAGGCCGTCTGGGATGAAGTCAAGAGGTCCATTCCCGAGCCCGAGCATGAAAGGGAACGGACCAGAATCGCCTGTCTCGTCGCCGGTTTTGCGCCCTTGGCGCTCGACGAGGAGGATCTGAAGCAGAACGTCCTGCTTCATTACAATCATTCAGTGCTCAGCTGAGCCACGCCCGCCGACGATTGCCGGCGGGCTCCTCGTCGACTTGTCACGGCGCTCCCCGGCTTTCTCGTAGTGTTCGCTGATTCTCCCGCGAGACGAGAGATTGTGCCGCCGCACTTGGAGCAGCGATAGCGCAGGCAGATGTCCGGGATCGGCAGATCGCCAGGCAGCCCGTACAGGCTGATCTCAGCATAGCGAACACAGTCGTTACACCAGACCGCCGCCAGCTTGTATCCGGGAGATCGAGCGGTATTGCCGTGAAGCCCAGCGGAAGGTGCTGGCCAGAGCCGCCATGGCGAAATCCGCCGCGGCATTCGATCAGGATTTGACTAACGACAAACCGGCTAGTCAAATCGGCGGATCTAACCCCTTAAAAGGAAAGGAGTTTTTAGGAAAATGGCGAGCCCGGCAGGATTCGAACCTGCGACCGATAGCTTAGAAGGCTATTGCTCTATCCAACTGAGCTACGGGCCCGAAAGCGAAGGGAAGGCCCCTCGCCTGTCGTCATCGCGTCAATGCGTCCACTGACCGACGCGCGTATACTTGAAATTGTCCGAGTAGGAGACCGAGCGACGCTTCGGCTCATGCGGCTGCTCGACGCGGAAAGGAATGCCGTTGCGCGTGGCATAGGCGACGGCTTCCGCCTCGTTGTCGAACCAGAGCCTGAGCTGGCTCTTCATGTCCGACGAAGAGGTCCAACCCATAAGGGGCTCGATCTCGCGCGGCCGCTCCGGCTCGTATTCGAGCAGCCAGCGCTCGGTCTTGGCGGTGCCGGACTGCATGGCCGTACGGGCCGGTCGGTAGATGCGTGCGGTCATGAATAGCGCTCGGCCGTCACCAGATTTGCTCCGGCCCGGGAGCCGGGCCGTATTGTACCGGTCTGGAATGGTCGGGGCACCAGGATTCGAACCTGGGACCCTCTGCTCCCAAAGCAGATGCGCTACCGGGCTGCGCTATACCCCGACAGTCCGCAAGTGTATCGTATCACTCGCAAAACCATCACGACAGTTCCAAAACCACCTGCCGCAACGCGGAACGAAATAGCATCGTCGGGACGGTTTGGGAACAGGAAGTTCCCATTAACGCCCAGCGATGTTTTCCGGCCGTTTGTCTCGTCCCTCCATCGCTCTTGGGAACGGGCATCGCTCCCCTCCCATGTAACCCGGCGGCCGACGCTATCGCCGCTCGAGAAGCGGCTCGCCTGCTGCGGAAGGCGGCGGCCTTCGGCGGGCGCCGGTGGCGCACTCCTTGAAGCGCTCGACTCCACGCCACAAGGAACGCGCCGATATGAAACAGGTCGCACCGTTCCGGCACAGCCGGGGTCCTGCCGAAGCCTCACCGATCAACGCCTGGATCAGAGTGCTCGTTGTGCTCGTCCTGGCTGCGTACATCGCGCGTGCAGCCCTGCATCTCCACCAGCTTCTCATAGCTGCAAAGCCCTGAAGGAACGCGCCATGAAACGAGGAAATCCGCTCTCGCGCGCTGCGCGCCTGGCAAAGACGAGGCGCGAGCAGGAAGAGGCCAGAAGGGAGCGCGAGAAGCACTTCCCCAAGCCGCACCTTGTGCGGGAGATCGACCCGTCGAACAGGGACGAGAACGACGAATCGGAGAAGCCGCGGCAGGCCCTGACAGCGGAAGCGGACGGATCCCACGTTCGCCGGGAGCTGCCGCGTTCGCTGCGCTGGCGCATCCCGGGCGTCGTCCCCGCCTCGTCGTGGGAGAACGTGATCTTCGCCTTCGTCCCCGCACGGTAGCGCAACCCGAAGCCTGGCCCGCCGTTCACGAAGCCTTGCGGGCGGTCGTCACGACGCGGACTTTATTTGCCAGCAGCCCCCGCCTCGCCGCCTCTCAGCGCTTGAACAGCGGATGCTCGACCTTGTCTCCGGGCTTGAGGCCAAGCTGCTTGCTGACGCCGCCATTGATCTCAAGCACCGACAGCACCGGCTCGCCGGCGGGAATCGTGCGCGTCGAAAGCGGCTCCGTCCGCTCCGCGATGCGCGCGATGGTGCCGTCCGCTCGAATGAACAGCATGTCGAGCGAGATGTAGGTGTTCTGCATCCACATCGCCACCGGCTCGCTGGCGCCGAAATCGAACAGCATGCCTCGGTCGGCCGGCATGTAGTTGCGGAACATCAGCCCCTTCGCGCGCTGGTCGGGCGTGCGCATCACCTCAACCTGGAAGGCATGCCGCGTGCCGCCGCTCACGATCACGAGCGGTTCGAGCCCGGCGCCGGCTGCGGCGGGCTGGCTCTGCGCTGCGGCGGGCATCAGCGCCATCAGGACGAGAACGATTGCGGCGAAAGCGGTCTTGAAGGCGTGCATCGCGTCCCAACTCCATGGCGGCCATCGCCATTCTCATGCTTTAGAAGCGGCGGATGGCGAATCTTCGGCAGATGGCCGTGTCCGCCATCTTCCGGTCAAGCCTTTCCTCGTCATATGAATGCAGGACGCTGCCTCCCAGAGTTCGGCGGCTTTCTTTCGCTATCCGCTCGCGGCAGTTTCGCCCGGCCAATGAAGCAGGAGTCCCTTATGTCGATCGCGCGCCTTCGTCGGCCGACGCATCTCACCGGCACGGCCTTGACGGCCGTCCTCATCGCCTTTGCGTCTCCCGTCTGGGCCGCCGATTTCCAGATCGACAACGTCAAGATCGATCTCGGCCGGATGGTGATCAATGCGCCGAAGATCACCGTCAAAGGCTCTACGCTGGAGAAGGATGCCTTCCTCGCCCTGTTCACCAGCACCGCCGGTGATTCGGCGGCGGCGCGCGCGGGCCGGCTGAATGCGACCGAGATCAGCGCACCCGAGCTGACCATGGTGCAGAATTTCGGCGATCAGAAGCAGACGACGACCTATCGCGACATCCGCCTCACCGACATCCGCGAAGGCAGGATCGGCCACGGTGAATCCGCCAGCGGAACGATCGTCGGCGACGGTGGCGCCACCGGCCCGATCAAGGGCGAGCTGAAGCGCACCGCCTTCGACGCCTTCGACCTGCGCCAGAGCGCGCGGGTGCTGACCGAGAAGGTTGCGCCGGGCGTCGAGGAGAAGATGTTGCCGCTGATCGGCAGCTTCGAGCAGGACGGCTACACCCTTGACATGGGCAAGGCCGGCAAGGCGTCGCTGGGCAAGACCACTGCGCGCGGTTTCGCCGCCAAGGTCGGCCCCGAGCCACTGCTCGACGTCGTCAACCAGCTCGCCGCCGCCTCCGAGGAGGTCGAGAAGAAAGAGGCCGGCAAGAAGGACGGCAAGGCCGAGCAGAGCGAGGAGAAATCCGCGCAGAAGAGCGACGCCGAGAAGCGACTCGGTCTGTCCATGCTCTCGCTCTTCGATATGTTCGAATATGGTAGCGGCGAGGCCCGCGACTTCGCCATGACCGTTTCTGCTCCGCCGCAGTCGGACACCAAGCCGGATGCCGTCGACATCAAGATCGCCCGCATGGCCTTTGGCGAGAATACGCCGGCCAAGTCGGGCTTCGCTCTCGAAGGTTTCCGCTTCAGCTCCGGCCCCGCCAAGGGCGGCATCGACACGATCAGCTATTCCGGCTTCTCCTTCGCGCCGGTCTTCCGCGAGCTGCGCGCAGCGCTGACGGAGCCTGACAAGCCGATCGAAGAGCTCGACTTCCGCCGCTTCATCCCGACCATCGGCACGGTGCGTCTCGCCGGGATCTCGATCGACGCGCCGCCGGCCATCACCGGCAAGGACGCGATCAAGATCGCGCTCGGCACCTTCGAGCTCAAGGCCGGCGAGCAGCTCAACGGCATCCCGACCAGCCTCGCGCTGACCATCGACAAGCTGGTGACCCCGATCGTCGACACGGCCGGCAACCCGGCCGCCAAGGACATGATCGCGATGGGCATCCGCTCGCTCGATCTTTCGGCCAAGCTCGACCTGGCCTGGGAGGCGGCGAAGAACGAGCTTGCCATCCGCAGCCTGTCGCTGGGCAGCGCCGGCCTCGTCCAGCTTGACGCCTCCGGCACGCTCGGCAACGTCACGAAGGACCTGTTCTCCAGCGATCTCGCCCTCGCCCAGGTCGCCGCGCTCGGCGCCACCGCGCGCAATCTGCAGGTCAAGCTGCAGAATTTCGGCCTGGTCGAGAAGATGATCGAGAACGAGGCCCGCAAGTCGAAGCGCAAGGTCGAGGAAGTCCGCCAGCAGTATGCGATGATCGCAAGCCTCGGCCTTGCCGCGATCCTCGGCCCCTCCGACGCCGCCAAGACGCTGACCGCGGCGGTCTCGCGCTTCGTCGCCAAGCCCGGCACGCTCAACGTCCAGGCCAGCGCCAAGTCGCAGACCGGCCTCGGCCTCGCCGACGTCATCACCATGACCGAGCCGACGGAAATCTTCGACAAGATCGACCTGAAGGCCGATGCCCTCTGATCTGGAGGGCGTCATCGCTACCGAGGATCGCGACTGGCGCCCTTCGCGCCTGCAAGGATGGTGGGCAGGGCTGCCCGCCGTCCCGCGCGGCTGGCTGCGCAAACGGCTCAACCCGAACAACCAGACCCGGCTGCATCTGGCGCATCTCCTCGCACGGCGGCCGGGGCAATTCGTCTTCGGCCCCTATACCTACGGCCGGCCGAAGGTGCGCTTCCCCGAAAACGGGGCGAGGCTCGCCATCGGCCGCTACGGCTCGATCGCCGACGGCGTCGAGATCCTGCTGGGCGGCAATCATCGGCTCGACTGGGCGACGACCTACCCCTTCCCCGCCCTGCCTCGCCTCTGGCCGGAGACGGCGGGCGTGAGCGGCCACGACACCACGCGTGGCGACGTCGTCATCGGCCACGATGTCTGGCTCGGCTCGCAATGCATGATCCTGTCCGGCCTCTGCATTGGCCATGGCGCCGTGGTGGCGGCCCGGGCCGTCGTGACGCGCGACGTACCGCCCTATGCGATCGTCGCGGGCAATCCGGCCCGCGTCGTCAGGCTGCGCTTCGACGAGGCAACTGTCGCGGCACTTCTCGAGAGCCGCTGGTGGGAGCTTCCGCGCGAACGGCTAGCCCCCCTCCTTCCGCTCCTCATGAGCGAGCGGATCGGGGAGTTCGTCGCCGCGGTCAGGACGCGCGCAGCAACCGGCGCTTGAGGTTGAGCGCCGGCTTCTCGACCAGGAACCAGGACAAGGCCGCGATCACGAAGGTCGCAACCATCGAGGGCCAGAGCAGCGCAACCGCGCCAAGGGCCGGAAACAGCGCGTGCAGAGCCTGCTGCACCGGCCAGCCATAGAGATAGACGCCGTAGGACAGGTCTGCCGGCGGCTCGACCGAGCGGCGCGTCAACGCCGGGGCGAGCGCGATCACGAGAACGCCCCAGGCCGTGACGAGATAAAGCGCCGCCTTGTAGAACGGCGTGTAAGCGAGCGGCACCATCGCGAGAAGCGCGAGCGCCAGCAGCGGCAGCGAGAGCGTCACCCGCTCGCGATAGAGATAGATGACGCCGCCGGCGAGGAAGATCAGCGGCAGGCGAAGGGCCGTCTCCGTGCCCTTCGGTCCGTGGGGCATCAGCACCTCGCGCAGGACCACCGCCAGGGTGAGGCCAGCAAGCGCGGCCAGGGCCAGCCGCGGCCTGGCGAGCAGGCCGGCTAGGCCCGCGACCAGAACGCCGAGATAGCAGAGCGTCTCGTATTTCAGCGTCCAGACCGTCCCCATCGGGAATTGCAGCGGATTGCCCTCGAACACGCCCGGCAGGGCGGCGGCGCTCTTGAAGCTGGTCAGCGTCGCGCTGATGAAGCGCCACAGCCGCGGATCGCTGAAATACGCCGCCCGGTCGAGGTTCGTCATCAGCGCGCCGAGCACGAGGGCCACGATCAGCGTCGCCGCAATCAGGCCGGGCGCGATGCGCAGCACCCGCGCCAGCACATAGTCGCGCCAGCCACGTCGCAGGAAGCTCATCGTGACGAGGAAGCCGGAGATCGCGAAGAAGCCATTGACGGCATGCTCGCCCAGCGTGAAGCCCGTCGTCGCGAACCAGGGCTCCTGCTCGAGCCGCCCGTCGGTGACGCTGAAGGCGTGCGAGATCACCACGGCCACGGCCATGACCAGGCGCAGCACGCCGAAATTGTTGTGCGGATTGGCGAGCGCTTTCGCGACCCGCGGCGCACGCCCGATCATGGCGAAACCTCCAGCCCCTCATGCGCCAGCGCCGTCCTGCCGCGACGCCAGGCCCGCGCCCCCGCGACCGAGCCGGCATGGGCGCTCATCTTCTCGCGGTTGAGCAGAAGGCCGTAGCCGATCGCCTTGCCGAAATTCTCCAGCGTGCGGATCGGGCCCGGCTCCGGCAGGCGGTATTTGCGGGCGATATAGCCTTCTGACCACGCCAGATGCCAGCGCGCCTTGAACCGGCGCTGCGGCGATGGCGCACTCGAGCGACCGCGGCCATGCCGCGCCTCGGCGCGATGGACATGGATCAGCGCATGGCCGGCATCGCGCATGCGCCGGCACAGGTCGTCATCCTCGTAGAACAGGAAGATCGCCGGGTCGAAGCCGCCCAGCGCGACGAACAGCTCGCGCCGGATCAGCAGGCAGGCGCCGGAGAGGAAGGGCAGGCAGGCGTCGCCTTCCGGCACGACCATGCCACCGCTGCGGTTGAGATGATCAGGCGAGAGCAGCGAACGTGGCTGCAGGAAGACCCGGCCGGAAGGCTCGATGATACGCGGCGCCAGCATCCCGGCATCGGGATAGCGCCCGGCCGCTTCCAGCAGCGCTGTGGCCGCGCCCGGGCGTAGTTCCAGATCGGGATTGACGATCAGCACATACGGCGTGTCGGCCGCGGCGATACCGATATTGTTGCCGCGTCCGTAGCCCTCGTTGCGGGCGTTCGCGATCACTCTTGCGCCCTTCGCCGCGGCGACGCTGCGGCTTTCGTCCTGGCTGGCATTGTCGACGACGATCGCCGGCACGCCCTCGGCCGCCAGCGCATCAAGGCAGGCGGGCAGAACCTCGGCGCTGTCGTAGCTGACGACGATGGCGGTGATGGCGGCGGCGGGCATTGCGGCCTTGTGGCCTCGACACTGCGCGGGACGCAAGCGAATTCACAGCATCGGACCGAAAAGCGGAATCCGGCTTTCGGAGGAATCCGATGCTTTCACAAAGAGCTAGTTGCCGCGCTGCGTCCGGCATGACGCACGGCGATCTAGCGCCGGGCGAGCGCGCCGATCTCGCCTTGCACGCGCTCGCGCTCCGCCGTGTCGCAGCGGTGCGGCGCCTTGTAGGATTTCACCGCGTAGCCGGCATTGGCCTCGATGAAGCGCTGGCGGTCCTGCCGGTCGAGCCGGGCGATGATGCGGCCGCGGTCGACGCGCAGGCCGCAATCAAAGGCGCGCGAGACCGTCGCGGCGGCATACTCCACGGTGCCTGGCGGCGGGCCGGCCACGCTGGTGCACCCGGCAATCCCGAGGAGCATCAGCCCCGCGGCGAACAGCTTGGCAGTGGTCATGAAATCGGCAGCCGCTCAGGAGGCGTCGAAGTTCCCGCCGCGGATGCGGCCCATCCGTTCCTTGAGCTGCCCCCGCTCCTCGACCGTGCAAGGCTCGGGGCGGATACCCTGGTTGACGGTCTCGGCCTCGGACACGCTGACATAGGCAGAACGGGCAGCGGCAAGCTGTTCGTCACTCGCCCCGCGCGCCTTCTCCGCGGCGAGGAAGCGATCGAGCGTGCCGCGCTGCGGCCTGGCCGCCTTGCAGGCCGTCGCGCGCGAGACGGTCGTGGCCAGCGCCGAGGCACGCCCGGCGCTGGTATCGGCTTCGCCGGCGACGCAGGCACCGAGCGGCAGCGCAAGAAGGCAGGCGAGCGACAGGGCTCGCCCGGCAGGCAGCGAAGGCATGGTGGTCAGCCGTTCTTCTCGGGCAGGTTGACGCGCAGATGCGCCTCGCGCAGCTGCTTCGGCGTCGCCTCGGCCGGCGCGCCCATCAGCAGATCGACCGCCTGCTGGTTCATCGGGAACAGCGCGACCTCGCGCAGGTTCGTCGCGCGCGCCAGCAACATGATGATGCGGTCCACGCCCGCCGCCATGCCGCCATGCGGCGGCGCGCCGTACTGGAAGGCGCGATACATGCCGCCGAAGCGCTCGATCACCGTCTCCTCGCCATAGCCGGCGATCTCGAAGGCCTTCACCATCGCCTCGGGGCGGTGGTTGCGGATGCCGCCGGAAGCCAGCTCGAAGCCGTTGCAGGCGATGTCGTACTGGAAGGCCTTGAGCGAAAGCGGGTCTTCCTCGGTCAGCGCCTTCAGGCCGCCCTGCGGCATCGAGAAGGGGTTATGCGAGAAATCGACCTTCTTCTCGTCCTCGTTGTATTCGAACATCGGGAAATCGACGATCCAGGCGAAGGCGAAGACGTTCTCGTCGATCAGGTTGAGCTCCTGGCCGACCTTGTTCCGGGCGCTGCCGGCGAACTTGTAGAACTTGTCCGGATCGCCCGCGACGAAGAAGCAGGCATCGCCGCCCTTCAGCCCCATCTGCTTGATGATCGCGGCGACGCGCTCAGGCCCGATATTGTTGGCGATTGGCCCTTGGCCCTCGCCGTCTTCCTTGACCATCAGGTAGCCGAGGCCGGGCTGGCCTTCGCCCTGCGCCCAGGAGTTCATCCGGTCGCAGAAGGCGCGCGAACCGCCGCCCGGAGCCGGGATCGCCCAGACGCGGTTCTTCTCGCCTTCCAGGATGCGGGCGAAGACCTTGAAGCTCGAACCCCGGAAATGCTCGGAGATGTCCTGCATTTCGATCGGGTTGCGCAGGTCCGGCTTGTCGGAGCCGTATTTCGCGATTGCCTCGGCATAGGGGATGCGCGGCCAGTTCTTCTGGACGGTGCGGCCCTCGGCGAATTCCTCGAACACACCGGTGATGACCGGCTCCATCGTCGCGAACACGTCCTCCTGCTCGACGAAGCTCATCTCGACGTCGAGCTGGTAGAACTCCCCCGGCAGGCGGTCGGCGCGCGGATCCTCGTCGCGGAAGCAGGGCGCGATCTGGAAATAGCGGTCGAAGCCCGCCATCATCAGGAGCTGCTTGTACTGCTGCGGCGCCTGCGGCAGCGCGTAGAACTTGCCCGGATGCAGGCGGCTCGGCACCAGGAAGTCGCGCGCGCCTTCCGGCGAGGACGCGGTCAGGATCGGCGTCTGGAACTCCGAGAAGCCCGAATCCTTCATGCGGCGGCGCATCGAGTCGATGACCTTGGTGCGCAGCATGATGTTGTTGTGCAGCTTCTCGCGACGCAGGTCGAGGAAGCGGTACTTGAGGCGGGTGTCCTCGGGATATTCGAGATCGCCGAAGACCGGCAGCGGCAATTCGGCCGAGGGACCGAGCACCTCGATGCCTGTCGCGAAGACCTCGACCGCACCGGTCGGCAGGTTGGCGTTCTCGGTGCCGGCGAGACGGGGCTTGACCTTGCCGTCGATGCGCACGACCCATTCCGAGCGCAGCGTCTCGGCATCCGCAAAGGCCGGCGAATCCGGATCCACCACTACCTGCGTCATGCCGTAATGGTCGCGCAGGTCGATGAAGAGCACGCCGCCATGGTCGCGGATGCGGTGGCACCAGCCGGAGAGGCGAACGGTCTGACCGATGTCGCTCTCGCGGAGCGCGCCGCAGGTGTGGGAACGGTAGCGATGGAGGGTCACGGCACTGTCTTTCGGAAAGGCAATGGAAGCCGGCCAAATCGGGCCGGCCGCAGCTTGCGGGCTAACCACACGCGCGCGCCTAAAATGTCAAGAACGGCCGCGACATCCGGCCCCGGACTCTGCTAAGAGCCGAAGGCCATGCATCTGATCACTGATACCGCCGAGCTCGCCGCCGCCTGCGACCGCCTCGCCGCCCACCCTTTCGTGACGGTCGATACCGAGTTCCTGCGCGAGACGACCTATTATCCGAAGCTCTGCCTGATCCAGCTCGCCTCGCCGGACGAGGCCGTTCTGGTTGATCCGCTGGCGCCCGATCTCGACCTCGCCCCGTTCTTCGGGCTGATGGTCAACGCGTCCGTGGTGAAGGTCTTCCACGCCGCCCGGCAGGATCTGGAAATCGTCTGGCTGCTCGGGCGCGTGCTGCCGGCGCCGCTTTTCGATACTCAGGTCGCCGCCATGGTCTGCGGCTACGGCGACTCGGTCGGCTACGAGCAGCTCGCCAACGATCTCGCCAAGGCCCGCATCGACAAGTCCTCCCGCTTCACCGACTGGTCGCGCCGCCCGCTCACCGAAGCACAGCTCGCCTATGCCGAATCGGATGTCACCTATCTGCGCCAGATCTATCTCGCGCTGAAGGCCGATCTCGATGCGAGCGGCCGCGAGAGCTGGGTCGCCGAGGAAATGGCGGTGCTGACCTCGCCCGGGACCTACGAGGTCAAGCCGGAGAATGCCTGGCAGCGGCTGAAGGGGCGTGTCCGTAAGCCGCGCGAACTGCCGATCCTGATGGAGGTTGCCGCCTGGCGCGAGCGTGAGGCTCAGGGCCGTGACGTGCCGCGTCAGCGCGTTCTCAAGGACGACGCGCTGATGGACATCGTCCAACGCGGCCCACGCACGGTCGAAGCCCTTGCCGAGTTGCGCTCGGTCCCCAACGGCTTCGAGCGCTCGCGCAACGGTGCCGAGGTTCTCGCCGCGATCGAGCGCTCGGCCGCGATCGATCCAAAGACCTTGCCCAGGCTGGAGCGCGAACGCGGCCGGCCGGCCAACGGCGCCGTGCTCGACTTGCTCAAGGTGCTGCTCAAGGCGGTGGCCGATGCCGAGCGCGTCGCACCGAAGATCATCGCCTCGAGCGACGATCTCGAAGCCATTGCCTCGGACGAGCTCTCCGATGTGCCCGCACTCAAGGGCTGGCGGCGGGAAGTCTTCGGCGAGAAGGCCCTGGCACTGAAGAACGGTTCGCTCAGCCTGCGCATCCAGCGCGGCCGGGTCGTGGTGAGCTGAAGCTTACGGGAGCCGCACCGTCATTCTCGGGCGAAGCGAGCGCAGACCCCGAGAATCTCCTTCCGGTCGAGGCTCCCGCGGCCACGCGTCACGAGATGCCCGGGTCAAGCCCGAGCATGACGAGCGACTTCCTCAGCCCCCGACCCCGTAGCTCTTCACCAGCGAGCCGGTGACGAGCCCCCAGCCGTCGACCAGCACGAAGAAGATCAGCTTGAACGGCAGCGCCACCGTCACCGGCGGCAGCATCATCATGCCCACCGACATCAGGATCGAGGCCACCACGAGGTCGATGATCAGGAAGGGCACGAACAGCAGGAAGCCGATCTCGAAGGCACGCCGCAGCTCCGAGATCATGAAGGCGGGAACCAGCACCTCGACACCGACGTCCTGCGGCTGCTGCGGGCGCGGCCCCTGCGACATGTCGAGGAAGAGCGCCAGATCCTTCTCGCGGACATGCCTGAGCATGAAGGTCTTGAAGGGCACGACGCCGCGGTTATAGGCCTCCTGCGGCTGGATCTGCCCCGCGACAAGCGGCTGCACGGCGTTGGTGTAGGCCTCCCGCAGCGTCGGCGCCATGACGAATCCGGTGAGGAACAGCGAAAGCCCGATGATCACGGCATTGGGCGGCGCGGTCTGCGTGCCCAGCGCCGAGCGCAGCAGCGACAGCACCACCACGATCCGGGTGAACGACGTCACCATGATCAGGATCGAAGGCGCCAGCGACAGCACCGTGATGACGGCGATGAGCTGCAGCGCCCGCTCGGCGACGCCGCCACCCTGCCCCAGATCGAGCGACAATGTCTGCGGCAGCGCCGGTGTCGCCTGCAGCGCGAGCAGCAGCGCGGCGGCCAGCAGGGCGCGCCCGAAACGATAGCGTCTCGCTGGTCTGGAACTCGGTGTCACACGCGGCTGCCGATACGCCCGACTCACGCGATCGGACCGCACGAGGCTAGTCACGGCAAAGCGCCGCGCAACCGGTGCGCGGCGCCTCAGGACCGGAGGGCCGACATTCCTGTTGATGGCCGCCGGCAGCGGCATCAACCGAGATCGTTCAGGACTTCGCCTTGGGGTCGCGTCCGAGCAGGCGGGCGAATTCCGCCTCGATGGCATCGACAGAGAAGGGATCGAGCTCCTTCGTCTCGGGCTCAGCCGGCTTGTCGGCCTTGGGCTTCACCTCGGGCTCGGGCTCGGGCACGGCCTCGGGCTTGGCCTCCCGCTCGGGCTCCGGCTTAGCGACGGCCGCGAAAGCCTCCTCGAACTCGTCCTCGTCGATCACCGGCGTGGGCTCGCTCGGCTTGGGAGGCGCAACCGGCGGCGGCTCCGGCGCCTTCATCTCGACCGGCTTCGGCTCGGGAGCCTTCACGGCGGGCGCAGGAGCAGGCGCCGGGGCGGCGGCAGGCTTGGGAGCCGTACGCTCCGGCGTCAGCCCCAGCGCGGCCGCAAGCTCCGCCTCGACATCGCTCGGGAGCACCGGCTGGCGCGGCGGCGCGGCCGGGACCGGGGCCGGTTCAGGCTTCAGCGCGACCTTTGGCTCGGGCGCCGGTGGCGGCGGAAGCGGCGGTGGCGGCGGTGGCGGCTCGACCGGCTCGGCGGGCGGCTTCGGCGCTTCCGCAACGGGCTTCTCGAAGGGCCTGACCGGCGGCACGGGCGGCTTCACCGGCGGGGCAGCGCTTTCCTGCACCGCTTCGCCCGGCAGATTGGCGGGGCGCACCGCAGAGAACGGGCGCTTCAGCGCCTCCTCGAGCTGGCGGGTCATGTCGTCGAGCTCGCCCGCGCTGACAGCCGGCGGCGGCGCATGTTCGCGTGCAAAACTCGGGGCTGGGCCCGTTGTGAGGGGCGGAATCGGAGCTGGCGGCGCCGGCGGAACGACAGGTTTCGGCGCCGGCTGTGTCTCGCCACCACCAAGGCCGAGCGCAGCTGCAACTCCCGCGCTCGCGGCGGCAGCAGCGGCGACCTCGCCATGCGTCGGCCCCGAACGCGTCGGCAACGGCGGCAGAACGTCGGGAGCCTCGGCGACGGCAGGCGTCCTGCGCAGTTCGTCGCCGGGGCGCGCAGGCGGTTCGGCCGGCGGAACCAGCGTCTCGAAAGGCGGCAGCGGGCGGTCGGGCAGCGCCGTCTCATTGTAGTTCGGCGCGACCGCGCGGCTACCGCTGCGCATGATATTGGCTTCGACCACGACGTCGGAGGCACCGCCGATCATGACGAGGTGTTCGACATTGTCGCGCCTGATCAGAACGAGCTGGCGCTGGCGGTCGAGATCGTAGCTGTCGACGACACCGAGGCGAGGCTGGCGCTGGCGCCCCCCGGCCTGGCCGCGCAGCCGCAACCGCCCGCCCTGGATCTGCCGCACGAAAAGTCCGAGCAGGGCGAGAAGCACAAGGATGACGACAGAGGCGACGATCACCTTCTGTGCGGTCGAGAGTTCCAATCCGAACAAGCTCTGCAAGGTCTGCCTCATCTGCGAAGACGGCCCCGGGCGGCCGAAGTTCCGCACGAGGTTCAACACCTTAGCTATAGCATAACGCTTTCACCATCGGGAAACATGGTGAACGCGTGGTTAACGCGACCCATGAAATGCCGCAGACTTAACCGGCTGTTAACCATGAGCCCGGCAGGATTTGCCTAGTATCCGGCAGTGCAGCGAGGGGCTGGGCCATGGCGAATGACGGCTTGAGCATCGGCGGCGGCCTGATGCAGGCGCTGAAGCTGCGCATGCAGTACCAGCAGTCGCGCCAGAAGATTCTGGCCGAGAACGTCGCCAATGCCGACAGCCCGGGCTTCCGCCCGGTCGACCTGAAGCAGCCGAGCGTCGACCCCGCCCGCGCCGGCGTGGCCCTCGCCCGCACCAGCGCCGGCCATATGAGCCTGTCCACCGGCAATGGCGGCTTCGACGGCACCGGCGCCCCGCGCTTCGAGACGACCCCGAACGGCAATGCGGTGAACCTCGAGGACGAGATGCTCAAGGTCGCGCAGAACCAGTCGGACTACCAGCTGGCCGCCTCGCTCTACAGCAAGGGTCTCGGCCTGATGAAGATCGCCATCGGCAAGGGACGCTAAAGGATGGGGCGCTGATCATGGATCTGATCAAGAGCATCGCCGTTGCCGCTTCGGGCCTGCGCAGCCAGTCCGGCCGCATGCGCGTCATCTCGGAGAACATCGCCAACGCCGATTCCGGCCCCGAGCGCGCCGGCGCCGAGCCCTATCGTCGCAAGGTCCCGACCTTCCAGCGCCATTTCGACCGCGAGCTCGACGCGCAGCTGGTCGCGCTCGGCAAGGTCCAGCGGGACCAGAGCGCCTTCAAGGTCAAGCATGAGCCGGGCAATCCGGCAGCTGACGCCAAGGGCGACGTGCAGATGCCCAACGTCAATTCGCTGGTCGAGATGGTCGACATGCGCGAGGCCCAGCGCAGCTACGAGGCCAACCTCAACCTGATCTCTTCGACGCGCCGGATGATCCAGCGCACCATCGATATCCTGCGCGCCTGAACCGCGCGGCTCCAGAAGGGGACTGAACCGCCATGGCTACTCCGGGTTTCGCTGCGGGCGCCTACGCCTCCATCCAGGGGGTGGGCGCCGGCAATCTGATGCGCAAGCCGCTCGCCACAAGCGGCACGGAATCAGGCGGGCCGGACTTCTCCGCCCTGCTGGGCAAGGCGCTGGACGCCACGGCCGAGGCAGGCCGCAAGGCCGATACCCAGACCGCCACCGTCGCCGGCGGCCGGGCCGACATCGTCAATGTCGTCACTGCGGTCGCAGAAAGCGAGGCTGCGATCGAGACGCTGGTCGCCGTGCGCGACCGCGTTATCGCCGCCTATGAAGAAATCATGCGGATGCCGGTCTGACGGCCAAGGGATCGAGATAAGATCATGACCTCCGGAGCCATTCTCGACGTCGCCCGCGACGGTATCGTCGTCTTCCTCAAGGTCGGCGGGCCGCTGATGGTGATCGCGCTCGTCGTCGGCCTCGCCGTCTCGCTGGTACAAGCACTGACCCAGATCCAGGAACAGACACTCGTCTTCGTCCCGAAGATCGTTGCCGTCTTCGCCGCGCTGATGCTGTTTCTGCCGTTCATGGGTGACGCGCTGGCGGGTTATATGGGGCGAGTCGCCGCCCGAATCGCCACGGGCGGATGAGCCTGTCGCGACTGCAGCCGGCCTTTGCCGGCGCAGGCCCGCGGCACCCGCGCTGGCGGAAAGGTGCCTGCGGCACGATGCAGATCGCGATCCTGCCCGAGATCAGCGCCCTTTTTGTGCTCGTCTTCGCGCGGGTCGGCACGCTCGTCATGCTGATGCCCGGCATCGGCGAGCGCTTTATCTTTTCGCGATCGCGGCTGTCGCTCGCCTTTTTCATCGCCCTGATGATCGTGCCGGTCGCCCGCCCTTCCCTGCGCATCCCGCCCGATGTCTCCGGTATCGTCGCGCTGCTCATCGGCGAGCTGCTGATCGGCCTGATCATCGGCGTCTGCGCCCGGCTGGTGATGGCGTGTCTGCAGACGGCCGGCACGCTCGTCGCCCAGACGATGGGCCTCGGCTTCGCCATGACGGTCGATCCGACCGGCGGCCTGCAGAACCCGTCGATCGGCAACTTCCTGACCATGCTCGGGACCACGCTGATCCTGACGACCGATCTGCACCACATCGCCATCGCGGCGATCCATGAGAGCTACCGCCTGCTGCCGCCCGGCGGCGTGCCCGAGATGCCGGATATCCTGACGCTCGCCGTGCAGTCGGCAGCGCGCGGCTTCGCCCTCGCCGTGCAGATCTCGGCGCCCTTCCTCGTCTTCGGCCTCCTTTTCAATCTCGGTCTCGGCGTGCTGGCGCGGATGATGCCGCAGCTCCAGGTCTTCTTCCTCGCCGTGCCTGCCTCGATCCTCGGCGGCATGCTTGTCCTGCTCGTCGTGGTCGGGGTGATGATGAGCGTCTTCCTCAACGATCTCGGCGCCTTCCTGCGTCAGTTCACGGGGGGCTGAGCACGCCATGGCCGAAGATACCGAGAACGAGGACAGGACAGAGGACCCGACCCAGCGAAAGCTGGACGAGGCCACCGAGAAGGGCGACGTCCCCCGATCGCAGGAGATCGGCACCTTCTTCGTGCTTTGTGGCTTCACGCTTGCGTTGCTGGTCGCCGCGGGCTGGTCGGCGCGCGATGCCATGCTCTCGCTGCGCTCCTTCCTGATGAACGCCCATCAGGTGCCGCAGGACGGCGCTGCCTTCATGCATGTCACACGGCAGGGCGTGCTGACCGGCTTCATGGCGCTGGGCCTGCCCTTCGCCTTCATCCTCTGCGCCGGGCTCGCCGGCGCCCTGCTCCAGCACAAGCCGCTGTGGACCTTCGAGCCGCTGATGCCGAAATTCGACCGCATCTCCCCGATGGCGGGCGCCAAGCGCATGTTCGGCAAGGAGGCCTGGGTCAATTTCGCCAAGGGCCTCGCCAAGACGGCGCTGATCGGCGCGGTGGTCTGGATCACGCTCTGGAACCAGCACGACCGGCTCGAAGCCTTCGTGCAGATGAACGTCTCCTCCCTGATGCCGGCGACACTCTCGCTCGCCATTAAGCTGATGGGCGCGGTGCTTGCCCTCTTCGCCATCGTCGCCATCGGCGATTTCGCCTGGCAGCGCTTCAGTTGGTACCAGCGCCAGAAGATGACGAAGCAGGAAATCAAGGAGGAGTTCAAGAACTCCGAAGGCAATCCCGAGGTCAAGGCGAAGCTGCGCCAGATCCGCGCCCAACGCGTGCGCAAGCGCATGATGGCCGCGGTGCCGAAGGCGACGGTGATCATCACCAACCCGACCCACTTCGCCGTCGCCCTGCAATACGAGCCTGGCATGGCGGCGCCCCTCTGCCTGGCGAAAGGTGTCGACACCATGGCCCTGAAGATCCGCGAAGTCGCCGGCGAGCATCGCGTGCCGATCGTCGAGAACCCGCCGCTGGCGCGCGCGCTCTACGCCACGGTCGACATCGACCAAGAAATTCCTGTCGAACACTATCAGGCGGTGGCCGAAGTCATCGGTTACGTCTTGCGCCTGAAGGGCCGGCGCGCCTAACTCGGCAGCGATGCGAAGAAGGATGGCCGCAACGTTCCCGATGCGGCCCAGCAGCGAACGGACTTCACCGCATGAGCGGCACCACGGCGACCACAATTGATCGCTCCGACAAGCCCGGCCATATCGGCATCATCCTGCTGGTCGCGGGTCTGCTCGTCGGCGCGGCCATCGCGCTCGGCTTCCTCGCCAATGAATGGGCGCAGCCGCTGATCCTTGGATTGCTGGCCCTGCTTTCGGTCATCGGCGTCTTCGGCCTCTTCGCCTTCGCCATCGGCCTCGTCCAGTTCTCGGGCCGCGCCGCCCGCAACGACCTGACCAAGACGATCGTCGACAGTGCGGACGAAGGCATCGTCGTGACTGAGGGCGAGAACGAGATCGTCTACGCCAACGAGGCCTATCTCGCGCTCGCGGGCGCCACAGGTGCGAACGACCTCAAGCCGGTCGGGCGTCTCCTGACTGGCCGCGCCGACGTCTCGGAGGCGATCTACAGGCTCGCCGCAGCCGCCCGCGAGAACCGCCGGCTGGTCGAGGAGGTCCGTCTCGAACCTGCTCTCGGTGGGCGCGGCGAGGTCGGCTGGTATCGCGTGCGCGTCACGCCGGTGCGCCGCGAGACCGGCAACGCCACGCTCTGGTCAGTGACCGACATCACGCCCGAGCGCGAGCGGCAGGAGAACGCCTTCCAGGAGCTCCAGCACGCGATCGACTATCTCGACCATGCGCCGGCCGGCTTCATCTCGATCGACGCCGACGGCGAGGTCTCCTATCTCAACGCCACGTTGTCGAGCTGGCTCGACTTCGACCTAGCCCGCTTCGGCTCCGGCGGCCTGCAACTCGACGACATCTGCACGCCGGCCGCTGCCGCGCTGCTCCAGGCGATCCGCGGCCAGCCCGGCGATGTCCGCGTCGAGGTGCTCGACGTCGACCTCAAGCGCCGCAATGGCAACCCGCTGCCCGTGCGGCTGCACCATCAGGTCGCATTCGGGCAGGACGGCCGCGCCGGCCCTTCCCGAACGCTGGTCCTCAACCGCGCGCCCGGCGAGGCCGGCGCCGATCACGGCAGCGATGCCGAGGTCCGCTTCGCCCGCTTCTTCCACTCGACGCCGATGGCCATCGCCACCGTCGACAAGAGCGGCGCGATCCTGCGTTCCAACGCCGCCTTCGCCCGGCTCGCGCCATCCGGTACGCCGCCGCGGACGATCTACGATCTCGTCGCACCCCATTCCGGCCTCGAACGCGGCGTTGCCGAAGTCGTGGAGGGCAGCTCCGCAGTGAGCCCACTGGATCTCGCCCTCGCCGGCGAGGACGGGCGCTCCGCCAAGCTCTACCTCGCACCGGTCTCCGCCTCCGAGGACGGCGACGGCGAGCGCGCCATCGTCTATGCGCTGGAGACCACGGCCGAGCGCAAGCTGCGCGACAACATGGACCAGGCCGGCAAGATGCAGGCCGTCGGCCAGCTCGCCGGCGGCATCGCGCACGACTTCAACAACGTGCTGCAGGTCATCATCAACGCCTCCGAGTTCCTGCTCGCGAGCCACCGGCCGACCGACCCGTCCTTCCCGGACATCATGCAGATCAAGCAGAACGCCTACCGCGCCGCCGCGCTGGTGCGGCAGCTGCTCGCCTTCTCGCGCCGCCAGACCCTGCGCCCGCAGGTGCTGGAGCTCGGCGAGGTGCTCTCCGACCTCTCGCTGATGCTGAAGCGCGTCGTCGCCGACAAGGTGACGCTCGACGTCCGCCAGGGTCGCGACCTCTGGCCGGTCAAGGCGGATCTGGGGCAGCTAGAGCAGGTCATCGTCAACCTCGCCGTCAACGCCCGCGACGCCATGCCCGACGGCGGCAAGCTGACGGTCCGCACCCGCAACGTCGCCCGCGAGGACTGCGTGAGCTTCAGCCACGCCGGCCTTCCCGCGGACGACTATGTCCTGCTCGAGGTCGAGGACACCGGCACCGGCATCCCGCAGGAGCATCTCGACAAGATCTTCGAACCGTTCTTCACCACCAAGGAGGTCGGCAAGGGCACGGGTCTCGGTCTTTCGATGGTCTACGGCATCGTCAAGCAGACCGGCGGCTATGTCTTCGTCGATTCCACCATCGGCAAGGGCACGGCCTTCCAGATCTTCCTGCCGCGCCATGTCCCGAGCCAGGAGGAGATCGCTGCCGAGGTCGCCGCCAAGGAGGCACCGAAGAAGCTCGCCGCCGACCATACCGGCGCCGGCGTCATCCTGCTGGTCGAGGACGAGGATGCGGTGCGCGCGCTGAACGCCCGCATGCTGGTCTCGCGTGGCTACACCGTCCACGAAGCCGCGTCCGGCGTCGAGGCTCTCGATCTCTTCCTGAAGAATGACGGCCAGATCGACCTGGTCGTCTCCGACGTCGTCATGCCCGAGATGGATGGCCCGACGCTGCTCGGCGAGCTGCGCAAGCGCAACCCGAACACCAAGGTCGTCTTCGTCTCCGGCTATGCCGAGGAGGCCTTCCGCAAGAACCTGCCGGAAGGCGAAGATTTCCACTTCCTGCCCAAGCCGTTCACGATGAAGCAGCTCGTCGAGACGGTGAAGGCGGCGATGGGCTGAAGGCGCCGGGTCGTCATCTCCGGAGCAGGCCGGTGGCCTGAGCCCGGGATCGACGAGTGCGACGATGTTCAGGACGCCGTCATGCTCGCCCTTGTGGCGAGCATCCACGTCTTGAACACCACGCTTACCCAGCGAAGACGTGTGGATGGTCGGGACAAGCCCGACCATGACGCGAAGCGGGCTTCAGCGCGCCGGAACCGCGCCGGCCTCATCGTCCTGGCGCGAAGCCAGCGCACCCACCCCGATCAGCGCCAGCATTGTCACCATGGCCGAGAGGCTGAGATAGTAACCGACGAAGGGCAGGCCCTTCTCGGTCGCGAGCCAGGTCGCCACGTAAGGAGCGAGCGAGGCGCCGACGATCCCACCCAGGTTGAAGGTGAGCGAGGCGCCCGTGTAGCGCACGGCCGTCGGGAACATCTCGGCCAGCGCCGTGCCGAGCGGTCCGTAGGTGAAGCCCATCAGCGACAGCCCGACGACGAAGAAGGCGAGCACACCGAGCGTGCTGCCAGAGCCGAAGAGCGGCGCCAGCAAGAAGCCGAAGATGGCAATGCCGAGCGTCGTCGCCAGGAGGGTCTGGCGCCGGCCGAAGCGATCGGCGAGCACGGCCGAGACCGGGATGGTCAAGCCGAAGAACACGACGCCGATCATCTGCAGCGGCAGGAACTGGTCGCGCGAGAAGCCGAGCTTGGTCGTGCCCCAGCTCAGCGAGAACACGGTCATCAGGTAGAACAGCACGAAGGTCGCGAGCGCCGCGAAGGTGCCGCAGAGCAGCGCGAGCTTGTGTTCGGCGAAGATGCTGATGAAGGGCACGCGCACCCGCTCGTGCTTGTCCATCGCCTTGCGGAAGGCCGGGGTCTCGCTGATGCGAAGGCGGACATAGAGCCCCATGAAGACCAGCAGCGCGCTGGCGATGAACGGGATACGCCAGCCGAAGCTGAAGAACTGCTCGTCGGTCAGGAGCGCATCGAGCGCAAGGAAGCTGCCAGTCGCAAGGATGAACCCCACGGGCGCGCCGAGCTGCGGGAACATGCCATACCAGGCTGACTTGCCCGGAGGGGCGTTCTCGGTCGCCAGCAGCACCGCTCCGCCCCACTCGCCGCCGAGTCCCAGCCCCTGCCCGAGCCGGCAGAGCGCCAGCAGCAGCGGCGCGAGTACGCCGACGGCGGCATAGGTCGGCAGCATGCCGATGGCGACGGTCGAGAGCCCCATCGTCATCAGCGCCGCGACGAGCGTCGCCTTGCGGCCGATCCGATCGCCGAAATGGCCGAAGATGGCGGCGCCGATCGGCCGCGCGAAGAAGGCGATCGCGAAGGTCGCGAAGGACTGGAGCATCGCGGAGGTAGGATCGCCGCCCGGGAAGAACAGCTTCGGGAACACGATCACCGCAGCCGTCGCATAGATGTAGAAGTCGAAGAACTCGATCGTCGTGCCGATCAGGCTGGCCAGCAGGATACGGCGCGGCGAGTTCGGGGCCGTTTGGGCGGGGGCGGAGGACACGTTGGCAACTTTCGAAAACAAATGGAGATTCCCGGCGCAATAACAGGAAACAGCAGGCGCCGGGATGGGGAACGCAGCGCCTTGGTATGCGCATAGCGCATGCAATAACGGCTCAACGAAACTCAGACCAATAAAATAGCATGACCAGAGACATAAAAAGCCACTCCTGCCACAAGCTGACATCTGGAACAAAAAAAGAACTTGCTGACAGGAACAAAGAGTGATCATTCTCCTGTCAAGACTGATTGAGATGTCCCCTTAGCCCTGTCATAAGGAGCCCGAACCGTGAATCAGGCTAATCTCAGACTCGTGGAAGGCTCCTCGATGGACAAAGCCAAGGCGCTCGATGCAGCGCTCTCCCAGATCGAACGCGCCTTCGGCAAGGGTTCGATCATGCGGCTCGGCAAGAACCCGCAGTCGATCGAGATCGAGACGATCTCGACGGGCTCGCTCGGGCTCGACGTCGCGCTCGGCGTCGGCGGTCTGCCGAAGGGGCGTATCATCGAGATCTACGGGCCGGAATCCTCGGGCAAGACCACGCTCGCGCTCCACACCATCGCCGAGGCGCAGAAGAAGGGCGGTGTCTGCGCCTTCGTCGACGCCGAGCATGCGCTTGACCCCGTCTACGCCCGCAAGCTTGGCGTCAATCTCGACGACCTGCTGATCTCCCAGCCCGATACCGGCGAGCAGGCGCTCGAGATCACCGACACCCTCGTCCGCTCCGGCGCGATCGACGTGCTCGTCATCGACTCCGTCGCCGCGCTGACCCCGCGCGCCGAGATCGAGGGCGAGATGGGCGAGGTCCAGCCCGGTCTGCAGGCCCGCCTGATGAGCCAGGCGCTGCGCAAGCTCACAGCCTCGATCTCGCGCTCGAACTGCATGGTGATCTTCATCAACCAGATCCGCATGAAGATCGGCGTGATGTACGGCTCGCCGGAGACCACCACCGGCGGCAACGCGCTGAAGTTCTACGCCTCGGTGCGCCTCGACATCCGCCGCGTCTCGACGCTCAAGGAGCGCGACGAGGCGACCGGCAACCAGGTTCGCGTCAAGGTCGTCAAGAACAAGGTCGCGCCGCCCTTCAAGCAGGTCGAGTTCGACATCATGTTCGGTGAGGGCATCTCGAAGGTCGGCGAATTGATCGATCTCGGCGTCAAGGCCGGCATGGTCGAGAAATCCGGCGCCTGGTTCTCCTTCGACAGCCAGCGCCTCGGCCAGGGCCGCGAGAACGCCAAGACCTTCCTCAAGAACAACCCCGATCTCGCCGCGAAGATCGAGGCCACGATCCGACAGAACTCGGGCCTCGTCGCCGACCGCATCCTAGATCAGGCGAACCCCACCGACGACGATCTCGACGAGGGGGAAGCCTGAGCCTGAGCGCTCCGGCACTGAACGATGCAAGGGCGGCCTTCGGGCCGCCCTTTTCGTTTGAGAATAAGGCCTTGCCAGATGTGCGCTGCATCAAGCTTTCTGGACAGCGGCGAGCCGCCTGACTAGAACCGGACCTTCCCGCCGGGCGCGCCCGGTCTCCTGCCCAAGATTCAGAGCGCAAACAGCGATGAGCGGCGTCAACGATATCAGGTCGACCTTCCTCGACTACTTCAAGTCCAACGGCCATGAAGTCGTGCCGTCGAGCCCGCTCGTGCCGCGCAACGACCCGACGCTGATGTTCGCCAATTCGGGCATGGTGCAGTTCAAGAACGTCTTCACCGGGCAGGAGAAGCGTCCCTATTCCCGTGCCACCACCGCCCAGAAATGCGTGCGCGCCGGCGGCAAGCACAACGACCTCGACAATGTCGGCTACACCGCGCGCCACCACACATTCTTCGAGATGCTGGGTAACTTCTCCTTCGGCGATTATTTCAAGGAGCAGGCGATCCACCACGCCTGGACCCTGGTCACGCGCGAGTTCGGCCTGCCCAAGGACAAGCTCCTCGTCACGGTCTACTCCGAGGATGACGAGGCGCATGGCCTCTGGAAGAAGATCGCCGGCCTGACCGACGACAAGATCATCCGCATCCCGACTTCGGCCAATTTCTGGCGCATGGGCGACACCGGCCCCTGCGGCCCCTGCTCCGAGATCTTCTTCGATCACGGCGACCATATCTGGGGCGGCCCGCCCGGCTCGCCCGAAGAGGACGGCGACCGCTTCATCGAGATCTGGAACCTCGTCTTCATGCAGTATGAGGAGGCCGCGGGCGGCATCAGGACCGACCTGCCCCGCCCCTCGATCGACACCGGCATGGGCTTGGAGCGCATCGCCGCCGTGCTCCAGGGCACGCATGACAATTACAATATCGACCTGTTCCGCGCCCTGATCGGCGCCATCGCCGACCTGACCTCGGTCGATGCCGACGGGCCGATGAAGGCGAGCCATCGCGTCATCGCCGACCATCTGCGCTGCTCGTCCTTCCTGATCGCCGACGGCGTTCTGCCCTCCAACGAGGGCCGCGGCTATGTGCTGCGCCGGATCATGCGCCGCGGCATGCGCCATGCGCAGCTCCTCGGCGCCAAGGAACCGCTGCTCTACAAACTCGTCCCGGCGCTGACCCGCGAGATGGGCCGCGCCTATCCCGAATTGCTCCGCGCCGAGGCGCTGATCACCGAGACGCTGAAGCTGGAGGAGACCCGCTTCCGCACCACGCTGGCGCGCGGCCTCACCCTGCTCGACGACGCCTCGAAGGACCTGAGCGCCGGCCAGAGCCTCAAGGGCGACGTCGCCTTCACGCTCTACGACACCTATGGCTTCCCGCTCGACCTGACGCAGGACGCGCTGCGCGCCCGCGAGATCACGGTCGATACGGAGGGCTTCGACGCCGCCATGCAGCAGCAGAAGGCCAAGGCGCGCGCCGCCTGGGCCGGCTCCGGCGAGGCCGCGACCGAAACCCTCTGGTTCCCGCTGCGCGACAAGCTCGGCGCCACCGAATTCCTCGGCTACGACACCGAGACCGCGGAGGGCGTTGTCACCGCGCTGATCCGCGACAATGCCGAGGTCCAGTCCCTGAAGGCCGGCGAGAGCGGCTTCATGCTGGTCAACCAGACGCCGTTCTACGGCGAATCCGGCGGTCAGGTCGGCGATGCCGGCCTGGTCAAGGCGCCGGACACGGTGGTCGAAGTCAGCGACGTCCAGAAGAAGCTCGGCGACGTCTTCGCCCACAGCGTCACGGTCAAACAAGGCGAGCTCAAGCTCGGTGCGGCCGTCGAGCTGATCGTCGACCATGAGCGCCGCACCGCGATCCGCGCCAACCACTCGGCGACGCACCTGCTGCACGAGGCGCTGCGCCTCGTCCTCGGCGACCATGTCGCGCAGAAGGGCTCGCTGGTCTCGCCCGATCGTCTGCGCTTCGATTTCTCGCACCCCAAGCCGATCAGCGAGGGGGAGCTGCGCGAGGTCGAGGAGATCGCCAACGCGATCGTGCTGAAGAACGAGCCGGTGACGACCCGCCTGATGAGCGTCGACGAGGCCATCGCCTCCGGCGCTCGCGCCCTGTTCGGCGAGAAGTACGGCGATGAGGTCCGCGTCGTCGCGATGGGCACGAATCCGGCCGGCCGGGCCTATTCGGTTGAGCTTTGCGGCGGCACCCATGCCACCCGCACCGGCGATATCGGCCTGGTCAGCATCGTCGGCGAAGGCGCCGTCGCGGCTGGCGTGCGCCGCCTCGAGGCCATGACCGGCAATGGCGCACGCCTGCGCCTCAACGAGGAATCGCGCCTGCTCGAAGGACTGGCAAGCCTCCTTAAGGTCCCGGCCTCCGAGGCCGGCAATCGTCTCGCCGCGCTGATCGAGGAGCGCCGCAAGCTCGACCGCGAGCTCACCGAAGCCCGCAAGAAGCTCGCCATGGGCGGCGGCGGCGCGGCCGAGGATCCGGTGCGCGAGATCGCGGGCGCGAAGTTGCTCGCCCGCGCCGTCACCGGCATCGAGATGAAGGATCTCAAGAGCCTCGCCGACGAGGCCAAGGCGCGTGTCGGCTCCGGCGTCGTCGCCATCGTCGGCGTCGCCGATGACGGCAAGGCCGGCGTCGTCGTCGGCGTCACCCCCGATCTGACCGAGCGCTTCGATGCGGTGGCGCTGGTGCGCGCGGCCTCCGAGCAGCTCGGCGGCAAGGGCGGCGGCGGCCGGCGCGACATGGCCCAGGCCGGCGGCCCGGACGGCAGCAAGGCGCAGGCTGCGCTCGACGCCGTCGCGGCCGCGATGGGCTGATGACGATCGGCGGGACAGGCCAGGCGCTCTCCCGCCGCGCTTTGCTGCTGGCTGCCGGCCTCTGGCCGGCCGCTGCCTTGGCGCAGAAGAAGATGCCGGCGCCCGCGGCCGAGCCCGCCATGTCGGCGGCTCGGACCATCGTTGCCGGCGCACCGCTCAGCGTCTTCCTCACCCGACCACCGCAGGGTGCACGCCTCGCCATCGCCCGCCCCGACGATGCCGCAAGCACCGCCATCGTCGTGGTCGAGCCGCGGAACACGGTCCCTGCCCTGCCCACGCCCGGCCTGGCCGGAACCTATGAGCTGCGCCTGACCGTCGAGAAGGACGGGGCGCCGGTCATCCTGCTGCGTCAGCCGCTCGTCACCACCGAGCCCGGCGCGACGCTCGCCGCCCCCGCCCGCGTCGGCCGCGGCCAGACGCTCCCGGTCCGCGGCATCGGGCCGAACGGCGAGCAGGATCGTGTCGTGCTGGTTCCCGCCGGCGCTCCCGCCGAAGCAGAAGGGCCCCGCTTCTTTCCGGCGGAGAATGTCGAGGCGGTGCTGGAGGCGCCGGAGCAGTCCGGCGCCTACGAGCTGCGCTATGTGATGAACGCCCCGATCAGCGGACCGCGCATCCTCGCCCGCCATCGCGTCATCGTGGAGTGACGCGGACTGCCATAAGGCACTCGGCAGCAGCAGCCGTTCGGCGGACGCCTCAGCCCATCGCTTCGCGCTTCTTGAGCAGCTCGTTGAGCAGATCCTGCTGCTCGTTGAGCCGCGTCGCCAGGCGCTCCTCGGCGGCGGCGCCTGACACGCCCGTCGCCTGCTCCATCAGCTCGGCGATATTCCTCCGGGCAATGGCGATCCGCTCATCGAGCTCCATCTGCGAAGCGTTCTCAGGCATCCCAGCTCTCCGTATCGGCCAGTCTTCTTCAGAATGCGGCGACAGTCAGCGCCCCTCGCCCGCGGGATAGGGCTCGCCATCCCTGCGCACGAGGCGCCTATCCGCATCGGCGCTCATCATATCGATATAAGAGCAAGCGGTCACGTCGTCCGGCGGTCGAGAACGCCCGGAGGGCCCGCGCGTTCCATCCGTTGCGCAAGGCGCCAACGAAAAAGCCCGGCCTTTCGGCCGGGCTTGATGACGTACGCGGGGAGCCAATCTCAGGCCGCCATCGCCTTCTTCATGTTCTCGCTGACCTTCTCGAGGAAGCCGGTGGTCGAGAGCCACTTCTGCTCGGCGCCGACAAGCAGGGCGAGATCCTTGGTCATGTCGCCTGCCTCGACGGTGTCGACCGTGACCTTCTCGAGCAGCGAGGCGAACTTCGCGAGCTCGGCGTTGTTGTCGAGCTTGGCACGGTGGGCGAGGCCACGCGTCCAGGCGAAGATCGAGGCGATCGAATTGGTCGAGGTCTCGCGGCCCTTCTGGTGCTCGCGGTAGTGGCGGGTCACCGTGCCATGCGCGGCCTCCGCCTCGACGGTCTTGCCGTCCGGCGTCATCAGCACCGAGGTCATCAGGCCGAGCGAACCGAAGCCCTGCGCCACAGTGTCGGACTGCACGTCGCCGTCGTAGTTCTTGCAGGCCCAGACATAGCCGCCGGACCACTTCATCGCCGACGCCACCATGTCGTCGATCAGGCGGTGCTCGTAGGTGATGCCGAGCTTGTCGAATTCGGCCTTGAACTCCTTCTCGTAGATCTCCTGGAAGATGTCCTTGAAGCGGCCGTCATAGGTCTTGAGGATGGTGTTCTTGGTCGAGAGATAGACCGGGTACTTGCGGATCAGGCCGTAGTTCAGCGACGCCCGCGCGAAGTCGCGGATCGAATCGTCGAGGTTGTACATCGCCATGGCGACGCCGGCGTCCGGGGCCTTGAAGACTTCCTTCTCGATCACCGCGCCGTCCTCGCCGACGAACTTGATCGAGAGCGTGCCCTTGCCCRGGAACTTGAAGTCGGTGGCGCGGTACTGGTCGCCATAGGCGTGGCGGCCGATCACGATCGGCTGGGTCCAGCCCGGTACGAGGCGCGGCACGTTCTTGCAGATGATCGGCTCGCGGAAGATCACGCCGCCGAGGATGTTGCGGATCGTGCCGTTCGGCGACTTCCACATCTGCTTGAGCTTGAATTCCTCCACGCGCGCCTCGTCCGGCGTGATGGTGGCGCACTTCACGGCGACGCCGTGCTTCTTCGTGGCGTTGGCCGCGTCGATCGTGACCTGGTCGTTGGTGGCGTCGCGGTTCTCGACGGAGAGGTCGTAGTAGTCGAGCTCGAGGTCGAGATACGGGAAGATCAGCGTGTCCTTGATCTTCTGCCAGATGATCCGGGTCATCTCGTCGCCGTCCATGTCGACGACCGGGTTGGCGACCTTGATCTTGCTCATGCGATGACCCCTGTTCTCTCCAGATAGAACGATCCGAAACTGCGGCTTTCGGCCACGGTCCGCGGCTGGTCGCTTCCTAGCGGGTTCGGGCCGGCGGGGGAAGCGCAGCTTTCGGGCAATCTGTCGCCCCCCTGCCGGTCATGTTGCACCGCCGCAAAATCGGCGCCTTCCCAGCCTAGCCTGATCTGCCGCTCGTCATAGCGACAGGACGAACGACGTGTTTCGCTTCATCTCTGCCCGCAGTGCTGCCTGGAAACCGGCAGCCCTGCTCCTTGCCACCTCACTCTCTCCTGCTCCGGCGTCGGCTCAGGACGCGCTGCAGGAAGCTGCCGTGCAGTTGCCGATCCCACGCGCAGCCCTGCAGGATCCCGATGCCGCCGAGATGGAAGCCGCCGTCCCGGCCGACTCCAGCGGCGATGCGGTCCTGTTCAATCCGGCACTCGCGGCGCTCGGCCGCGCCAACGCCAACTCCGGCGCTCACCTGCGCGCCCGCGCTCCGATCCCGGTCGACATCATCCGCAACGGCTTCGCGGCGCGGCAGGATACGATGGGCGCCGCCCAGGACCGGTCTGTCGGCTTCAAGCTTGGCCAGGATGTCTTCTCGCTCTCGACCGCGCTCTCCGCTCCGGCAAGCGCCGGTGCAACGCGTGATGCGCGGCTGAACTGGCGGCTCGCCCAGCCTATCGGCACGGGGCCGGGATTCATCTGGGGCGTTGCCACCGGTGGCGGCGGCTCGCTCTACGGCAATCCCGAGCAGATCGGCGAAGCGCTGATCGGCTATCGACAGGAGTTGCTCCCCCACCTCACCCTGACCTCGCAGCTCGCGATGGCCGGCAATTACGTCTTCGCCGCCGGCGACGGTCTCCATACGGCATTGACGCCGGAGATGAAGCTCTCGATCGATCTCGCCAAGCTCGCCGACCTGCCCTGGCAGACCTCCTTCGATGTGACGCTGGCGCGCAAGCTTCCGCTCGTCGCCTCCGACTACGAGACGCGTGGCCAGGCCATGCTCTCCCTCAAATACAAGCTCCAGTAGCCGGCCCGGCCGCCATTGCATGGCGGCCTGCACGGGGCCGCCTTTCCCGTTGCCGAAGGCCGCACTAGCCTTCGGTCCATGACACAATCGACCTCGACCAAATTCGCTCTCGTCACCGGCGGCACGCGGGGCATCGGCGCAGGCGCCGCCCTCGCTTTGGCCCAGGCCGGCTACGACGTTCTCGCCACGGGCCTGACCCAGGAGGAAGTCGTGGCGTCGCCGGCCCATCCGGCCATCCGCCATGCCCGGCTCGACGTGACCAGCGACGACCAGGTCGCTGCCATCGTCGCGACCTGTCCGCGCCTTGACGCGCTGGTGAACTGCGCCGGCATGATCCAGCGCGGCGGCAAGGAATTCGAGATCGACGCCTTCCGCCTGACCATAGAGGTCAACCTGAGCGGCACGATGCGGATGTGCATCGCCGCCAAGGACAAGCTCGCCGCCAATGGCGCGGACAAGGCCGGCGGCGCCATCGTCAACATCGCCTCGATGCTGACCTTCCACGGCTCGCCCTTCGCCCCCGGCTATGCGGCTTCCAAGGGCGGTATCGGCCAGCTCACCAAATCGCTCGCTGCCGCCTGGGCACCGGAGGGCATCCGCGTCAACGCGGTGGCGCCGGGCTGGATCGAGACCGAATTGACCCGGCCGCTGGTCGAGGACGCCGAGCGTTCCGCCCCGATCCTCGCGCGGACGCCAATGGGTCGCTGGGGCAAGCCGGGCGATGTCGGCGGCGCCATCGCCTTCCTGCTGTCCGATGCGGCTGAGTTCGTCACCGGCGCGGTCCTGCCGGTCGATGGCGGCTATCTCGCAGTCTAGAAAAGCGTTTCCGTCTCAATAGCTTGGATGGAAGCGTTGAATCGGATTGAGCACCACTTGAATCAGAACATCAGCACGGGAGAGACGCCATGAACACGACGAGCCCGATGCCCGTCGCGGCCACGCAGGAGGAGCGCTGGACGCCCTATCGCCACCCGCAACCGAAGGAATCGCCGCCGGAGCTGATCGTCCCCAATGTGATCCCCACCGACGAGCGCGTCTGGGTGCCGGTGGACGACAATGTCTGGTTCCGCCCCCTGCTTTTCTGCGTTTCGCGGGGATACTGGATGAACCTGCTCAAGGTCCGCCGCGCCGGTGTGCTCTCGCGCCATCGTCATCCACTGCCGGTCCATGGCTATGTGCTCAAGGGCAAGTGGCGCTACCTCGAGCATGACTGGGTCGCGACCGAGGGCTCTTACGTCTACGAGGCGCCGGGCGAGACGCATACGCTGGTGGTCGATCCCGATGTCGAGGAGATGATCACCATGTTTCAGGTGAACGGCGCGATGATCTATGTCGACCCGGATGGCAAGTGCCTGGGCTATGACGACGTCTTCACCCGCATCGACAAATGCCGGGCGCACTATGCGGGCAATGGGCTGGGCGCCGAATACGCAGACCAGTTCATCCGGTGAGCGGCGCCGGCGCCCGGCTGCGACCGATGCCCGGCCGCTGAAGCAATTGCTAAACGATATCTGGGCTAGTCACCGGAGAAGCTGAAGTCTGCGCCCGCTCGACGGAGAAACATTTATGCGGCTCGTCATCGCCCTACTGATCTCGATGTCGGCTGCCTTCTCCACCTCCCCGGCCGGGGCACAGTCGGATTTCTACACGCCGACGACCGCCGAAATCGCCGGTGGGCGCCCCGGAACGGTGATCCGGACGGAAACCCTGAACGGAACGCCTGAGGGCGCAACCGCCTATCGGATGCTCTATCGCTCGCTCGGGCTCGACGGAAAGCCGATCGCCGTGTCCGGCGTCGCGATCGTCCCCTCAGGCCCGGTTCCGCCGGGGGGCCGTCCGATCGTGGCCTGGGCTCATCCGACGACCGGCGTCCAGCCGCAATGCGGACCATCGCGCGCCGGCGACATCTTCCAGTCCATCCAGGGCCTGCGCGCGATGATCGCGCGCGGATACATCGTCGCGGCGACGGACTATCCGGGCCTCGGCGCGCCGGGGACACATCCCTATCTGGTCGGTGAGAGCGAGGGCCGGTCCGTGATCGACTCGGTGCGGGCGGCCCGTCAGCTTGCCGGCGCCTCCGCCGGGCGACGCTTCGCCGTCTGGGGTCATTCGCAGGGGGGACACGCGGCGCTGTTCACCGGCATTCTGGCGAAACGCCTGGCCCCCGAACTCAATCTGGTCGGCGTCGCGGCCGCCGCCCCTGCGACCGAGCTCGGCCCGCTCCTGGCCGACGACATCGACACCGATGGCGGCCGCAATCTGACCGCGATGACCCTCTGGTCATGGACGCGCGTCTACAAGGCCCCCCTGACGAAGATCATCTACGAGCAGGCGATCCCGGTCGTCGACACGCTCGCCGCGGACTGCATCGAAAGCCTGCCCGACATCCTGAGCCGGTTGCGCCCGACCAAGGCGCTGGAGCGCAAGTTCCTCATTGACGAAGACTTTGCCGCCCGCCAGCCCTGGCACTCTCTTCTCGACCGGAATTCGCCCGGTCTCGTGCCGCGCGGCATCCCAGTCTTTCTCGCGCAGGGCACGGAGGACACGCTGGTCAGACCGCAGGTCACGCGCAACTATGCAGACAAGCTCTGCGCCGCCGGAAGTGCGGTGCGGTTCGAGGCCCTGCAGGGCGTGGGCCATCTGCCGGCAGCCCAGGACAGTGCCGCCGCTGCGGTGGACTGGATGGAACAGCGCTTCAAAGGCGCGCCGCCACCGAGCGACTGCACCCCGCTCAAATGAGGATTCGCGCTCTGCCGCGATGCTCCGTCTCGGGCAATCCGGCGAAGCCGGCTACCGGCTGAGCTTGGCGAGTTCCACCGCGGCACGCAGCTCGATATGGGCCAGCACCTCGTCGAGCCGCGGATCGTCGGTCGTCTCGCGCCGGAGCGCCAGCGCCGTGCGCAGCCTCTCCAGCTCGGAAGGCAGCACCCGGCCGGCGAGCAGCGCCGCCTTCAGCCGGTCGAGCCCGTCGAGCAGATCGTGCCCGCGCCGGGCCTGCCGGCGCTTGCGCTCCTGCGTATCCTCCTGCGCCTGCACCGCCAGCAGCGTATCGAGCGGCCCAGTCGCGCCGACCCCGCTGCTGCGACTCGCCGTGGCGGAATCCTGCGTCGGAAGCGCGAAGGAAGCGCCGCTCGAACGCCTCGCGGAACTGGCCGGGCCGGCGTTCGAAACGGGCGCGCGCTGGTCGATCCTGATCATCGGCGGCCTCGTGTAATGGAATTCCCAACCTCGCCCGGCGTGGTTAACAGCCGGTAAATTACCCGGCAGAAACTGCCGCCCCGGCAGGAAGCGCAGCGTCGGCAAGTCGAAGCCGACAATGGCGCAAAACTCCAAATGACTGACAAACAAGGCTTTTCAATTTTGAGCTGACTGGCACGCCGCTCGCAAGGGCCGACGGACTTTAAAACTGTCCCCTGGTGCCGCAGCATGTTCCGCAACTCCGCCCTGTCGACTCTGCTGAAGCCGCTGGCCGCCCTGCTGGCCGTGGCGATCGGCTTGTCGTCGCAGCCGGTGTTCGCGCTCTCGCGCATCAAGGATCTCGCCGCGGTCGAGGGCGTGCGCACCAACCAGCTGCTCGGCTACGGCATCGTCGTCGGCCTCAACGGCACCGGCGACACGCTCAACAACACCCCCTTCACCAAGCAGTCGCTGCAGGCGATGCTCGAGCGCCTCGGCGTCAACACGCGCGGCGCCAACATGCGCACCGCCAACGTCGCCGCCGTGATGGTGACCGCCAACCTGCCCCCCTTCTCCACGCAGGGCACCCGCGTCGACGTCACCGTCTCGGCCATGGGCGATGCCAAGTCGTTGCAGGGCGGCACGCTGCTTGTCACCCCGCTGCTCGGCGCCGACGGCGAGGTCTATGCGGTGTCGCAGGGACCTGTGGCGATCTCCGGCTTCTCCGCTGAAGGCGAGGCCAGCAAGATCACCCGCGGCGTGCCGACCGTCGGCCGCATCGCCAATGGCGGCGTGGTCGAGCGCGAGATCGACTTCGCCCTGAACAAGCTCTCGACGCTGCGCCTGTCGCTGCGCAACCCCGACCTGACCACGGCCCGCCGCATGGCCGCCGCGATCAACGATTTCGTCGGCGGCGACTCCGCCGAGCCGACCGACCCCTCGACCGTCGTCCTGCAGATCCCTCCCCGCTTCAAGGGCAACATGATCCGGCTGCTCACCGACATCGAGCAGCTGCGCATCGAGCCCGACCAGCTCGCCCGCATCGTCATCGACGAGCGCTCCGGCATCATCGTCATGGGCAAGGACGTGCGCGTCTCAACCGTCGCGGTCGCTCAGGGCAACCTCACCGTCACGATCAGCGAAACGCCGCAGGTCAGCCAGCCCAACGAATTCGCCCGCGGTCGCACTGTCGTGACGCCGCAGACCAGCGTCAAGGTCGACACCGGCGGTGGCAACAAGCTCGCCCTCGTCAAGGAAAGCGTGACCCTGGCCGAGCTCGTCGACGGGTTGAACGCGCTCGGCATCGGCCCGCGCGACCTGATCTCCATTCTCCAGGCCATCAAGTCGGCAGGCGCCCTGCAGGCCGAAATCGAGGTGATGTGATGACCGCCGCTCTCGCCCTCCCCGCCGCCAATCTCGCGCTCGGCATCGCCGGAAAAGTCGCCAATGGCATCGCCGACGCGCTCGACCCGGCCAAGGCCAAGCTCAAGAAACAGGCGGATGATTTCGAGACGATGTTCCTCGAGCAGATGACCGACCGCCTGACGGCGAGCGACGGCACCGAAGGGCCGCTCGGCGAGAACGGTACCGGCGGCGGCATCTGGCGCTCGCAGCTCAGCCAGCAATACGCCAAGCAGATCCAGAAGGCCGGCGGCGTCGGCCTTTCCGACCAGATCATGCGCGACCTGATCAATCTTCAGGAGCAGTCCGCGTCCGGAGCACAGAATGTCAGCGGCTAACCTGATCCTGGATGAGAGGCCGCGCATCGCCGATGCGCTGAGTGCGCGTGCGCTGATCGAGGCCGTGCTGGAGGCGCTCGGAGCCTTGTCGCATCTCGTCGGCGAGGAGACCGAGCTCGTCCGCGCAGGCCGCCTGCCGGAGGCGATGACCCGCGAGCCGCGCAAGACCGAGCTGGCCGGCATCTATATGCGCGGCGTCGAGCAGGTGAAGCTCAACGCCGTCGCTCTCGCCCGCTTCGCGCCCGATCAGGTCAAGCGCCTGAAGAACGCCCACCTCGCCTTCCAGAACCTGATCGAGACCAACCAGATCGTGCTGGCGACCGCTCGTGCCGTTTCGGAATCCGTCATCCGCGACCTGGCCGCCGACGCCAACAGGCCCATGCGCGCGAATGGCTATGGCCCCGCGGCCTCCGTCGGCGCCGGCGCCTTCGCCCGGCCGAACTCCGGGCCGCTCGTCGTCTCGCGGAGCCTGTGAGACGCGGTTCGCTCCAGGCGGTAACTCGTCTTGCGTAGCCGGCGCGGCTGCGCCGGAAGCCCTCAATATTTACCTAATTCCCTAACGGCAGATTCAATCTTTTCTGTCACGATCGGCAGTGTCGGGCAGGTGTGTCCTGCTTCCGGCAACCGAGAAGACCGGCGCAACGGCGCCGCGAACGGCTCCAGAAGGAGTGGTCATGGAATTCGGCAACGCACCCAGAATCGTGGCGCCGACCGCCGGCCCGCCGGTTACCCGCTCCGACGTTACCGCGCAGCCGGGCAGCGTCGCTGTCGACCTTCCGCCCGAGAAGACCGTCCAATCCGCTTCCGCCGGCGCAGCGGTGAATGTCGAGGTTCGTGCGGAGGCTCGCGATGCGCAGAGCCGTGCAAACGGCGAACGCCGCGCCTTCTTCAATGACCAAATTGGACGCACCGCCAATCGCACCGTCGACGAGACCGTGGAACGCAAGCTCGTCATCGACCCGCAGACCCGGGCGGTCGTGCTGCAGAAGAAGGATCGCGACACGGGCGAGACGATCTCCCAACTGCCCGACGAGGTCCTGCTGAAGCTGCGCGCCTATTCCCGCGAACTCAGCGACCGGGCGCGCGAGACCGAGGAAGAACGCCACCAGGTCGAACGCACGGCCTGACGTCTCGCTCGTTCCATCCCGATTGCCGACGGCATGTCGCCCGCGCCCCGCGCGGGCGTTTTTGCGTCGGCGCACCGCCGCCTGTTCAGGCGTTCCGAGACCATTAGTGCCTGCTTAACCATGGTCCGACGAGCCTCGCCTTGCGCTCAATTTGCGGAGGGAAATTTACCGGTTGTTACGGGCTGGCGCTCCAGGGTCGCCCCGTCCTGGCCAGAACGGCCCGGACGCCAGAAGGCATCCTACCAGAAGGTAAAAACAGATGGCCGTCTCTCTCAATGCGGGCGTGCGCAACGCGCTCTCGTCGCTGCAGTCGATCACCGCCCAGGCCCAGGCTTCCCAGTTCAAGCTGGCGACGGGCAAGAAGGTGAACTCGGCAGTCGACAATCCCGTCAACTACTTCACCGCCGCTTCGCTCAATGACCGCTCCAGCCAGCTCACCGGCTTGCTCGACGGCATGTCGAACGGCATCCAGACCATCCAGGCGGCCTCCAAGGGCATCGACGGCATCACCAAGCTGGTGAGCTCCCTGCAGTCGACCATCAAGCAGGCGCAGTCGGACGCGGCTCAGAACCGCCCGACCAAGGCCGGCACCGCGCTGGCGACTGCGGCCGAGCAGGCCGTGACCTCGAAGAGCCTGAAGGACATCGCCCTCGACAAGAAGATCGCCGGTGCCGATGCCGTCGCCGATGCCGCTACGGCCACCACTTCGGGTGACGTCGGTATCGACACGTCGGCCAGCCCGAAGGCTGCGCTCTTCCTGAAGTCCGGCAGCACGACCTATACCGCCAGCTTCGATGTCGCCAACATGACGGTTCGCGATGTCGTCAACGAGGTCAACAAGTCGGGCATCGCCACGGCTTTCGTTGACGAGAAGGGCCAGCTCAACGTCAAGGGCACCGGCTCGGAAGAGGTCCAGTTCGGCTTCGGCGTGGGCGCCGACGACGCCACGGCCAACACGGCCGCAGCCGCTGGCGGCGCCAACGCCGCGATCGGCTTCCTCGCGGCGGACAGCGTCGCCGGAACCGGCATCAAGGGACAGGCGATCACCTCGGCAACGCGTTCGAACCTGATCGACCAGTACAATGACCTGCGCGGCAAGATCGACGATCTCGCCAAGGACGCGAGCTTCAACGGCATCAACCTGCTGAAGGGTGACCGTCTGTCGATCCAGTTCAACGAGAAGGCCGGCAAGAACCAGACCAAGCTCGACATTCAGGGGTCGGACGTCACCTCCGACAATCTGGGTATCGCCCAGGCTGGCAACACCCAGCTCGCCGGCCAGGTCAACTTCCAGAACGACGCCGACCTCGAAACCGCGACCAAGGCCCTCACCGGCGCCCTGACCTCGCTGAAGTCACTGTCGTCCAGCCTCGGTGCCAGCCTCTCGGTCGCGCAGACCCGTCAGGACTTCACCAAGGACATGGCGGACGTGCTGAGCACCGGCGCCTCCAATCTGGTGAACGTCGACGCCAACTCGGAAGCCGCCAACCTGCTCGCGCTGCAGACCCGTCAGCAGCTCTCGCAGACGGCGCTGTCGCTTTCGAACCAGAGCGACCAGGCGGTCCTGCGCCTGTTCTGATCTTCGGTCCGCAGAAGCGGATCAGCCCGCAGAACGCGGGGCGAAGTCAAAGAGCGGCGGAGCTTCGGCTCCGCCGCTTTTTCGTTTGGGCGCGGCAACGGGATCGGCGCCGCGATTAACCTTTTGTTATCCCTAACGCGGGATGATCACCCCTGAAATCAGGTTGCATCGCGCCGGAGTCGCGCGTTCAGGGGACCGAAGATGGCCAGCACGATCCTTTCCAGCGGTGTCCGCAACAACCTGCTGACGCTGCAGCAGACCACGGCCCAACAGAGCGTCATCCAGAACCGCCTCGCCACCGGCAAGAAGGTCAACTCGGCGATCGACAACCCGGTGAACTACTTCACCGCCCTGTCACTGAACGATCGCTCCAGCCAGCTCACCGGCTTGCTCGACGGCATCTCGAACGGCATTCAGACCATCCAGGCAGCCTCCAAGGGCATCGACGGCATCACCAAGCTCGTCCAGTCGCTGCAGTCTACGGTCAAGCAGGCCCAGGCCGATGCCGCGCAGAACCGTCCGACGAAGGCCGGCACGACTCTCGCCACGGCGACCGAAGCGGCGGTGACGAGCAAGAGCCTCAAGGACATCGCCCTCGACAAGCGCGTGGTCGACGACAACGGCGCCGGCGCCAATGCCGCAACCGCTACGTATTCCGGTAATGTCGGCGGTCCGGTTCTCGCCGCGGGCGACGAGGCGACGACCTCAATCACGCTGACCTCGGGCTCGACGACCTATACCGCCAGCTTCCTCAGCACGAACGCCACCGTTCGCGACGTCGTCAACGAGATCAACAAGTCGGGCATCGCGACCGCCTTCGTCGACGAGAAGGGCCAGCTCAACGTCAAGGGCGTTGGCTCCGAAAAGGTTCAGTTCGGTATCGGCACCGCGACCTTCACACCGGCCGCGCCCGGCGCCCCGACCGCGGCTGAAATCGCCGGCGCCGGCGCCACAGCCCTGACCACGGCCTCCGGCGTCGCCAGCGACAACACCGATTTCGGCTTCGCGCTGACCGACAATACCGCCGCCGGCACCACGATCGTCGGAGCCAGCATCACCTCCGCGGTGCGCTCGAACCTGATCGATCAGTTCAACGACCTGCGTAACAAGATCGACGACCTCGCCAAGGACTCGAGCTTCAACGGCATCAACCTGCTGGCCGGCGACCGTCTGACCATCCAGTTCAACGAGAAGACCGGCAAGAACCAGACCAAGCTCGACATCCAGGGCTCCAACCTGACCTCGGACAATCTCGGCATTCCGAAGGCCGTCAACACACAGCTCACGGGCTTCGTCAATTTCCAGAACGATGCCGACCTGGACAAGGCCACCCAGTCCCTGACCGGCGCCCTCACCTCGCTGAAGTCGCTCTCCTCGACGCTGGGCTCCAACCTCTCGGTCGCGCAGACCCGGCAGGACTTCACCAAGGAGCTGTCCAACCTTCTGACGACCGGTGCGGGGAACCTCGTCCTGGCCGACCCGAACGAGGAAGGCGCGAGCCTCCTGGCGCTCAACACCCGCCAGCAGCTTTCGCAGACCGCGCTCTCGCTGGCGAACCAGGCCGACCAGGGCGTGCTGCGCCTCTTCGGCTGACGCCTTCGGGTTAGGTTCGCCCCCCTCCCCTCCGCCAGAAGGCAGGACAGACATGGCTCTCAAGGTCGAGCTCAAGCCGCGCGAACGGATCATCATCGGACAGGTGGTGATCCGCAACGACGAGCAGCGCACGCGCTTCTTCATCGAAGGCGACGCGCCGATCCTGCGGGAGAAGGACATCCTGACCGCAGCAACCGCCGACAGCCCGGCCAAGAAGATCTACTTCGCCATCCAGCTGATGTATCTGGCGCAAGACCCGACGCACCAGCACGAGATCTTCTTCGAGCTCGTGCGCGATTTCGCCCAGGCCGCACCCAGCGCTCTGCCGCATATTCACGAGATCAATAACTGCATCTTAAGCGGGGATCTCTATAAGGCTCTCAAGGCAGCCAAGAAGCTGATCGCCTACGAAGCGGAACTGATCGAGCATGCAAAACGGGTTTAACGCCTACGCCGCCGCCGCCAAGACCGCCCAATCCGTCGTTTCACCCCGCGAGCTCGAAGCCTCCCTCCTGATCAAGGCCGCTACCCGCCTCCAGATCGTCGCCGACGACTGGGCCGCGCGCGAGCGCGAGCTCGACGAAGCCCTGACCTATAACCGCAGGCTCTGGACGCTGCTCGTCTCGGCCGTGATCGCAGAGGACAATCCGCTGCCGGTCGGCATCAAGCAGAACATCCTCAGCCTCGCCAATTTCATCTTCAACCACACCTTCAAGCTCGCGGCCGATCCGCAGCCTCAAGGTGTCGGCATCCTGATCAACATCAACCGCGACATCGCGGCCGGCCTGCGCGGCCGCTGACGGGTTACCCAAAGCAGCTCACGAGATCGCAAGCGAAAACGCCGCCCGAAGGGGCGGCGTTTTCGCTTGTAGCCAGGCGAGTGCGGCGTTCAGAGGAAGTTCGTGAGCGACAGCTTCGAGAGCATCGAGGTCACCTGATAGCTCGCCTGAAGCTGCGTCTGCAGCGACAGGATCTGCGTCGCGACGTCCTCGGTCGAGACGTTCTCGATGCCCGAGAGCGTCGTCGTCAGGTAATCCTTCGTGCTCTGGTGGCGCTCCTTGGCGCTGGCGAGCGCCGTCTGGGCGGAGCCCAGCTCGGTGATGATCTCCGCCGGCTTCTGGGTGCTGCCCCCAAAACCCAGCTTCTCGCTGACGCGGGACGTCATCGCCTCGTAGCGCGCCTGCGAATTGGCGTCGCCGGCCGGGAAGTTCTCGACCGCCATGATCGCGAACTGCGCGAGGCCGACGCGGAACGCCTCCTCATTCGCCCGGGCGCCTGTCCCGACCGTTTGCCCCTGGTCGATCTGGACCGTCGAGGTGCTGCGCGCCGGATCAGCGCCGTCATCGCCGCGATACCAGATCACGGTCGTCGCCGCGGCACCCGCATTGGTCGGCGCAGCTGTGGCCGTGTCGAAGGGCGGTCCCGGTACCCGCTTGGGCGGATTGTTGAGGCTGCCCGCGAAGAAATCCTGGGCCGCAACCTGCGAGGAGGCGGCCGAGAGCGTCGTCTTCGCCTCCTTGCCGAGAGCCGCGTTGATCGAGTTGCGCAGATTGGCCGCCGTGGCGTTGGGATCGGCGCCGATCTCGAAGGAATCGGTATCCGAGCCGGTCGTTCCCGTGGCGCGGGCCGTGAGGACGATTTCCTCCTGCGTCCCGTCCGGCAGGTTGAGCTTGAGCCGCACCGTGTCGCCCGCCACCGGCTGCGACGCGACGTTGACGGAGACATCCGCCGGCGGCCCGGGATTGAACGTCGTCGCCAGCGCTGCGGAGCTGCCGGAAATGCCGGCGATCTTGAAACCATAGGGATGAACGGTCGCCTCTTCGGCGATGGTCGCCGTCGTGCCGGCGCCGCCGGCCGTCAGCCGCCCGAGCCCGGAACCGAAATCGGCCTGCCGGCGCTCGTCGATCAGCTGCTTCAGCCCGGCCTTGCCGGCACCGTCGCCATTGATGATCTCGTCGAAGCCGGCGGCGGGCTGCGTGTCCGAGGTCTTGCCGGAGAAGAGGTAGCGGCCGTTGACCGAAATGTTCAGCAGGTCGAGCGTCTGCTTGAACTTCTCCTCCGCCAGCACCTGCGGCGAGGACCGCCCGCTGGCGCTCGGCACATAGCTGTTGGAGCGCGTGTCGTTGCGCGTCTCGCTGGTGAGTTTCGCGAAGTTCTCGACCGACGTCGTCTGCAGCTTCACGTTCACATTGCTCAGATCGATGCCGCTCAGCCAGGAGTTGAGGGTGGAGATCTTGGCATTGAGATCGAGGCTGACGCGCCGGTCGATGCCGAGGTCGCCATAGCTCGTGCTGCGCTGCTTGGTGTCGAGCTGGCGCTGGAGATCGTCGAACTGGGCGCGGGTCGAGACGAATTCGTTGGGCTTGGCCGCGCGATAGGCACCGGTTCCATAGGCGGTGATGGTCATGGCGGGCTCACACTCTCAGCAGCACGTCCATCATCTCCTTCACGGTGGAGATGATGCGGGCATTGGCGGCGTAGGCGGTCTGCAGCTCGATCAGCATCGACATTTCCTGGTCGACATTGACCTGTGCGGTTTCCTGGAAGCGGCTCTGGATCGAGGCGAGCGCGACCTGCTGGCCCTCGTCGAGGCGCTTGGCGGCCTCGACAGCCTGTCCCTGGGACGAGACCACGCGCTGAACGAAATTGCCGATCGTCGTGTTCGAGGTCGCGCCGTTGCCGTCGAGACCGACCGTGTTGGTGAAGGAACGCTGGCTCTGCGTCAGCCGGTCCAGCATCAGCTTCGGCCGGGTGACATCGCCCTGCGCCGTCGCCGGCGACGTGCTGTAGACCGCGAGCAGCGAGCGATCCGCGACGAGCGCCGGATTGACCGCGATCCGCGATGCGAAGCCGACGGTCTGCGAGCCGCCTTCATAAGAGCCGGTGAAGGGGACGCCCGCCGAGCCATCGACGAAGAAGGGCAGTTCCGGCGTGCCGCCTGCCGAGGACAGCGCCGTGTTGGTCGGCCGCGACGTCAGGCCGATCACGTCACGCGTGCCCGCAGCACCATCGTCGACGATGCTTAGCACCGAGCCGGTGTTGGAGACCGTGAAGCCGGGGCCGACGGCCGCCTGGATCTGAGCCGCGACCGAGGCCGGACCGCCGGAGAAATCGATGCCGACCACGCGGTTGTTGGCATCGCCACCAGCCGAGGCCGGCAAAGGCAGCGAGGAGGAGGAATCGACGCGAACGAAGGTGAAACGCTGGGTCTGGCCGCCCGGCGTCACCTTGTAGTCGAGCGTCATCGTGTTGCCGGACTGCAACCCGGCCATGTCGACCTCGAGGCCGGAGGCCGCGCCGGCCGTCACGGCCGTGCCGGCGATCTCGCGGTCCGAGAGCGCCTTCGATATCTGCGCCGCGATCTCGTCGAGCTGGGCCTGCGCCTGCACAAGCGTCTTGTCGCGCAATTCGATGTTCGCCGCGATCTCGCCCGAGCGGAAGATGCGGTTGGCGATCGCGTCCGAGACGTTGCCGGACGAATCCTTCATCGTGATCGTGCCGACGCCGCGCTTTGCCGGGTCGGCGTTCCACTGATCATCAGGGCCGAGCCCGCTATGCTCGTCGAAGCCGAAGGTGACGGAGGGCTGGCCGTCGAAGAGCTGCGTGCCCGATCCGGTGACGACCGAGACCGAGCCCCGCGCATCCTCCGTCGTCTTGATGTCGACGTATTGCGAGAGCTCGGACAGGATCAGATCGCGCTGATCTTTCAGAGTGGCCGTCGAGCCGTTGTTCGGCGCCGCGACGATGCGGGAGTTGACCTTGGTCAGCGCGCCGAGCAGGTCGTTGACCTTGGTGACGGCATTGGCGATGCCGTTCTCGGCCTGGGCGCGCAGGGCCTGCACGCCGTTCGAGAGCGTGTTGAGCTGCCGGGCCAGCTGCGTCGCATTGTCGATCACCTGCGAGCGCAGGCTGTAGGATGACGGGTCGTTCTGCAGCGACTGCAGCGCGCCGGTGAACTTGCTGAAGATCGTGTCGAGCGCTGTCGAGCTGCCCGGCGCGCCGTAGAGCTTGTCGAGGTTCGACAGCGCGCTCGCCCGCGTCGAGGTGTAGGCGGCGCCCGAGGCTTCCTGCCAGAGCTGATGCTGGACGATCTTGTCGAGCAGGCGCTGGACCTGCGTGTTCTGCACACCGATCGTGAGCCCGGACAGGCTGTCGGCAGTCGATACCGACCGCCGGACATAGCCCGTCGTCCCAGCATTGGCGACGTTTTGCGAGACGACGCCGATGCCGACCTGCGTGGCATTGAGCCCGCTGATCGCCGTGTTGAGGGAAGTACTCAGGCCCATCGCCAACTCCTGTCGCTAGCCGCGGCCCTTCTGGGCAGCTCTCAACCCGGATGCGCTGCTCAGCGGATGATGTTGAACACGGAGGTCAGCATCTCCTGCGCGGTGGTGATGACCTTGGTGTTGGCCGAATAGGCCTGCTGGGTGACGATCATCTTCGAGAACTCGTCGGCGATGTCCGTGTTGGACTGCTCGACCGAGCCGCCAACGAGCTGCGACGTGCCGAGGCCGATGATCGGCGGGCCGGATTCGATCGTCTCCTCGAACGCACCGCCATCGAGCCGCTTCAGGGAGTTGTCGGCGTTGAAGCGCGCCACCGAGAGCTGGGCGAGCGCAACGACCTGACCGTTGCTGAACGTGCCGATCACCTGCCCCTCGGCCGAAACCGAGACGCGATCCAGTGTGCCGGCGGTGTAGCCGTCCTGGCGGATGCTGCGCGCATCGATCTGGCCGCTGACGTCGCCGTTCTGGGTCAGGCCGTTGCCACCGGTGGTGAGGTTGATGCCGGTGACGGTCGTCCCGCCGATCGTCATCGTCGGCAGCGCGATATTGCCACCCGCCGGATTCGTTATCTGCCCTGTCGCATCGAAGGTGATCGAGGTGTTGGCGTTGCGATAGGCGACGGCCGCGCCGGCCGCCCCGGTGTTCTCGGCGACGAACAGGTTCCAGGTATCGGTCGTCGCCGGCGGGCCGGCCGAAGCATTCGTGGTCTTGGCCCAGCGCAGCTCCACGCTCGTCGCCTTGCCGAGCGTGTCGTAGACCGTCACGGACCCGCCGGGGATCGACTGGCTCAGGAAGCTCGTCATGTCGCTGCCGATGACCACGCCGGCGCCGCCCTGGGTGGTCGAGAGCGGGTTGGACGTGAAACCCGCCGGGCTCAGCAACTCCGAACCCGGAACCGTGCTGTCGGCCTTGTTGGTCTTCGGATAGGCCGGGATATTGGCGCGATACTCGATCGAAGTCGTCGCCTTGGCCGGGAACTGCTCCTTGGTGATGCGCAGCACGTCCGGCTGGGTGCCGATGAGCTGGCCGGTCACCTGGTCGATCTTCAGGCCCTTGAGGTAGTAGCCCGCGCCGTTGACCAGATAGCCGTTGGCGTCGAAGTCGAAGTCGCCGCGGCGGGTATAGAGGTTCTTGTTGGCGAACTGCGTGTTGGCGCCCACGCCGCTCGAGCGTTGATCGACCACGAAGAAGCCATCGCCGTTGATGGCGACGTTAGTGTCGATGCGGGTCGGGTTCAGGTCGCCCTGGATCGAGTTGGTCGCCCGGCTGTAGGCCGCGACCGAACCGGCGATCTGCCGGTTGAGCGCAGCATCGGGCACCAGATCGGCGAAGCTGGTATCGACGCGCTTGTAGCCAGCCGTCCGCGAATTGGCGATGTTTCCGGAGATGTTCTCGAGCGCATAGGACTGCGCCGTCATCCCCGAAACCGCTGTCGTCAGCGCACTGAAAACACCCATGGAACCCTCACCTCGACCGGCGCCCCCCAAGGGCAGCCCACAACTCGAGGCTTGATCTGCATGGCGCATGCCATAGGTGTATTCGTTTTATTTCAGAGGGTTACATCGTTTACGAAGGGTTTTCCGGCAGTCCTGACCGGGCAGATTCGCCTGCGGCCGGCAGAATTTGCCGGGCTCAGGCCTCGTTGTTCTTGCCAGCGCGCCAGGAAGCGAGATCGCCCGCAACTTCGGCGAGCGTCGGCGGCTTCGCCTCGACGAAGGGCAGCGGCCGACAGACCTCGAGCGCAGCAAGCCCGATGCGGGCGGTCAGCATGCCGTTGATCACGCCCTCGCCGAGCTTGGCCGAGAGCCGCGCCGCGAGCCCCTGCCCGACGACCTGCTGAATCACCGCATCGCCCGCTGCGATGCCGCCGGTCAGGACGAGATGGTTCATCACCTGCCGCGCCAGCCTGAGCAGGCCGAGCGTGCCGGGCCGCCCCGCATAGATGCCGGCGATCGAACGCAGCAGGCGGGCGCAGGCGACCAGCACGAAGACGACATCGACCAGCGCCCGCGGGCTGACCGCCGTGACCAGCGAAACCCGCCGCGCTGCCTGCGCAATCTGCGCCTGGGCCATCGCGTCGAGCGGCACGAGCAGGTTGCGTTCCGCCACCGTCAGCATGTCGCGCGCCGCGAAGAGCTGCGGCAGCGCCTCCTGCAGTGCCGCCCGGCCCTGCGCCGTCTGCGGCCGGGCCTTGTAGAGACCAACGAGCTCTTCCGTGATTGCTCGGCCCTCGTCCGGAGTCCCGCCCGCGAGCGCCAGTGTCGCGCGCTCGCGCAGGGCCTCGACCTTCCGTTCGCGCAGGATGTCGCGCAGAACCCGCGCCAGCATGACGAGCAGCGCCAGCGCGGCGATGGCGGCGCAGACCAGCGCCGCATAGCCGAGCACCGGATTCTGGCTCATCAGCGCCGAGATCGTGTTCTCGACCCAGACGCCCGCCGCCAATGCCAGGAAGCCGGAGAGCCCCGCGACGAACAGCGAGCCCCAGGAGAAGCCGCGCTTCGCCGCGGGGGCGGCCACCGGCACGATGGTGTCGATCGGCTCGCTCTCCGGCAGGATTGCGACATCGCCGCGCCGAATGGCGCTCTCGCCGACCACTTGCTCCTGCCCCGGTTGGTCGAGGCGGATCGCGCGCGGTGCCTTGGTCATGGCCGGAATCTGCTCATGACAGCCTCCTATGCCAGCCTGTCGCCGATCAGGAATTCAAGCGCGCGGTCGAGGCGAATCTGCGGCGGCGGCTTCGATCGCCCGCCCGCATCGGGCGCGACCAGCGGGGGCCGGAAGCGGGGCGCCCTCACCTGCCAATGCGCCTTGGGGTCGAAGATCGCCTCCGGCCGCTCCGGCAGATCGCCCGGAAAGATCGCCGCTTCCGCGACGCCGTCGAAGACCTGTCCGTCGATCTCCTCGCCCGCCTCCGGCACGCCGGCGATCGCCGGCAGCTCCTCGCGGCCCTGCTTGATCCGGACCTCATCCGTTGCGCGCACCGCCGCAAGCGCCATCGACTCGACCCTTGCGCCGGCGCCCTGCGCCCGCGAAAGCGCCCGCCCGACCAGATGCGCCATCACCGCCGCAAGCCGGTCATGGCTGCTGTGATGGATATGGTCGGCCTTGGTCGCAGCGAAGAGCACGCGCTCGATGCGCGGCGCGAACAGGCTCGACAGCCAGGAATTGCGGCCGACCGAGAAGGCGGCGAGCGCCTGCCCCAACGCGGTCTCGAGATCGGCCAGCGCGGGGGCGCCGGCATCGAGCGCCGCCAGCACGTCGACCAGCACGATCTGCCGGTCGAGCCGGGCGAAGTGATCGCGGAAGAATGGGGTGACGACGACGCGCTTATAGGCCTCGAAACGCTCCGCCATCAGGCCGGCGAGCGTGCCGGGCCTGGGCTCGCGATCATGACCGAGATCGAGCGGCGCGAAGGTCAGCGCCGGCGAGCCTTCGAGATCGCCCGGCATCAGGAAGCGCCCCGGCGGCGTCACCGCCACCGCCTCGGGATCGGCCCGGAGGCGCGCGAGATAGCTTTTGAACAGGTCGCTCGCCGCCTCGGCCACGAGCTCGTCCGGCGGCCCGTCCGGATCGCGCGCCGGGAGATCGGTGAGCCAGGCCTCGGCGGCAGCGCGCCGGTGCGCCTTGCGCGCATCTGCCACGGCCTGCGCCGACCACGTCTTGTAGTCCTGTCCGATCAGGGCAAGGTCGAGCAGCCACTCGCCGGGATAGTCGACGATGTCGAGCGTCAGCGTCGCCGGGCCTTTGAACCACCCGGAGGCGCGCTCGTAATCAATCTCGACGCGCAGCTCCGCGATGCGCTTCGTCGAGTCCGGCCAGCGCCTGTCGGCCCCGGTCATAGCGGCGCGATGCGCCTCGTAAGGAAAGCGCGGCACGTCCGGGTCGGGCTGCGGCACCAGGCGCACGCGGGCGATGCGGCCTTCCGAGGCTGCCTTCAGTACCGGCAGCCTTGCCCCTTCCATCAGGTTCTGGATCAGCGCCGTGGTGAAGACCGTCTTGCCCGAGCGCGACAGGCCGGTGACGCCGATCCGCAAACGCGGCCGCGCCAGCCCGAGCAGGCTGTCGCCAAAGGCGAGCGCCGCATTGCGGGCACTGTCGAGATAGGAGGTTTCGCTCATGAAGAGGAGGCGCGCAGAGAGCGCCCGAGGCTTCGCCGAGGCAAGCCGGCCGGCGCGGTTGCCGAGAGCCGGAGCGGAACGGACATGCGTCCGCGGGCACAGGAAACACGGGCAGCCACGGTGGACGGTCGCGCCAGTAGAAGTACCGGGTATTCTCTCACTCGTCGGGACCTTCGCCGAGCGAGGCCGGAGTGACAAAGCGGTCGAGCCTGCCGCCGCGCTCGGCCACGTCGCGCCAATCCTCGACGGCGAAGTCGAGCACGGCAAGGCCGCAGGTCGGGTATTTCTGGCTCATCCGCGCCGCTGCATAGCGGTCGCCATAGCCGGTCAGAAGCGTCGCAAGTTCGGCGAAGCCAGGATTGTGACCGACCATCAGCAGAGTGCGGACATCGCCTTCGACGTCCTGCACGACATCGAGGAGGCGCTCCACCTTGGCTTCGTAGATGCGCGGCTCGTAGTGCGTCGCAGGCTTCTCCGGCAGCATCGGCGCCACCAGCTCCCAGGTCTCGACCGTGCGCTTGGCAGGTGAGATCAGCACGAGGTCCGGCAGCAGCAGCTCATCGGCGAGATAGCGCCCCATCACGGGGGCGGCCTCCCGGCCGCGCGCAGCAAGGGGGCGGTCGCGGTCGGCCACACCGGCGGGCCAGTTGGACTTGGCGTGGCGCAGAAGCATGAGGCGTCGCATGGGAAGAACCTAGCGATGCCGTCGATGATTTGCGAGGGTCAATCGCCCTCGATTTCCTCTCCCGGCTCGTAGCGCAGCAGATCGCCCGGCTGGCATTGCAGCACGGCGCAGATGCGCGACAGCGTATCGAAGCGCATGCCGCGGACCTTTCCCGATTTCAGCTGCGAGACCTGCTGCTCGGTCAGGCCGATCCGCTGGGCGAGTTCCTTCGAGCGCATCTTGCGGCGCGCCAGCATGACATCGAGTTCGACGACGACGGGCATGGCGCCGGCTTACACGAAACTTTGATTCTCGTCCGACAGCCGGATCGCTTCCCGCAGCACATGGCCGAAGGCGATGAGCGTTGCTCCAGCCGCCAGCGCGGCGAAGATGCCGGGATCGAGCATGACCGCAATCTGCCTGTGGCCTGCGGGGTTGTCGAAGGTGAGCGCCATGCTCTGCACCGCGCGGACGATCGGGGTCGCGGCGCCGAAGCCAGCCAGAAGCCAGCCGACGCTCAGCAGCCCCGCAGCGTTCTCCTCGACGAGAACCCTCCCCTCGCCGAACGCCCGAAACAGCCTCCCCAGCCGCAGCATCGCCAGAATGAAGAGCCCGGCCGGGACCCAGGCGAGAGCGTACGCCGTCCAGTAGCCTCTCGCCGAAGGGGCGCCCGGAGCATTGTCGATCCCGATCCCGATCGTACTCCGGGCATGGCGAGCGAGCCCTTCCGCATCGGTCCACAGCCAGATGAGACCGAAGAGCATGAGCAACCCTGCGGCATAGCTGAAGGCGCGTGCCCACAGGGTGACACTGCGCAGGCGGCCGGTCGCCTCCCGGGAAAATGCGGTCATAGGCAGGGATGATGTCGGCACGATTGTTCCCTCGATTGACAAAATTAAACTAATAGATGAATTTTTGAATGTCAAAGCCAATATCGGAAGGACATCATGCGTATCGCCCCGCCAGTCTGCCTCGTCCTTGCAGGCCTGCTGGCCGCCTGCGGCCACGTCCCGCTGACGTCGCTGCCGAAACTGTCGAAGATCGATCTCCGGACGACGCAACTCACCGACCTGCGCGCCGGTATCAGCCTGCCCGCCGACATCCGTCCGCTTCCGGGCGGCGTCACCATGACGATTGTCGCCTTGCCCAAGGACGGCGGCCGTCATGAACGCAAGGTCGTACTGGAGGAAGTGCGGGACGCGAACGAGCTCGCGAAGCTACCGGTCCTAGCGGCTCCCGGGCGCCGCTTCACCGTGTTCAGGCTGAGCGACGGCGACGCCGCCCGCATCAGTGCATTCCGGGAGGAAATGTTCGTCGGACCGCAGAACAGCGGCAATCGCGGCAGCCTGGCCCTGATGGCCGAAAAGGCCTGCCGGCTCGGCGACCTCTTGGGCAAGCCGATCCCGATGACGAGCTATCTGAAGACATCCGAGACGCAGGACTATGTCCTGCTGACCCGCGATGTCGATCTGGGCGAGGCCGTCCGCTCGGTCGATCCCAAGCTCGATCTGGCGACGGCGATCCCGCCCTGCGATGCGGTCGCCGGCCTCAGCGGCTCTCGCGCCGCGCCATGAAGGCGAGTTTCTCGAACAGCGAGACGTCCTGCTCGTTCTTGAGCAGCGCGCCGTGCAGCGGCGGGATCAGCTTGCGCGGGTCGCGCTCGCGCAGCACCTCCGGCCCGATATCCTCGGCGACGAGCAGCTTCAGCCAGTCGAGCAGTTCCGAGGTCGAGGGCTTCTTCTTGATACCGGGCACCTCGCGCACCTCGAAGAACAGGCGTAGCGCCTCCTCCATCAGCCGCTTCTTGATGCCAGGGAAATGCACCTCGACGATCGCCTGCATCGTCTCGGCATCGGGGAAGCGGATGTAGTGGAAGAAGCAGCGCCGCAGGAAAGCGTCCGGCAGCTCCTTCTCGTTGTTGGAGGTGATGATCATCACCGGCCGCTGCGCCGCCTTAATCGTCTCGCCCGTCTCGTAGACGTGAAATTCCATGCGATCGAGCTCGAGCAAGAGGTCGTTCGGGAACTCGATGTCGGCTTTGTCGATCTCGTCGATCAGCAACACCGGCCTCGCCGGCGAGGCGAAAGCCTCCCAGAGCTTGCCGCGCTTGATGTAGTTGGCGATGTCCGAAACCCTGCTGTCGCCGAGCTGGCTGTCGCGCAGGCGGCTCACCGCATCGTATTCGTAAAGACCCTGCTGCGCCTTGGTCGTCGACTTGATGTGCCAGGTGATGAGCGGCGCCCCGAGCGCCGCCGCCACCTCCTCCGCCAGCACGGTCTTGCCGGTTCCCGGCTCACCCTTCACCAGCAGCGGGCGCTCGAGCCGGATCGCGGCATTGACCGCGACGGTGAGATCCTCGGTCGCGACATAGTTCTCGGTGCCGGCAAAGCGCATGGACAGTCCTTCTAAACGAACCGGCGGACGCTACCCCATCCCAGCCGGCGGCGGAAACGGCTTTTCGCGGGGCGACCTGAACCCTCTTGCGTAAGGGCTCGGCAGGTAAGGCAAATTCCTCACCGCCATAGCGATTCCAAGGTTGTGTTGCGCCGCGGCGAAACGCAAGAATTGCCGGACCAATTCCGCTCGCTCGAATCGCAGGATCGCCCTTTGGCCGGAACAGTCGATCCCTCCTTCTACAAGGACGCCGTCGTCGTGCTCGCGACGGCAGGGGTGATCGTGCCGCTGGCCAAGAGCCTGAAGGTCAATTCGATCATCGCCTTCATCGCCTGCGGCGCCCTGGTCGGCCCCTATGGTCTGGGCGGCCTCGCGGCCAAGCTTCCCCTGCTGAGCACGGTCACGGTCTCGAATGCCGAGGCGCTGGCCGGCCCGGCGGAGCTCGGCGTCGCCTTCCTGCTCTTCGTCATCGGGCTCGAACTCTCCTTCGAGCGCCTGATGACGATGAAGCGCCTCGTCTTCGGCCTCGGCCTCGGCCAGGTCGGGCTGAGCGCCGCAGCCATCGGCCTCGCCGCCTATGCCGCCGGCCAGCCGGCGGCGGCCTCCCTCATCATCGGCTTCGGCCTCGCTCTCTCCTCGACCGCAATGGTGGTCGAGCTGCTCGCCGCCAAGAGGCGCATGACGACCTCGGCGGGCCGCACCAGCTTCGCGATCCTGCTGTGCCAGGACCTCGCGGTCATCCCTCTCCTTTTCCTGATCAGCGTGCTCGACGCGCAGAACGGCTCAGGCTCGCTGCTCGTGGGCCTGGCGCAGGCCTTCGTCCAGGCTTTCGCCGCCATCGCCACCATCATCGTCATCGGCCGGTTGGCGCTGCGCCCGCTCTTCCGCCTGGTCGCCTCGACCGAGTCGACCGAGAGCTTCATGGCAGCGACGCTTTTGACCGCGCTCGGCACCGGGCTGATCGCGGCGGCGGCCGGCTTGTCGATGGGGCTCGGCGCCTTCATCGCCGGGCTGCTGCTCGCCGAGACGGAGTTCCGCCGCGCCATAGAAGTCACCATCGACCCGTTCAAGTCGCTGCTGATCGGCGTCTTCTTCCTCACCGTCGGCATGGGCGTGAACCCGGCCGAGATCGCGGCCAATCCCGGCGCCATCATCGCTGTCGCGGTCGGGCTGCTGCTGGCCAAGGCCGCGATCATCTTCATCCTCGCCCGCCGCTTCCGGCTGTCGGCCGCGACGGCGCTCGAAACCGCGATCATGGTCGCGCCGGGCGGCGAATTCGCCTTCGTCCTGCTCAATGCCGCGACCGGCACGGGGCTCATCGACCATCGGGCAACCAGTATTGTGCTCGCCGCCGTGTCGCTGACCATGGTCGCATTGCCGCTGCTTGCCCGGGTAGCCCGCCATCTCGCGCAGAAGCTGGCGCCCCCCGTCATCTTGCCCGACGAGGCGGCGGTGCTGCCTCCCACCGACCATGCACCACGCGCGATCGTGGTCGGCGGCGGGCGCGTCGGCCGGCTTGTCGCCTCGATGCTCGACGAGCACGGCAAATCCCACATCGTCGTCGATTCGGATGCCGCGCTGATCACCGCCCAGCGCCGCGCCGGCCGCCCGGCCTTCTACGGCGATGCTAGCAAGCCGGAATTCCTGCGTCTCTGCGGCCTGGAGGAAGCAACCGCCCTGATCGTGACGATCGACAATTCGCGCGCTGTCGACGCCATCGTCCAGGCCGCCCGCACGCTAAGCCCCGATATCGTCATTGTCGCCCGCGCCCGCGATGCGGCCCATGCCCGCCATCTCTACGAGATCGGCGTCAACGATGCCGTGCCTGAGACGATCGAGGCGAGCCTGCAGTTATCGGAAGCGGCGCTGGTCGGTCTCGGCGTGCCGATGGGTCTCGTCATCGCCTCGGTCCATGAGCGGCGCGACGGCTTCCGCGCTCAGCTCAAGCCGGCAGGCGCCGCGAAAGCCCCTGCCGTTCCGCGCCACGCCCGCTCGCGAAGGTTGTGAAGCTGGCGGCTCCCGCCTCGCGCGGCAGATAGCCGGCCTGCTGCGCCACGCGCCTGATATGGCCGTAGAACTGCGCCGCGCTGCTCGCCCAACTGTGCCGGCCAGCCAGTTCGAGGCAGGTCTCGTGCGGCACCCTGAGCGCCTGCATGGCGGCGCTGCGTAAATCCTCGTCGAGCACCGCCGCGCCACTGCCGGCGAAGACATCGCGCGGTCCCTGAACGGGGAAGGCGGCGACCGGCAGGCCGCTCGCCGCCGCTTCCAGCAGCACGATACCGAAGGTGTCCGTCAGGCTCGGGAAGATGAAGGCATCCGAAGAGGCATAGATCGCCGCCAGTTCCTCGCCTTCCTTCACCCCCAGAAAATGAACGTCGGGATAGGCGCGCTGGAGATCGCTGCGCGCCGGCCCATCGCCGACCACGACCTTGCTGCCCGGCAGCCGCAGCGACAGGAAGGCGTCGAGATTCTTCTCCACCGCCACGCGCCCGACGCTGAGAAAGATCGGCCGCGGCAGATCGAGCACGCTCTGCGGGCGCGGATGAAACAGGCCGAGGTCGACGCCGCGCCCCCAGCGCACCAGATTCTGGAAGCCATGCTGGCGCAGTTCGTCCTCCACCGTCGTCGTGGAGACCATCACGGCGGCGGCAGGATCATGGAAGCGGCGCAGCAGCCGATAGCTCCAGCTCTCCGGAATCGGCCAGCGGGCGGCGATATATTGCGGGAAGCGCGTATGATAGCTGGTCGTGAACGGGCGCTTCTGGGCAAGGCAGACGGCGCGCGTCAGCCAGCCGATCGGCCCTTCCGTCGCGATATGGATATGGTCCGGCCCGAATTCGGCAACGCGCGCCGCCAGCGCACGGCGCGTCGCCAGAGCCAGGCGGATATCCGGATAGCTCGGCAGGCCGATCTGGTGGAAACCTTCCGGCGTCAGCGCCTGTGCGGTCACTCCGAAATCCGGCGCCGCCGCGATCATCCGCTCCAGCGAGCGCACGACCCCGTTGATCTGCGGGCGCCAGGCATCCGTCGCGACGAGGACGCGCATCAGTGCGCTTTCCGCTCAGCCGTTTCCGGCTGAACGCCAAGAATGCGCGCCAGCTCAAAGGGCCGGAGCTTGCTCCGGGCCGCCTCAGCCAGTTCCGGCACGGCGACTGGGCGGGTAGGCACGACGACCGGCACCGCCGTTTCGCCCTTCAGGCGGCCTTGCGGCCAGCGGATCAACTCGAAGCGCCCGTCATGGTGCTCGACGAAGGCCGTGCAGCTTTCGACCCAGTCGCCGGTGTTGATATAGGTCAGCCCCTCGATCTCGCGATAGGCAGCATGGTGGATGTGGCCGCAGATCACACCGTCGGCATTGTGCCGTCGCGCTTCGCTTGCAAGGCAGGTCTCGAACTCGCCGATATAGTTCACGGCGTTCTTGACCTTGTGCTTGGCCCAGGCCGAGAGCGACCAGTGCGGCAGCCGCAGGAAGCGCCGGACCTTGTTGATCACCATGTTGAGCCCGAGCGCGACCGTGTAGGCCCAGTCGCCGAGCAGGGCGAGCCATTTGGCGTTGCGCACCACGAGATCGAACAGGTCGCCATGGATGACGAGCAGCCGCTTGCCGTCCGCCGTCTCATGGACGATGTCGTCGACCAGTGTGATGCCGCCGAACTGCAGCCCCGTGAAGTCCCGCAGGAAATCATCGTGATTTCCGGTGACGTAGATCAGCTTCGAGCCCTTGCGCACCTTGCGCAGCAGCTTCTGGACCACGTCGTTATGCGCCTGCGGGAAGTACCAGCCGCTCTTCAGCCGCCAGCCGTCGATGATATCGCCGACGAGGTAGATGGTCGGCGCATCATAGGCGCGCAGGAACTCCAGGACGAGATCGGCCTGCGCTCCGCGCGTGCCCAGATGCAGATCCGAGATGAAGATGCTGCGAACCTGCTTCGCGTCGTCCTCGTCGGCCATTCCGGAGAGCCCCCGCTGTTGCGATGCTCCGGGCGTGTGTCTGATTTGCGTTGCGCTTTGATGACGGCGCGTCCAATCCATGGTCAGGCTTGCCGATACGCATGGGCCGACGGCGCCTTGCCGAGCTTACGGAGAAACGTGATGGATCTTGGAATTTCGGGCCGCACCGCCATCGTCTGCGCCTCCAGCAAGGGGCTTGGCCGCGGCTGCGCCGAGGCCCTGGCCCAGGCCGGCTGCACCGTCGTCATCAACGGCCGCGACGCCACGACGCTCGAGGCCACCGCCAGCGCCATCCGCGCGGCCACGGGCGCAACGGTCATCGCCGTCGTCGCCGACGTTTCGACCAAGGCCGGGCAGGACGCTCTGCTGGCGGCCGCTCCCAACCCCGACATCCTCGTCAACAACAATGGCGGGCCGCCGCCGAAGCCCTTCCGCCAGGTGACGCGTGAAGGCCTGCTGGAAGGCGTGGTGCAGAACATGGCGACGCCGCTGGAGCTGGTTCAGCGCGTCATCGACGGCATGATCGAGCGCCGCTTCGGCCGCATCGTCAACATCACCTCGGCGAGCGTCGTCACGCCACTGACCGGCCTCGACGTTTCCTCGGCCGCGCGCGCGGGCCTCACCGCCTTCCTCTCGGGCGTGGCCCGTGAGGTGGCGCATGCCAACGTCACCATCAACAACATCCTGCCGGGCGTGTTCGACACCGACCGGATCAAGACAGCGACCAACAAGGTCGCCGAGATGCAGGGCATCAGCATCGAGGAAGCGACCAAACGGCGGCTCGCCGCCGTGCCCGCCGGCCGCCTCGGCACCCCCGACGAGTTCGGCAAGCTCTGCGCCTTCCTCGCCAGCACCTCTGCCGGCTACATCACCGGCCAGAATTTCCTGATCGACGGCGGCGCCTTCCGCGGCACCTTCTGAGCCGCGCGTCGCCGGCCTGACGGGGTTGCAGAGTTCACGCTTCGCCTCCCTGCCTCGACGTGGTCTAAGGAGGAACGGTTTCGCCCGAAACCGTTCCCGCCCTCCCGTCGCGCGCTCCGTTGTCCCCTCTTCTCGGCATCACCCTCAAGCTGATCTCGGCGCTCGCCTTCACGCTGATGTCGGCCGCGATCAAATCGATCTCGACGCGCTATCCGACGGGCGAAATCGTCTTCATCCGTTCCTTCTTCGCGATGATTCCGCTGCTCATCTGGCTGGCCTGGCGTTCCGAGCTGCCGGCGGCGCTGAAGACCAGCAATCTGCGCGGCCATTTCAAGCGCGGCATCATGGGCTCGACCGGCATGTTCTGCGGCTTCGCGGCCCTGCAGTTCCTGCCGCTCTCGGAGGCTGTCGCCATCGGCTATGCCGCGCCGCTCGCCGTGGTGGTGCTCGCCGCACTCGTGCTCAAGGAAAAGGTGCGCATCTATCGCTGGACGGCCGTGACGATCGGCTTCGTCGGCGTGCTCATCATGCTCTCGCCGCATCTCGGCGCCGGCAGCCACCCGGTCGGCGGCAATGCCGCGATCGGCGCGGCGCTGGGTCTGGCCGGCGCGTTCTGCTCGGCCTTTGCCTCGGTCGAAGTCCGGCTTCTCACCCAGACCGAGCGCACGGGCGCCATCGTGTTCTACTTCATGCTGCTGACCAGCCTGCTCGGTCTCTCGACCATCCTGCTCGGCTGGAACATGCCGGATCTCAAGGACGCGGCGCTGATGGTCGTCATCGGCATCCTCGGCGGGCTCGGCCAGATCCTGATCGTGCAGGCCTACCGCTATGGCGACGCCTCGCTGATCGCGCCATTCGAATACTCGACCATGCTCTGGGCGGTGGCGATCGGCTGGCTCTGGTTCGGCGAATGGCCGGCCACCGCGATCCTGATCGGCGCCTTCATCGTCATCAGTTCCGGCATCTATGTGATCCTGCGCGAGCGCCAACTCGGCCTCGCCCGGCGCGAGCAGCGAGAAGTCGGCCCCAGCCGCATCACCTGAGCATCAGGCGCGCGCTTCGGCGGCCCGCAGTCCGATGCGATGTCGAAAGCACGGGTCACCGTTGCCGCTTCCCATCGAACGCACGGCGGTCCAGCGCCGGGCTTCGGCATTGTTCGCTTGTTCAAACGATCGTCCGCCGTTACAAACGGCTTCACAGTCGAAAGGGGCCGAATTCATGGGAATCGAGACGAAAGAGCGCGGCGGGCGGGAGCTTGAATCCGGGGCTCAGGTGATCTCGGGCCAGCTCGGCAAGACGATCCAGCGCCTGCGCAAGGCGTATAATTTCTCGCTCTCGGACCTCGCCGAACAGTCGGGCGTCGCCAAGTCGATCATCAGCCAGATCGAACGCAACGAGACCAACCCGACGCTGGCGACGATCTGGCGGCTTTCGCAGGCGCTCGACATTTCGATCGAGCGAGTCCTCTCCAGCGGCGAGGAAGAGCCCTTCATCGAGAAGACCACGCGTGCCGACACGCCGATCCTGGTCTCCGAGGACGGCAAGCTGCGCCTCGCCATCATCGGCTGGATCAAGACCGTCGAATGGCTGCAATGGTACGACGTCTCCGCCGAGCCCGGCGGCGAGCTCGACTCCGAGGGCCACCAGCGCGGCTCGATCGAGTCGCTCTCGGTCACGGCCGGCGAATTCGAGGTCGAGGTCGGCGACATCATCCAGCGCGCCAAGGCCGGCGAGACGCTGCGCTATCGCTGCGACCGCCGCCACGTCGTTCGCTGCGTCGGCAACGAACCCGGCCACGCCCTGATGGTCTGCATCCTCAAGGCTGCGGTGATGGAGTAGCCCGCTGCCGCCCCGGCTCGGCCGGGCTGGCGGTCAGCGCGCGGCATCGGAAGGCTCGCATCCCGAGCCAACCGCCGTCTGCCATCAGCATCGCTGGGCAGAAGCGTCAGCGCATTGCCTGATCGGCGCACAGCTTGGTCCCACAAGCTGTAATTAACCTATCTGCCTCAGATTGCCCGCGCTGGGGAGCTGGGAGCGTTCGATCATGTCTGGAACCGGACGCAGGGGCTGCTGACGACGGGACCGATGGACCTTGCTACCTCTGGTATTTGACGACCGGCACGCTGCTTGTCGCCACCGCTATGACTCTCTGGGAGCGCAACGCGCAGACGCAGCGCTCGCGCGAGCTCGGACTCTGGGCATCGGCCTACGCCGCGTTCGCCCTAGGCTGCATCCTGGCGATGAACCGGAACGTCCTTCCCGGCGTATCCGGCCCTGCCCTCACCAATGTCGTCATGATGCTCGGCTATCTGCTGGTGCTTCAGGGAATCCTGGCTCTCGATGGCCGGAAACTGCATCCCGCCCTCATGACCGGCCTGCTGGTGGCCATCGGCGCCGCCTGGTTCCTGGCCGGAGCCGGAGCGGTGGGCCTGTTCTGGAACCATGTCAGCTCATTTCCGATCGCGGTTATCTCCGCGCTGACCGCGTTAGCACTTCTTCGCAGCCGCACCGCGAGACGGCTGCGCTCTCGCCCGGTCGCGATCACCGTCTTCGCCTGCCACGCCCTGTTCTATGCCGGCCGCACCTTCGCGGTCCCCGTCATGACCTCGATCTACGGCAGCGACGTGCTGAGCACCGTGGCCGAGATCACGATGTACGAGGCCGTGCTGTTCACCGTCGCGATGTCGATGTCGATGCTGACTCTCATCCGTGAGGAGGATCGGGCGCGCCTTCTTGCGACGACCCGCACCGACTTCCTCACCGGGCTCAACAACCGCCAGGGCTTCTTCGAACTCGCCCCCAGAAGCCTCAGCCGACACGGCAAGGGCACCGCACACTCGCTGCTCGCCATCGACCTCGACCACTTCAAGGCCATCAACGACCGCTACGGACACGAGGCCGGCGACCACGTGCTGAAGCTCTTCGCCAGCATCGCCAGCGAAATCGCCGGGTCCGAGGCGACGAGCGCGCGTCTCGGCGGCGAGGAATTCGCGATCCTGCTCCCGAATACGAACGGCGAGGACGCCCGCGCCATCGGGCAGAGCATCGCCCAGCGCTTTACCGAGACGGCGGCACGGCGCGACGGGCTCGCGATTCCGGCGACGATCAGCATCGGCCTCGCCGAGGCCAAGGCGCAGGAAGCTGATCTGGTCGCCTTGCTCGCGGCGGCTGATCACGCCCTCTACCGAGCCAAGACACTGGGCCGCAACCGCATCGAGAGCGCCAAGCCCGGGCAGGTCGCCAAGGCGGCCTAAGGGTCTTGTGCTCGCTCTGAGCGCTCCGCCGCTTCCGACGTCGACTATCAGGGCCTTGAAGGGCATCAGGCGACGTTAAGGGCACCGCCCTCCATCCGATAGGCTGTTCCCGCCGCCGGCCCCGATTCGGAAGCCGCTACTTCGTCTGCGGTCGCGGCGGGCCATCCACCGCCGGCAGCGACTTCAGATACTCCGCCATCGCCATCCGGTCGGCATCGGGGAGTTGCGCCATGTTGCGCACCACCGCCCCCATGGAGCCGCCGACGCTGTCGAAGCTCGGGGTGAAGCCGGTCTTGAGGAGTTCGGCGATCTCCTCCTTCGACCACTTCGCCAGGCCTTTCTCGGACTGGGTGATGTTCGGCACCCAGCCCTTGCCTTCCGGGTCCGGACCGCCGGCGAGGCGGGTCGCCGGAATGATCGCGCCGAGCGCGTTGCGGGCCGAATGGCACTCGGCGCAGTGGCCGGGGCCGTTGACGAGATAGGCGCCGCGGTTCCAGGCCTCGCTCTTCGTCGGATCGGGCCGGAACGGCGCGCCCTCGAAGAACAGCAGCTTCCAGCCGCCGACGATGCGCCGGATGTTGAAGGGGAATGGCAGGTCATGCGGCGGGGCCCTGCCCTCCACCGGGGCCAGCGTGCGGATATAGGCGAAGAGATCGGCCAGCGCCCTGGGCGGCATCATCCGGTAGGAGGTGTAGGGAAAGGCCGGGTAGAGATGCTGGCCGCGCGGCGAGACACCGGCCGCCATCGCATCGACGAAGTCCTGCACGCCCCAGTTGCCGATTCCATCGCGCGTATGCGGCGAGATGTTGGGCGCATGGAAGGTGCCGAAGGGGGAGGCCAGCGCCAATCCGCCGCCGAGCCTCAGTTTGTCGTCCTGGCCGGGCGTCGCGTGGCACGAGGCACAGCCCCCCGCCGAGAACAGCAGCTTGCCGTTCTCGATATCGGCCGCCGGCAGCGCACCGATTTCTGGGGACGGCGAGACGACGCGCGGATCGGTGAGGACAAAGAAGCCGGCGAAGGCAAGAGCCGCCAGTACGACGAGGGTCACGAACAGGCGGCGCAGCAACAGCATCGGCATCTCCAAGGCGTAATCAGCAGGGCGGTTCAGTTGGCCTGGGCAGGCCGCCAGCTTCGAACCGCGGCAGTTCTAACGTGGCGCAGCCGCAAGGGCTCCCGCAAGTCGGGAAAACGAGGTCATGAAAAAGCGGGCGGCCAATGTTGGCGCCCGCTTCCGGCTCTCCGCCTAGGCGGACCGCCTCACTTCTTGATGCGATAGGCCTCATGGCAGGCGCCGCAGTTCTTGGTCGCCGCACCGAAGGCGGTGCGGAAACCGTCAAGGCTGGCCACGTTCGCGCCGGCTGCGGCATCGCTCTCGAACTTGACGAAGGCCGCCTTGAAGCCGGCCTGATCCTCCCAGATCTTCGGCGAGGCCGTCGTTTCGCCGCCGGTCTTGGAGCTGTCGGGGAACAGGGCCGGCACCTTCTTGGCGGTGTCGGCATAGGTCTTGAAGACCGCCTGCGCCTTGGTGGCGTCAAAGGGAGCTTCGCCCTTGGCCATGGCTGCGCCTTCGCGCGTGGCAGCGCCGAGCGCCTTCATCGCCTGCTGGCGCTCCGCGATGGGGTTTGACTGCGCCAGGACGGCGGTGATGCCAAGCCCGAGGCCGGCGAGCACGAAAGCGGTGCGGATCATTCAGTTTCCCTTTGAGACCAGCCGCTCCGAATGGCACGGCTTAGAACGCGTCCAAATCAAACGATGATCACAACACATCCAAATAGCTTTTGCGTGAACGAGCTTGCAAAACCGCAAGTCGATGCTTGCATCAAAGCCGATACCCTGCCTCCTTCAGCGCGGTGAACACCTTGAGCGGCGTCGCCGGCATGTCCATCGCCTTGATGCCGGCGGCACGGTCGAGGGCATCGACCATCGCGTTCATCACCGCCGGGCAGGCGCCGATCGCCCCCGCCTCGCCCGCGCCCTTCACGCCGATGGCGTTGGTGATGCAGCGGACATTGCGCGTCTCGAAATGGAAGTTCGGGATGTCGACCGCGCGCGGCAAGGCGTAGTCCATGAAGGTCGCGGTCAGCATCTGCCCGTCGGGATCGAAGCGGATCTCTTCCATCAGCGCCTGGCCGATGCCCTGGGCCGAGCCGCCATGGACCTGGCCCTGCAGCATCAGCGGGTTCAGCGTCACGCCGAAATCATCGACCACGACATAGTTCAGGATCTCGGTCGCCCCGGTGCCGGGGTCGATCTCCAGTTCGCAGACATGGGTGCCGTTGGGATAGGTCGCCTCCGGCGGTGTCCAGCTCTGATGGACCTTGAGCATGGTCGGCGTCGCGCCCGGCAACGCCGCGATGGTGGCGAGGTCGAGCGACTTGTCGGTGCCGACGATGCGGACCGCACCATTGGCGACCTCGAGATCGCCCACCGCCGCCTCGAGCTTCTCGGAGGCGAGCTGCTTGAGGTTGTCGGTCAGGATCTCGGTCGCCTTGTTCAGCGCCGCGCCTCCAACGGGGATCGAGCGTGAGCCGCCGGTGCCCGAGCCGGTCTCGACCCGGTCGGTATCGCCCTGCACCACGCGGATGCGGTCCATCGGAATATCGAGATGCTGCGAGACGAGCTGCGAATAGGCCGTCTCATGCCCCTGCCCGTTCGACTGCGTGCCGATCAGCACGGTGACAGTCCCGTCCTTCTCCAGAATCACGGTCGAGCTTTCCAGGCCACCGCCGCCGCAGGCCTCGATATAGCTGGCCATGCCGATGCCGCGGATCTTGCCGGCCTTGGCCGAAGCCTTCTGGCGGGCCTTGAAGCCCTTCCAGTCGGCCACGTCCATGGCGCGTCGCATATGGCCCTCGAACTCGCCGGAATCGTAGACCGGGCCGGTCTGCGTCTTGTGCGGCATCTCCGACGGCTTGACGAAGTTCTGCGCGCGCACCGCATCCGGCGTCTTGCCGGTCTCGCGGGCGATGGCGTCGACCAGCCGCTCGATCAGATAGGCAGCCTCCGGGCGCCCCGCGCCGCGATAGGCATCGACCGGTGTCGTGTTGGTCAGAACGCCGCGGAAGACGACGTGCACGGCCGGAATGTTGTAGCAGCCCGGCGTCATGGTGGTGCCGACCCAAGGGATGAAGGGCCCATACTGCGAGAGATAGGCGCCCATCTCGGCCGAGAGATCGACCTTGAGTCCGATGAACCTGCCCTTGGCGTCGAGCGCCATCGTCGCCGTCGTCAGATTGGCGCGGCCATGGGTATCGGCGAGGAAATGCTCGTTGCGGTCAGAGACCCAGCGAACCGGGCGCTTCAGCTTCTCGGCTGCGATCATCGCCAGCGGATATTCGCGGTAGAGGAAGATCTTGGTGCCGAAGCCGCCGCCGACATCCGGGGTCACCACGCGGATGCGCTTCGGGTCGACCTTGAGCACGTAGTTGGCGATCAGGTCGCGCATGCCGTGGCTGCCCTGGCTGCCCAGCGTCAGCGTCCAGCGCTTCTCGGCCTTGTCGTACTCGGCGATGCAGGCGCGTGTCTCCATGTAGTTGGAGGCGAGCCGGTTATTGACGACGGTCAGCGAAACCGTGCGCGCGGCCTTCGCGAAGGCCTTCTCGGTCCTCTCGCGATCGCCCTGCTCGGCCTCGAAGGCGACATTGCCCGCCCGATCGGCCCAGACCTGCGGCGCGCCGTCCTCCAGCGCCTCGGCAATCCCTGTCACCGCCGGCAGCGGGTCCCAGTCGATCTCGATCGCTTCGGCCGCGTCGCGCGCCTGTGCCAGCGTTTCGGCGACGATGAAGGCCACGGCCTCGCCGACATGGCGGACGGTGTCGGTCGGCAGCACGGGGACCGGGAGGGATTTAGACATCTCGCCCGAGACGGTCGTGACGTGCCCCTTGCAAGGCAGGTCGCCATACTCAGCGACATCCTTGCCGGTCAGGATCAGCTTCACGCCCTTCAGCTTCCGGGCGGTCTCGATGTCGCCGATGCTGAAGCGGGCATGGGCATAGGGCGAGCGCAGCACGAAGGCGTGCAGCGCACCCTCCGCGGCGATGTCATCGGTATATCGGCCAGTGCCGGTCGTCAGGCGTTGATCTTCGACCCGCCGCACCGGCTGGCCAAACCCGAATTTCATGGGACGCATGAGGCATATCCTCAGTTAGGTCTAATGAAAGAGTGAAGCAGAAATCGCGCGACGTCAGCCCCGGCATGTGCCGCGCCGGGGTGCGTCGCACGCATCGATCTCAGCGCGGCATGCGGACTGCCGTCTCCGAGAGTGAAACCATGGTATTGTAGTTGTTGACGATCCAGTTGGCGTCATTGGCCGCCCCGCGGCGGACATCGCCCTTGCTCTTGGCGAGCTTCTCGCTGAAGTCGCGCAGCTTGCCGAGCCAGGAGCTCGCCCTGCTCTCGATGAAGGGCACGCCGCCCGGGTTCTTCTCCTTGAAGGCGTCCATCTCGCGGATCGCCTCGGCATAGTCGGCGATGGCAGCGTTGAAGGCCTTGAGATCGACGATCGGCTGCTCGTTGCTCGGCATCAGGTCCATCGCGGTGCGCGCGTTGATCATGATGTTGCGCACCTGCCAGCGGACGGAACGCCCCTCGCGCTGCTCCACCGAGGCGAGTTCGCGCTGATCGAGCCCGCGCTTGTAGACGCGCATCAGCGCGTCGAGCTTGGCGCGCTCCTCCAGGAAGGTCTTGGCCGCCGGCACCATCGCCGCGTGTAGCTTCTGCCCCTCGGTGAGGTTGTCGTCGCGATAGTCCTTGCGGTCGTAGTAGCGCTCCGCGCGGGTGATCAGCGGCGCCAGCTCCTGATAGGCCTTGATGTAGCGGCCCATGGTCTCGTCGATCGCCGGCAGCTTCGGCTCGCGCGCAATCGCCTCCTCTGCCTTGTTGATCTCGCCGGTCACGTCATAGAGGCTGTAGAGCCCGTAGGTGATGTAGCGCTCCTTGCCGGTCGGGCCCTTCTTCATATCGACCCAGCTGCCGTAGCGCTCCCAGGACTGGATGGCGCGCAGCGTGCGGTTCATCAGCGCCGTATAAGCGTTCGACTTGGTGATCGCGGCCTGGAGGTCGTCATCCTGCGCCTTGCTCGCGCTGCCGGCCGGAACGGTCGCCGCCCCTTGTGCCCAGGCGCCCGCTGGCGCGGCGAGGACGAGGGCGGCGGCGCAGGCCGCACCTCGGAGAAATGCTCGGGTCGTCATGTATCCAGTTCCGTCGTCTGCAGCATGTCGCGCGGATCAGGCACTCGCCGTCAGTCTTCAGCGATCGGCTCGCCATGCATCAGCCAGTCCTTGAAGCCGCCGGCATAATGGCTGTCGATGTCGAGACCGGCCGATTGCGCGAACTCCAGCGCCCGCCGCGAGCGGACGCCGGCAGCGCAGGAAAGCACGACCCGCTTGCCCGGCTCGTTCGGCAGGTCGGCCGGATCGAACTGCGAGAGCGGCCGCGAGACCGAACCCGGGATATGCCCGGCCGCGAATTCATGCGGTTCGCGCACATCGACGAGCAGGATGGAGCCGTCGCTCAGCCCCGCCTTGATGGCGTCGATATCGAGGTCGTTCACGATCATGGCCAGCATCTCCCGCTCGGTCCCGTTGATCCGTCCAGATAGGGCGGCGCGGCAGGGTATGCCAGCAGGAGGATGGCGGTGTCGGTCGAAAAGGCAGCAGCCGCGGACGGACGGTCCGCGGCTGCGCGATGGTTGAAGGTTCAGCCCTGCGGCGGGATGCGCAGCACCCAGCCCGGCAGGATCAGGTCGGGGTTCTTCACCGGCGGCGTATTGGCCTTGACGATCTCGGTGTATTTCGCGCCCTGGCCCTTGCCGTAATGCTCCTCGGCGATCTTCCAGAGCGTGTCGCCCTTCTTCACCGTGTAGAAGACAGCGGCCGGCGCTTCCTTGGTGACGGCGAGGTCCGATTCAACCTGTGCCACGCCGGTGGTGTTGCCGAGCGCGAGGATGATCTTCTCGGCCTGCTCGGTCGAGACGGCGTTGCCGGAGACCTTGACCTTGTCGCCGTCGATCTGGATGGCGACGTCGGAGGGCAGGCCGTGCCCTGCCAGTTCCTTCTGCAGGTCATCGGCCGTCGCGGCCTTGGCCGAACCGGAACCGAAGATCTTGGCGCCCGCTTCCTTGATGAAACTGAACAAACCCATGGAATGCCCTCCTTGTCTCGGGTGGCTATCAAGCCCTGTCGCGGCGCCCTGCGCAAGCCGTGGCGGAAAAGGTGTTTTCTTCCGACCCGACCATCGATTGCGCGGAAAGGGCTCGAAGGGCCCTTTCCTGCTCGCCGCGCGGCTGGCAAGAACGCGGTATTCAAACCGGAGTTCCCCATGCTCAGTCTCGCCCAGGCACAGACCATCCTCCAGGTCGCGCTCGCCCATGCCGAAGCCAACGGCTTCAAGCCGCTCGCCATCGCCGTCCTCGACGCGCGCGGCGCGCAGAAGGCCTTTGCGGCCCAGGACGGCACCAGCCTGAAGCGCGGCGAGATCGCGCTCGGCAAGGCGCATGGCGTCGTCGCGCTCGGCGTCGGCTCGCGCGCACTGCACAAGATGGCGCTTGACCGCCCCTATTTCGTCGAGGCGGCCACCCATGCCGTCGGCGGCTCGCTGGTGCCGGTTCCCGGCGGCGTGCTGATCCGCTCGTCCGAAGGCGCGGTGCTCGGCGCCATAGGCATCTCCGGCGACACCTCCGATAACGACGAAGCTGCGGCCTGTGCCGGCATCGCTGCGGCGGGTCTCAACGCGGACACCGGGGCCTGATCCCCCGTTTTTTGCACTTGCCATTCGGCCCCCGAAGGCTCATTTCCTCCCGGAATCTGAGTTCGTTATACCGTACAGTTTGGACCGGATCGAAGGTAGAACCATGAGCGAAGCGGCAGCGGCCAACGAAAACGAAGTCATCACCACCGACGTCGTCATCATCGGCGCCGGCCCCTGTGGTCTCTTCGCGGTCTTTGAGCTCGGCCTGCTCGACATCCGCGCGCATCTCGTCGACATCCTGCCGAAGGTCGGCGGGCAGTGCGCGGAGCTCTATCCGGAGAAGCCGATCTACGACATCCCCGGCTTCCCACTGGTCACCGGTCAGGCGCTGGTCGACAATCTGCTCGAGCAGATCAAGCCGTTCGGGCCGACCTTCCACCTCAACCAGATGATCGAGTCGGTCGAGCCGACCGGCACGGCTGCGGCACCGCGCTTCCGCGTCACCACCGACGCCGGCACGGTCTTCGATACGAAGACGGTCGTCATCGCAGCCGGCGGCGGCTCCTTCCAGCCGAAGAAGCCGCCCATCCCTGGCATCGAGTCTTATGAGAACGGCTCGGTCTTCTACGCCGTGCGCAAGATGGAAACCTTCCGCGGCCGCAACATCCTGATCGTCGGCGGCGGCGACTCCGCCCTCGACTGGACGCTGAACCTCCAGCCCATCGCGAACCGCGTCACGCTGATGCACCGCCGCGACGATTTCCGCGCCGCGCCGCACTCGGTCGAGCAGATGCGTACGCTCGTCGCCGAGGACAAGATGGACATGAAGCTCGGCCAGATCACCGGCCTGAAGGGCGAGAACGGCAAGCTCGAGGCAGTCGTCTGCCGCGGCACCGACAACGAGCCCTTCGACATCGCCTGCGATACGCTGCTGCCCTTCTTCGGCCTGACCATGAAGCTCGGCCCGATCGCCGACTGGGGCCTGAACCTCCATGAGAACCTGATCCCGGTCGACACCGAGAAGTTCGAGACCAGCGTGCCCGGCATCTTCGCCGTCGGCGACATCAACACCTATCCGGGCAAGCTCAAGCTCATCCTCTCGGGCTTCCACGAAGCCGCGCTCTGCGCCCAGAAGGTCCACCGCTATGTCTATCCGGAGAAGCGGCTGACCTTCCAGTACACGACCTCCTCCAGCAGCCTGCAGAAGAAGCTCGGCGTCGCCTGAGCGGCGCTTTCCGGAGGCTGCGGATGATCTGCGGAGCCACGCCGTCATCCCCGGCGTGACCCGGGATCCCACCGAAAGGCGCGGCGCTCTCTGATGGCTCTCCGCTTCGCTTCGGCCGGGAACCCGCATTGCCGTGAAAGCACGGCTCGCTGGATAAATTGAATGCAAAAAGCCGCGGCCAGGGCCGCGGCTTTTTCAATGAGCGATCGTTTCGCGCTGAATCTGGGCAGCGGCTGTGCCGCTGCGCGCCGCGCTCTGCGCCGAGACGAGGCCGAGCGAACTACGCACGCTCTCGGAAGGCCCGGCCAGCACCGGCCCGTTGCCTTGCGGGGCGGCGACGATCTGCGGCGCGTCGCGCTCATCCATCGGCGGCAGCGGCAAATGATCCTCCGGCTCGTCCGGTCCGATCCGCGCCTTGAGCTCAGCGAGCGCGCCCCAGAGCGGCTGGAAGGTGAACCGGATCTTGTGCGTGCCGGCTGCCACCTGCACCGCGCGGAACAGCACATTGGCCTTCAGGATCTCAGTCTCGACCCCATCGACCTCCACCTTCCACCAGGGGTGCCAGATGTCGTTGAGCACGACGAATCCGGCCGCTGGCGTCGTCACCTCGATCTCGACGAGCACGTTGCGATATTGCGTGAGCTTGACATCGGCCTGCACCGCGACCGGCCCCTCCGGTGTCGCGACGGGCGGCTCGACATCGAGCAACACGGCCTGCTGCGGATCGGTATCCGGCCAGCGGCCCGAGAGCTTCATGCTCTCGAAATCGGCGAACTGCCAACCGCCTACGAACTGCACCCGCGGCAACGCGTGCGGGTTTTCGTAGACATAGCCCTCCTTGGTTCGCGCAACCAGATTGAGATCGCCGCTCCGCAGCGAATGGTCGACCTGATCGATCGGCACCGGCGAGGCGATGTAGCGCAGCCCGAGCAGGTTCGCGAGCCGACAGCGATAGGATGGGAAGAGCGGCGTGAACTTGCGGTCCGCCGGCTTCGCGATGCCGTCGCCCGTGCCCACGGCCTCGGAGAAATCCTCCAGCCGCAGAGGGTTGTAGCCGAGCGTGTGGTCGAAGCCGTGGACCATGCCGGCATTCGGCCACTCGAAGCCCATGCCGAGCAGCTCGACCCGGTCGCGACGCGGCGAGCCGGCCGGCTGGGACGTCAGATGCTTCAGCACTGCAATCGTCTCGTTCTTCGTGCCGGGCTCCAGCACGTCGTACATCTGCGGCGGCAGCGCCGTGGATTCGTTCGGGCCGTTGTTGAAGCCGAGATCCGCCGCGACCACGCCGGTGACCAGCACGGCGGCGGCAACCGGACCGAGCGCGCTGCGCCAGCGCTGCAGGATGAGGAAGGCGCCGCCCGCGACTACGAACCAGCCCAGCGCCAGCGCAACCGGCTTCCAGGCATCGGCGAGATGGCCCGCGCCGCGCGAGACGACGAGCGCAAGGACGACCGTGGCCAGAACCACCCCCGCCCCGATCAGGAGATCGCGGCGGAACGAGGTCCCCTCCTCCGCCGTCAGGATGCGATGCAGCACATAGCCGGAGAGCACCGCCGCCAGCCCGCCGATGAGGAAGGTCGCGTCCGCCGGCCGGCGGAACTGCTTCACGCCCGGCAGGTACTCGTAGGCGAAATGGAACAGCGGCGTGTAGCGCCCGAGCGCATAGAGCACCATGAACAGGAAGAGCAGCGTCAGCGGCCGCACCGCCTTGTCCCAGAGCCAGCCGCGCGTCAGCCCCGGCGCGAGCAGCAGCAGCATCGGCAGCGCGCCCATATAGACCTGCGCCATATTCTGCGACAGGTAGAGGACCTGCGGGTCGTTGTACGGCCCCCAGAACTCGACGTTCGGATCCTTGGCGCCGAACAGGTCTCCGATGAAAGCGGTGAGCAGCGACACAGGGTGCAGAGAGCCGCGCCCCKCCACGCCGAAGTCGATCTCGGGCCGAGTCGTCGCCTCGGCGAAGAGCCAGGTCCAGAGCAGCGGCATGATGATGACGGCGAGGCCGACGACGCTGGCGGCAGCGATGGGCAGCAGGCTGGTGCGGAAGGCGGGCCAGCCACCGGATATCCAATGCGCCACGACCATGCCGAACAGCACATAGCCGCCGAGCAACGCGACCTGATCCGGCTCCAGCACCATCAGCCCGGCGGCAAGGCCAGCGAAGACACCGGAGAGAATCGAGGAACGCTGCAGCATCCGCGCCGTCAGCCAGAAGGCAATGGCGAAGAAGGCGAGGCTCGCGATCTGGCCGACATGCTGCACCCTCCACGCGGCCGAGGCGCCGAAGGCGAAGACCAGCGCCGCCATCAACCCGCCGGCCGGGTGCCAGCCGCGGTCGCGGAAGAACATGATGAGCGCGAGGCCGCCGGCGAGCAGATGCGCCAGCACATAGGCGTCAACATCACGGAAGCTTGGTGTCGGCGTTAGCAGGGCGAGCAGGATCGCGGGCGAGAAGATCAGCGATTGAGGATCGGCGATCTGCGGCGAGCCGGCGAAAACGTTGTGGTTCCAGAAGGGCGACTGGCCGGAATGGAGCGCGTTCGCAAGGAACTGAACCTGCGCCTGGAAATGCGCCTTCGCGTCGAATGGAATCGTCACCGACCCCGAAAGCCAAGGCCAGCACAGGATGCCCCATGCCACGACGAAACCGATGGCCGCCAGCAGGTAGCCGGCGCCCCTTGCATCCACGCGTCTCAAATGGACCCCCACGGTCCTCGGCACGAACGGTCCCGTTCTGGGATCCTGTCTCCAGCCTGTCAGTGGGACGGACCTTGCTGTCGCGCACCTGAACCAAATCTGAACGCAATCCCGCATCCGTGAGCGGAGCTGAGGACAAGCTGAAGAAAGCGGAAATCCGGGTGACTATGTCGCCGTCACGGCTCTCCAAAGCGCAATCCCCGTCATGGTCGGGCTTGTCCCGACCATCCACGTCTTCGCCGGTCGAAGACCGTGTTCAAGACGTGGATGCTCGCCGCAAGGGCGAGCATGACGGCGGTGGCGGATCAGCGCGCGGCAGCAGCGAGCCAGCCGGCCAGCGCCTGACGCTCCGCCGGCGTCATGCCGGAAAGATTGTTCGGCGGCATCGCATGGGTCATCACCGCCTGCGTGCGGATGGCGCGGGCATGGATGGCGATCTGCTCGGGCTCGTGCAGCAGCACGCCCTTCGGCGCGATCTGGATGCCCGGCCAGGAAGGCTCCGGCGCATGGCACATCGCGCAGCGCCCCGTCACGATGTTGGAGACCTCGGCCGGCGGCAGCGTCATGCCAGCCATCAGGACGGGTTTCGGCACCTCCCGCGGCATCAGGCCGAGCTGCTCGCGCCCACCCGGCGAGGACGACATCGCCACCCAGAAGGCGAACCAGAGAGCCAGGATCGCCACCGCCCAGCACCACCAGGGCGATTTCGCATGGTCGCTATGCCGGACATTGAAGAAGTGCCGGATCAGCGCACCGGCCACGATCACCAGCGCCACCAGCAGCGGAATCGCGGCCGAATTGGCATAGGTTACCGGGTAGTGGTTCGACAGCATCAGGAACAGCACCGGCAGGGTGATGTAGTTGTTGTGCGTCGAGCGCTGCTTGGCCGCCTTGCCGTATTTCGGATCGGGCTTCTCGCCGGCGACCAGCGCCGCGATCACCTTCCGCTGCCCGGGCATGATATTGAAGAAGACATTGGCGGTCATGATGGTCGCCATCAGCGCGCCGGTATGGATCAGGGCGCCGCGCCCGGAGAAGACGTTGGCGAAGGCCCAGCTCGCCGCCACGACATAGCCGAAGCCGACCAGCCCGAGCAGCACGTCGTATTTGCCGAGCGGCGACCGGCACATCAGGTCGTAGACCAGCCAGCCGACGACAAGCGCCGCGATGCCGATCGCGCCCGCTGCAAAAGGCGAGAGCTGCATCACTGCCGGGTCGATCAGGTAGAGCTCCGACTGGGCGTAATAGACCCAGACCAGCAGGAAGAAACCTGAGATCCAGGTCCAGTAGCTCTGCCATTTGTGCCAGGTCAGTTCGGCCGGCATCACGGGGGGCGCGACCATGTATTTGCGCATCTCGTAGAAGCCGCCGCCATGAACCTGCCAGGCCCGGCCGCCCGTGCCGGGCGGGATGTCCTGCGCCGGCTTCAACGAGGCATCGAGATGGATGAAGAAGAAGGAGGCACCGATCCAGGCGATCGCCGTGATGACATGGAGCCAGCGCAGCATCATGCCGCCCCATTCCATCAGATAGGCTTCGAGCATGGCGCTGCGCTCCGCGAGGGCTGGTGGTGATCCCGAATCCGGAGGATGCCGCTCCGGCACCGCGAAGCTAACCTGCTTTCGCTCCGCCCGAAATCGCCCGGATGCCTCGGAGATTTGACATCCGGGAACATGATCTTATCGCAAAAGCCGATATCCATTGTCGCGGATGCCGCTTTACAGTCACGTAGAGCGAAGTGGCCCCGGAATCGGCGCTCGCCGTGCACGGGTGCTTTCAGGAGAACGGCAGGGAATGGGACGTCTCTCGACGCATGTGCTCGACACGGTCAACGGTCATCCCGCCGCCGGCGTCGCGATCACGCTGGAACGCCTGAACCCAGACGGCTCGCGCGAGCGGCTGGCACAGGCCGTCACCAATGCCGACGGCCGCACCGACGCCCCACTGCTCACCGGCACGCTCGTGCCCGGTACCTACGAGCTCAATTTCGCGATCGGCGCCTATTTCCGCAGTCTCGGCACCGCCCTGCCGAAACCCACCTTTCTCGATCTTGTCCCGATCCGCTTCGGCATCGCCGAGCCGGAGGGGCACTATCACGTCCCGCTCCTGGCCTCGCCCTGGAGCTACTCCACCTATCGCGGCAGCTAGACGACCATGACCCAGACGACCTACCCCCGCGACATGAAGGGCTATGGCCGCAACGCCCCTCACCCGCACTGGCCGGGCGAGGCCCGCATCGCCGTCCAGTTCGTGATCAACTACGAGGAAGGCGGCGAGAACTGCATTCTCCACGGTGACGCGGCCTCGGAAGCCTTCCTTTCCGAGATCGTCGGCGCCGCGCCCTGGCCGGGCCAGCGCCACATGAACATGGAGTCGATCTACGAATACGGCTCGCGCGCCGGTTATTGGCGGCTGTGGCGCATGTTCACCGAACGCAACCTGCCCGTCACGGTCTTCGCGGTGGCCAGCGCGCTGGCGCGCTACCCCGAGATCGTCGGCTCGATGCAGGAGGCCGGCTGGGAGATCGCGACGCACGGGCTGAAATGGATCGACTATCGCGACGCGCCGAAGGAGCGCGAGCGCGCCGACATCCTCGAAGCCATCCGGATCCAGACCGAGCTTACCGGTGAACGTCCGCTCGGTTGCTACCAAGGCCGCACCTCGGAAAACACGATCCCGCTGACGATGGAGGAAGGCGGCTTCCTCTACACCGCCGACGTCTATGCCGACGAATTGCCATACTGGCTTGCGGGCCCGAAGGGGCCGCAACTCGCCGTGCCCTATACGCTCGACGCCAACGACATGCGCTTCGCCACGCCGCAGGGCTTCAACAGCGGCGACCAGTTCTTCGCCTATCTGAAGGATTCGTTCGACACGCTCTATGCCGAGGGCGAGACCGCGCCGAAGATGATGTCGATCGGCCTGCATTGCCGCCTCGTCGGCAGGCCGGGCCGCGCCGCGGCGCTCGCCCGCTTCCTCGACTATGTAAAGAGCCACGACAGAGTCTGGGTCGCGACGCGGCTCGACATCGCCCGTCACTGGGTCAGGACGCATCCGCCTACCGACGGCTACGTGCCCTCGAAGCTACCGAAGGCGCTCTTCGTCGAGGTCTTCGGCCGCATCTGGGAGAACTCTCCGTGGGTGGCCGAAGCGACCTACGACGCTGGGATCGGTGCTGCGCTGAATACCGCCGAAGGCCTGCACGCGGCGATGGTCGCCGCGATGCGCAAGGCCTCGCGCGAGCAGCAGAAGATCCTGCTCAACGCCCATCCCGACCTCGCCGGCAAGCTCGCCGCCGCCGGTGAGATGACGCAGGAATCGACGCTGGAACAGTCCTTGGCCGGGCTGGACCGGCTGACCAGCGACGAACGCGTGCGGTTCACGGCGCTGAACGAGGCCTACAAGGCCCGCTTCGGCATCCCCTTCATCATGGCGGTGAAGGGCGCGACCAAGGCTCAGATTCTGGCGGCTTTCGAAGAGAGGCTGAAGAATACGCCCGAGCAGGAATTCGCGACGGCGTTGGCTCAGGTCGAGAAGATCACGCTGCTGCGGCTGAAGGAATTGCTGCCAGCGGGCTGAGCCCGGCCGACCGTAGCACCGTCATGCTCGGGCTCGACCCGAGCATGACGGAAACCAGCTCCCTCCGGCCTCGCGATGCTCGGGTCTGCGCTGCGCTTCGCCGGAGAATGACGCGTTCCCGGAACCTCCCCTCCTGCCGCCACGTTGATGAGCCGGGAAAGGAGGCGCGTCCGTGTTCCGCCTGTTGCTGATCATACTCGTGCTGGTCATCGGCTATGATGCCGTGGCACATCAGGGCGCCTATACGCGCGAAGCCTGGAACGCCGTGACTCGGCTGACCGGCTCGGCCATCGAAGGCGCCAAGGGGCTGGGCGAGCGCGCGCGGGACGACACCAACGCTCCCCGCAACTGAGCCGCTTCTTCAGGCCGCCGCCCGCCCCTCGACGATCCCCGCGATCGCCTCGAGCATGCGCGTGTCGTCGCCCGCCAGCCCTTCCATCGCCGCCATGCGCTGGATCACCGTGCCAGCGATCGCTTCCTCAACCGTATCCTCGGCATAGGTGTAGAAGATCGTCGCGTGCTGGCCGTCGCGATGGCAGCGACCTTCGATCTGCTGCAGCTGGATTGCGCTGTGGCGCATGTCGTGGACCACCAGCGACCGCTCCCGCTCGCCGCCCGGCATTTCGCCGCGATGCAGAGAGATCGACTCTGTGACGGTGAAGATCACGGCGTCGAGCGCGCCGGTCTGGAAGGCGATGCGCGTCTCCTCGTTCTGCGCGCCCGAGCGCTCACCGTTGATCTCGCCGACACGCCAGCCACGGCCTCTCAGTGTCTCGGCCAACATCGCGCTGGTTTCGAGAAAGGCGACGGAGATCGCCACCTGCTCGTCGTTCCCGAGCAGATCCTCGCAGAAATCCGCCGTGCCGGGGATGCGCAGCAAACTGGCCTTCTGGCGGAAGCGCAGATCGGCGGCCCAACCCTGCGGCTTGCGCGTCGAGCCGCCCGCCAGCCCGAGCTCCCGGCGGAACTCCCGCCAGGTTGCCTCGTAGAGCTTGCGCGCGGCGGCATCGAGCGCGACGGGCGCAAGCTCGCGCTGCACCTCCGGCCAGCCGGCAATTTCCTCCGGCCGGCGGCGCAGGCCGATGGCGTTCGCGCCGCGATAGAGCAGATCCGCCATGATCTTCCGGTCGGCCTCGTTCGGCTCCCAGCTCCAGTTCTTCCAGCGGCCCTTGGCTCTGCCGATCTTCAGCCGCTTCATCAGCGTGCGGAAGCCATCGAGATCGGCGGTAGGCATGCCCGCCGCCTTCGCCAGCAGCGGCGCGAGATAGGAGAGCTCGTGCGGCGACTGGCCGGCCGTCGCGCTCATATAGATGGTGAAATCGGCCGCTTCCGCGATCTGCCGGCAGACCAGCCCCTGCTGCGAGTTCGGATTGCGGATGCGGTGCGCTTCGTCGATCACCACGAGCGGCCAGGCGCGCTTCGGCCGGCCATGCTTGGCGAGTTCGTTGTTCTTCGCCCGCGTCGAGCGCTTCCGGCTGTCCGCGACTGGGGCCAGCAGCGATTTCGTCTTCTCGAAATTCATCAGCGTCACGGGCTTCGCCGGCAGGCCCGACAACGCCATCGTGCGCCGCCATTGCGGGATCGCCCCTTTCGGGCAGATCACCAGCACCTCCTCCTCCGGCATGGCCGAGAGCGCGAGCCAGGCCGAGAGCGTCTTGCCGAGCCCGGTGAGGTCGCCGAGCAGGAAGCCGGATGCCCCCTTCGCCCGCGCGGCCAGGATCGCATCGCGGGCAACGAGCTGGTGCGGATGCGGGGTGAACGTCATGCCGAAGGGAAGATCCTGATCGATGTCTGGCCGCCCGCCCTGCCCGGCGGGCATGGCGCGCCCGGCTCTCTTGGCACTGGCGCAACCGCGCGTCCACCGGCACTGTGCCGGCCGTAAATCCGGGAGACCTTACGACCATGACCCGCGCGCAGGCGATCGCGAAAGCTCAAGACTATTTCGATTCGGGCCGAATGAAGAGCGACCTCGGCCGCCTCGTCGCGATCCCCACCGAGAGCCAGAACCCGGATCGCGCCCCCGTCCTCGGCGAATATCTGGAGCAGGAGATGCAGCCCCTGCTCGAATCGCTCGGCTTCACCTGCCGCACGCTCACCCATCCGAAGGCGCGCGGCCCCTTCCTTTATGCCGAGCGCATCGAGGACGAAGGCCTTCCGACCATCCTCGGCTACGGCCATGGCGACGTGATCCGCGGCCTTGATGCGCAGTGGAGCGAGGGCCTCTCGCCCTGGAAGCTGATCGAGCGCGACGGTCGCTGGTATGGCCGCGGCGTTGTCGACAACAAGGGACAGCACCTGATCAATCTGAGCGCACTGCGCGCCGTGCTGGAGACCCGCGGCAAGCTCGGCTTCAACGCCAAGTACCTGATCGAGATGGGCGAGGAATCGGGTTCGCCGGGCCTGCGCGAGCTCTGCAGCGAGCAGAAGGAACTGTTCAAGGCCGACATCCTGATCGCCTCGGACGGGCCGCGCCTCAACGCCGAGCGCCCGACCGTGTTTCTCGGCGCGCGCGGCGGCGTCACCTTTGACCTCTCGATCAACGCCCGTGAGGGCGGCCATCACTCCGGCAACTGGGGCGGCATCCTCTCCGACCCGGCGATCCAGCTCGCCCATGCCATCGCCTCGATCACCTCGCCGACCGGCCAGATCCGCATCCATGAATGGGTGCCCAAGGAGCTTCCGCCGGCGGTGCGCAAGGCGCTGATCGGCTGCGAGATCGACGGTGGGCCGGACGGCCCGGCGATCGATCCGAACTGGGGCGAGCCTGCCCTGACGCCGGCCGAGCAGGTCTTCGGCTGGTGCTCCTTCGACGTGCTGGCGATGAAGTCGGGCGTGCCCGAGACGCCGGTCAACGCCGTGCCGCCCAGCGCTTGGGCGCGCTGCCAATTGCGCTTCGTCGTCGGCATCGACCAGAATGATGTCGTGCCGGCGCTGAAGCGGCATCTGCAGCGCCACAACTTCCCCATGGTCGAGGTTTCGCTCAGCCGCTCCGAGATCTTCGGCGCGACGCGCCTCGACCCGGAAGATCCCTGGGTCGACTTCGCCCTGGCCTCGATCGCCGAAAGCACCGGCAAGAAGCCGGCGCTTCTGCCCAATCTCGGCGGATCGCTGCCGAACGACATCTTCGCGGACATACTGGAGCTGCGCACGATCTGGGTGCCGCATTCCTATCCGGGCTGCTCGCAGCATGCGCCGGACGAGCACCTGCCAGTCAGCATCGCCCGCGAGGGCCTGACCGCCATGGCCGGTCTCTACTGGGACATCGGCTCGGGCGAGGCGCCGCCGGTCTGAAACAGCGGACCGAAAAGTGGGATCCACTTTTCGACAAAGTCCGACGCTCGAACAATGAGCCAGATCGCCACCTCGTCTCCGAGAGGACGCGCGGCGGTCTGGCGACCGCTTGAAGGCTATTCCTGCGGCTGACGCGGATCGCGCCCCGGCGGCAGGTCGATCGGCGTCGCCGGAGGCGCTTCCGGCGGAGCGTTGGGCGGCAGTTCCGGCGGAGGCTCGGTCGGGATGCCCTGCGGCTCCTCGTCCGGCGGCGACTCGACCGGAGGAGCCGGCGGAACATTGCCTGGGGTCAGCGGCGGGGCCTCGGGCGGCGGATCGGGAATAGCCGGTGTGTTGCCGGGCGCGGCCTCAAGGCCGTATTTGAGCTGCATCATGCGAAATCTGTCCTTTCGGACAGAAACGCCTCAACCGACGAAAGGCTCCAACCTGGCTGGCGCTGGTAAGAGGCAGCCGCATCTTCAGTCCGGCGAGGAACCTGCCTCATCGTCACGCGTGGGCAGCGGGAGGCGCTCCTGGAGCCGGCGTTCCAGCGAATGATCGAGGGCCAGCAGGGCGAGCGCCAGAGCGGTTGCCGTCAGCGTCACCAGCCACTTTCCCAGCCCCGCGGAACAGCCCAGCGCAGCCGTCACCCAGATCGCTGCCGCCGTGGTCAGCCCATGCGGCGCCATCTCGCGATCGCGATGGATGATCAGGCCCGCGCCGAGAAAGCCGATCCCGGTCAGCACGCCCTGCACCACGCGGCTCGCCGCATCAGGATGGAGCGTCTCGCTGAACAGGCCCGCAGCAGCCGCCGTGCCGATTCCCACCAGACCAAAGGTGCGCAGGCCCGCACTCTTGCGGTGGAGGGTTCTTTGCCAGCCGACCGCCACGCCTGCGACGAGGCCGGCCAGCAGCCGAAGCATCAATTCGAGTTCGTCCACGATGCCGTTCGCTCCGCCGTCGCCAGGAAGCGACGATTGCACGCCGCGAAGCCGCCGAAGCGACCGGCGCGGCCGCTCGATCAGCGAAGTGTTTATCCAGCGATGTTCAGGAAAACCGTGGTGGGTGATGTAGGGCTCGAACCTACGACCCGCTGATTAAGAGTCAGCTGCTCTACCAACTGAGCTAATCACCCATACGCCACGAAGCGTCGCCGGTCAGCGGCGTCAGCCGCGTCAGGCAGGGGGCGTGTAGCAAAGCCCCCGCCCCCTGTCCACCCATCCATGACAGATTTTTCAAACTCGGCGGGAAAGGCCCTGCCGAGCTGTGGATAGTCACGCCGCGCGGCGGTTCAGCAGATGATAGAGCACGATCGCGCCGAAGGTCGCAGTGCCGATTCCGCCGAGCTCGTAACCGAAGATCGGCAGCTTCAGATCGCCCGCTCCGAGAATCAGCGCCGTCGCGACGGTGATCAGATTCTTCGGCTCGGAGAAGTCGACCCTGTTCTCCACCCAGATCCGGCCAGCCGTGGCAGCGATAAGGCCGAAGACCACGACGGCGAGCCCGCCGAGCACCGCGACGGGGATCGTGCCGATCACCGCGCCGAACTTCGGCGAGAAGCCGAGCGCGAGCGCAATGATGCCGGCGGCGACGAAGACCAGTGTCGAATAGACCCGCGTCACCGCCATCACGCCCATGTTCTCGGCATAGGTGGTCACGCCGGTGCCGCCGCCAGAGCCGGCGATCATGGTGCCGAGACCGTCGGCGAGGAAGCCGCGGCCGATCAGGTGGTCGAAGTTGCGCCCGGTCATCACCGAGATGCCCTTGATGTGGCCGAGATTCTCCGCGACCAGGATGATCGCGACGGGCACGATCAGCGTGATCGCCTTCATGTCGAAGACCGGCGACACGAAATGCGGCAGGCCGAACCAGGAGGCTGCGCCGATCTTGCCGAAATCGATCGGCGGCGCGCCGAAGGTCGGGGCCGAGATCGCATAGAGGATGTAGGCCGCGAGCCCACCGATGAGGATGGGCAGGCGCTGCGGCAATCCCCGCCCGTAGACCGCGACCAGCGCCACCGCGACAACCGTGAACAGTGCGATCCACTTGGTGTAGGGGCTCGCCGAGATCATGCTGATCGCGACCGAGGTCAGGTTGAGGCCGATCGCCGCCACGACCGCGCCGGTGACCACCGGCGGCAGCAGCTTCTCGATCCAGGCCGTACCGACGCCCTGCACGATCAGGCCGATCAGCGCATAGACCGCGCCGCAGGCGATGATGCCGCCGAGCGCGACGCCGATGTTCGGATTGGGACCGGAGCCGGCATAGCCCGTCGCCGCGATGACCACGCCGATGAAGGCAAAGGAGGAGCCGAGATAGCTCGGCAGCTGCCCGCGCGTGATGACGAAGAACAGCAGCGTCGCGATGCCCGAGAAGAAGATCGCGACATTCGGGTCGAAGCCCATCAGCACCGGCGCCAGCACCGTCGAGCCGAACATGGCGACGACATGCTGCAAGCCGGCGATGATCGTCTGCCCCGTCGGCAGCCGCTCGTCCGGCATCACCGCGCCGGAGGTTTTCAGGGTCCAGTTCGGAAAATAGCCCATCGCGATCGCTCCCCAGGGTCGCCGGGGGGCGACCGCACCGGAAGAGCAGATGAAGGCAAGAGACAGGCCAGCGCCAGATCGCGCCGGCGTCATCCACCGGAATCACGGACCTGAACGCGTCATGCTCGGGCTTGGCCCGAGCATCTCGAGCGGAGCGAGGCTCCGGTATTCTTCGCGTCCGGAGATTCTCGGGTCGGCACTTCGTACCGCCCGAGAACGACGCTCTTGAACTTACTCCGCCGCTTGCGCGTGCAGGCGCCCGCCGCGAGCGATCAGCTTGTTGAGCGCCACCAGATAGGCCTTGGCCGAGGCGACCAGCGTGTCCGGATCGGCGCCGCGGCCGGTGACGGAGGAGCCGTCGCGCGAGAGACGCACCGTCACCTCCGCCTGGGCGTCCGTGCCCTCGGTCACGGCATGGACGTCATAGAGTTCCAGCGTCACCTCATGCGGCACGATCGTCTTGATCGCATTGAAGATGGCGTCGATCGGCCCGTTGCCCTCGACCTCCTCGGTGACGTGCCGGCCTTCGACATCGAGCTTCATGGTGGCGCGCTGCGGGCCGCGCGTGCCGGCGATCACCGTCAGCGATTCCAGCTTGATCCGATCATGAGCGGTGGCGATGTTCTCGTCGACCAGTGCCTCGATATCCTCGTCGTAGACGTGCTTCTTGCGGTCGGCCAGCGCCTTGAACCGGGTGAAGGCGTCCTCGAGCTGGTTGTCGCCCAGATCGTAGCCCATCTCCTTCAGCTTGGAGCGGAAGGCGGCGCGGCCGGAATGCTTGCCCATCACCAGCGAGGTCTTGGTCACGCCGACCGAGGCCGGAGTCATGATCTCGTAGGTGGTGTTGTTCTTCAGCATGCCGTCCTGGTGGATGCCGCTCTCATGGGCGAAGGCGTTCCGGCCGACGATCGCCTTGTTGTACTGCACCGGGAAGGAGCAGGCGCTCGAGACCGCCTTCGAAACGCGCATCAATTGTGTCGCGTCGATGCCGGTGTCGTAGGGCAGCACGTCCCCGCGCACGCGCAGCGCCATCACCACCTCTTCCAGCGCGGCATTGCCCGCGCGCTCGCCGATGCCGTTGAGGGTGCATTCGACCTGCCGCGCGCCACCTTCGATGCCGGCCAGCGAATTGGCGACGGCCAGGCCCAGGTCGTTGTGGCAATGCACCGAGAAGATCGCCTTGTCGGCATTCGGTACGCGCTCGCGCACCGCCTTGAACATGGCGCGATACTCGTCAGGCGTGGCGTAGCCGACGGTATCCGGCAGGTTGATCGTCGTGGCGCCGGCCCTGATAGCGGCCTCGACCGTGCGGCAGAGATAGTCGATCGGCGTGCGAGTGGCGTCCATCGCCGACCACTCGACATCCTCGACCAGGTTGCGCGCCTGCGTCACGGTCGCGGTGATGATCTCCAGCACCTGCTCCTGGCTCTTGCGCATCTGGTGCTCCAGATGGATCGGCGAGGTCGAGACGAAGGTGTGGATGCGCGGCTTTACCGCATGGCGCACCGCCTCGCCGGCACGGGCGATGTCGGCGCTGATGGCGCGGGCGAGGCCGGCAACCGTGGCGCGCTTCAGCCGACGCGCGATCTCCGAGACGGCCTCGAAATCGCCGTCGGAGGCGATCGGGAAGCCGGCCTCGATGATGTCGACGCCCATCACGTCGAGCGCCTCGGCGATTTCCAGCTTCTCCTCGAAGGTCATGGTGGCGCCGGGGCACTGCTCGCCGTCGCGCAAGGTGGTGTCGAAAATCAGCACGCGCTCTTTGGAGGAGCTGTTCTGGGTCGGATTGGTCATGGTCTGCTTCCGGTTTCGGTGCGCCGCGAGATCGGAAAAGGCGGGCGCTGGGTTTGCTGTCGGCGGTTCTCGTCACTCCCCTGAGCGCCCAGGCAGCATGCCCGGCCGGCCCTCAGGGGCAGCTAAGGAGAAGAAGGCCAAGAAGCGAGAACGAAGCGCGTGCGAGGGAAGCGCGAGCGCACATGCTGACGGCCTGCGCAGCGGCGCAGTCCTTCGTCAGGTCATGGCGGGCGGTCGAAACCACGGGCGTTCCTCAAATCGACGGGACAGGATGTAACCGAAAGCAGGTGCCGAGCGCAAGCATGTGTCTCATGCGCGCGCATCAAATGACAGAGACGATCTGTGGATTATGCTGGTGCGGTGCGATTCGGCCGGCGGTCGCGCCATGCTGGAAGCCGGCCGCGTGCTGCCGGAGACCCGCGCCGATGATGCGCTATGACCGCCCCGCCATTGGACTCGCCTTCTGCCTCACCGGCCTCGCCGGCTTCGTCGATGCGCTCGGCTTCATCAGCCTCAGCGGCTTCTTCGTCTCCTTCATGACCGGCAACACCACCCGCCTTGGCATCGAACTGGCCGGGCGCCATGCCGGCGGCATCGTTCTGGCCGCGACGATCCTCGGCCTTTTCGTCCTCGGCGTGGTCTGCGGGTCGCTCATCGGCCATTTCGGCAGGCAACAGCGGAAGGCGGCGGTACTTGCCTTCGTCACCGCGGTGCTGATCTTCGCAGCCGGCCTCGACACCATCGGGCTCAGCACGGCCGCGGCCGGCATGCTCGCCTTGGCGATGGGCGCGGAGAACTCGGTCTTCCAGCGCGACGGCGAGGTCACGATCGGCCTGACCTACATGACCGGCACGCTGGTGAAGATGGGGCAGCGCCTCGCCGGCGCCCTGCTCGGCGGGCCGAAGCTCGCTTTCCTGCGCCATCTCGTGCTGTGGCTCGGCCTGCTCAGCGGCGCCGTCGTTGGAGCCTTCTCGCACAGCCGTATCGGCCTCGACGCGATCTGGCTGGCCGCCGCTGCGGCTGCCGTGTTCACGGTGCTGGCGTTCTTCATGCCGGAGCGCGGATAGGCCCGACCTCGTCGGGTCTTTGGTTCTTTCCCCGACATGAGAGCAATGCTAGAACATTCCGTAACGTCATCCCATCAAACGATGTCCAACTGCTCGAACAGATCGGTGCAGCGGAAACGACTGCACGAGACGCCAGGGGGCAATCATGCAGCAGACGATCTTCGGCGCGCTCATCGTCATCGGCCTCTCGGTGCCCACGGCGCTCACGGCGCAAACGGCACCGTCGCAGGAGAAGCTGCGTCGCGGCGAGTACCTCGCGAGCATCATGGATTGCGCCGGCTGCCATACGCCGGGCATCTTTCTCGGGAAGCCCGATATGCAACGGCGGCTCGCGGGATCCGAGGTGGGCTTTCACATTCCGGGCCTCGGCACCTTCTTTCCGCCCAATCTCACGCCGGACAAGGAGACGGGGCTCGGCTCCTGGTCGGAGGCTGACATCGTCAAGGCAATCCGTCTGGGGACCCGGCCCGACGGCCGCGTCCTGGCACCTGCCATGCCCTACAATGGCTATGGCAAGCTGACCGATGCCGATGCTTTCGCGCTGGCCGCCTATCTCAAGAGTCTCAAGCCGGTCACGAACCGGGTCCCGGCGATCGTCGGCCCCAACGAAAAGGCGACCGCGCCATATCTCGCCGTCAACATGCCGCAATAGGCGGCCGGTCGGACAGCGCGATTTCACCGATCCCGAGAATCAGACATCGTCGGGCGGTCTTGTCTCCGCGGAGCTTTCCGATGCGCCATCTGCCCGTCCTTGCACTCTGCGCCGTCCTGCTATCGGCCTGCCAGACTTCGACCGTCAGCACGCCCCCTGCCCCGCCGCCGGAACAGGCTGCGCCGGGCGTGACGCCGAGCACCTTCCGCATGCCGACGGGCACGGGCTGCTCCGGCGAGGTCGAGCGCTTCCAGGCGGTGATCGACAACGATCTTGCCACCGGCCACACCACCCAGGGCGTGCATGACCGGGTCAGCGGCGAGATTTCGCGCGCCCGCTCGACCTGCGCCGCCGGCAACGACGCGGGCGCGATCAGCCAGCTCCACGCGACCAAGGCGAGGTTCGGTTATCCGGGCTGAGACAGCCGCTCGGGACCGGTTGAGGGAACACGCCGATGAAACGCCTGATAGCCACTGCCACCGTCGCAGCAGCCGTACTAGGGCTCGGCATCCCGGCATCCGCATTCGCCTTCTCCGCCTCATTTTCCTGGAAGGGAATAGGCGCTTGCGGCGGAATCTCGCCCGCCTTCGTGGTCCGAAACGCTCCGAAAGGCACGGAGAGACTGCGCTTTGCCATGCGCGACTACGACGCGCCCAATTTCCGGCATGGCGGCTCGACAGTCGCCTATGACGGCAAGGGGCGAGTGGCGCAGGGGGCAATCAGCTATGTCGGCCCCTGCCCTCCGACGGGGCAGAGACATCGCTATATCTGGACGATCGAGGCGCTCGACAAAAGCGGTGCCGTCCTTGTCCAGACCGAGGCTCAGGGCTCGTTTCCGCCCTGAGCGCGGCGGTTCGCCATGCTCCCGCTCAGGCGGCCAGCCCCCGCTTCTCGAGCAGCGCATCCGGGGTCGGCAACCGGCCGCGGAAGAGCGTATAGGCCTCGGCAGCGTCGCGCGTGTCGCCGGCCGAGTAGATGTAGCGCTTCAGCTTTTCGGCGAGCTGAGCTGAGAACACGTCGCCCGTCTCGATGAAGGCGTTGAAAGCGTCGGCGTCCATCACCTCCGACCAGAGATAGCTGTAGTAGCCGGCCGAATAGCCGTCGCCCGAGAAGACATGGGTGAAGTGCGGCGTGCGGTGGCGCATGATGATCTCACTGGGCATGCCGATGCGCGCGAGTTCCGCCGCCTCGAAGGCGAGCGGATCGACCTCCGCCGGCTCCTCCAGCGAATGGAAGGCGAGATCGACCAACGCCGAGGAGGTGTACTCCACGGTGGCGAAGCCCTGGTTGAAGGTCTGCGCCTTCTCGATCTTGTCGATCAGCGCCTCCGGGATCGGCTCGCCCGTCTCGGCATGCAGGCAATAGTCCCGCATCACCTCGCGCGTCAGGAACCAGTGCTCGTAAAGCTGCGAGGGCAGCTCCACGAAATCGCGCGCCACTGCCGTGCCGGCGAGCGAGCCATAGGTCACGTCCGAAAGCAGCCCATGCAGCGCATGGCCGAACTCGTGGAAGAGCGTGCGCGCATCGTCGAGCGAGAGCAGCGCGGGCTTGCCCTCCGCCGGCTTCGCGAAATTGCAGACATTGACGATGATCGGCCGGGTCTCGCCGTCGAGCTTGCGCTGGCCGCGGAAGGCACTCATCCAGGCGCCCGAGCGCTTCGAGGAGCGGGCGAAGTAGTCGCCGATGAACAGGCCGATATGGCGCCCGGAGCCGGTCTCCGTCACCTCGAAAATGCGGACATCCGGGTGATAGCCCGCGAGCTCCGGCCGCTCGGCGAAGGAAAGCCCAAAGAGCTTGCCGGCGACGTCGAAGGCGGCCTGCCTGACGCGGTCGAGCTGCAGATAGGGCTTCAGCACGGCTTCATCGAGCGCAAAGGTCTTCTGCCTGACCTTCTCGGCATAATGGCGCCAGTCCCAGGGGCGGATCGGCCCGTTCTCGCCCTCGTCCTGGGCGAGCGCCGCGAGATCGGCCGCCTCGCGCGCCGCCCGCGCCTTGGCCGGCTTCCAGACCAGCTCCAGCAGCCCGCGCACATGCTCCGGCGTCTTCGCCATGGCGTCGTCGAGCTTGAAATGCGCGAAGGTCGGATATCCCAGCAGCTTCGCCTTTTCGGCCCGCAGCTTCACCATCTCCGCGACGATCGCACGGTTGTCGCTCTCGCCGCCATTCTCGCCGCGCTTGCTCCAGGCGATGAAGGCTTCCTCGCGCAGATCGCGGCGGGTCGAGAAAGTCAGGAAAGGCTCGATGATCGAGCGCGACAGCGTCACCGCATGCTGGCCCGGCTTGCCGCGATCGGCCGCAGCGCGCGCCATCGCCGCCTTCAGGAACTCTGGAAGACCGGCGAGCCCGGCCTCGGCTTCGATGAACAGGGCATAGGAGGATTCATCCTTCAGCACGTTCTGGCTGAACTGGGTACCGAGCGCGGCCAGCCGCTCGTTGATCGCAGCAAGTCGCTTCTTGCCCTCGGGGTTCAGCTTCGCACCCGAGCGGATGAAGCCCTTATAGGTCCGCTCCAGCAGGCGCGCCTGCTCGGCATCGAGGCCGAGCATATCGCGCGCGGCATTGACCGCGTCGACGCGGGCGAAGAGCCCCTCATCCATCATGATCGCCGACCAGTGCCGCGAGGAGATCGGCGACATCTCGCGCTCGATCGCCTGCAGCGCCTCGTTCGTGTCGGCACCGGTCAGGTTGTAGAACACGCCGCCGACGCGGCTGAGCGCACGCCCTGCCCGTTCCAGCGCTTCGATCGTATTGGCGAAATCGGGCGCAGCCTTGTCGCCGACGATCGCGGCGATCTCGGCCCTGTGCTTGGCGAGCGCCGCGTCGAAGGCCGGTCGGATGTGCTCCGGCTTGATCGCAGCGAAGGGCGGCAGGCGGAACGGCGTTTCCCAGCGCGTGGCGAAGGGGTTCTCGGCCGGCAGCGTGAGAGCCTCGGGATAAGCGAATTCAGTAGAGGTCATCGGATCACTTTCGTGAGGCATGCGGACAAGGCAGCTCTGAACCGTTTGGATTGTCAGCCCTCATCCTGAGGAGCCGCGAAGCGGCGTCTCGAAGGATGCTCCAGATGATTCCGGAGCCTCCTGAAGCATCCTTCGAGACGGCCCTATGGGCCTCCTCAGGATGAGGGCTTTACGAATGACCGAACAAGTTCAGGCACCGCCGAACATATGTGCGAGATAGCGGCGCATGAAGGGCGGCATGTCATGCTTTTCCGTCTCGGCGAGGTCGCGCACGATCACGATGTCGGAGAGTTCCTCCTCTTCGAGATGCTTCATCCGCTCCAGCATCAGTACGCGCGCCGCCTCCGCCGGCAGGTCGATGTGGACCTCGCGCATGAAGGCGATGCGGCCCTGCTCGATCACCGCCGTCCAGCCCTCGCCCACATCGAGTTCCTCGACGCGCAGGCCCGTCTCCTCCGCGAGCTCGCGCGTGACGCTTCCGGCCAGGTCGAGCCTGCCGTCGGGGCGGGCATCCTCGCGGTCGGGCGTGCCGGCGGCGAAATAGACCTTGCCTGCATTGGCCGTGTGCTCACCCATCTTGCCGCAGAGGAAGGCGCCGTCCCTGGCCCGAAGCGCCGCCATGGCGAAACCGTTGCGGATCACCGGGCCGGGATGGCCGACGTCGCGCCAGGTCATGAAAGCGGCATAGTCGGTCTCGAAATAACCGGCCTCGAACACGCCGTCGCGGATCGCGGCGCGGTGCTGCAGCATGACGCGACCGTTGAACATGGCCGGCTTGCCAGCACTGATCCTGGCCCAATGCGCTTCGATGTCTGCGGCGCTCTCGCGCGCAAAACGCCAGTCATAGGACTCGATCTTGGCATCGACCTGCGACAGCCGGACGATCGTGCCGTTCTCGACGCCGTCGCTCACAGCAACACGCCCTCGCTGACCACGATGGCCGAACCGCCGATGCGCGCCGAGACGAGTGCGCCGTTCCGCACGCTCAGTTCCAGCGCGATCTGCGAAGGCCGGCCCATCTCGTAGCCTTGTTCGACGACGAAGCGATGGTCGCCGTCATCCGGCTTGTCATAGGCCATGACGGCACCAGCGAAGGCCGCGACCGCGCCGCCCGTCGCCGGATCCTCACCGATTCCGGTCCCAGGCCAGAACATTCGGGCATGAAAGGCGTTCCCGGCCTCTGCAGTCTCGGCGCTGTAGAGGAAGGCACCGCCCGCGCCGATCGCCGCTTGCCAATGCGCGGCCTCCGGCCTTGCGCGGCCCACGGCCTCCCGCGTCGCCACGGGCACGCAGAGGAACGGCACGCCGGCAGAAAAGACCGTCGGCCTGTGCGCTGCAAAGCCGAGATCGCTGGACTGAAGCCCGAGCGCTGCCGCGATCGCGCCGGCAGTCGCCGCCTCCCCCACCTGCTCCGGCAGACGCGGCAAGGTGAAGATCGCATGCCCGGCATGGCTGCCGGTGATCTCGACGGCGCAGGAAACCGGCCCGATCGTCTCCTCCAGCACCAGCATATCGGCGGGCGCGCCCGCGGCATGGTCGGTGAGCGCGAGCCAGACGGCGGTGCCAACAGTCGGATGGCCGGCGAAGGGGAGTTCGGCGCCCGGCGTGAAGATGCGGACAGAAGCGCGATGCCCCGGCTTCTCGGGCGGCGAGACGAAGACCGTCTCCGACAGATTGAACTCGCGCGCGATGGCCTGCATCGCCTCGGTATCGAGCCCTTCCGACTGGAGCACCACCGCCAGCGGATTGCCGGCATGGCGGCGCGTGGTGAAGACGTCGAGCGTGACGAAGCGGCGTTTCATCGGGGTCACCCTGCGGGAATTTCGAGGTCGATCGTGAGCGGACAGTGGTCGGAAGCCTTCGGACGGTCCCAGCCGACACGCGGGTAGCGGTCGGCGCAGGTGGCCAGCCGCGCCATCGAGCGGTCAGGCGCACGCGGATCGAGCGGCACGCGGTACGGCAGACCGCTCCGGATCATCTGCATGGCGGGCAGCGGATTGGCCACCGCCAGTGCCGGCGAAAGCAGGATGTGGTCGAGCGGCATATGGCTGTCGATCAGCTTCTCCTGGTCCTCAGACCAGTAGCGCCGGAAATGCGTCCAGCGTTCATGCGCCGGCAACGTCTCCATCGGATCGACGGCAAAATCGTCCAGCAAAGGTTCGATGCCGCTCGCGCCCTCGTCGGCCCGCTCGGCGCGCGGCCCAAGGCTGTAGCGATAGCCGTTGAGATCGCCCAGCACGATCCAGTTCGTCTCGCGCCAGCCGCCGCCGAAGCGTTGCTGGATCAGCCATTTCACCGCCCGCGCCTCGGCGCGGCGGACGGGCAGCGTCATTTCCCGGCCATCCTCGCGGCCGTTATTCATCGACTTGAAGTGGCAGCCGAACAGGCTGAGCCGCCTTCCGCCGAGGGTCAGCTCCACCTCCAGGCAGTCGCGCGCAAAGACCTTGCCATGCGGCCCGATGCCGAGCCTGGCGAGCTCACGGTCATGCACGCCGGCTTCTGCGAAGGTCAGGTCCTTGTGCGAGCGCACCTTGAGCTGCCCCGGACCGAACAGGTCGCGCCGCGCCGCGAAACTGATGTCGATGCTGCGGCGGTCATTGCCGTCGATCAGCGTGAAATGGCCGTAGCGGTGGTCGGCGATGCGATGGACGTAGTTGGCGAAGAAGGCCTGCAAACTCGCGAGCGAGTCGACCTCCTGCAGCATCCAGAGATCGGCCTGCGCCTCGGCGATGGCGAGCGCGGTCATCTGGCGCTTGTCGTCCTCCAGCGCCACGGCGAGAGAGCGCTCCACCGCGTCGCGCTCGTCGGAGCGGGGGAAATGGAACAGCGACATCGCTGCCGCCGTCTCCGTGCGCCCGCCCGGCTCGAAGCGATGGCGCGTCAGCAGGTTCTCGACGTTGAAGGTGCCGACACGCAGCCTCATCGAAGAACACTCTTCCAGCTCTCACCCTGAGGAGCCGCGAAGCGGCATCGAGCAGGATGGTCCAGATGGTTCCGGAGCCCCCTGGGACGTGCTTCGAGACGCGCCTTGCGGCGCTCCTCGGGATGAGGGCTGAGGGAAGTCCACCGCATCGACGTCAGATCGCCTGGGGCTCGAAGACCTGCGAGGGCGTGACGAACTCGTCCTGCGCCGCCACGGTCAGGATCTCGCGCGAGCCCGCCTCCTTTGTGCGCTTCAGCAGCCCGTAGATCGAGGACGACGCCTTTGACAGCGCGGCCGCGGCCGATTCCTCACGCAGGTAATGGGTGAAGAACAGCGCCGCGATCGCGTCGCCTGCGCCGTTGACGCTGACGTCGAGCTTCGGCGTGCGCACCCGCCAGGTCCCCTTGGCGTCCGCCGCCATGAGGTCGATCGAACCGGCCGGCGTTTCCTCGGTCACGAGCGAGGTCACCATCACCACCTTCGGCCCGGCGTCGCGCAGAGCCTCGACGGCGCGGTGCGCATCGGCGACGGTCTTCACCTCGATATCCGTCAGCAACTCCAGCTCGAACTGGTTGGGCGTCACGATATCCGCGGCAGGCACTGCCTGCTCGCGCATGAACTCCGGGATGCCGGGGCGCACGAAGATGCCGCGGCCGACATCGCCGATCACCGGGTCGCAGCAATAGAGCGCCTTCGGATTCGCTGCCCGCACCTTTTCGACTGCTGAGAGGATGGCGTGGCCGATATCGGCAGAGCCCATGTAACCGGAGATCACGCCGTCGCAGTTGGCGAGCACGCCGCGCTCGGCGATGCCCTCCATCACCTCATCGATCATGCCGCCATCGAAGACGCGGCCCTTCCAGTTGCCGTAGCCGGTATGATTCGAGAACTGCACCGTGTGGATCGGCCAGACTTCGACGCCGAGCCTCTGCATCGGGAAGGTCGCCGAGGCGTTGCCCACATGGCCATAGGCGACATGGGACTGGATCGAGAGAATATTCATGGTCCGAAGCGATACCCCGTTCACGATGAGCCCGCGAACCTAACGGCTCTCGCGCAAGGCGCAAATCGAAAGCGGTGATGTCCGCGATCAGCGCGAAGGCTGGGGCATCGACAGCCGGGCCACGCCGGCCGTGTCCGTGAACTGGGTGAGGCTCTTCACCTTGCCGTCGGCGATGGTGAAGATGTCCATGACCTCGAAGGAGCCGGTGCGGCCAGTCGGCTTGCACTCGACATCGGCGCGCCAATGCAGCGTCGCCCGATCCCCATCGACCGTCAGCGCCAGCTCTTCGATGTTACGGAACACATAGGTCGCGATCAGCCCGGCCATCTGCTCGCGCACGGCGGAATGCCCGTCCGGCTCGGCAAAGACCTCGGCCGCCTGCGGTCCGCCGGCGAGCCGGTAGCTGCAATCGGGATGGAGGTATTCCATCAGGGCATCGAGATCGCCCCGATGGCGGGCAGCGTAGGCATCGCGGATCAGGGCTTCGACGGCGGCGCGTTCTGTCATGTCGCCTCTCCTTACGTCAGCGCCGCACTGTCGCGCCCCCGCCCCGGCAAGTCCAGCGTGCAGTTGAAAGGCGTGCAAAAAGGAAAAGGACCCACCGCGACGAAGCGCAGGTCCCTTGTCATCGCTGGGACAGAAAGCAGCGCATGGCCTGCGGGACAGTCACTCGCGCGGCGCGACATTCACCATCGTGGTGGCCAGCAGATAACGCAGCCCTTCCGGCCGATAGTCCAGCTCAACCTCGCCATGGAACTTCTGCGACATGACGCGCTCCACCAGCCGCGAGCCAAAACCCTGGCGGCGCGGCTTCACGACGGGAGGGCCACCGCTTTCACGCCATTCGAAGCGGAAGGCGTCCTCGCTCTGCGGACGCCCGATCGACCAGCCGATTGAGACCTCTCCGGCCTCCACCGAGAGCGCACCGTACTTCACCGCATTTGTCGCGAGTTCGTTGACCGCGAGGGCCAGCGTCATCGCCTGATCGGCCGGCAATCGCAGCAGCGGCCCCTCGATGCGGATCGTGCCGAGGCCCGAGCGATGCGGCGCCAGCGCCCCTTCGACCACCGTGCGGATCGGCGCGCTGCTCCAGCTCGACTGCGTCAGGATCGAATGGGCCTCGCCGAGCGTGGCGATGCGCTCGCTCAGGACTGATTGCGCCTCTTCGAGCGTTTCCGCCGAGCGGAAGGTCTGGCTGGCGATCGCCGCGATCATCGCGAGCGTGTTCTTCATGCGGTGGGCAAGTTCGGCGTTGAGCAGGCGGCCGTTGCGCTCGGCGAGCATCTTGCCGGTCGTCTCCATCACCGTGTCGATCATGCCGAGAACCCGGCCGGCCTCGTCCCGGATCGGACTGTAGCAGAAGGTGAACCACACCTCTTCGGGATGGCCGTAGCGATTGATGGTGAGCGGGAAGTCTTCGATGAAGGTCGCCTCGCCGGCCAGCGCTTTGGCCGTCATCGGGCCGATCTCTTCCCAGACCTCGGACCAGACCTCATGAAAGGAGCGGCCGAGGGCGGGCGGCTTGTCGCCGAGGATAGACCGGAAGGCATCATTGTGGATGGTGATCAAATCCGCGCCCCAAGCGATGCATTTGGGGAAGTGCGAGTTGACCATCATGCCGACCGCCGTCTTCAGGGCCACCGGCCACTGGCCGATCGGCCCAAGCGGGGTCGTGCTCCAGTCATAGTCGCGGATGGCGGCGGCCATCTCGCCGCCGCCATCCAGAAATGCCGTATCGCTGCTCACCTGATCCCCCCAGCGCGAATCCGCCCAGCATGCACTGGATGCAGATTGCACGCGACATCAAATGACAGCTCTAAGCCAAATGCATGGCTCAGGAGCCGGAGGCTGCCTTCTTGGCGAAGCTGTCGATGAAGGTCTTCGACAGGTCGACATTGGAGTTGGTCAGCTCCGGGTCGAGGAGCTTCAGCGAGTCATACATGCTCTTCATGGCGTCGGGCGTGGAGATGCCAGTGCGCGAATAGCTCTCCTGCGAGTTCTTCACTGCGCGGATGTAGAGCGGCTTGTCGCCGAGCAGGAACTCTTCCGGCACGAGGTCGGCAACCTCTTCAGGCTTCGCGGTTTCCAGCCATTTCAGTGACTTCATGAAGGCGTTGACCAGCTTCTGCGTCGTGATCGGGTTCTTCTCGGCGAAGTCGTTCTTGAGATAGAGCACCGCCGCCGGGTTGGAGCCGCCGAACAGCGCCTTGGTGCCGGCCTCGGTGCGGGTGTCGATCAGAGAGACGATGTCGCCGTCGGCCTCGAGCTTCGAGGTCACCGGATCGAGATGCGAGATCACGTCGACCTGCTTCTGCTTGATCGCCGCGACCGCGCTCGCGCCGGCCCCGACACCAATGATCGGCGCGTCCGTCGCCTTCAGTCCGGCCTTGACCATGGCGTATTGCGCGGTTAGCGCCGTCGAGGAGCCCGGCGCCGTCACGCCGATCTTGAGCCCCTTGAAATCGGCAGCCGATTTGACCTTGTCGGCAAGGTCCTTGCGCACGGCGATGGTGATCGCCGGGAAGCGGCCGAGCTCGATCACCGCGCGGATGTCCTGCCCCTTCGCCTGCATGCGGATGGTGTGCTCATAGGCGCCGGTCACGACATCGACCGAGCCGCCGACGAGCGCCTGCAGCGACTTCGCGCCGCCACCGAAATCGTTGATCTCGACGTCGAGCCCCTGCTCCTTGAAGAAGCCCTTCTTCTCCGCGACGGTGAGCGGCAGGTAGTAGAGCAGCTGCTTGCCGCCGACGCCGAGTGTAAGCTTCGGCTTCTCCGCATTCTGGGCGAGCGCATGGGATGCCGCGCCGAGGGCGGTCGAAAGAGCAAGCGCAGCCAGCGCGCTGCGGCGGGACAAGAGCATAGGCGTTCCTCCGGTTTGGATCCTGCTGGCGCTTCTGACGGGCGCGCATTTGCGTCGAACATAGGCTAGATTGAACGGCGGGAGCAAGAATCCCGAGCCAGCCGGCAAAGCGCCGCCGCCTGGCATGTCCACGCATGTCTACCCGTTGCATCTGCAAGACGAGGGCCGACCGTGAACGAGATGCGCATCGCCATATTCGTGTTTGTCTGCCTGATGGCAGCCTCTCTGGGCGCACTGTTCTCCTACGAGCGGCTTCCGGAGCATCAACGGCTGGACGACACGCAGAAGGTCTTGCATCTCATCGCCAATATTTTCGTCGTGATGACGTCTCTGGTGCTMGGCCTGATGATCACCTCGGCGAAGAGCAGGTTCGACGGGGTCAACCGGGACGTTCACAGCTACGCCACCGAGCTGATCCTGCTCGATCGGATGTTGTTCCTCTATGGCCCGGAGGCCGGCGAAACCCGCCAGGGGCTTGTCGCCTATACCGAGCGCGCCGCGAACGGCCATTGGACTGCTGAAGGCGGGCTGTCGGACACGACATCCGAACGGTTGCTCGAGGATGTCGGAACCCGCCTGCGCGCCTTCGAACCGAACCGCGCCTCTCAGCTCTCGATCTGGAACGACATGCGCGAACAATATCGCAAGGTGCTGGAGCTGCGCTGGAGCCTTGTGGAACAGGCCGAGGGTTCGCTGCCGCGGCCGCTGATGCTGATGGTCGTCGCCTGGCTGGTCCTGATCTTCGCGACCTTCGGCTTCCGCGCCCCGCGGAACGCCGTGGTCGTGACCTGCTTCATCGCGGCTGCGGCTCTGATCGGCGGAGCGATCTACCTGATCGTGGACATGGATGCGCCCTTCGACGGGCCTATCCAGGTCTCGCCCGCTCCCTTGCAGAGGGCGCTGACGGAAATGCGCCGGTAGAACAGCCAAAAAAGTCCACCGGCCGGAGCGGCGGGGTGCCCGCCCCGCCGACCCGCATGGCCCTGGCCGTCCGTAGCTCAGCCCGCCGGCACTGCGGGAACGAGGCCGTGACGGACCATGACCTCCCTGACCGCGGCGGGATCGGGCGGCCCGCCACCGACCAGCAGGCCGGCGATCTCACGAAAATATCCCGGCCCCAGCACGCCGGGCGACAGGATGCAGAGGCAGGTCGCCGCCCGATCGCTGTCGTTCCGGAAGCCGTGGATGACGCCGCGCCGGATGAAGGCCGACTGACCGGGCCGCAAGGCGACGTCGCGGCCGTCGATCGTGAACGTCAAGGTTCCGTCGAGACCGTAGACCGTCTCGTCCCAGCTCTCGTGATGGTGAGGCACGGGAACCTTTCCCTTGGGAGCCACGGTCATCCGAAAGACGTCGACGCTGCCTTCGGTTTCGTCCTTGTCGTGCAGGAACTCCAGGAGCAGCCCACCGATGCTGATCGTTTCGGCCACCGGAACCTCCCACTCTTGCGCGCGATGCTCCGATCCTAGCGATATGACGTAGAGGAAGCCACGGTTTCCGCCCCGGGCTCGGCCGCCATCAGGCCACCGTCGTCGAGCTCTGCCCCGGCCGCCAGACCAGCAGCCGTTTCTCGACCAACGTCACCAGCGCGTCGATGGCGATGACGAAGATCGCCAGGATCAGCATGCCCGAGAACACGCCGGTGACGTCGAACACGCTCTCCGCCTCATGGATCTTGTAGCCGAGCCCCGCCGAGGAGCCGAGATATTCGCCGACCACCGCGCCGACCAGCGCGAAGCCGACCGAGGTGTGCAGCGAGGAGAACATCCAGGTCAGCGCCGAGGGCCAGTAGACATGCTTGAAGAGCTGGCGCTCGTTCATGCCGAGCATGCGCGCATTGGCCAGGATCGTCGGCGAGACCTCGCGCACGCCCTGGTAGACGTTGAAGAACACGATGAAGAAGACGAGCGTGAAGCCAAGCGCCACCTTCGACCAGATGCCCAGCCCGAACCAGAGCGCGAAGATCGGCGCCAGCACGACGCGCGGCAGCGCATTCGCCGCCTTGATATAGGGGTCGAACACCTGAGAAAGCAGCTCGCGCCGCGCGAAGGCGAAGCCGAACAGGATGCCCGCGAGCGAGCCGATGACGAAGGCGAGCACCGTCTCGGTCAGGGTGATGCCGAGATGCCAGTAGATGTCGGCGCTGGTGAGCTGCTTGAAAGTGCGCGTCAGCACCGCGACCGGCGTCGAGAAGAAGAACTGGATCGTCTTGACGTCGCCGAACAGGCTCGTGGTCGTCGCGACATGCCAGAACAGCAGGAATGCGATCATCACCAGGATCTGGAGCGAGATGAGCTTCATGCGCTTCATGATGCGTCTCCTCCGACCAGCTCACGTCCCTCGCCCATCGCATAGGCCTTCTGCACCTCGACGCGCAGCGAGGTCCAGATATCGCGATGGATCTCGTGGAAGGCCTTTTCCAGCCGGATGTCGGCGATGTCGCGCGGGCGCGGCAGGTCGACCTTGTAGTCGGCGACGATCCCCGCCGCCGGGCCGGCCGACATCACCACCACCCGGTCGGAGAGCGCGATCGCCTCTTCCAGGTCGTGGGTGACGAACATCAGCGCCTTGCGGTCGCGCGACCAGAGATCGAGCAGGAGGTTGCCCATGATCTGCCGGGTCTGCGCGTCGAGTGGCCCGAAGGGTTCGTCCATCAGCAGGATCTCGGGATTGCGGATCAGCATCTGCGCGAGGCTGACGCGCTTGCGCTGGCCGCCCGAGAGCATGTGCGGATAGCGGTCGACGAAGGTCCGCAGACCCACCCGCGCCAGCCATTCGCGGGCGCGCTGATCCGCCTCCCGCTCCGGCACGCCCATCGGCTCCAGCGCGACCTTGACGTTGTCCAGTGCCGTCTTCCACGGCATCAACGCGTCCTGCTGGAAGAGATAGCCGGCGCGGCGGTTGAGGCCCGCAAGCGGCTTGCCGAAGATGCCGACCGAGCCGGCCGACGGCGAAAGAAGCCCCGCCGCCGCGTTGAGCAGCGTGGACTTGCCGCAGCCTGTCGGCCCGACGATCGAGACGAACTCGCCGGGATGGACCTTGAGATCGATGCCCTTGACCGCCTGATAGCGGCCGCCATCGGCGAGATGGAAGGTGATGTCGACACCGCCCAGCGCAACCGCCGGATCCCCCGACGAAACCGGCGCTTTCCCCGCATGAGCATGCGGGCGATCCTGCAACTCCATGAAATCCGTTTCCTCGTCGGCAGCCTTGCGCCGTGCCGGCAGCTTTTCTGTATTGCCGAAATTAATAGGCGATCGTTCCGGGAAGGCAACGGCGCCACGCCCTGCGGCTGCCCGTCGCTTGCATCGTTCCGCCGACACAGCCATATGCCTGAGCCGACCCGACCCCGCAGGAGCCGAGCCGAACGCCATGGCCGACATCGAACAAGCCATGAAGGCGCTCGTCGAGTTCATGCAGGCCAATCAGCAATGGGCGATCCCGATCGTCTTCGCGGTCGCCTTCGCCGAATGCGTCGCGATTCTCTCCTGGCTCGTCCCGGCCACAGTATTCTTCACCACCTTCGGCGCCGTCGCAGGAGCTTCTGGCCTCAACCTCGTTCCGCTGGCGCTGGCGGCTTCGCTCGGCGCCGGTGCCGGCTTCTGGGTGTCCTACTGGGCCGGGCTCGTCCTCGGCCCGCGCGTCCACGACTACTGGCCCTTCACCAAGAACCCTGAACTCCTAGACCGCGGCCACGCCTTCTTCGAGAAGTGGGGCATCGCGAGCATTCTGATCGGCCACTTCTTCGGGCCGCTCAGGGCGGTGATCGCGATCGTGGCGGGCATCGTCGCCATGCCGTTCTGGGCGTTCCAGCTCGCGAACTGGGGTGCCTCCTTCGCCTGGGGCTTCGGGCTGCTCTACGGCGTCGGCCGCGTCAGCGAGTTTCTCGCCCGCTGAACGCGCCCCGAACCTGACTGCCCGGTGAACACAGCATTCGGTATCTGTTCAATTCGAAAGGCGTCTATTCGCATCGTCGCATCGCGGCGCGCCACCATCATCGGCGAGCCCGGCGCGGCGCGCTGAACGGCCCCGCGCCGCCAGCGTCGTCCGGCAGAGGGACCCGGCCCCTGTCGAACGCGATGATCCGGGCCGACCCAGTGAGGTCTTGCCATGACGATGTCCCGTTTCCTGCTCCCCCTCGTCGCGCTCGCCGCCATGGGCGGCCAGGCTTTCGCCCAGACCGCGACGCAGCCAGCTCCCGCCGCGAAGCCCGCCGCACCTGTCACGGCGCCCGCCGCCCCGGCAACGCAGGCAGCGCCCGCAACCAAGCCGGCGACACCCGCCGCCGCCCAGCCCGCGGCTGCCCAGGCCAAAAAGATCAATATCAACACGGCCACCGCCGCCGAGCTCGACACCCTCAAGGGCATTGGCGAGGTCCGCGCCAAGAAGATCATCGAGGAACGCGGCAAGGCGAAGTTCAAGGATTTCGCCGATCTGGTGAAACGCGGCACCCTGCCCTCGAACGTCGAGGCCGAGATCAAGGACAAGGTCACCTTCTGACCGACGAAAAGGCCTCCGGCGCCCTGCGCCGGAGGCCTTCGCCGATTTCGGCATCGATCGCGGGTCTGCCGGCGCTTACAGCAGGCCGAGAACGATCGCCAGCATCATCGCCAGAGACAGCGCCAGCACCGTCCGGATCACGGCCGGCGCTTCGAAGATCCGCAAAAGTTCCATCGCAGCCTCCCCAGGCAGCAGGCAAACACGATCCGTCTCCCGCAAGAAATTCAGTAGACGAGCAGATCGACCGCGATCCACGCGATCACGGCCAAGGCGAGCCCCGCGACCAGCACAGTCAGGACCGGCCGCCCCAGGAAACCCTGCCTCGCCTCCACGGGCGTCTCCACCGCCGGGTGGGCATCGCTGTGATCGGCCGCCCGCAGCGGCGGCAACGGGTCACCCCCGCGCAGCCTCTCCAAATCCTGTTCGGGCACTCTGGGTCGAACGTCGACCGTCATGACCGTCTCCCATGATGTTTCCCTGGCCTTTCGGCCCTGCACCGGAAGTGAAACTCCTGTCGGCCCGCGGTGTTCCTGCGTCCGCCTAAACGCAGCGGGCGGCAGCCTTCCGGCCGCCGCCCGCAAATATCCGAAGACGTTCGGTATCAAGCAGTTACGAGAACAAGCGGAATCAAACCCGCAACCACTTGAATCAAACTCTCAAGCCTGTGCCTCTCACGTCATTCTCGGGCGCCGCGGAGCGGCGACCCGAGCTTGACGGAGATCGAAAGGGCTCAGTTCTTCGACTTGTCGACCAGGGCCTTGGCCTTGATCCACGGCATCATGTCGCGGAGCTTGGCGCCGACTTCCTCGATCGGATGGGCAGCGTAGCGGGCGCGGGTCGCCTTGAACGAGGTCTGGTTGACCTTGTTCTCCAGCATCCAGTCGCGCGTGAACTTGCCCGACTGGATGTCGGTCAGCACGCGCTTCATCTCCGCCTTGGTCTCGGCCGTGATGATACGCGGGCCGGTGACGTACTCGCCGTACTCGGCGGTGTTCGAGATCGAGTAGTTCATGTTGGCGATGCCGCCTTCGTAGATCAGGTCCACGATCAGCTTCACCTCGTGGAGGCACTCGAAATAGGCCATCTCGGGGGCGTAGCCGGCCTCGGTCAGCGTCTCGTAGCCGGCCTTGATCAGCTCGACCAGGCCGCCGCAGAGCACGACCTGCTCGCCGAACAGATCGGTCTCGCACTCTTCCTTGAAGGTGGTCTCGATGATGCCGGCGCGGCCGCCGCCATTGGCCGAAGCGTAGGACAGGCCGAGGTCATGGGCGTTGCCGGTCGCGTCCTGGTGGATCGCGATCAGGGTCGGCACGCCGCCGCCACGCTGATACTCGGAGCGGACGGTGTGGCCGGGACCCTTCGGGGCGACCATCAGCACGTCGAGGTCCTTGCGCGGCTCGATCAGGTTGAAATGGACGTTGAGGCCGTGCGCGAACAGAAGGGCGGCGCCCTCCTTCATGTTGGCGTGCAGCTCGTCGCGATAGATGTCGCCCTGCAGCTCGTCGGGGGTCAGCATCATCATGATGTCCGACACCTTGGCCGCCTCGGACGGCGTCATCACCTTGAAGCCGGCATCCTCAGCCTTCTTGCGCGTGGCCGAACCGGCCTTCAGAGCGATGATGACGTCCTTGACGCCGGAATCGCGCAGGTTCAGCGCATGGGCATGGCCCTGCGAGCCGTAGCCGACGATGCAGACCTTCTTGCCCTTGATCAGGTTGATGTCGGCATCACGATCGTAATAGACGCGCATGGGTGTCTCCTTTGTCACGCGTTGTTCGTCTTCCGGCCCGGATCGTTCTGCGCCGTGCCGTAGAGGGTGAGAAACTGCTCGGTTGCGCGCTCCGCGTCGCGCGCGATTTCGGCCCTGCTCAAGGTCAGCGTATCGCCGAGCAACAGCCGGATCTGGACGTCGCGGCCCGCGAGACCGAAGAAGGTGCGGAAGGCCGTCTCTGTATCGTCGAAGGCGATGAGACCCGCTTCGCGGCCGGCATCGAGCACCGGCTTGAGGCGCTCGCCGATGGCGAAGCGGCCATTGGCCAGCACGATCGAGCCGAGATTCCCGTCGCGGGACGCCGCCTGGCTGACGGCGACGCGGTTGAGCGCGATCGAAGTCGGGCTTGAAATCACGTCCAGCCAGTTCGCAGCGAAGCCCTTCAGGCTCTCGCGCAGGGTGCCGGCGTCGAGATTCTGCCGGTCGTAATTGCCTGCCCTCACCTTTGAGGCTTGCCACTGCACCGTCGCCGTCAGCAAGCCCTCGCGGTCGCCGAACCACTTGTACAGCGTTTCCTTGGAGCAGCTGGCGCGCCGCGCCACGGCGGTCATGGTCAATCCGCTGCCCTTCTCCACCATCAGGCTGAGCACGGCATCAAGCACGGCCTGCTGGCGCACCGTCAGCGCCTCGCCTTGTGCCTCTGCCTGAGCCTGCGTCATGGGTTCGGAGAAATCCAGTACCGTACGTTACGGTTCAGTCGTCTAGCGCAGCCGCCGCATGCGGGCAAGCGTTTTTCGGGGCTGGCGGCAACCCGGAGAGGAATTATCTCTGAGGCCCTGTCGCCTGAAGAACGGAACCGCCCATGACCCTGCCGAGCGCCCCCGAGATTCTCGCCTTCTGGCGCGAGGCCGGCCCCGAGAAATGGTTTGCCAAGGACGAAGCCTTCGATGCGGAGATCACCCGGCGCTTCCTGCCCGTTCATGAGGCCGCGGCAGCCGGCAAGCTCCACGCCTGGGAAGAAACCCCGGAAGGCGTCTACGCGCTGCTGATCCTGCTCGATCAGTTCCCGCGCAACATGTTCCGCGGCAGCCCGCGCGCCTTCGCGACCGATGCGCAGGCCCTCGCCGTTGCGGAACGCGCGATCGTACGCGGCTTCGACGACGCCTACGAGGCGCCGGAGAGGCGCTTCTTCTACATGCCGTTCATGCATTCCGAAGAGCTGGCCGATCAGGAGCGCTGCATTGCGCTCTGCGCCGCGGCCGAGGACCCCGAAGGCGTGAAATACGCCGAGGTCCACCGCAACATCATCCGCGACTTCGGCCGCTTCCCGCATCGCAACGAGGTGCTGGAGCGCGACACGACGGCGGAGGAAAAGAGTTTCCTGATGGAAGGCGGCTTCGCCGGCTGAATAGCGCCTCGATCTGCAAACGAAGCACGGTCATCCCGGACGGCGCGAAGCGGCGATCCGGGATGACCTCGCGTTTCCGCGAAGAGTGAGGATATCAGCCTCAGCCGCCCTGCTGGCTCGCCATCCGCTGCAGGAAGATCGCGGCGATCGTCAGAATGAACCCCGCCCACCAGAGCGGGGAGCGCAAGCTCTTGCCGCTGCCCATCGGTTCGGCCGGCGCCCGACCGGACAGGCGCATCAGCACCGGCATGGCGAGGCAGGCAAAGCCGACGAGGCCGAGCCCGAGCGCGATCAGGCTGAGCACCTCTGGCGTCAGCGCCATGCTCACATCGCCTCGGGGCCGCGGCTCATCGCGGCGATGCCGGTGCGCGAGACCTCGGTGAGCCCCACCACGGTCATCAGCTTAATGAAGCGCTCGATCTCTTCGGTCGAGCCGGTGAGTTCGAAGACGAAGGAGGTGAGCGAAGCATCGAGCGTGCGTGCACCGAAGGCGGAGGCCAGCCGCATCGCCTCGACGCGGTGCTCGCCCTTGCCGACGACCTTGACCAGGGCGAGCTCGCGCTCCAGCGCCTCGCCCTGCTCGGTCAGGTCGACGACGCGGTGGACCGGGACGAGCCGGTCGAGATGCGCCTTGATCTGGTCGATGACGCTGGCGGTGCCGGAGGTCACGACCGTGATGCGCGAAAGGTGTTTCTCATGCTCGGTCTCGGAGACGGTGAGGCTCTCGATATTGTACCCGCGCCCCGAGAATAGCCCGGCGATGCGGGCAAGAACGCCCGGTTCGTTGTCGACGATCACCGCCAGGGTATGGCGCGCGCTCGGCTGGGCCTTCGGGGCATTCGGATAATGGGTAGCGGGCTTCGACATGACGGACCTGTAGGCGGGTTGGAGCAGACGATTGGCGAAAGGGAAAGCTCAGGAGTGACGGAGATCGACGAGGGCGGGCTCGTCCACCTCGTCCTGCGTTACGATCCATGGCTCGGCCAGCGCGGCAGCAAGCCACTCGCGATAGGCGGGAAGCGCGAGGATCGCCCGCATGTAATCCTGCGAAACGGGGTCGACGGCGATGCCATAGGTATCGAGGCGGGTGACGACCGGCGCGAACATCGCATCCGCCGCCGAGAAGGCGCCGTAGAGGAACGGCCCATCGCCAGCAGCACCGAAGCGCTCGCGCGCCTGCCGCCACAACCCGGTGACCCTCTCGACGTCGCGGGCGACGCCCGGACCGCGGTCGCGGCCGGCAAAGCGCTTGCCCAGATTCATCGGGCAGGTACTGCGTAGCGCCATGAAGCCCGCATGCATCTCACTGGAGACGGCACGCGCATGGGCGCGGGCCGCGACGTCGCGCGGCCAAATCCGGGCCTGCGGATGCGTGTCATGGAGATACTCGCAGATTGCCAGCGTCTCCCAGACGGCGATATCGCCATCGACCACCATCGGCAGGGTACCGCCGCTGCCGGGCGCCGCGGCGAAGACGGTCTCCTTGAAACCGGGCTCGTCGAGCGGCACGAGCTGCTCGGTGAAGGCGATCCCCTTGGCGCGTAGCAGCAGCCAGGCCCGCAGCGACCAGGACGAGTAGCACTTGTTGCCGATGAGCAGCTTCATGCGGCCACGCTCTCCACTTCGCCGGCGAAATCGAGCGCCGCCGCGACATGGAGCGCGGTGGTGTCGAAGACGGGAACCGTGAAATCCGCCTGAGAGACCAAAAGCGTGATCTCCGTGCAGCCGAGGATCACGCCATCGGCGCCCTCCTCCCGCACCGCGCGTTCGACGACAGCGCGATAGCACTCGCGCGACGCCGGCTCGACGCGGCCGCGGCACAATTCCTCGTAGATCACGCGGTGAATCGCGTCGCGCTCCTGCGGCTGCGGCACCAGCGCCTCGACGCCGAAGGCCTTCAGCCGGTCGCGGTAGAAGTTCTGTTCCATGGTGAAGCGCGTCGCCAGCAGCAGCGGTCGGCGCGACGGCGTGGCGCGGATCGCCCGCGCCGTCACATCGGCCAGATGCAGGAAGGGCAGCTTGGTCGCGCCCGTGATCCGGTCGGCCACCTTGTGCATGGTGTTGGTGCAGAGCACGAGGCAGGAAGCGCCGCCGCGCTCCAGCCGGCGTGCGCTCTCGGCCAGCGCCGCGCCTGCCGCCGCCCAGTCACCCTGTGCCTGCATCTCGGCGATACCAGCGAAGTCGACCGAATGCAGCAATACATCGGCCGAGTGCAGCCCGCCCGCACGCGCGCGCACGCCCTCGTTGAGCAGCCGGTAGTAGACCGCGGTCGACTCCCAGCTCATCCCGCCGATCAGACCGATCGTAGCCATGTCGTTTCCTTTGCCATGCCGCCAGCGTCATTCTCGGACGTAGCGAAGTTTCGACCCGAGAAACTCTTCGAGGGCGGAACGCCCCGTCGGCCTGAGATGCGCGGGTCAAGCCCGAGCATGACGATGCTTCGTCAAACGAGCTGCTTGCCCTTGGCGTCGATGATCTGGCCGGTATCGCCTTCGAAATCGGGCAGGATCATCTCGTTATGCGCCTTGCCCGACGGGATCATCGGGAAGCAGTTCTCTTCCTTGGCGACATGGCAGTCGAAGATCACCGGGCCGGGCGTCTCGATCATCTCCATGATCGCGGCGTCGAGCTTGGCCGGGTCGTCGCAGCGGATGCCGTGGCCGCCATAGGCCTCGGCGAGCTTCACGAAGTCCGGCAGCGACTGCGAATAGCTCTCCGAATAGCGCCCGCCATGCAGCAGTTCCTGCCACTGGCGCACCATGCCCATATACTCGTTGTTGAGGATGAAGACCTTGACCGGCAGCCGGTACTGCACCGCCGTCGACATCTCCTGCATGTTCATCAGGATCGAGGCCTCGCCGGCGACGTCGATGACCAGCGCCTTGGGATGCTTCATCTGCACGCCAATGGCCGCCGGCAGGCCGTAGCCCATCGTGCCAAGGCCGCCCGAGGTCATCCAGCGGTTCGGCTCCTGGAACTGCAGGTACTGCGCCGCCCACATCTGGTGCTGACCGACCTCGGTCGTGATGTAGGTGTCGCGATCCTTGGTCAGCGCATGGAGGCGCTCCAGCGCATATTGCGGCTTGATGATCGTATCGGATTGCTTGTAGGCGAGGCTCTTGCGACCGCGCCAGCCTTCGATCTGCGTCCACCAGGTGGCGAGCGCGGTCTTGTCGACCTGCGGGCTGCTCTCGCGCCAGATCCGCACCATATCCTCGAGCACATGGGCGCAATCGCCGACGATGCCGATATCGGCCTTGACCGTCTTGTTGATCGAGGACGGGTCGATGTCGATATGGATCTTCTTCGAGCGCGGCGAGAAGCCGTCGATCCGGCCGGTGATGCGGTCGTCGAAGCGCGCGCCGATATTGATCATGACGTCGCAGTCATGCATCGCCAGATTGGCCTCGTAAGTGCCGTGCATGCCGAGCATGCCGAGCCACTGCTTGTCTGCGGCCGGAAAGGCGCCGAGCCCCATCAGCGTCGAGGTGACCGGGAAGCCGGTCAGCCGCGCCAGTTCGCGCAGCAGCGCCGAGGCGTGCGGGCCGGAATTGATGACGCCGCCGCCGGTATAGAAGACCGGTTTCTTGGCGCCTGCCATCAACTCGACCGCCGCCTTGATCTTGGCGAGGTCGCCCTTGACCACCGGGCGGTAAGTCTTGTGCTGGTTGTCGCGCGGGCGGCTATAGGTGCCGGTCGCGAACTGGATGTCCTTCGGGATGTCGATGACGACCGGGCCCGGACGACCATTCGCCGCGACATAGAACGCCTCGTGCAGGACGCGCGGCAGATCGTGGATGCTCTTCACCAGATAATTGTGCTTGGTGCAGGAGCGGGTGATGCCGACCGTGTCGCATTCCTGGAAGGCGTCGGAGCCGATCAGATGCGTCGGAACCTGGCCGGTGATGACGACGAGCGGGATGGAGTCGAGCAGCGCGTCGGTCAGGCCGGTGACAGCGTTGGTCGCGCCGGGGCCGGAAGTGACGAGCACGCAGCCGACCTTACCGGCGCCGGAGCGCGCATAGCCCTCGGCGGCATGGACCGCGCCCTGCTCGTGGCGGACGAGCACGTGCTTGACCTTGTCCTGCTGGAAGATCGCATCGTAGATCGGGAGTACGGCGCCGCCCGGATAACCGAACAGGTGCTCGACACCCTGGTCCTGAAGCGCGCGGACGACCATCTCGGCGCCGGTCATCATCTCGCTCATTACGCTCTCCTGAGGCTGATCTTCTGGTCTGTCTGGGAATTTAGGCAATAAAAAAGGCCCTCGGAGGGGCCTGGGCGTGCGCTGGCGTCGGGGACGCCCGGTTGTGAAACCGGCCCCTACCAGCGCACCTCTACGATAATAAGCTTGCGCATCGCGCTCACGGTCCTTAGCGGAAGTTGCGGAAACGCTAGCGGAGAGCGTCGTGTCGGTCAAGCGCCAACAACATGGTTACCGGCCGATCTGCGGCACACGCAAAAATCAGGTGCCGTTACGGAACGATTTCTCAATGCGTCCTTCGTAGTATCCGCGCGCTCGAACCGGGACGGACATGTACTACGAAGTCCACAGCGAGAATATCGCAGCACGCAGCCATGCGGCGCAGATCGCAGAGATCCTGCAGCGGTTCGCATTGCACGGCCATGGCGATGGCCCGGTCGCCTATGAAGCGTTCTCCGAAGAGATCCTGCCCCTGTTCGGGAAGGATCTCATGATCTTGGAACCCACGGGCGACGGCGATTACCGGTGGCTGCATTTCGGGCGCGAGATCGTACGCTATTCCGGCGCCACGCGTCTGGGACAGCGCGTCTCCGGCATGCGCCCGCAGGTTGCCCGCTTCACCATCGACAGCCTTGACCAGGCTCTGGCCGAAAACCGGCCGCTCTACACCGTGCATCGCTCAAGCGGCACGGTGCGCGTCGCGCTCTGGGAACGGTTGCTCCTCCCGACGATCGCGCAGGATGGGCGCCGCTTCGTCATCGCCTTCAGCCGGCCGCTGCAGTTCCGCGAGGATCTGCTGAACGCCGTGCTGGAAACCTCGCCGAGCGGCATCGTGGCGCTGAGGGCCATCCGCGACAATATCGGTGGAATCGAACAGACCGTCATCGTCACCGCCAACCGGCGCGCAGCCGAACTCAGCGGGCGGCCGGACGTCGATCTCCTGGATACGGACGGCCGAGAGAGCCTGCCCTTCCTCTCCGACCCGTCGATCTGGCAGCGCTGCGTCTATGCGATGAACCTCCAGCGCGCCGACGTGCTGGAAACCTCCTTCACCCAGCAGGGCAAGACCCTCTGGCTGCGCATCGCCATCGCCCCGCTCGGGGACGGGCTGCTGCTGACCCTCACCGACATCACCGACCTCACCGTCGCCAACCAGACGCTGCAATTGCGGGCCGCCACGCTCGCGCTGGAGATCGGCCGCGAGCGGGCTACGCGGCGCGCGCTGTCCGAGGAGATCGGCCAGCGCGAGGAGCGCGAGCGCGAGCTCAGGCGCCTGGCCGAGACCGACCCGCTCACGGCGCTGCTCAACCGCCGCTCCTTCACCGAGAAGGCCAATGCCGCCATCGCGGCAAGCGAGGCAGACGGCTCCGCTGTCGCGCTCATCATCGTCGATCTCGATCATTTCAAGCAGGTCAACGACAGCTATGGTCATCCGGCCGGCGATGCCGTGATCCGCGCCTTCGCCGATCTTCTGCTCGGGCAGTTTCGCAACGAGCACAATCTCGTCGGACGCTTCGGCGGCGAAGAGTTCGCCATCCTGCTGCAGGACTGCGACCTGGCCTCCGCTGCTTCGAGCGCACGCCAGATCCAGGACACCCTGCTCACCCGCTCCATGCCCGTTTCGGAGACGCTGGCGCTCTGCGTCACTGCCAGCCTCGGCATCGCCGCGCGTCATCCCGGCGAAGCCCTAGCATCCCTGACGGCGCGGGCGGACCAGGCGCTCTACCGGGCCAAGAACGAAGGCCGCAACCGGTTGGGCCTGGCGGCTCCGCCGGAGACCATCGTGGCGGCCGCCTGATCAGATCGCCAGCTCCTCGCAAGCGATCTCCAGCGCCGCGGCCGGCGCGACCGCCCGCCAGCCCGTCATCTGGTGCCGGAACCAGGTCACCTGCCGCTTGGCATAGGCGCGCGTATCGGCCTGCCCGCGCCTGATCGCCTCCTCCAGCGTGATCTCGCCACCGAGATGGGCAATCAGCCCCGGCACGCCATGGGCGCGCATGATCGGGAGCAGCGGATCGAGCCCGCGCGCCTTCAGCCGCGCGACCTCGTCGAGCGCACCGGCCGCGATCATCGTCTCGAAGCGCCGGTCGATCTGCCGCCGCACCGTCTCCCGCTCCGGATGGATGAACAGCCGTAGCAGCCCCTCCTCGCCGAGCGGCCCCGGCTCGCGCTCGCCCTGAAAGCTTGCGAGCGAGCGCCCGGTCGCGCGGAAGATTTCGAGCGCCCGCATGATCCGCATCCGGTCAGTCGGCCTCAGCCGCTCCGCCATCAGCGGATCGCAGGCCGCAAGCTCGGCATGGAGCGCGGCCGTATCAAGCCCATCGGCGTGAGCGCGAAACGCGGCCCTTACGCCCTCGGGAACCGCCGGCATTGCCGAGAACCCCTCGGTCACGGCCTTGAAATAGAGCCCCGTACCGCCGACCAGGATCGGCAGCGAGCCCTGCGCCTGCAAATCCTCCAGCAGCTTCGCCAGATCCTCGGCATAGCGCATCGCCGAGTAGTTCACGGCGCCGTCGACATGGCCGTAGAGGCGGTGCGGCACCATCGCCTCCTCCGCCTCGCTCGGCCGTGCCGTCAGGATGCGCAGATCGGCATAGACCTGCATGGAATCCGCGTTGACGACGGTGCCGCCGGTGCGGCGCGCGATCTCGATCGCCAGCGCGGACTTGCCGCTGGCGGTCGGACCTGCGATGAGCACCGCCCTGACCTGTCCTTCCGCCTGTCCCACCGGTCCTCGCATGCTTGTCGCCACACTCGTATCCGCCCACGGCCAGGCGCTGGTCGACGAGGCCCTTCTCGCCCGCCTCACCCGCACCATTCCGGGAGCCGTCCGCACCGCCGCGCTCGACGGCACGATCGCCGCCGATCTCTTCGCGGAAGCCGCCGACGCGCGCAAGCTCGAAGCCGACATCCGGACCGCGTTGGAAGGCGCCGCGATCGACGTCATCGTCCAGCCGGCAGCGACACGCCGCAAGGCGCTGTTTCTCGCCGATATGGATTCGACCATGATCGGCCAGGAATGCATCGACGAGCTCGCCGCCGTCGTCGGGCTCAAGGAGCATGTCGCCGCGATCACCGAACGGGCGATGCGCGGCGAGATCGATTTCGAACCGGCACTGCGCGAGCGCGTTGCGCTGCTCAAGGGCGTGCCGCTCTCGGTCGTCGACGAGATCATCCGCGACCGCATCACCCTGACGCCCGGCGGGCGCGAGCTCGTCCGCACCATGCGCGCCAACGGCGCCTACGCCGCCCTCGTCTCGGGCGGCTTCACCGTGTTCACCGGCCCGATCAGCGCGACGATCGGCTTCGACGAGCATCGCTCCAATCTGCTGCTGGCCGATAGCGGCATCCTGCGCGGCGAGGTCGCCGATCCCATCCTCGGCAAGCAGGCCAAGCTCGACGCCCTCATCGAGTTGCGCGCGCGGTTCGGCTTGACGCCTGAAGCGACGCTGGCTGTCGGCGACGGCGCCAACGATCTTGCCATGCTCGGCGAAGCCGGGCTGGGTGCCGCCTTCCGCGCCAAGCCGGCGGTTGCCGCGGCGGCCGACGCCAGGCTCGACCATGCCGATCTCACCGCCCTGCTCTACACCCAGGGCTATACCGGCGGCGAGATCGTCCGGGCCTGATCCATATACGGAAAGCGCGTGTCACCCCGGCTCTCCCTCCGATCGCCCGGGATGATCTACCCGTCCGAAAACCCGCTCAGTCGACGATGAAGAGCTTCGCGCCGGTCTTGGTCGCCGAGCGATGGGCTTCGGCGCCGTCGGCGACCTGATAGCTCATGCCGGCTCTGAGGGGCATCACGCGCCCGTCCGCGAGCGTGGTCTCCATCTCGCCCTCCAGGCACAGGATGATGTGGCCCTTGGAGCACCAGTGGTCGGCGACATAGCCGGGTGAGTACTCGACCATGCGCACACGGATGCGGTTCTCCTCCGGTCCGAAATACTGGACGCGCCAGATCGCTTCCCCGCTGTCGCCTGCATGATGCTCGGGCGGGATCGTCGACCAGTCCGTGGTGACGAAGGGAATCTCGCTGATCTTCATCTGGCCTCTCCCGGCGCTTCCGGACTTCCGGAGCAGCGTCGCGAAGCTCTAGCCATGTTCCAGCGCCCTGCGCCAGCGCGCTCCCCTCGTCGCCGGTCTGCAATCACGACATGAGAAGCACGGCCGGGCTGCCCTCGCATCCAGGTCCGCCTCGCCCTCACGATTACGGAATGCCACCCTTCCCGAGCGACGGGACTCGGAATGTGCTCCGATCGAGAGGAGATATGCCTTGAACGACCAGCCCCTTGTCGGTTGCGATGCTCGGCTGTTGTTGCGTGCGGATACCGCTGTTCGGAGCAGCGGGGACAAGTCTGGACGATGACAGCACGCATTCCGGGTGCGGTTCGCAGGGCCGCGGAGCAGCGGGCTTGTCCTCCGCCATCGCCATCGGACCGGCAGAGATCGTCAACAACGCGATCGACAGAAAACGCATCATCATTTTCGTCCCTCTCCAGGTGTTGACGGTACGATCGACGTCGAGACGGCCCTGAAGCCGAACACCACCGGTCGCTCCAGAAGCTGTTTGAGGGCGAACTCGTTGCTGTCGGCCCGGCTGTAAGTTCCCCCTGGCCCGCCGCTCAGCAGCGCCGACACGCGATCCTCCAGGCTTTTGATGCGCGCCTCGCTCGAGGATGCAGCTCCGGCTCCGACAGGTTCGGCCTCAGCAGGCGGAGCTGCAGCGCGGGCGGATGCGCCGAGCGCGAAGTCACGGGTTTTGCGATGCTCGATCTCGCGGGTCATGAAGACGCGGTTGACCAGCCTGAGCTGAATCTTGGCCGTGTAAGCGCCATCCTTCGTCGCGAGAACACGTTCGTTGACAGCGAACGCCATGACGCGTCGAAGAAATTCATCGCGGCAATATAGCTGCGTCGGGGGGTCCTTACACCAGATATCAAGGCGGGCCGCTGCAATACCTGCGGAAACGCCATAGGTTTCCGATATCGGGATCTTGATTTCTTCGGTGTCGTTTCGGCCGCTGGAAAGGCCGAATGTCAGACCGACATTATCGATAAGGCTAGAAGCCTTGACGGATTTATTTATCGTAATGCCCGGAAACAATGCCAGAGACAGCTTGATTTTATCGCTGACATCGCCGGCATCGACCTCATAATTGCTTTGTTTCCTGATCTTTTTTCCGTTCTCAAGCTCGGCCGTTGTGCTGAATGTCGGCCGCTTGAGATTTGCCTCCCGCTTCAGGTCTTCGCGGAGGCTGATATGCGCGATTCTGACCGCCTTGCCTAAAATCGCTTGGCTTTCATCGGCATCTTCGATCACCGCCCAGACATCGCCGACATGGAGATCTTCCTCCGGCGGAAACACAGGGGTGATCCCCAGCTTGGCGATGCTGCTGTTCCACGACGCAGCAATCGACGCCGCCGTAACCGGCTCTTCCTCTCGAAACGTCAGGTACTGCCAGATTGCGATGCCTGCCGCAAAAAGGGCGACGCCCACGAGGCTCACCTGCGCCGAGGCAAGCGTCTTGATACGCTTCCAGATGGCGACTTCGCCTGGAACTGTTTGAGCTGCGCTCGTCCCCCTTCCGCCTGAGTGCGAAGACGATGGCTCCGACGGCGGCACAGGAGTTTCTGCTGGGGGCCGCTCATCGGGCATGCACCACATCCAGACAAGAAATGCAACCTATAGATGATTAATGCAACCCATCGATCTGTCAACCGCCCTTACGTCAACAAAAAAGGAGCCCTGTGAAGGGCTCCTTTCCAACCAGCAGATCGCCATGTCGGCAGAGACGACCGACGAGGTATCTCAGTTCATCGAGACGGCGACGAAGCGGACCTCGCCCTGGCCGTTGGAGACGAGCAGGAGGGCGGACTTTTTTCCCTCCTTCTTAAGGGTGTCGAGTCGCTTGGTCACGTCCTGCGGAGCGTTCACCGGCTCCTGGCCGACCTCGACGATCAGTTCGCCGACGAGGATGCGCTTGTCGGCGGCGTTCGAGTTGGCGTCGACCTTGGTGATGAGCACGCCCTTGAGGCCGTCCTTGATCGAGTAGCGCTTGCGCAGCTCATCGGTCTGCGCCGAGAGCTCGAGGCCGAGCGCGCTCGTCACTGCCGGCTTGGGCGCCTCGGCGGCCGGCTTGTTCGCCGACGCCGCCTGGACCTTCTCGCCATCCTCGAGGCGGCCCAGCTTGACCGTCTTGACCTCTTCCTTGCCCTTGCGGATCACTGCGATCGGCACATCCTTGCCCACCGGCGTCGCCGCGACGATGCGCGGCAGGTCGCGCGAATCCTTCACGTCCTTGCCGTCGAACTTGACGATGACGTCGCCGGTCTCGATCCCGGCGGGCTTGGCCGGGCCCTTGTCGTCGACGCCAGCGACGAGCGCGCCACGCGCCGTGCCCAGGCCGAGCGCTTCGGCGGTCGCGTCATCGACGGTCTGGATGCGCACGCCGAGCCAGCCGCGCCGCGTTTCACCGAACTCCTTGAGCTGGTCGACGACATTGGTCGCCAGCGTCGAGGGCACTGCGAAACCGATGCCGACCGAGCCACCGGTCGGCGACAGGATCGCCGTGTTGATGCCGATAACTTCGCCCGCCATGTTGAACAGCGGGCCGCCCGAATTGCCCTTGTTGATGGCCGCATCGGTCTGAATATAGGTGTCGTACGGGCCCTGGCTGATGTCGCGGTTGCGGGCGGAAACGATGCCCGAGGAAACCGAGCCGCCGAGGCCGAACGGGTTGCCGATCGCCATCACCGGGTCGCCGATCCGCATTTTGTCGGAATCGCCGAACTTGACGGCCGGCAGCGGCTTGTCGTGCTTCACGCGCAGCACGGCGAGGTCGACCTTGGTGTCCTTGCCGATGACCTCGGCCTTGAGCCTGAGCCCGTCGTTGAAGATCACCGTGATCTCGTTGGCATCACCGATGACGTGGTTGTTGGTGACGACGATGCCCGACGGATCGACCACGAAACCGGAACCGGCCGATTGCGAGCGGCGCTGCTGCGGCGCCTGGCGCTCGCCCTGCTGGTTGCGGCGGTTGAAGAACTCCTCGAACAGGTCGCCGAAGGGGGTGTCCGGGCCGAGCTGAGGCAGCTGCGGCAGGTTGCGGCCCTTCGTGTCGTTGGTCGTGACCGCGGAGATGTTGACCACCGCCGGCATGACCTTGTCGACGAGATCGGCAAGGGAAGATTGCCCTTGCAGCAACGGAGTGTTGGCCTGCGCGTGCCCCGGCGTCAGAACCGGCGACGCCAGCAACGCGAGGCCAGCGACGCCGGCAGCGAGAGCGATGCGGACGGACCGGACTGCGGGAACGGATTTCGATGCCATATGAATCCTCATGACGGAAAGATGCGGGCCGATCGATCCAGGCAGGCGCGCGCGTTGATTGAACTCCAAAATGCGGCGGAAGGGCGACACACGATCATGTCAGTGAACACGATCGCGTGCCCTATGCCGTCATTCTACCAGCTACCACGCGCGAACCATACCAGGAACACACCCAGCACCGCCGAGCCGAGGCCGATGAGCCGCATCCGATCCGGCGGGGTTTCCGCCGCGCTTCGCAGGGCATCCTTCGCCAGATGCGGGATCGCCGCGAAAAGGATGCCCTCGATAGCGAAGACCAGGCCGAGCGCCGCGACGAAATCAAGCATCCGCGTCGCTCGCCATGATCAGGGCCGGGCCGGTGCAGGCGTGGCAGGCGTCGCCGGAGCTCCCGCCTGACCATCCTGACGCTGCGCGTTCGGACCGTTGAAGTAACGGAAGAACGGTGAATCCGGCGTCAGCACCATCCGGGTGTCTCCTGGCTTGATGCTGGCCTCATAGGCCTGCATCGAGCGGTAGAAGGAGAAGAACTCCGGATCCTTGCCGAAGGCTTCGGCGAAGACCTTGTTGCGTTCGGCCTCGCCCTCGCCCCGGATCACATCCGAGCGCTGCTGCGCCTCGGCGACGATGACGGTGGCGTCCCTTTCGGCCCGCGCCTTGATCTCCTGCGATTGCTGGCCGCCGAGCGCGCGGGCTTCCGCGGCCTCGCGCTGACGTTCGGTCTGCATCCGCTGGAACACCGCCGCCGAGTTCGCCGCCGGCAGGTCGACGCGCCGGAGCCGAACATCGACCACCGTCATGCCGAAGCGCGCCGCCTCACGGTTCACGTCGTCGCGGATGCGGTTCATCAGCCGCGAGCGTTCGGTGCGCACCACCGAGGTGAAGGTCGCTTCCGCCAGCACCGAGCGGACATTGCCGTTCACGATCGAGGCGAGCTGCGAGTTCGCACGAGGGATGTTGTTGACCGCCTGGTAGAAGCGCAGCGGATCGGAGATGCGATAGCGCGAGAAAGCATCGACCACGAGACGCTTCTGGTCCGAGGCGATGATTTCCTGCGCCGGCAGGTCGAGATCGAGGATGCGGTTGTCGAGCAGCGTCACCGTCTCGATCGGCGCGAACCACTTGAAGTAGAGGCCGGGCGCAGTCTTGACGGCACGCACCGCGCCGAGCCGGAGCACGATCGCCGACTGCGTCTGCGAGACCACGAAGGTGCAGGCATAAAACACGACTGCGACGGCGGCGACGACGACCAGCAGCGCCGCGCGAAGGTAGGAACCGTTCATCGGTTGGCCCCTCCCTGCAGACGGGAGCCCTGGGCCTGTCGGCCCGCATTGAGCTGGTCGAGCGGCAGATAAGGCACCACGCCCTGCCCACCCGCGGGGTTGTCGAGGATGATCTTGTCAGTCCCGCCCATCACGCGTTCCATCGTCTCCAGGAAGAGACGCTCGCGCGTCACGCCCGGAGCATTCTTGTATTGCTCGTAAACCGCGTTGAAGCGGCTCGCCTGACCGCGCGCCTCGGCAACGGTCTGTTCCTTGAAGGCTTCCGCCGACTGGACGAGCTGGGCCGCCCGGCCACGCGACTCCGGCACGACGCGGTTGGCATAGGTCTGCGCCTCGTTGCGCAGGCGCTCCTGGTCGGCGCGCGCCGCCTGGACGTCGCGGAAGGCGTCGATGACCTGCTGCGGCGGATCGACCTTCTGGAGCTGGACGAGACGAATCTGCACGCCCGCATTGTAGCCGTTGAGCGTCTCCTGCATCAGCTGGCGCACCTCGGTCTCGATCGCGCCACGGTCAGTGGTCAGCACCGGCTGGATGTTGCGGCGGCCGATGATCTCGCGCATCGCGCTCTCAGCCACGGCCTTCACCGTACCCGGCGGATCCTGGATGTTGAAGACGTAGTTTTCGGGCGCGGCGGGATCGATCTGCCACTGCACGATGAAATCGATGTCGACGATGTTCTCGTCACCGGTGAGCATTAGGCTCTCTTCGATGACGTCGGTCTGGCGCGAGGTACGCACCGATTCGACCGTGCGGAAGCCAACCTCCGTGGTGATGACGTTCGTCACCTGCGGCTTGATCACGCTGCCGATCGGATAGGGCCAGTTCCAGTTGGCGCCCTCGCCCGTCTTGCCGGCGAAGCGCCCGAAGACGACGTTGAGGCCGACCTCGTTGGGCCGCACGAAATAGATGCCGGACCCGAGCCAGATCAGCACGAGCACCAGAAGGCCGAGCACAAGCCCGCGCCCGCCGATATTGCCGCCCGGTATCAGGTTCTTCAGCCGATCCTGGCTGCGCCGCAGGATTTCCTCGAGATCGGGCGGATTGCCGTTGCCTCCGCCTGAGCCGCCCCCCCATGGGCCGCCACCACCGCTACCCCCGCGCTGGCCCCAGGGTCCACCCCCGCCGCTGCCACCGCCGCTCTGATTGCTCCAAGGCATTCCCGAGCCGATCCCTTCCGTTCTGTCGAGGCCGAGCCATAGGCGAATAGCGGCCGCTTGTCAGCGCCTTCGGCTGAAGACGCTGGGCTGAGTTGGTCATGGGCCACGGATTCGTCAACCGCGCAAGCCATTCATCGTGAACGGAAAGCGGCGATCAGCCGCGCCTGCGGTAGGTGACGAAGGTATAAGGATACTCGTTGTCCGCATCGGCATGGTGATGCTCGTTTGCTCCGGCCTCGAAGGCGCCGCGCTCCCAATCGGGGAAAAGCGCGTCTCCGGCCGGCTCGGCATGGACCAGCGTCAACTCCAGCCGGTCGGCGAAGGGCAGCGCCTGCCGATAAACCTCAGCGCCGCCAGCGACCGTGACGGAATCCGCACCGCTCGCTGCTGCCACCTCCTGCCCCGTCGCCAGAGCCTCGTCGAGCGAATGCGCGACCCTGACGCCGTCCGGGGCGAAGCTCCGATCGCGGGTCAGCACGATGATCTCGCGCCCCGGCAGCGGTTTGCCGATGGAGAGGAAGGTCCTGCGCCCCATCAGCACCGGGCGGCCCATCGTCAGCCCGCGAAACCGCTGCAGATCCTTCTTGAGCCGCCAGATCAGGCGGTTGTCGTCGCCGATCACGCCATTGTCGGCAACGGCCGCGACCACCACGATCGGGCGCTTCTCCATGGCTTCAACCCTCCGCGCCCAATCGCCTGAGCGCCTCGCCCTCCAGCCGCTTCACGGTCCACTCGTCCTGCGCCTTGGCACCGATCGACCGGTAGAAAACGCGCGAAGGCTCGTTCCAGTTCAGCACCCACCAGGCGAGGCGCGGCAGATTTTCTGCGACGCAGCGACGCGCCAAGCCGGCGATCAGCCCCTTGCCGATGCCGCGCCCCCGCTGTCCCGGCCGGACGTAGAGGTCCTCAAGCCAGATGCCATGGCGGCCCGAGAAGGTCGAATAGGTGTAGAACCAGACTGCGAAGCCGACCGGTTCGCCATCCCATTCGGCAATGTCGCAGAAGACCTTCGGATTCGCGCCGGACAGCGCCTCGCCGATCTCCGCCTCGGTCGCGACGACCTCGTGCAGCAGTTTCTCGTATTCGGCCAGCTCCTTGATGAAGGCGAGCACGAGCCCGGCCTCGCCGGGGCGGGCGGAGCGGATGTTGAGGGTCATGCTGCGATCGGCGCCTTGATAGTGGGGTGGGAGTCGTAGTCCGGGATCGTCACGTCCCCGAACTGGAAATGTTCGAGCCGCGACACTGCCGGATTGAGCGAGGGCTTTGGGAGCGCCCGGGGCTCGCGCGAAAGTCGCAGCGGGGCCTGCTCGAGATGAGTATCACCGAAGGAATGGAGGAATTCGCCTGAGCCCAGCCCGGTCACCTGCATCACCATATGGGTCAGCAGCGCATAGCTCGCGACATCCAACGGTCTTCCGGTCACCGCTGTTTGGCCCAGAATCGGTATGATGGCGGTATCTCCACTGCAGGACTAAGCGAAAGAATCGGCTGCAACCAAGATTACGGTTACACCACAGCTAGGGCTTGTGCACATGGGTTGCCCCGCGCACCCAACCAAATACGGCGTGAGCGGCACGGTCGGGATTAGCTCTAATAGTCTCGCGAAGGCGTGCGAGCAGAATGGCAGAGCGATGCTCGATTCACGTAAATCGTCACACGCCTAAGCCCGCTCGGCTCGGTACATCAGCATTCAAGCCCCAGCACGAGGCCGGGGCTCAACAGTGCGTCGTTGAATTTCGATTGGAGGCGAGACGCGAACCGTGACCGCAGATCGCTTCACGCGATCTGCGGGAGGAGTTTGTCGACGGACGCCTTGGCGTCGCCGTAGAACATCCGCGTATTCTCCTTGTAGAAGAGCGGGTTCTCGATGCCGGAATAACCGGTGCCCTGGCCGCGCTTGGAGACGAAGACCTGCTTCGCCTTCCAGACCTCGAGCACCGGCATGCCGGCGATCGGCGAGTTGGGGTCTTCCTGCGCCGCCGGGTTGACGATGTCGTTGGAGCCGATGACGATCGCGACATCCGTTTCCGGGAAGTCCTCGTTGATCTCATCCATCTCCAGCACGATGTCGTAGGGCACCTTCGCCTCGGCGAGCAGCACGTTCATGTGGCCCGGCAGGCGTCCCGCGACCGGGTGGATGGCGAAGCGGACTTCCTTGCCGGCGGCGCGCAACTTGCGCGTCAGCTCCGAGACCGATTGCTGGGCCTGCGCCACCGCCATGCCGTAGCCGGGCACGATGATGACGCTGTCGGCCTCGTTCAACGCCGCCGCAACGCCGTCGACGTCGATGGCGATCTGCTCGCCCTCGATCGCCTGCGCCGGGCCGGTCGTATTGCCGAAGCCGCCGAGGATGACCGAGATGAAGCTCCGGTTCATCGCCTTGCACATGATGTAGCTGAGGATCGCACCGGACGAGCCGACCAGCGCGCCGACGACGATCAGCAGGTCGTTGCCGAGCGTGAAGCCGATGGCCGCAGCCGCCCAGCCCGAATAGCTGTTCAGCATGGAGACCACGACCGGCATGTCGGCACCGCCGATGCCCATGATCAGGTGGTAGCCGATGAAGAAGGCGAGCAGCGTCATCAGGATGAGCGCCCAGATGCCGGCGCCCTTCACATAGAGGATCAGCAGCAGCAGCGAGAGCGCCGCGGCACCGGCGTTCAGCACATGGCCGCCGGGCAGCTTCTTGGCCTTGCCGTCGACCTTGCCAGCGAGCTTGCCGAAGGCGACGATCGAGCCGGTGAAGGTCACCGCGCCGATGAAGACGCCGAGGAAGACCTCGACCTTCAGGATGCTGATCTCGACACCGGTCTTGTGCGCCAGCACAGCGGCAAAGCCGGTCAGCGCCTCACGCGCGGCCGGTTCGAGCGCCTGGACCGACCCCAGCTCGATATGCGCGTTGAAGCCGATCAACACGGCGGCAAGGCCGACGAAGGAGTGCAGCGCCGCGACCAGCTGCGGCATCTCGGTCATCTGCACCTTCATCGCCACCTGCCAGCCGATGGCGGCGGCGATGGCGAACATGACGATGACGAGCCAGAGCTTGCCGCTGCCCGGCCCGAAGACCGTCGCGACCATCGCAAGCGCCATGCCGACGATGCCGTACCAGACCGCACGCTTGGCGCTCTCCTGATTGGACAGGCCGCCGAGCGACAGGATGAAGAGGATGGCGGCGGAGATATAGGCCGCGGAAACGATACCGATGCTCACCTCAGAGCCCCCCTCAGGACTTCTGGAACATGGCGAGCATCCGGCGCGTGACCAGGAAGCCGCCTACGATATTGATGGATGCGATCAGTACCGAGACCATCGCCAGGATGGTGACGAGCCAGCCCGAGGAACCGATCTGCAAGAGCGCGCCGAGCACGATGATGCCGGAGATCGCGTTGGTGACCGCCATCAGCGGCGTATGCAGCGAATGCGACACGTTCCAGATCACCTGGAAGCCGACGAAGCAGGAGAGCGCGAACACGATGAAATGGCTCATGAAGCTCGCCGGCGCATAGGCGCCGACGATCAGCATCACGACCGTTCCGACGGTCAGCAGCGTCAATTGCGAGCGGGTCTGCGCCTTGAAGGCAGCCGCCTCCAGAGCGAGCTTCTCCTCGCGGGTCGGCTCCTTGGCCTTCTCCTTCGGCTTCTGCGCCGCGATCGCGGCGACCTTGGGCGGCGGCGGCGGGAAGGTGACGGCGCCCTGATAGGTCACCGTCGCGCCGCGGATGACGTCGTCCTCCATGTTGTGGACGAGCTTACCGTCCTTGCCGGGCGTCAGATCCGTCATCATGTGGCGGATATTCGTCGCGTAGAGCGTCGAGGACTGGGCTGCCATCCGGCTCGGGAAGTCGGTGTAGCCGATGATGACGACGCCGTTCGGGGTAACGGTGCGCTGGTCGGGCTTGGTCAGTTCGCAATTGCCGCCGCGCTCGGCGGCGAGATCGATGATGACGGAGCCGGGCTTCATCGCCTCGACCATGTCCTTGGTCCACAGCACCGGCGCATCGCGACCGGGGATCAGCGCTGTGGTGATGACGATGTCGATCTCGGGGGCGAGTTCGCGGAACTTCTTGAGCTGCGCCTCACGGAACTCGGGGCTCGACGGCGCGGCGTAGCCACCGGTCGTGGCGCCATCCTGCTGCTGGCCCTTGAAGTCGAGGAAGACGAACTGCGCGCCCATCGATTCGATCTGCTCGGAGACCTCCGGGCGCACGTCGAAGGCATAGGTCACGGCGCCCAGCGCGGTCGCCGTGCCGATCGCGGCGAGGCCCGCGACGCCCGCGCCCACCACCAGCACCTTGGCCGGCGGCACCTTGCCGGCGGCCGTGATCTGGCCGGTGAAGAAGCGGCCGAAATTGTTGCCGGCCTCGATCACGGCGCGATAGCCGGCAATGTTGGCCATCGAGGACAGGGCGTCCATCTTCTGGGCGCGCGAGATGCGCGGCACCATGTCCATGGCGATGACGTTGGCGCCCTTGTCCTTGCAGAGCTCCATCAGCTCCTTGTTCTGCGCCGGATAGAAGAACGATATCAGCGTCTTGCCGGCTTTCAGGCGCTCGGCTTCCGCCGGCTCGGGCGGCCGCACCTTGGCGACCACGTCCGCCTCGTCCCAGAGTGCGGAGGCTGTCTCGACCACCGTCACGCCAGCAGCGCGGTAGGCATCGTCGGTGAAGCCCGCAGCAACGCCCGCCCCGGTCTCGACCAAGCAATCATAGCCGAGCTTCTGGAGTTGCAGCGCGCTCTCGGGCGTCATTGCAACCCGCGCCTCGCCAGCCAGAACTTCCTTCGGTGATCCGATCCTCACGGTGCCCCCTCTGGTAAATTGGCGTTGTGACGGATGAAAGCCCCATCACAGCCAAACGATTTTTGGTCGCGTTCCACCTTCGGCAGATACAGGCGATGGACCGCGACGGGAACCGCTGCCTTTCACCTGCCAATTCGTCAAGTCGCTGAAGGGCTCGTAGCTGGCTGCAGATTCGCAAGCGTCCGCAAGACCCCGTCCAGCATCGTCCCGTCCTCGTCGGCGAGTGCCGCGCGAACCAAGCGGTTCATCCAGCCGGCCGCATCCGGCAGGCTGGACAGCATCGGCACGGCAGCGAGGACGCGATCGAACTTCGACAAGCCCCTTGTGTGAGTATCCGAATAGCCTTTCACTAGGCGCCTGCTTGCGAGCACTTCGACGGCGAGGTCGTAATCCTGGCTTATGAGTTTCTCGGCGCGCTCCAGCCACCCGTGGATGTGCTCCATTTCGCGCTGATGGCGCAGTAGGCTGCGGCGAACCGGACGCAAGGCCGATATCCCATAGAGTAGCAGGAACCAGGAGACCGTACCGGTGCGTACGCGCCGTCCACGATCGGTCAGGCGGCCCAGACGGCGTAGCAGGCCGGGTCGCTTTTCTAGGCTGCGGCCGACGGCAGCGGGCAAAGAGCCGACGATCTCCTCGATGCGCGGATGCATGAACTCGGTCATGTAGAGGATCTGGTCGGGCTTGCGCCCGGTCTCGCGGTCGATCCGGGCGAAGCGAGCGGGGCGGGTCTTCAGATCGGCAACCCGGATGACGTCGTCATAGCTCATCGCGGCGGCGAGATACTTGGCCGCAGCCGCCGCGAACGCATAGGCCTTTTCAGCGCCACCGGCCGCACGATCTCGTTCCAGCAATCGCGACAGTTCCGTCAGATATTCGGCTCCATAGGCCGTATCCTGGTAATCGACGCAGCGCCGCAAGCCGGCGAAGAGGATCGGGTGCAACTGCTCGGGAAACCCGTCATGGAGCCGGCCGAGCAGTGCATCAAGTTTCGGGGCTCCGACGCTGCGTGGAGGCGGCAGCAGAGTTTTTCCGACAGGCTGCGGCAATTCGATCGTTCGTCCTGCCGCCCGCTCCGCCGCCGCCGCGAAGGCGCGCAGGCTGGGCTCGACACCCTTCCCCCCGGCGCGTATCGCCTCCTCGAAGGCGCTGCGCGGAAAGGGTAGTGCAGCCGCGCCGGCCAGCGCGCCGAACAGAGCGGCCGAAATCACGCTGCCGTTGCGCTCCGCCAGGGCCTGCATGTCGAACAGAACGGAGCGCTGCGCCGCGATGGCGACGGCGGCCGTCACCGTACCGGGGTCGGCGATCCCGCCGCCCGGCTTCTCCTTTTCCGCCACGGCGAAGGAGCGATGGGTCGAGGCGATCAAGGTGGTCCGCTCCGGCGTGACGAAGCCACGCAGAAGCGAGCGGCCCGCTTCCATGAACTCGGCCGCCATCACCACATCGACGTCGCCCGGCGTCGGCGTCAGCGACAGCACCGGCAGGCGCCCCGCGCGCGCCGGGAGCATTTCTATGTAATAGATCGTCGCACCGGTCCGCTGGGCGACGCCGGGAACCGAGGTGGATTGCGCGATCCAGCCTTGCCGCTCGGCCAGGTCGACGATCCAGTCGCAGAGCACGCCGCCGCCCTGGCCGCCCATGGCGAGGATCGCGATCGAAATCGGCCGTTCATGCCGTTCGCCGGCTGCGGCGGGGGGAGCGATGTCGGTCATGGCGGTTCAACCGAAAACGATGCGGCGGCGATCGCGCCGGCGCTGCAGGAAGCCGATCACAGCGCTCCGAACCCGGGAGAGCAGCCGGTCGCGCAAGGACGGATTGTGGATGATCTCGGCGCGGTAAAAGGAGGGGCAAAGCACCGCCGCCTCAGCTACCTCGCCGCAATTGCCGCAGCCGACGCAGCTATTGTCGATCGACGCCACGGGATCGTCCCTCAGCGGATCGTCGGTTTCCTTGACCGAGAGCGAAGGGCAGCCGGACAGGCGGATGCAGGCGTGATCGCCGGTGCAGACGTCCTCATCGACCCCGAAGCGCTCCTTGACCATGCGCCGGCCGTCCTTCACCGCGCGATTGAACAGCGGCTTTTCGCGGCGCTGGCGGTTCAGCATGCATTCCGAGGAGGCGACGATGACCTTCGGCCCCGGTTCGGTCGAGGTGAGCGCCTCCTTCAAGGTATCTCGCATCCGGCCGACATCGTAGGTGCGCTCGATCTGGCGCACCCAGCCCGCGCCGATCCCCTTCACCGCCTGGACGATCGAATGCTTGGTCGAGCGCGTGTCGCTCGTTGCGCGCGACGACAGGATGTCCTGCCCGCCGGTCGCCGCAGAATAGAAGTTGTCAACGATCAGGATGACCTGATCCTGCTTGTTGAACACCGCATTGCCGACGCTCGATGTCAGGCCGTTATGCCAGAAGCCGCCATCGCCGAGCACCGAGATCGGCTTCTTGCCGGCCGGCACGTTGAAGGCGGAGGCAGAAGCGCCCGCGAGCCCGTAGCCCATGGTCGTCCCGCCGAGATTGAACGGCGGCAGGATCGAGAAGAGATGGCAACCGATATCGGACGAGATATGGTGCGGACCGAGCTCCTTCTCGACGAGCTTCATCGCCGCGAAGATCGGCCGCTCGGGGCAGCCGATGCAGAAGCCGGCGGGGCGCGGCGGCACGACCGTTGCCAGTTCCTTGACCTCGGGGGTCATGAGGACCGCATCGGCATTGGGCGGTGGCGCCCGGTTGCCCAAAAGCGGACGGGCATGGGCGGCCAGAAAGGTATCGATCCCCTTGGTCAGCACGGCCGCCGTATAGTCGCCGCCGAGCGGCAGCACGTCCTTGCCGGCAAGCGTCGCGGATAGCCCGTGCTGGCGCAACACCATGCCGACGGCCTGTTCCAGATAGGCGGGATGGCCTTCTTCGACCATGAGCACGGCGCGCTTGCCGGCGCAGAACGCCGCGACTTCCCCGTCGACCAGCGGATAGGTCACGTTCAGCACGTAGAGCGGCACGGCGGTTTCGCCATAGGCGTCGGCCAGGCCAAGATATTGCAGGGCGCGGATCACGGAATTGTACATGCCGCCCTGCAGGATGATGCCGACATCCCCTGCGGCCGGCCCGAAGAACTCGTTCAGCCGATGCGTGCGGATGTACTCGACGGCAGCGGGCCAGCGCTCCTGCAGCTTCTGCCGATCCTGGAGCATCGAGGCCGGCGGCAGCACGACGCGGTCGACGTCGCGCCGCGGCTGTTCCAGGGCCTCCCGCAGCGTGAAGGGTGGCGGCTTGTTCGCCTTGGCGACGAAATGGCCATGGACATGGCAGGCCCGAATCCGCACCTGCAGCATGACAGGCGTATGCGACGCCTCCGACAGGGCGAAGCCGTCTTCCACCGACTTGACGATGGATTCGAGATTGGGGCGCGGATCCAGCAGCCAGATCTGCGATTTCATCGCGAAGGCGTGGCTGCGCTCCTGCGGGATCGAGGAGCCCTCGCCATAGTCTTCGCCGAGAATGATCAGCGCACCGCCATTGACGCCGCTGGAGGCGAGATTGGTCAGCGCGTCGGAGGCGACATTGGTGCCCGCCGTCGATTTCCACGTCACCGCGCCGCGCAGCGGGTACATCACCGATGCCGAGAGCGTCGCTGCGGCGGCCGCTTCCGAGGCGGATGACTCGAAATGAACGCCGAGCTCGTCGAGGACATCCTTGGCGTCCGCGAGCACGTCCATCAGATGCGAGATCGGCGAACCCTGATAGCCGGCGACATAGGCCACGCCGGACTGCAGCAAGGCCTTGGTCAGGGCGAGGATACCTTCGCCGCGGAAGATTTCCCCTTCCGTCAGGCGCAGATCCTGCACTTCCTTCGCGAAGGACCGTTCGGCCATGGCGCTCCCCTTATCGCGCTATCGAATATTTATATGCACATTCATCTAATAAGCACCGTCGACTGTCAATTGGTACCTTTATGCGCATCGGCATGCCGGTACCTCGGCGTTATCGGCCTCAAAAGGGTCAGGAAACGTGACAGGCAGATCGCCTCCCAAGGAGATAAACGCGCCATGCTGCATCGTGTCATCGAATTTATTTGCATTCTCATATTTATCGGCGACAATCGCCCGGTGGCCTGCATGCTGTCGGCTGCAAGACAGAAAAAGGGGATGCTGACATGAACGCTTCGGCGCTGATCTCGGGCGTCGCCACGGCCATCGCGTCGGGCGCCATATCGGTGGTGGATCTCACCGCGCCGCTCGGGCCGGACACGCCGGTGCTCTACCTGCCGCCCCAGTTCGGCAAGAACACGCCGCGCTTCAAGATGCACGAGATCTCGGCCTATGACGGCAACGGACCCTGGTGGGCCTGGGGCTGGATGGAGCTCGGCGAGCATACCGGCACGCATTTCGACGCGCCCAGTCACTGGATCTCCGGCAAGGATCGGCCGGACAACACGACGGACAAGCTGCCGCCGCGCGATTTCGTGGCACCCGCCGTGGTGATCGATTGCAGCCGCGCCGTCGCGGAAGATCCCGACTTCCTGCTGACGGCCGCTGGCGTGCGGGCCTGGGAAGCCGAGCATGGCGAGATCGAGCCCGGTTCCTGGGTGCTGATGCGCTCGGATTGGCACCACCGCAACACGAATGCCCAGGCGTTCCTCAATGCGGACGAAAACGGCCCGCATTCGCCCGGTCCGAGCGTCGACTGCATCGAGCTTCTCCTGTCGCGGGGTGCGATCGGCTTCGGCAGCGAATGCGTGGGCACCGACGCTGGCGGTGCCGCCGCTTTCGAGCCGCCTTTCCCCGCGCATGCCCTGATGCTTGGCCAGGGCAAATACGGACTGGCCAGCCTCTGTCATCTCGACAAGCTGCCACCGAAGGGATCGCTCCTGCTGGTGGCGCCTTTGAAGATCGTCGGCGGAACGGGTAGCCCGGTGCGCGTTCTGGCGCTGACCCCGGCGGGCTGAGTGCCGGGGTTGCCTGCGCCGGAAACTCCGGTACCTATGCCGTCAAGCTCGAGCATGCGGACCCGATTTCTTGGCCAGTGACGTCAAACGCAAGAGCGCTCCGCGGCCTGCTTCCCGGCGGGCCGCCACCGGCGACGCGACCCGGCACCGTCCTCCGACCATCGGGGAATTCGGGCTGGAGAATTTCGCGCCCTATCTGATCAATCGCACCGCGATGCTGTGGAATGCGCGCATGCTCCAGGCCGTCCGCGGGTTCGGGCTGACCACCACCAAGATGCGCGCGCTCGCAGTCCTGAGCATCTACCCGTCGCTGACGGTGAACGAACTCGCCCAGTATGCCGCGACCGAGCAATCGACCATGAGTCGCACGCTCGACGCGCTGGAGAGGCAAGGCTTCGTCAGCCGCCAGATTCATGAACAGGACGGGCGCGTGCGCAGCATCGCCATCACCGCTGCCGGAGCTGCCTTCTTCCAGCAGTTCTGGCCGACGATGCTGGCCATGCATGCGGACCTGATGGAGGGTGTCGACGAGGCGGAGTTCGCGGCCTTTGCCGCGACCCTGCACAAGCTCCTCGCCAACCTCGCCCGCTGACAATCAGCCGGCCCGCCAGCGGATCTGTTGTCCGATTCCCGAAGCCTGCGCCTTGCGAAGGGCGCAAACGGCCGCCGCCATGTCCTCGACAGCCATGCCGAGAGATTTAAAGACCGTGAGCGCGCCGGGGCCGGACCGGCCGGGCCGGGAACCGACCAGAACCTCGCCGATCTCGGCGCGGACGTGATCCTCGCCGATCACCCCTTCTCGCATCGGCAGCAGCAATTCACCGCACTCGACCATCGCCTGCGCCCGCGAATCCACGAAGAACTCGGCCGACGAGACGATGTCCGAGCCGAGCTCACGCGCCTGGGGCGAACTCGCGCCGACGGCGTTGACGTGGCAACCTGCCTTGAGCCAATCGAGCCGCAGCAGGGGCTCGCGGGCGCCCGTGACCGTGCAGATGATGTCGGCCTCGGCGACAGCGCCTTCGATGCTCGAGGCCTGGCGGCACCCGGTTTCCCCGGCCAGTTGCTCGGCCTGCTCGGGAGAGCGGGCCCAGATGACGATCTCGGCCCGCGGCAGGGCGAAGCGCAAAGCTTCGATATGGGCCCGAGCCTGCGTCCCGCTTCCGAGGATCGCGATCCTCAGGGCGTCCGGGCGCGCCAGGGCCAGCGTCGCGACCACGCTGGTTGCCGCCGTTCGCAAGGCGGTGATCGCCGTCGCGTCGACGAGCGCCAGCGGTTCGCCCGTCGTCCCGTTATGAAGCAGGATGGCGCCCTGATGACTGTCGAGGCCGCGCGCGCGATTGCCCGACGCGACCAGCACGTCCTTTAGGCACCAGACCGGTGCGTCGCCGCCCTGAAACGCCGGCATCAGCCCCATCAGCGGCGCGTCCGTCCCCGGCTTGAGCTGGAAGCGTGGAAACTGCTCGCAGTCTCCACGCGCGAAGGTTTGCAGCGCCTCGCGCACCGCCCCGATGCAATCCTCCATCGTGAGCGCGGCGCGAACGTCCATTCCATCGAGGATCAGCATCGTCAGAGCCCCGCTTGCTTGTCCTGCCAGCGCGCCTGCGCGATCGCGAAGGACGGAGCGGCCACGGCGAGCGTGCGCAAGGGAATGCCCCCCGGATGCGCCAATCCAATCGGCAGATCCTGGAGGCGGGTGCCTCCCGCGGCTGCGGCCATGACCTCGCCGAGCATGGCGGTCAGTGCGATACCGCGCCCGTTGCAGCCGATCCCACCGAGGAAACCCGGCCCAAACTCGTAGAGATGCGGCAGGAAATCGGTCGTCATCGCCGCGGTGCCGCGCCAGACGAAAGCGGCCTCGGGCCTTTCCGGCAGGGCGAGTTCGCGCTGGAGGCGCGCGACGATCATGCGCGCCATCCGCTCTTCGGCCCTGACAGGCAGCATCGCCATGCCGCCGCTGATCAGGCGGTTATCGCGGTCGAGACGGTAGGTCAGGAGGTTCGCGCGCGTATCGGCGACGGGATTCCGGCGGGGCGAAATCCTGCGGACGGTCGCCTCGTCGAGCGGCTGCGTAGCGACCTGATAGACCGTGAGCGGCACGGTCGACCGGCCGAGGCGGCGCGCCACGCCCTGCTCGAAGGCATTGGTGCAGAGCAGCACCTGACCGGCTTGAACCTTGCGTCCCCCGCAGACGAGGCGCCAACCGCTTCCCGAACGCTCGACGCTGTCCACCGGGGAGCCCTCATGGATATGCCCCCCGGCGGCGATCACCGCACCAGCGAGGCCATAGGCATAGTTCAGGGGATGGAGCATGCCGCCGCTCGCGTCGAACAGGGCGCCGGCGCAATGCTGCAGCCCGGAACGACCGCGCGCGCTCGCCTCGTCCAGCATGACGACCGGCCTGCCGAGTTCCTGCCAGGCTTCGGCACGGCGCGAGAGCATCTCCGCCGTCGCAGGCGAATGGGCGACTTGCATCCAGCCGACCTGCTCTGCGTCGCAGGCGATATCGTGGTCGCGGATCGTCGCGAAAACCCGGTCGGCACCGGCGCCGATCATGGTGAGGAGATGCTCTCCACGCTCCCGTCCAAGCCGCGCGATGACGGCGGCCGGATCGGCCTTGGCGAAGTTCGGGACGACGAACCCGGCGTTGAGGCCGCTGGCCCCCGAGCCGATCGCATCCGCCTCCAGCACGACCACCCTGGCGCCTGTCCGGGCAAGATGCAGCGCCGCGGTCAGGCCGGTAAAGCCGGCACCGATGACCGCGATATCCGCGGTGATATCCGCCGCGAGCGTGCTGGTGCTCGGTCGCGGTGCAGCCGTGCTCCACCAGACCGTCCTTCGGTATTGTGGCGTCGCCGGATCGTATCGCCTCGCTGGCGTCATCGCGTCGTGAACTCCGGCAGATCGAAGGCGGTGACAGGGGGAAGTTCCGCCGTCCAGGGAGCGATCTCGACGAGGCAGCTTTGCGCGCTGCAGCCCTGGGACAGGGTGGAGGCCGGCTCGTCGAGCGTCAGCACGTTCGGGTTGCCGTGCCGGTCGAGCCCCGTCGCAGGATCAGGGTCGTACCAGGCGCCGGTGCAGAGGCGCGCGACGCCCGGCATGATCTCGTCGCTCAGGATCGCCCCGGCAAGGCAGCGGCCGCGATCGTTGAACAGCTCGACCACTTGCCCGTCGGCTATGCCGCGGGCGGCCGCGTCGGCCGGGTTCAGATAGACGGGCTCGCGCCCGGCGATCTTGCCGGCGCGGCTATGGGGGCTCGCGTCGAGCTGGCTGTGCAGCCGCCGCGCCGGTTGATCGGTCAGCAGATGCAAGGGGAAACGCTTCGCTTTATCGGCGCCCAACCACTCTGTGGGTTCCCGCCAAACCGCGTGGCCCGGACAATCGGGCAATCCGAAACCGGCAACCCGGTGCGAGTGGATCTCGATGCGGCCGGACGGCGTTCCCAGCGGAGTGCGCTCCGGATCGGCAACGAAGGCCGCGAGCATCGTCGCCGGGCGATCATGCGCCGTCAGATCGACGAGCCCCTTTCGCCAGAAGCTTTCGAAATCGGGTAGCGTGATGCCACGCCCCTGATTGATCTTGCGGCTTTCGTCATAGAGGCGACGCAGCCAACCCATCGTGTCGAGGTTTTCGGTGAAGGTTTCGGCGCAACCCAGCCGGGCGGAGAGCGCCGCGAAGATATCGTAATCGTCGCGGGCTTCGTTCTCGGGAGGCACGGCGCGCTTCATCGCCACGAGAAAGGCTTCCAGTGTCGCGGAGCCGATATCGTCGCGCTCGAGTGTCGTCGTGGCGGGCAGGACAATATCGGCGCGCTTGGCCGTCGCGGTCCAGTATTGCTCGTTGACCACGATTGTCTCCGGCTTTTGCCAGGCCCGCCTCAGGCGGTTGAGATCCTGATGATGGTGGAAGGGATTGCCTCCCGCCCAGTAGATCAGGCGGATGTCAGGATAGGCGAAGGTCCCACCGTCATAGGTGAAGGGCTCACCCGGCCCGAGCAGCATGTCGGCGATCCGCGCGACGGGAATGAAGTCGGAGATGCCGGGGCGTCCTTGCGAGAGCGTCGGCCCCTTCACCCTGGCATGCGCGCTGCCCACCAGATTGGCGGCGCCGTAGCCGAGGCCGAAGCCCCCGCCGGGGCGACCGATCTGCCCGAGCATGGCTGCCAGCGAGATCACCGCCCAGAACGGCTGCTCGCCATGGCTGGCGCGCTGCATCGACCAGGAGACGTTGAGCATGGTCCGCGACGCGGCCATGCGCCGGGCCAGCGCGGCGATCGTCGCGGCCGGCACGCCGCTGATCGCTTGCGCCCATTCGGGAGTCTTGGCGATGCCGTCGGAGGCTCCCGTCAGATAGGACGCAAAGGCGTGGAAGCCGACGCAGAAGCGATCGAGGAAGTCGTGATCGACGAGGCCCTCCGAGAGCAGGACGAAGCCGAGCGAGAGCATCACGGCCGTGTCGGTATTCGGCTTGCACGGAATCCATTCGGCTCCCACCTGCGCTGCGCCGATATTGTCGCGGACGGGGCCGATATTGACGAATTGCACGCCGGCCTCGCGCATCATGGCGAGACCATGCGCCACGCCGTGCAGCCCGACGCCGCCGGCGTTCATCTGCGCATTCTTCACCGGCACCCCGCCGAAGGTGACGAAGAGCTCGGTATGCTCAGCCATCACCTCCCAGGAGGTATGGCTCGCCATGAGCTCGTCCATGCTGGCGACGATGTGTGGCAGCACCACATTAGCGGCGCCGAGGCTGTAGGAATCGACATGCCGGACATAGCCGCCGGCGGCGTTGAGGAAGCGGTGCACCTGGCTCTGCGCATGGTGGAAACGCCCCGCGCTCGACCAGCCATAGGAACCGCCGAAGATCGCGCTGTTGCCGAAACGCTTGCGGACACGCTCGATTTCGCAGGCGACGAGGTCGAGCGCCTCGTCCCAGGGGACCTCGACGAAAGCGTCCTGCCCGCGTCGTTCCGGTGACGCGCCAGGTCCATCGCGCAGCCAGCTTTCACGGATCGCTGGCCGCCGCACCCGCAGGCGCTTCAATGCGGGATCGAGTTGGTGCAGGCCGATCGGGTTCGGGTCGGGATCGCGCCGGAACGGAGCGATGGCGGGATCGGTCCCGGTCCGCGGCTCGACTTCGTAGAGCCCCCAATGCGACAGCGTGTAGTTCGTCATGGCCTTCTCAGCCGGTCGGCCCGGGCCGCGAGCGCTGCCCGGGCCCGTCCGGAACCTAGCCCCCTATGTGTCAGCCATCGATCTGCTTGAACAGCTTCTGCATGTCTTCGGTCGAGAAGCTGCGGTCGATGACGAGATTGGAGCCCTCGACACGCCAGGCCAGGGCCGGACCGCTGACGTCGCCGTTAGCGTCGAACTCGACCGGCCCGGTCGCCCCGAGATATTTGATCGGCGCGCCCTTCGCGATCAGCGCGAGCGCCTTCTTGAACTCGGCAGGACCGGTCGAGACCGTTTCTCCCCCCGCCACATGGCTCTTGCGGATCGCGTCGCGGATGGAGGTTCCCGAGAGGTCGGGGGCGATGTTCATCGCGAGGCCCAGCACCATCACCGCGTCGTAGATATTGTAGATGCCTGGGCCGGCCGCGCTCGCCTTGAACTCGGCCTCGAAGGCTTCCTTGAAGACGTTGACGGAAGGTCCAGCGGCCGAGGCATTGTCCGTGCCGAACGCCTTGGCGAGGTATTTCTCGCCGACCGCCTTGACGAAGTCCGGGCTGCGCAGGGCGTTGTTCAGGATCAGGTTCTGCGTGCCGCCGAGCGATATCCATTCGCGCGCGATCGTTGCGCCATCCTGCGGGAAGGCGACGAGGAACATCGCATCCGGCTTCTCGGCAAGCGCGGAGGCGACCTCGGCCCGGTAGGAGGCCTGGTTCTCGTTGAAGCCGACGGTCTTGACCACCTTGCCTCCGAACGCCTCGGTCGCGCGCGTGAAGTCCTTGACCAGGCTCGTGCCGTAATCGGTGTTGACGTAGATCATCGCGATGCGCTTCCAGCCGCGCTCGGCCGCGATTTTCGCCGGCGGGTAAGCGAGGTTCTTCACGGTCGGAAAGGTTCGGAAGAAGAAGCCGCCGGTCTTCCCCTCCTGCGCCATCGTCGTGAGGATCGGCGCGGACGAGCAGCAGGCGATCTGCGGAATCTTGGACGGCACCGCAACCGAGGTCAGGACGGGAATGGTGACGCCGCTGGAGATCGCCGCGGTCAGCGCCGCGACCCGCTCGACCTCCACGAGGAACTTGGCGGCGTCGACGCCGACATTGGGCTGCCCCTGATCGTCCCGCAGCACAAGCTGCACCTGGCATCCCTTGACGCCGCCGCCGGAATTGATGTGCTGCACGGCGAGTTGGGCGCTGTTGGCGATGTTCTTGCCGACCGCTCCCATCGATCCTGTGAGCGACAGGACGCCGCCGATCTTGACCGGGCAGGACACGCTCTGAGCCAGAACTTGCGACGGCGCCAGCGCCGACCCGGCAGCGCCTACCGCGCAGGCGAGCAGCAGGCTCCTGATTATGTTCGACATGGCTTTCCCCTCTTTTATGCCTTGGTCGAAACGGCTTCCCGACGGCCCTCCGGACGCGTCGGGCTACCCGCGATGATCTTGCATCATTTGATCATAAGAGCACACAAACGCCATGGGGTAAAGCGGCCGCCACGCACCCTCTGGAAGTATGATATCAGCCTGATATTTATGCGGTTTTGTGCGCGAGAGTCGCCGTTCGACTTTGGCTTTCATCTCCAATACGAACGCCGCGAAGCGAACCTTCGCGCGCTCGGGAGCCAAGCGACGGCTTGTCCCGGCATGGCTAGCGTCCTATGCTGCAAATCGAAGCATCGTTTGATCAAAAAGTGATCTGGAATGGCCATCGATTTCCTTGAGCCGGTCTCGTCGCGCTCGACGATCCAGGACGGAGTCTACAGGCAGCTGCGGCATGCACTGATGTCCGGACATTTCGAACCCGGGCAGACGCTGACGATCGCCTTTCTGGCGGAGACGTTCCAGACGAGCCACATGCCGGTGCGCGAAGCACTGCGTCGCCTGACCGCGGAGAATGCGCTCGTCGTGGTCGCCAACGGATCGGCCAAGGTGCCTACCGTCAGCCTCGCCGGCCTGAACGATCTGTGCCTCACGCGCATCGCGCTGGAGACGCTTGCCGCGAAGCTCGCCACCGAGCGCAGCACGGCCGAAGACCGGAAGCGCTTCGCCGCGCTGATGCTGGAGCATGAGGCCGCCACGGCCGAGCGCAACCTCGCCAAGATGCTCGGCCGGAACCAGGAATTCCACTTCGCCGTCTACGACAGCTGCGGCTCGCCCGTGGTGGTGCAGTTCATCCAGACGCTCTGGCTGCGCTTCGGCCCCTATATGCGCATGCTGTCGAACTATATCGAGCCCCTGCTCGTGTCCGACAGCTACAGGCCTAGCTCCCATCATCGCGACCTCGTGGCGGCGATCGAGGCCGGCGATGCGCGCGCGGCCGCCAAGGCGGTGAAGGGCGACATCGAGACGACGCAGGATCTCCTGCGCCGGCTGTGTCGCGACGAGGTCGAGAATTCACCGCCGAAGCGCAAGAAGGGGAGCTGAGCCGCGATCGCGTCGCGGCTGGCCTCCATCAGGCGGCGTGACGGGACGTCATGCTTCGTTCGCCGATCAGGCCGCGTGGGCGCAGCAGCAGCGTCAGCACGAGGATGAGGCCGATGACCACGGACTGGAGCGCGCCGCCATAGGCCTGATATTGCGCGGGAACAAGCTGGGCTGTCGCGGCGCCGATCAGGGTCCATAGCGCCCAGACCAGGATCGCGCCCAGGATCGCGCCCTTGTTGTTGCCGCTCCCGCCGATGATCAGCATCGTCCAGATCTGGAAGGTCAGGATCGGCATGAAGTCGGAGGGGCTGACGAAGCCGACGAAGCCGACATAGAGCGCGCCGCCGAGCCCCATCAGCATCGACCCCAGCACGAAGGCCTGGAGCCGGAACAGGCTGACATCCTTGCCGAGCGTCTGCGCGGCGATCTCGTCCTCGCGGATTGCCTTCAGCACGCGCCCCCAAGGCGAAGCGACGATCCTCTGCAGGCCGCCATAGACCAGCGCGACGATCGCCAGAACGAGCCCGAGATAGCAGAGATTGTTGACGATGGGCGAGCCGGACAGGCCGCGGGCGGGGTTGGGGATCGACGCGATGCCCATCGCGCCGCCGGTCAGCGGCTCGGCGTTCAGGGCGAGGAGCTGGATCGTCGAGGCGATGCCGAAGGTCGCGATCGCGAGATAGTCGTCGCGCAGCTTGAGCGTGGCGAGGCCGATGACCAGCGCGGCGAAGGCCGAGGCGACCATCGCACCTGCCAGCCCGACCAGCCAGGGAAGCCCGAAGTTGCCGATGAGCTCAGGGCGTGGCGGCGCAGTCAGGATCGCGAACGCATAGGCGCCGATCGCATAGAAGCCGACGATACCGGCGTTGAAGAGTCCGGTGGAGCCCCACTGCAAATTGAGACCCAGCACGACCACCGCGAAGATCAGCGCGACGCTCGTGAAAAAGACGAGATAGGACAACAGACCGATCATTCCGCCCTCACGCGCGTGTCGACTTGGCGAAGAGCCCCTGCGGCCGGAGATACAGCACGAGCAGGAGCAGGAGGAAGGGCACCGCAGGCTTGAAGCTCGCGGGAATGACCAGAACGGAGAGGCTCTCGGCCAGCCCGACGATCAGCCCGCCGACGACGGCACCGAAAAGGCTGCCGGACCCGCCGAGCACAGCCGCGGTCAGGACGGCGAGCAGCATGTTGAAGCCGAGCTCCGGCCGGATCTGGACGGTGAGTCCGGTGAAGACGCCGGCGCAGGCCGCCAGCATGCCGGCCAATAGCCAGGTCCAGCGAATGACGCTCGCCGTATCGATGCCGCAGGCCTGCGACAGCGCCGGGCTGTCCGCCATCGCGCGCATCGCGATGCCGACGCGGCTCGACTGCAGGAAGAGGTGCAGCGAGAGCACGAGAATGAAGGTCAGAGCCAGCACGAAGACATGATCCGGCATCAGACGGACGTCGGGCAGGATCTCGACCGCGATCTGAAGCTCCTGGCCGTAGTAATGCGCGTCCGGTCCCCATAGCAGCAGGACCAGATTGCGCAGCATCAGCGCGACGCCGAAGCTGGCGAAGACCAGCGTGAGAGCCGCAGCCCGCCGCGAGCGCAGCCGGCTGAAGACGAGCCTGTCGACCGCGATCGCGACCAGCCCGGTGCCGATGCCCGCGAGAACCGTCGCCGCGATCAGCGGCAGGCCGAAGGACAGGGGGCCGATCGGCTCGGCCGTTCCCATCAGGCTCACCAGTGCCAGCGCGAGATAGGCGCCGACCGTCAGCATCTCGGAATGGGCGAAGTTCGCGAATTTGAGGATTTGCGCGCTCAGCGAATAGCCGATCGCGCCGAGCGCCAGAATGCCGCCTGTCAGAAGGCCGTCCGCAATCGCCTGGCCGATCATGGCGCTCTCCGGGATCCGAGGAAGGCTTCGGCGATGGCGGCGTCGTCGAGCAGATCGCGCGCGGTGCCTGCCATGTGGTTGCGCCCCTCGACCAGGACGTAACCCCTGTCGGAGACGCGCAGAGCCGCTTTCGCATTCTGTTCGACCATCAGCACGGCGACGCCGCTATCCGCCAACGCGCGCAGATCGGCCAGAACCTCCTGGACGATCTTCGGCGCAAGCCCCGCCGTCGGCTCGTCGAGCATGATCAGCCGCGGCTCGGTCATCAGGGCGCGGGCCACCGCCAGCATCTGGCGTTGACCGCCCGACAGGACGTTGGCGGCCGAACGCCGATGGTTGGCGAGCGCGGGGAATCGCTCGAAGGCGCGCGCGAGCCGCTCGCGCAGCAGTGCCTTGGGAAGGATGTGCCCGCCTGCGATCAGATTGTCCTCGATCGAAAGCGTGGCGAAGACATTGCCGGTCTGGGGTACGAAGCCGACACCGGCCGCGATGATCGCGTGGGTCGATCGTCCGGTGATGTCATGATCGTCGAGATGGATGGTGCCCCCTTCGATCATGACGAGCCCGGCGAGCGCCTTCATGAAGGTCGACTTGCCGGCGCCGTTGGGACCTACGAGGGTGACGAGTTCGCCAGCGGCGACATCGACCGAAATGTCGTGGACGATCGGCAGGCCGCGGCGATAGCTGGCGCGCAGGTTGCGGGTGACGAGAAGCGGCCCGCTCATAGCGCCAGCTCCGTCACATCGCCCAGATAGGCGTCGACCACACGCTGTTCGCGGACGACGTCCTGCGGACTGCCCGAGAAGATCAGCTGCCCTTGCGCCATGACGATGATCGATCCGCAGATCCGCATCACCATGTCCATGTTGTGCTCGACGATGAGGAAGCCGATCCCCCTCGCGTTCAGTGCCACGATCTTCTCGATCAGCGTCTCCAGCAGCGCCGGATTGACGCCGGCCGCCGGCTCGTCGAGCAGGATGAGCCGCGGCTCCACCATCATCACCCGCGCAAGTTCGAGCAGCTTCTGCTGACCGCCCGAAAGCACGCCCGCGGGGTCCTGCGCCTTGGCGGCCAGCCCCGTGAAGCCGAGCACCTCCATGGCGCGCTCGCGGCAGCGTCGCTCCTCCTCGCGAACGAGCGACGGCCGAAACCAGTTGTTCCAGAAGCGCTCCCCGGCCTGCGCGACGGGGGCCAACATGACGTTTTCGAGCACCGTCATCTGCGGGAAGGGGCGCGGAATCTGGAAGGTGCGGGCCAACCCCTCGCGGAAGATCCGATCCGGTCGAAAACCCGTAATCGGCCGGCCGGCAAAGGTGATTTCTCCCGAGCTCGGCCTGACCTCGCCTGCGATCAAGCCGAAGAGCGTGCTTTTGCCGGCGCCATTCGGGCCGATGAGCCCGGTGATGCCGCCATTCGCGATGGAGAAGGTGACGTCGTCGACGGCGCGCAAGGCGCCGAAGCTGCGGGAGAGGCCGCGGGTTGCAAGGATGACGTCGCTCATCTCGTCATGCCGCCCCGAATGGTGAAAGGTCGCTTTCTGGCAGTCATCGCCCGGATCACAGCCGATTGAAGAAGCTGCTCAGGCGATCCATGCCCTCTTCCAGTCTCGCGAAGCCCTCCGAGCCGAAGCAGATGCGCAGATGTCCCTCGCCCGCCGCGCCATAGAAGCTGCCGGCTTCGACGACGACATGGGCCTGCTCGAGGATCATATCGGCGAGAAGCTGGGATGGCAGGCCGGTGCCCGAGATGTCGGGAAACGCATAGATGGCGCCTTGCGGCAGGGCACATCGCACGCCCGGCATCTGGTTCAGCCGCTGCACCACGAAATCGCGTTTGCGGCGATCCTCCTCGACCAGCGCGGCGAGAACGTCGCCCGGCCCGGTGATCGCCGCATGGGCGCCGGCCTGGATGAACGTGTTCACATGCGTGACGTCGTTCGCCGTGATCTTGAGCAGTCCGGCCATGGCCCAGGCGGGCGCGGCGAGATAGCCGATGCGCCAGCCGTCCATCGCGAAGGACTTGGTGAAGGCGAAGGCCGAGAAGGTCCGCTCGGCCATGCCGGGAAGCGAAGCGATGCTGCAGTGCTCCGCCCCGTCATAGACGATGTCCTCATACACCTCGTCGGCGAAGACCAGCAGGTCGTGCCGGCGCGCGAGTTCCGCGAGCCCCTCGAGCTCCGCCCGCGTGAACACCCGCCCCGTCGGGTTTACCGGATTGACGAGCACGATCATTCGCGTCCGGCTCGTGATCCGGCTTTCGATGCGCTCCGGCGCGAGCCTGAAATCATCGGCCGGGTCGAGCGCCGCGAAGACGGGCTTGGCTCCGGCGAGCTCGATCTTGCCGATATGCTGCGGGTAATGGGGATCGATCAGGATGACCTCGTCGCCCTGGTCGAGAAGCGCCATGAAGACGGCGAAGGCCGCATGCGTCAGCCCGTTCGTGACGAGAACGGTCTCGGGCTCGGCCGCGATGCCGTTGCGCGCCTGCAGCTTCTCCGCGAGGACATTCCGCAACCGCGCCGTTCCGGGCAAGTCGCTGTAGTGGACATCACCAGCGAGCAAGGCGTCGATCGTGGCCCGCTTGATGTGCTCCGGCGTGTCCGCCGCCGGCCGCCCCAACTCCAGATGAATCAGATCATGGCCGGCACCGCGCAGCGCCGCCGCCTTCTGGTACATGCCGAAGGATTTCTTCGGCGTCCCGGAAATCCGCTGGGCAACGCGCTTCATCGTCCAGCCTCCTCGGATGCGACGGCGCTCGCCTGAGGCCGCCGCGCAACCGCTTCGATCTCGACCTTGATCTCCTCGACCGGAAAACCGCAGAGGATCGTCGTATTGGTCGGCCGCGGATCGACAAACTGTTCACCGAGGACTTTGGATACGGCGAGAACATCGCCGCGCTCGGCGAGGTAGACGCGCACCGACACGATATCGGCGAGGGACGCATCGGCCTGCGCCAACGCTTCCGCGATTGTCTGCAAGGCACGGCGGGCCTGATCCTCAGCCGAGGCCGGAAAGGCCCCGCTCACCGGATCATAGCCAGCCGTCCCCGACACGAAGATCCAGTCCCCGTCGACGAGCGCGCGCGAATAGCCGGCCAGCTCCTCAAACTTCGAACCCGAGTAGATCGCTCGCCGGCCCATTGGCTTCCTATGAGTGCTCGTTTGATCAAATAATCGATTCTGCTTTTAGCATATCCGGAACGACATGCAACGGCTGGAGTGCAGCGTTTTCGAGAGTGAAATGCCGGGAGGCCCGCACAGCTCGCGGTCGCGGCCAAAAGGGCATCAAACGGCGCCCCTTCAAGAAGGGGCACAATTCCAATGCTCGATCCTCTTATTGTCGCAAGTGTATTCAGGATATATTGAGGATATTAACGCCTAATATATAGAATTCACACGCAATACAGACACATACATCTGCGAACTTCAGGCAACTTTATTCGGGAATAAAACTTTGGCGACCCGGCGCATAATTTTCAAAATTGCCGAAGACATTGAGTCATTTGAGATAATTCTCAAAATAAAATTCAAAGCAGAAGAAAACCCGCACTTGCGATCGCCATCACCGCTGTCGCGATCCAACCACCTGCAACGAGCGCGCGCGGCAGAACCAGACGCCCCATCACGCGCCGGTTTGTAGCGATCAGCATGATCACCACCATCAATGGAGCCGCAAGCACCCCATTGAGTACGGCACTCCAGTAAAGCGCCTTGACCTCGTCGATGCCGGCGAAGTTCAGGCCGAGACCGGCGACCGTAGCGACGGCGATTGTCGCATAGAAGGCTTTTGCTTCCCGAGGGCGATGGTCCAGCCCCTCGGGCCAGCGAAACGTCTCACTCGTGGCATAGGCGACAGAGCCGGCGAGAACGGGAATGGCGAGCATCCCCGTCGCGATGATGCCGGTGGTGAAGAGTGCAAAGGTATAGGCTCCCGCGATGGGGCGGAGCGCCTCTGCCGCCTGCGCCGAAGTCTGGATATCGGTGATGCCGTGGGCGTTGAGCGTGGCGGCCGTGGCGAGAATGATGAACAAGGCGATCGTGTTGGAAACGCCCATGCCGACCAGAGTGTCGATCCTGATGCGCGTCAGCTCCCCGCCCGCATCCTTGGGGGAAACGAACAACGGCTTGATGTGACGCCGATGCAGTTCCTCGACCTCCTGGCCCGCCTGCCAAAAAAAGAGGTAGGGGCTGATGGTGGTCCCGAGCACGGCAACCAGTGCCATGGCATGGGCGCTATCGAAAGTCAGTTGCGGAACGAAGGCGCCGTGCAGCGCGGCAGCGAGCGGCACACCGGATATGAAGACGACGGCGACATAGGCGAAGAGCGAGAGCGTCGCCCATTTCAGCACGGCAGCATAGCGCTCATAGCTCATATAGGCTTGCAGCAGCACAGAGAGGACGGCGAACCCGACGGTGTAGAGGTGCTGCGAGCCGCCGATCAGAAGCTTGAGCGCCGACCCCATCGCGCCCAGATCGGCGCCGAGGTTGAAGACATTGGCGACGACGAGCAACAACAGCACGCTGCGCAGCAGCCAGGGCGAGTAGTGCCGCCGCAGATTGCTGGCGATGCCACGGCCGGTCACCGAGCCGATCCGCGCGCTGATCGCCTGAATGGCGACCATCAGGGGAAAGCTGAACAGCATTGTCCAGGCGAGGCCGTAGCCGAACTGTGCGCCGACCTGACTGTAGGTCGCAATTCCGCTGGGATCATCATCGGCAGCGCCGGTCACCAGCCCCGGACCCAGCAGCGCGATGAATCGCCTGCCCGGAGAGGCCGAAGCAGCATCTACGGCGGCTCCTTCGCGAGGAGGCGTGGCCTCCGGCTTCGAAGCAGCGCTCGCGCCCGCCGCCTCGTCCGCGGCCACGCCCTGCATCATGTCAGCGCGATTGCGATCATTCATTTTGCGATCCCGGCGCTGCCGGTCGCGTGCACGATCGGCGCGGAACATTCGTCCATGATCGAAGACGTTGGCTGGACGGCCTGAGGAATCCGCCGGAACTCGCCGGATGCGGCATTGAGGCGCCACGCCTCACGCGGAACCTCCGAGACCGCGGGAATGCCATGGATGCCTCCTGCCGCTACGTCGTGAGCCGGGGATACATGCGTGCCGCGATGGCAACGAGAACAGCGGTCGTTGCCAGCAGAACGGCACAGTCGACAGGCAGTCCATAACGGCTTTCGCCTCCGACGAGCATCGGCGCCCGCAGCGCGTCAACCTGATAGGTCAGCGGATTTGCCAGGGAAACCGCCTTCAACCAGCCGGGCATGATCTCGATCGGATAGATCGCATTGCTGGCGAAGAAGATCGGCATGGTCAGCACCTGGCCGATACCCATGAAACGCTCACGTGTCTTCACGATGCAGGCGATGATGAGCGAGAAAGTCGAGAAGAGGGCCGACCCCAGCGCGATCAGCCCTGCAACCGCCAGAAGATTGAGCGGATTGAAATCGATCGCGATCCCGAGAAGCCAGGCAAGCAGATAGACCACCGCCGCCTGCGCAAGCCCACGTATACCGGCTGCGGTAGCCTTCCCCAGCACAAGCGCGCTGCGCGGTGCCGGGCTCACCATGTAGCGATGCAGGACGCCCAGATCCCGCTCCCAGATCGCCGCTATGCCGTAGAAGATGGCGGCGAACAGCACGCTCTGAGCCAGGATGCCCGGTGCCAGAAAGTCGAGATAGCGGACATTGCCAGTAGCAAGTCCGCGCACTTGCGCCATGACCTCGCCAAACAGCAAAAGCCAGATCACCGGCTGGATGGCCCGGGTCAGGATTTCGCTGGGATCATGCCTGAGTTTGCGGAACTCCGCATCCGCGACCGCATGGATCTGGGTGAAGAAACCCGCGATCCCGGCCAGACCGGCGCTAGTTTCGTCCGATGGCGCTGCGGCGCGATTGACGCGCATCTCCATAGTCGCCTCCTGTTTCGATGTCATGCCCGGCTATGGCAGCGAAGACATCATCGAGCGTCGCTGTCGGACCGATTTCGGCTTTGAGCTGCGCCGGGGTTCCGACCTTTTCGAGCCGCCCGCGGTGCAAGATCCCGACGCGATCGCAGAGCTCCTCGACCTCCTCCATCACATGTGTCGTAATCAGGATCGTCGTCTCGAAACGCTGCCTCAAATCGCGGATATGGTCCCAGATCGCATTGCGCGCGACGGGGTCGAGCCCCACGGTGGGCTCGTCCATGATCACGAGCGCGGGCCTGTGCAGCGTGCTCTGGGCGATTTCGAGGCGCCGCAGCATGCCGCCGGAATAGTGCTGCGCCAGACGGTCCTCCGCATCGGCTAGCCCAATCATCGAAAGAGCTTCGGCGATCCGTGCGGCGCGCTCCTTTCGGGGGATGAGATAGAGCCGTGCCGACAGCAACAGGTTCTCGTAGCCCGTCAGCGCGCCGTCCGCCGACAGGAGTTGCGGGACATAACCGATACGCGATCGCAGCCGCTGCGGCTCTTTGCGGAGATCGCAACCCGCGACCGACGCATCTCCGCCGGTTGGCGGCAACAGCGTGGTCAACATTTTGATAAGTGTCGATTTACCGGCGCCATTCGGCCCGATCAGGCCGAAAATCTCGCCGTGATTCACGGTGAGATCGACATTGTTCACGACCATGTTCCGGTCAAACGCCTTGCAGAGGCGGACCGTGTCAATCACCGGGCCTTGCGTGTCCGACATGACCAGGCCTTTCCCGCATCATCGCAGCTTCGGCCGAGCCAACACATATGACGGTTTTGGCTCTCGCCCCCTTCCGCGAGATCACCCGCCATTCCGTGACGCTCCGAAGCGCCGGGCTCAGCAGCACAACTGAACTTTGCACGGTGCCAGGGTGCTCCGTTTGATTTGCGTCAAAACCGACGAGAGAGGCGCTGATGGCCCCGCGCTGCTTTCGGCGCGCACAAACGGACGCTGACTATGATCTCGCCGCTGCTTCCGCCTTTTTTGATGGCTGGAATCTGTTCTCGCTTGGTCCCTTGAGCACCGTACGGCGCACGGTCTTCGAAACTCCCGGGCGGCGCTCGGTCAGCGGTTCTTCGATAAGTCCATAGCCTGCGGAACAGATGCTCGTTGAAGTCCTCGTGGGCAGGCACTCCCGGCATCATGCCGCCGTATGGGCCGGGCCAAAACCCTTCACATTAATGGCCGCCGGGCGGTCGCTGGGAAGCGGACATTCCGCCGCTTGTGAACCAAATTCGCTTCAGCACGCCATCCTTGTAGGCATAGTGGTGCCACAATGCGGCCACCGCATGAAACGCCGCCAAGCAGATCAACGCGTTGGCGGCGAGTTCGTGCCAGCCGTTGATCGAGCGACGCAGAGCGCGGTCATCAGCTGCAAAGGACGGTATTTGGACCAAGCCGAACAGGTCCCATCCTCTGGCTGCCACATTGACGACGCCGAGAACCAGGGTGACCGCCAGAACGGCATATAGGAGCCAGTGCACGGCCTGCTCGGCTATCCGGAGAACACCCGTATTGATGGAGGGAAGACGGCGGCCTGATGACACGCGCCACCGAACTCGAACGCCATAGACCAATATCAGCCCCACCCCGGCCGCGATGTGGATGGACCACATGCCATGACGCCATTCACGCGGCAGCAGAGCTTCGCTTTGAGCCATGAGCCACAAAAGCAGCACAAGCGCAGCTGTCAGCCAATGCAGAGCGATGGTAGTCGAGTCATACCGCGTCAGGTCGGAATTATGCTGCATGGTGGTTCCGTTTGTTTTTCACGCGCCGCCGATGAGGATGCCGGTAGCCAGAACAAGCAGACCGCCCAGAATGATCTGGAACATGGCTCGGCCGATCGGCGTCTCCATGTAGCGATTTTGGATCCAGACAATCGCCCAGAGTTCGACGAAAACGACACAGAGCGCGATGATCGTAGCGGTCCAGAATTGAGGGATGAGGTAGGGCAATGCATGCCCGAGTCCGCCCAACGCTGTCATGACGCCGGAAGCGACGCCGCGCTTCCACGGCGGTCCGCGTCCCGAGAGCTTGCCGTCGTCGTGGGCTGCTTCTGTGAAGCCCATCGAGATACCAGCACCGACCGAAGCAGACAGGCCGATCAAGAATGTCGTCCACGTGTTCTGTGTCGCGAACGCGGTGGCGAAGATCGGTGCCAACGTCGAGACCGAGCCGTCCATCAGTCCGGCGAGGCCCGGCTGGACCCACGTCAGGACAAACTGACGCTTGGCGTGCTCCGCTTCAGTCTTCCCTTCGTCGCCGCTCGTCAGGCTGTCTTCGAGAGCCAGTGCCGTCCGCTCATGCTTCGCCTCGGCGGCGGCAAGATCTCCCAGCAGCTTGCGTGTTTCTGCATCGGAGCTGCGGGATGCGGCCAGCCGGTAGAAGGCTTCCGCCTGCCGCTCCATATCTGCGGCTTCCGCCCGGGCGCGCTCCAGCGGCAGCGATTTTACCAGCCATAGCGGCCGCCGCGCATAGAAGCCTTCGACGTGCTCGCGACGAATAGGAATGACCGTGGATCCGAACCGTCGCACATAGAGGTCGAGCAAACTGCGACGGTGTTCATTTTCCTCCGCCGCCATCGCATCGAACATCGCAGCCGAAGCTGGATACCGCTCGCCCAGATTTGCCGCGTAGGCTGCGTAGATGCGGCCGTCCTCCTCCTCGGCGAGAATCGCGAGGGAAAGGACCTCCTGCGGGCTGAGGTCATCGAACCGTCGCCGGGCAGGCCGAAAGAGCGAGAAGAACGCGGGCAAGACGTCACCAACAAACAGGAGTTCTCGACATTCTTTAGAAACATTCTAATGTTGAGTCCAGTCTGGTATCTCCCGGTGCTGGGTGAGGTCGTGCGATGCCGAGGCGCGCAAACGGCCGCGGGGGCTCAGGACTCGTTGATCACAGCCAGAAGGTAACGGCAGCCGCGACGCAGGCGGCCGCGAGAAAGTTTGCGGCGCATCGATCGTGGCGAGTTGCGGCGGGCGGCAAGACCCCGAGCTCAGGTTTGCGCCTTTCTGCGATCGCTCAGCAGGAACAAGCACCCATCACGGCATCCGCCCAGGCGGCCGTTCGCGCCTTTGCCGGACGGTCGGATCGTCTCAAGTTGGTCCGCGGTAGCTAGGCTCAGACCGCGACGTCCGCCTTGATGACGGCGTGAGGCAAATAGCCCTCCACTTCAAAGTCCTCGATCCGATAGTCGTCGATGCTGGCCGCCTGCCGCACCAGACGCATTTTGGGGAACGGACGCGGATCACGGCTCAATTGCTCCCGGGCCTGGCCGAGATGATTGAGGTAGAGATGAACGTCTCCACCAAACCAGACAAAGTCGCCCAGCTTTAATCCCGCCTGTTGCGCAATCATCATTTGAAGGGCGCAACAGTTCACCCAGTTGAACCCTACTCCGAGGAGCAGATCTGCTGACCTTTGGAAGCAAAGAGAATTCAGCCGCCCATCGGAAGTGACGTGGTATTGATAGACCAAATGGCAAGGCGGTAGCGCCATTTGGCTTAGCTCGGCCACGTTCCAACCGTGAAATAGCATTCGGCGGCTGGACGGATTGTTCCGTAGAGTGCTGATCAGATCCGCGATCTGGTCGTGTTCGCGACCATCAGCGCCCAACCAGCGCCGCCATTGCTTACCATAGACGGGACCTAGATCGCCCCAACGCGCGGCAAATGCATCATCCTCCGCGATGCGCTTCTCGAATTCGGACTGACTGATGTCCGTGCCGGTTTCGCGACGGTAGGTGGCGAGCGGCCAGTCGGTCCAGATTCGTACGTTCTCGCGGATCAGCGGCTGAATGTTGGTCTGCCCGGTCAGAAACCAGAGCATCTCTTTCACCGCAGTCTTCCAGAAGACTCGCTTGGTTGTAAGAATGGGTACCGTCCCATCCGACAGGTCAAATCGAGCCATGGCGCCGAAGATGGACCGCGTGCCGACGCCGGTGCGATCCAGCCGCTCGTCGCCCCGCTCCAGCACGTCGGAAAGAAGGTCGAGATACTGGTATTCCGGGTGCTGCCTGGTCATTCCTGCCTCCTGAAATTGCGCGACCATTGCCGCAGCAACCCTCATCCTCTCGCGAAGCCCTACTTCACAGTGAAGGCGGACGAACATAGCGGCTCTGCGGCGCCTTGGCCCCCCTCGTCGCTGCGGACATCCCCAGCCTTTGCATGCACTCCCGCCGGCCGACGGCAGGAACGATGCCAGAGGCCCCCGGTTGCCGTCTCCGTACCGCAAGAGGGAGACATTTCCATGCTTTCGCGTAGATCGTTCCTGGCGCTCGCCGTCTCCGGCCCGTTCTGGCTCCTGGGCTATGCGGGCCACGCCCAGGCGCCCGAGATGATCGACCCCGCGCCGCCCCCAGTCTCGATGGACGAGGCCAGGCGAATCGCCGCCGAGAACGGCTTCGTCCGCGTCGAGGAGGCCAAACTCGACAAGGACGCTTGATAGGGTCGAGGGGCGGGACGGCACGGGCGCCGAAATCGAGATCGGCCTGCGCGCCAGTGACGGTGTCGTCATCAAGATGGAGCGCGAGCGTCCGGCCTCCGTCAAGGCGGAACGCAGCTAGCGCATTCTTGAGCGCGACACCGGCGCGCGTGAAGAAAATGCGATCGGATAAGGAGTTGGAGCATTTTCGCGCCGGAACGGGATGCCGAGATGCGCCAGGGCTCACGCCATTGCGACTGGCCGTGAACGTCCGCATCCGCAAACCCGCCTCAATCCAGGCCGCTCATCGCGGCCTGATTCGCGGGGAATATGTCGATGTGGATGAAAACGACCGGAACCGGCTTGCTGGTCGCGCTCGCGCTGAACGGTCTCATCGCGGTGCCCGGGCATGCGCGGGAAGTGGATGCCATCATTTCGGAAAGCGAAGCCCGGAACATCGCCTGGAGCGCCGGCCTCGTCCATGTCGAGGAAATAACCCGCGCCGACGACCGCTGGGAGATATCCGGCCGCAGCGTCGACGACGACGAGATGATCCTCGACATCGACATTAGAAATGGTCGCATTCTCGATTGAGGCCCGAATGCCGCATTGCCTGTCGAAATCGGCTCAGCACTCTTTCCCCGCGCCGCTGCTGCGCCTATATTCGTCATTGCCACTCGCAAGAGCGGCTATGGCGATAAACGGATTTCGGAATAAGCCTTTCGGACCCGGGGGCAGTACCCGGCGCCTCCACCAAAGCCCTGATCTTTCAGGGTTTTGGCGGGGGCGAAATAGGATCGACGAGGGTGTAAAAGTTGTCCTTTTGCTCGGCATGGTTCCGCCGTTATCGGGCCAAAGCATAGTTGCCAACGACAACAATGCTCGGGTTGCTGTCGCCGCGTAAGCGGTGCTGGTTCCCAAACCAAAGCCCTTGCGCTTAGCCGCGTAAGGCGGGGCCCGGAGGCGCCTGGCAACAGAAGCCTCCACTTTCATTCTGGCCTGCCGGCTGTTCCCGCCGGAGCAGCAAGCGGAAAAACGCACCCGATGTCCAAAGATGTTCTTCGTTACGATCTGATGGTGCAGGAAGCGCTGAAGGGCGTCGTCCGCAAGATCCTGACGGAGGCGGCGCGGGACGGCCTGCCCGGCGAGCATCATTTCTACGTCACCTTCCGGACCGGGGCGCCTGGTGTGCGCTTGTCGCAGCGCCTGCGCGAGAAGCACCCGGACGAGATGACGATCGTCCTCCAGCACCAGTTCTGGGACCTCAGCGTGAGCGACCATGCCTTCGAGGTCGGCCTGTCCTTTTCGGGTGTGCCGGAGCGGCTGCTCATCCCCTTCGATGCGGTGACGACCTTCTTCGACCCCTCCGTGCAGTTCGGTCTGAAGTTCGAGACGCAGGGCGAGCCGGAGGAGGCCGGTGCCCCGCAGTCCGAGTCGGTTGCTGCCCCCGCTCCCGTTCCCGCCAAGGTCGTGCCGACCGGCGTGCCCGCGCTGAAGACGCGGGCCTCGGCGGCAGAGGACGCGGACAAGGGCAGCGACGCGGCGATCGGCGAAACCGATGACGACGGCAAGAGCGGCGCCGAAGTCGTCAGCCTTGATTCCTTCCGCAAGAAGACCTGACGGACCTTCCCATGACCGAGACGCGCACCGAAACCGATTCCTTCGGCCCCATCGCTGTGCCTGCGGACCGGTATTGGGGCGCGCAGACGCAGCGCTCTCTGGAGAATTTCCGGATCGGCGGCGAGCGTGAGCGCATGCCGCTGCCGCTGGTTCATGCCCTTGTGCTGGTCAAGAAGGCGGCGGCTCATGTCAACGCCCGGCTCGGGCTGCTCGACCAGCGCGTTGCCGGCGCCATCGGCCAGGCGGCAGACGAAGCGCTCGCCGGCAAGTTCGACAACCATTTTCCGCTGGTGATCTGGCAGACCGGCTCCGGCACCCAGTCCAACATGAACGCCAACGAGGTGCTGGCGAACCGGGCAAACGAGCTGCTCGGTGCCGGCCTCGGCGCCAAGAGCCCGGTCCATCCCAACGACCACGTCAATCGCGGCCAGTCCTCGAACGATGCCTTCCCGACTGCGATGCATATCGCGGCCGTGCTCGAGATCACGCGCAAGCTGCTCCCGGCTCTGCGCAATCTCGAAAAGGCGCTGAACGCCAAGGCCGAGGCCTTCAGGCATCTCGTCAAGATCGGTCGCACCCATCTGCAGGATGCCACGCCCGTCACGCTCGGCCAGGAATTCTCCGGCTATGCGATGCAGCTCCATCTCGGCATCGGCCGGATCGAGGCCGCGCTCGGCGGGCTCTACGCGCTGGCGCAGGGCGGCACGGCCGTCGGCACCGGCCTCAACACCCATCCCGATTTCGCCGTGCTCTTCGCCAAGGAGGTCGCGACGCTGACCGGCCTGCCCTTCCGCACGGCCGAGAACAAGTTCGAGGCGCTGGCAAGCCACGGCGCACTCGCTGCCGCCCATGGCGCGCTGGCTGCGCTCGCTTCCGACCTGTTCAAGATCGCCAACGACATCCGCCTGATGGGCTCCGGCCCGCGCTCCGGTCTCGGCGAGATCAGCCTGCCGGAGAACGAACCCGGCTCCTCGATCATGCCCGGCAAGGTCAACCCGACTCAGGCCGAGGCTCTGACCATGGTCGCGACCCAGGTCCACGGCAACCAGGCGACGATCGGCTTCGCCGCGAGCCAGGGCCATTTCGAGCTTAACGTCTTCAAGCCGGTGATCGCCGCCGCCTTCCTGCAGTCGGTCCGGCTGCTGGCCGACGCTGCCGAAAGCTTCCGCACCAACTGCGTGGAAGGTATCGAGGCCAACGAGACGCAGCTCAAGGAACTGCTGTCGCGCTCACTCATGCTGGTAACCGCCCTGGCTCCGGCGATCGGCTATGACAAGGCGGCGAACATCGCCAAAGCAGCGCATCACAACGGCACGACGCTGCGCGAGGAAGCGCTCAAGGCCGGTGTCGACCCTGATCTCTTCGATAGGACGGTCAAGCCCGAGCAGATGCTCGGCCCGCGCTGAGGGAGCTGCGCTCATGGCCGAGATCATCAATCTCCGCCGCGCCCGCAAGCAGAAGGCGCGCACGGAGGCGGATAAGGCGGCCGAGCAGAACCGCATCAGCTTCGGCCGGACCAAGGCCGAGCGCAGCCTCTCCGAGGCCGAGCGCGACAAGGCCGCCCGCCACATCGACGGGCATAGGCTTGCGCAGGGCGACAAGGACCCGGAGCCGGCATGAGTTCGGAGCGCAAGCGCTCGCTCAGCATAGCAGGCCATCGCACCAGCATCTCACTGGAAGACGAGTTCTGGGAGGCGCTGAAGGAGATCGCCGCCACCGAAGGCCAGCCGGTTTCCGCCCTCGTCGTCGAAGTCGATTCCCGCCGGGGCGAGCTCAACCTCTCCTCGGCCCTGCGCTTGCACGCGCTTTCTCATTACCGGCGGCTCGCCGCTGAGCATCAAGGCAACGCTGGGCCATGATTACTTCAGCCGCCTGAGAAGAAGCGGGGAATCAAACCCGCGAAGGGTTTGAAGCCCCCTCACTCAATTGCGCGGCTGCGCGCCCGGCAGGATCTGCAACGGCGGAGCCGGCTGCTGAACGACGCCTTCCGGAGAGCTGGCGCGCGGCGCGCCCGGCAGGACGAGCGGGCCGAGCTGTGACTGCGGCTGCGGCGGAGCGGCTTGCACGGCTGCCCGCTCTGCAGCGGCTCGCGCACGTTCCTCCAACTCCGCCCTCCGGCGCGCCTCCTGATCGGCACGCGCCTGTTCCGCGCGGCGCAGTTCCTCGGCCCGCTTCTCCTCGGCCTGCCTGCGCTGCTCCTCGGCACGCCGCGCTTCTTCCTGCCGCTTCTCCTCGGCGAGGCGGGCCTCCTCCTGCACCCTCAGGAATTCATTGAGCTTGCGCTCGTTCTCGCGCATCTCGCGCTCGGCCCGCAGGCGCCGGGCATGCACCGCCCGCTCGCGCGCATCCGCCTCGAAGGCCTCGACGCGCTCGATCTCGCGCGCCAGTGCCCGCGCCGCCACCGTGTTCGAGAGCGCGCTGACATCGCTCTCACGCCGCAGGTTCGAGAGCGGACCACGCCAGGCGATCCCGATCTGCGGGGCATCGCCGGGCCACCCCTTCGGCAGCGCGCCGATGGGCTTGAGAGCGAGCCTGAGATCGGCATTGAGCGCGCGCAGATCGACGATGCCGCTCGCCTCCGCCCGCAAGCCGTTGCGCTCGAAGCTGAACGGCTGCAGCCGGATGAGTCCGCCCGCCAGCGTGAACGGCAACGTTACATCGCCGAGCGCCCAGGCATCGCGATCGAGAGCCTCGGCCAGCCGGTCCTGCAGGCGCGAGGCATCGCTCTCGGAGGCATCCTCGCCCGTATTGGCAATGACGCGGGCATAGGCGTTCGGATCGAAGCGGGCGAGGCGCGTGCCGGAGAGCGACAGGCTGCCGGCTCCGCTCAGGCCCGCGATAAGGCGCGCCGGTGTCTCGCCCGATCCGCCGAACTCGACCTGCCCCGAAGCCTTGCCGCCGACGGCTCCCTTGGTCATCTCCACGATGTCGATCGCGGTCAGGGCCAGCCGCCCGTTGAGTTGAGCGAGCCCGCCATCCCGGCGCAGGCCGAGGCGGCCAGAGACCTGCCCCCCACCAAAGGTACCCTTGATGTCGTCGACCCGCAGCCCGTCCTGATCCGAACGCAACGCGAAGCTCGCATTGCGGATCGTCCCGCCGTCGAAGACAGCGAGCGCGCCGGCCTCGACCGCGATGTCGAGTTCCGGCAACTCGCCGACGCGCCCGAACCGTGCGGTGGACCAGATCGACCCGGGTGCCGGCGGCGCCGGTCCCAGCGCCGTCGCGATCAGCTGGCGCAGATCCGCCGCAGGGATCGCGAAACGTCCGGTGTAGCGCCCCTCGCGCGGCAAGGTGAGCGAGCCGCTGGCTGCCATGCCACCGAGATTGGCCGCGATACCGTCGAGCCGAACCGCATCGCCAGTCACCTGCAGTCGCGCATGTGCGTCGAGCACCCCGTCGGGCAGCAGCCGCGCCGGCCCCTCCGCCAGAACCTGGGCCGGCCCTTCGGCTTGCAGCGAGACCTGCGCCCCCCCGGCGCCATCCTCCACCACGAGGGACAGGCCCGGCCCCGCCAGCGAGCCGACCATGCGCCCGTTGTCGATGTCGAGCGTGAGCCGGCCAGCTCCGCCCTGCATCGGCGCGGGCAGGCCAAGCGCGGTGAAGGCCTGCCGCCGGTCGGCGAGGTCGAAGCCCAGAGTGGCGCGATTCCAGTTTCCGGCGCGGTCGAGCACGCCCTTGATCGTCAGCTTCCCGGCTGCCGCGTTGCCCTCTGCCGAGAGCGCGGTTTCGCCCGAAGCCGCCCGAGTCAGGCGGAAGCCGCTGTCCAGCCGCGCCAGCCCCTCGCCCGCCCGCATCAACGCCTGCACGGCCGCATCCGGCAGCAGCGGCCCGGCCAGTGCCGTCAGGGTCTCGACGCGTGGCGCACGGATCCGCCCCGAAATCTCCCCGCCCTCGGCCAGCAACGAACCGGCCCCGGTGACGTCGACGCCGCCGAAACCGTTGACCGAGAGCCGGCTCAATCGCCAGGCATCGCCCTCTCGGCGGATATCGAGGCTGGCCGAGCCCGGTGGAGCATTGCGAAAGCGTGCATTGGCCAGCGTCAGATCGAGCGCGATGTCAGGCTGCCTCAACAATCCGCTGAAGCTTGTTCCCGGCGGCAGGGTATCGAGTGCGAGCCCGCTCACCGTGGCCTTGGCCGCGAGCTTGGCCGATCCAGCCTCCCCTGACGCGTCGAGCCGCAAGCCGGATGACCCCGCAACCAGCAGCCGCTGCAACGCGATCCGCCCCGGCGCCCAGGAGCCGACCGCATCGGCATCGATGCGCCCGAGCCCGGCGATGAAATCGGCCATGGCCGGGTCCAATCCGGCTCTGGCCAGAACCAGCGCAATGCGCCGCGCATCATCCGCCTTGAGATTGATGCGGCCCGACGCCCCCTCGCCCTGCAGACCGCCGGACGCCCCGATCAACGCGCCGGCCACGCGGACTGAGGCCGAAGCATCGCTTAATCCGCCGTCATGCAGGCGCCCGCGCAGCGCGAATGTCGAAAGATCCTCGCCGCGCCAGATGACCTGGTCGAGGTCGAGGCCGATGTCGAGAGCGCCCGGCAGGCCAGTCAGCGCCCGCTCGAAGCCCTGGCGTTCCGCCAGCGCCGCCGCCAGTGCATCGGCATCGAGCCGGCGGGCGCGCAACGCCAGCGAGCCAGCTCCGGTTCCCGGCAGATATTGCCCCTCCCCCTCCAGCCTCGCCGCACCGCCGGCGAGGTCGAGCGTGAGACCGGCAAGGTCGAGTTGGCGACCACCGCCCTTCACCCTGCCCGACAGCGAGACCGCCCCGCCCGGCGACAGGCCGAAGGCGCCGTCGAGCTCGACGCCGATCCGCCCTGGCGCCGTCGGCAGGATCAGAGAGCCGTCGAAATTGAGCTGCAGATCCTCGCCGGTGAGGAAGGCCTTGGCGCGCAGTCTGCCGCTCTCCTCCATCTCGCCGGTCGTCACGCGCAGGGATGCGCCCGCCACCTCGCCCTCGAAGCGCCAGGGGCCTGCGAAACTGACGGCGGAAACCTCCGCCGCGATGGGCGTCAGCGTGACCGCAGGCTTGCCCGGCTCTCGCCAGATCAGGGCCGAACGGCTGATCCGCAGCCTGTCGAGCCGTGCCTCGGCCGGAAGGCCCTTGCCAGTCCGCTCCGGCAGGCGAATCGCGCCGGTATCGTCGAGGGAAAGCGAGATCGTGGCTCCGTCGATCTCGGCTTCGGAGAAGCGGAATTCGCCGCGCGCCATCGCGGCCAGCGCCAGTTCGACGGTCACCTGCTCTGCAGCCGCCGCGCTGGTCATGCCATCCCCGCCGCCGATCCGGACGTTCTCCAGCGAGATGCGCGGCGAAGGCAGCAGGCGCAGGCCGATGGCGCCGCCGATCTGCGTCTCGACTCCGAGCGCCTCGCTCAGCCTGGTCTCGATCTGCGGCCGGTAGACGCGCCAGTCGACGAAGCCGGGGCCGATCAGGGCCGCCAGCAGCGCCAGCACCAGCAGGCCGGCCAGAACTGTCAGGCTTTCACGCAACGTCCGCTTTCTATCCCTGTCGCCATGGTGTAGCGCCGCCGGCCCGGAACCGGCGGCCGCCCGCGATCATGCCGGCAAGTCGCGGCAGGATCACGACATTTCGCGAAGGGCGCCCGCAGCGCAAGCCGCGCCGATGTCACAGGACGATGATTTTTCCGGGATTGAGGATGTTCTGCGGGTCGAGCGCACGCTTCAGCGTCCGCATGACCGCGAGCGCTTCCGCCCCGTGCTCCTGCTCGAGATACTTCATCTTCTTCTGGCCGACGCCGTGCTCGCCCGTGCAGGTTCCGCCCATGGCGAGCGCGCGCTTCACCAGCCTGTCGATGAAGGCCTGTACCCGCTCGACCTCGGCCTTGTCGTTGAGATCGACCAGCGGCTGCGTGTGGAAATTGCCGTCGCCGACATGGCCCGCGATCGGCGCGATCAGCCCGGAGGCCTCGATGTCGCGCTTGGTCTCCTCGACGCATTCGGCCAGTTGCGAGATCGGCACGCAGACATCGGTCGCGACCGAGTCGAAGCCGGGCCGCAGCGCCTTCGCCGCCCAATAGGCGTCATGGCGCGCCTGCCAGAGCTTGGAGCGGTCCTCGGCCTTGGTCGCCCACTCGAAGGGACCGCCGCCATATTCCGCCGCGATCTCGCCGAAGCGCTCGGACTGCTCGGCAACGCCCGCTTCCGTGCCGTGGAATTCGACGAAGAGCATCGTCGTCTCCGGCAGGCCGAGCTTGGCATGCAGGTTGACGCCGCGGATCATCACGTCGTCGAGCAGTTCGATGCGCGCAACCGGCAGGCCGGTCTGGATGGTCAGGATCGTCGCGTCGCAGGCCGCCTTCACGGATGGGAAAGGGCAGACGCCGGCTGCGATCGCCTCCGGGATGCCATGCAGCTTCAGCGTGACCTCGGTGATGATGCCGAGCGTGCCTTCCGAACCGACGAGCAGGCGGGTGAGGTCGTAGCCCGCGGACGTCTTGCGGGCGCGGGTCGAGGTCTTGACGATGGAGCCGTCGGCCATCACCGCCTTCAGCGCCAGCACATTGTCCTTCATCGTGCCGTAGCGGACGGCGTTGGTGCCGGAAGCGCGCGTCGCGGCCATGCCCCCGATGGAGGCGTCCGCGCCGGGATCGATCGGGAACATCAGGCCCTGGTCGCGAAGATGCTCGTTGAGCTCCTTGCGGGTGACGCCGGCCTCGACCACCACGTCGAGATCCTCGGCGTGGACCGCGATGATCCGCTTCATCTGCGACATGTCGATGCAGATGCCGCCATAGACCGCGTTGACATGGCCCTCCAGCGAGGTGCCGGTGCCGAAGGCGATGACCGGCACGCCATGGGCGGCGCAGAGCTTCACGATCTCGGAGACTTCCTCCGTGCTCTGTGGGAACACCACCGCATCGGGCGGTAAATTCGGGATCCAGGTCAGCGTGTGGCCGTGCTGCTGGCGCACCGCCAGGCTGGTGACGAGCCTGTTGCCGAAGCGCGCGGCCAGCGCCTGCGTCACGGCCGCGACGGCTTCCGGCGACGGGGGCAGCGCTGCAGCAGAGGCAGGGCCGTCATGAAGGGCGGTGGCGGGCAGGCTCATTGTCAAGATCCGGTTTTGGCGCTTAGACTTGGAACAGATCGGTTTCGCAATTGGTTACGGTCCGACATGATCCGGCTTTATTCGTCGGAGCAAGATGCTGACGCCGATTGCGACCGGTGCATACTAGATCACGAGACGAGGAAATGGGCAGCCGCAATTCTGCGACGGCCCCTTGAACGAGGCGCCTGACAGGGAGGGCGATCATGGCAAACGATACACGCGCTCCGGCGCTCTTCTTCTCGCCCTTCGTCTCGTCGGCGATGCGGGTCGAGCCGCAATGGATCGACTACAACGGCCACCTCAACATGGCCTATTATCATGTCCTGTTCGACCGTGCGGTGGACGAAGTCTTCTCGCTCGTCGGCCTGACGCGGGACTATGTCGAGACACGCCATGCCTCGACCTTCACCGCGGAATGCCACATCCTCTACAAGCGTGAGCTGACCGACGGCGATCTCGTCCGCGTCACCGCCCAGCTCATCGACTTCGACGACAAGCGCCTGCATTACTATCTCGAGATGCGCCACGCCCATGAGGGTTGGCTCGCCGCGACGAGCGAGAACCTGTCGCTGCACGTCGATATGGTCCATCGCAGGGTCGTGCCCTTCCCTGCCGACATCCTGGCGAATCTTGCCTTGATGAAGGCGGCCCACAGCATGATGCCGCTGCCGGCCACGATCGGGCGCATCATCGGCATGCCGAAGAAGTCGGCGATCCGCGTCGAGGAAGCGAACGAAGAGCGCGAGCCCGAGGTCGAGACGCGGCACTGAGCGGTGTTGCGCTATCAGGCGTAGCTCGGGATTTCTGCTTCACCTCCGCAGGCGCGCCGCTACGCAGCCTCGCGGCTGCGCGTGACGACGGCATGCATCGCATAGCCGCGATACGGCGCGCCGAGCCGGCATTCGGCTCCGGCAGCTTCCGCCAGCGCCCGCACTGCTCCCGGCAGATCCTCGCGTGGCGTGACATGGAAAAGGGCGAGCCAGCGCAGCAGCACCGCCTTGAACGCCGCCGGAAGCCCGCTCTGGTCGCCGAAATCGACGATATGCAATGAGCCGCCCATGTTAAGGCGGCGCAGCGCCTCGGCGACGACACCCTGCCAGGGCGGGATCATCGATAGCGCATAGGAGATCACGATCCGGTCGAAGCCCTCAAGGCCGAACAGCGCCTGCGGATCGAAACCGGTGGCGTCTGCCTCGGCAAGCTGGATCCGATCTTCCAGCTCCGCCCGCGCCACCGAAGCGTGCGCCGTCGCCAGCATCTCGCTGGAGACGTCGAGCCCGTAGCAGGCACAGGACGGGTAGCGTCTTGCGATCTGGATCAGGTTGCGCCCGGTGCCGCAGCCGATCTCCAGCACGGCGGCGCCGGGAGGAGGCTGCAACCCGTCGATAAGCTGGTCGCGGCCGAGCAGATAGAACTTCCGGCTGGCGTCGTAGATATGCCGTTGATGCCGGTAGATCCGGTCCATCAACCCGGCGGCCGAGCCGCCCGGCGCCTCGGCCGCGCTCACCGGGCCGCCCCCTTCAGCACATAGAGGTGGAAGCCGCCATAGATCGCCGAGCGGTCCTGCCGGCAGAGATCGCGGCTCCGCTCCTCCTCGTACTGCCACTGATCGAGGATCGCCGCCGGCACCCGGCCCGGCAGCAGCCGCTCGTCGGCCGCCGTGCGGAAGATCACCCGCGCGCCCGGCCGCGCCGTCCGCGTGATCTGCGACCACAGCGCCGTGAGGTCGGCGTCGTTCATCCAGTCCTGCGCATCGAGCAGCACATAGGCGTCGCAGCTTTCGGCTGGTTGGTCTTCAAGAACGGCCGTGATCGCGCTCTGGCGATACGAGACGTTCGGGGCGCGCTCCTTCACCGTCGCGAAATGCCGCGGCTGCAGATAGGGCGGGAAGGCCGCATCCGGCCCCTCGCCATAGCGCCGGCCGAAAGCCTGCTGGGCGAAGTAGTTCTCCTTCAGGTCGAAATCGCAGGCCAACCGCTCAAGCCTCAGCTTCAGCGCGCCGAGGATGCCGTCTTCGCCATCGGCGGCGAGCGCCTTGTACTGTGCCGGCGGGATGCCGAGCCCGTAGAGCGAGGCCGGCTGGCGCACGAGCCAGCGCACCAGCTTGCGCTCGAAGACCGGCGCGAGATGCTGCTCGTAGAGCGCACGCTGCTCGGAAAGGTCGCGCGCCGCCAGCATCATCAGCGGGTTGCCGCCTAACGCCCGCGCCAGCACATGGCCCGTGCCGATGAAACGGCCGAGCAGGCCGTAGCGATAGAAGCCCTTGGCGAAGACGTTGATCCGGCGCTGGCCGTTAAGGCCCCGCCCCTCCCAGTAGCCGCGCGAGACGGCGTCGAGATGATCAGCGATCTCGCGGTCGTAGACGCCGACGTTGCCGCGCACGTTCGCCCGGCCGAAGAAGCGCAGGAAGTCCTCCTGTCGCTCCATCCGCGCCAGCGCCGCAAGCTTCAACCGGCCGAGCGCGATATGCGCGGCATTGAGATCGACGGCGCTGACGCGGATCGGCGCAGCCGTCAGATAGGAAAGGATGTTGCAGGAGCCCGACGCGATCGCCACGACATGGTCGTCGGCCTTGAGCTGCAGCGCCGCCATGTCGACGACCGGATCTTCCCAGATCTGTGGATAGACCAGGCCGGAGAAGGCGCGGGCGAACAGCCATTCCAGCATGCCCGCCTTCGACAGCTTCTTGCTGCGTCGGACGGCCAATCCCAGGCCCGAGCTCGTCATGCGGCGGGCCGCGCGCGCCGTTTGCGTCGCCTGTTGCGTCACCGGTTTTCCTCCCTTTGCGGGTGGCGGGGCTGCTAGAGGAGTCGCGTGACGGTCAGGTGACGAAGCCCCGGCGATTGCCACGGCCTCGTGAAATCGTCTTGGATCGGCGGGGCTGAAATTCAGCGCGCGAGACGCCATATTGCCGGCACGAGAGCCGATGAGGTGGCCACCGCCCCGGCCGAAAGGAGATCGCAATGGGTCTGATGAGCATGTTCGGCGAGCCGAAGAAGCAGGACGAGACCTTCCCCTTCCAGCTGACTGACGCCGAATGGCGCGAGCGCCTGACGCCCGAGCAGTATCAGATCCTGCGCGGCCACGGCACGGAGCGGGCTGGCTCCTGCGCGCTCAACTACGAGAAGCGCGCCGGCACCTTCTCCTGCGCCGGCTGCGGCCAGAAGCTATTCAGGTCGGGCAAGAAATTCGAGAGCGGCACCGGCTGGCCGAGCTTTGACCAGCCGCTCGAAGGCGCGGTCGAGACCAGCGAGGACCGCAAGTTCGGCATGGTCCGCACCGAGGTCCACTGCGCCAATTGCGGCGGCCATCTCGGCCACGTCTTCCCGGACGGCCCGCCGCCCACCGGCCTGCGCTACTGCATCAACGGCGTGGCGATGAATTTCGAACCGGAGGCGGCTTGACGCTCACGCGCGGTGTTCACCAGCACGTCATGGTCGGGCTTGACCCGACCATCTCAGGACGAAAGGTGATGGAGAGATGCCCGGGTCAAGCCCGGGCATGACGCCTCAACGAACCGGCACAGCCCTGCGCGCCAACGCCGCCGCGTCCACCGCAGGCGGCAGATCGCCGAACTGACCCGACCAGCCACCACCTAGCCGGGTGGCGATGAACGCGTCCGCCACGGTAGCCGGCGCATAACGCAGCAGCAGCGAACCCTGCAGCAGCAGCGCCAGCCTCTCCGTCAATCGCCGCGCCTGCCCCTCGTTGCGGATCATGTCCGGCAACTCGCCTTCCAGCCGCTTCAACGCCGCATCGTAGTGCCGATCCGCTCCGGCAGCCGACAGCAACTCCGCCCGCAGCACGTCGATAGCCCCCTCATCACGCGCCAGCGAGCGCAGCACGTCGAGGCAGATGACATTGCCCGAGCCCTCCCAGATCGCGTTGAGCGGCGCCTCGCGATAGAGCCGCGCCATCGGGTTCTCCTCGATGAAGCCGTTGCCGCCATGGCATTCCAGCGCCTCGGTGACGACGGCCGGCGCCCGCCGCGTGATCCAGTATTTCGCAATCGGCGCGCCGACCCGCGCCAGCAGCCGCTCGCCGGCCGACTCCTCCTGCCGGTCGAGCGCCGCGAAGAGCCGGAAAGCCAGCCAGGTAGCGGCCTCTGCCTCTATGGCGAGGTCGGCGAGAACGTTCTGCATGATCGGCTGGTCAATCAGCGCCTTCTGGAAGGCGCGCCGGTGCTGCGCGTGATGCGCCGCGAGCGAAACCGCCATCCGCATCAGCCCGGAGGAGGCTGCGGCGATGTCCAGCCGCGAATTGTGGTTCATCGAGAGACCCGTGCGGATGCCCCGCCCCGGCTCGCCGATCAGACGACCGATGGCGCCGCGGAACTCGACCTCCGATGAGGCATTCGAGCGATTGCCGACCTTGTCCTTGAGCCGCTGGATCGCGACGCCGTTGCGCGACCCATCCGGCAGCCAGCCCGGCACGACGAAGCAGGAGATGCCCTCCGGCGTGCGCGCCAGCGTCAGGAAGACGTCGGAATGCGGCACCGAGAAGAACCATTTCCGGCCATGCAGCGAATGGGTTCCGTCGCGATTATCCTCGGCATAAGTCTGCGTCTGGCGCAGATCCGAGCCCCCTTGCGTCTCCGTCATCGCCGTGCCGACGGTCGCGCCGGTCTTGAGATGCGCCGGTCCTTGTCGAGCGTCATAGCGATTGGAGGTGACGAGGGAACCCCACTGCTCCCAAATCAATGCGTCCTGTTTCAGCACCGGCACGGCGGCATAGGTCATGCTGATCGGGCAGCAGATCCCGCTCTCCGCGCCGTACCAGAGATATTGCAGCGCGGCGCGGGCCACCTGCGCGCCGGGCCCCGGACGGTTCCAGGCCAGCGCATGCGTCTCCTGCCCGATGGCGAACCCCATCAGCTCATGCCAGGCCGGATGGAAGGCGATCTCGTCGATGCGATTGCCAAAACGGTCGAAGGCCCGAAGCTCCGGCGTGTGACGGTTGGCGAGATAGGCCAGTTCCTGCACGCGGGCCGAGCCGACCGTGCGCCCCGCCTCCTGCAGCCGCTCGCGCGCCCAGTCGGCCCCGAAGGCCGCGACGATGCCGGGCAGCACCGGATCGGCCAAGAAGGCATCGTAGTCGGCCAGCACAGGCACCTGATTGATGACCTCCCAGCCGCCGGATCGCGACACGACATCAGTCATGGGCGCCTCCTCTCCACACGCGAGCCCTCGTCCTGAGGAGCAGCCGCAGGCTGCGTCTCGAAGGATGATCCAGATCGCGGGAGAACCTCAAGGAGGCTATTGAAGCATCCTTCGAGACGGCCCTGCGGGGCTCCTCAGGATGAGGGCTCGATATTTTCAACGCCTTGTCGGTGGGGGGCGCAATCCCGACACTGACGCCCTATATTCGCCGGAGAACGAATCACGCACGAGCAGCTTAGACCCTTGTCCGATACCGACGCCTTTTCCGCTCCCCTGCCCCGCCCCGGCGGGCTGGCCGCGCGCGCCGCCGCACAGCCGGCGGCCGGCTATCTCGCGGGTCTCAACCCGGAGCAGCGCCAGGCGGTCGAGGCTACGGAAGGCCCGGTGCTCGTGCTCGCCGGCGCCGGCACGGGCAAGACCCGCGTGCTGACCACCCGCATCGGGCACCTGATCTCGACCAGCCGCGCCTACCCGTCCCAGATTCTCGCCGTCACCTTCACCAACAAGGCGGCGCGCGAGATGAAGGAGCGCGTCGCGCATCTCGTCGGCCCCGTCGCCGAGGGCATGCCCTGGCTCGGCACCTTCCACTCGATCTCGGCCAAGCTCCTGCGCCGCCACGCCGAACTGCTTGACCTGCGCAGCGACTTCACCATCCTCGACACCGACGACCAGATCCGCCTGATGAAGCAGGTGATCCAGGCCGAGGGCATCGACGAGAAGCGCTGGCCCGGCCGCATGCTGGCGGGCTTCATCGACAGCTGGAAGAACCGCGGTCTTGCGCCCAAGGACGTTCCCGCGGGCGAGGCAGCCGTCTTCGCCAACGGCAAGGGCGGCAAGCTCTACGCCGCCTATCAGGAGCGCCTGAAGGCGCTGAACGCTGTCGATTTCGGCGATCTCCTGCTGCATTGCCTGACGCTGTTCCGCGACTATCCGGACGTGCTCCAGACCTATCACGACCGCTTCCGCTACATCCTCGTCGACGAGTACCAGGACACCAATACGGCGCAGTATCTCTGGCTGAGGCTTCTCGCCCAAGGACGCCGCAACATCTGCTGCGTCGGCGACGACGACCAGTCGATCTATGGCTGGCGCGGCGCCGAGGTCGACAACATCCTTCGGTTCGAGCACGATTTTCCGGGCGCGACCGTGATCCGGCTGGAACGCAACTACCGCTCGACCGGCCATATCCTCGCCACCGCCTCCAAGCTGATCGCCCGCAATGAAGGCCGTCTCGGCAAGACGTTGCGCACCGAGGATGCGCTCGGCGAGAAGGTCACCATCACCGGCGCCTGGGACAGCCAGGAGGAAGCCCGCCTCGTCTCCGACGAGATCGAGGCGATGCAGTCCAAGGGCCAGGATCTCGGCCAGGTCGCGGTGCTCGTCCGCATCTCCGCCCAAATGCGCGAAATCGAGGAGCGCTTCGTCCAGGCCGGCGTGCCCTATCGCGTCATCGGCGGCCCGCGCTTCTACGAGCGCGCCGAGATCCGCGACGCGCTCGCCTATTTGCGCTGCGTGGTCTCGCCGACCGACGATCTTGCCTTCGAGCGCATCGTCAACGTGCCCAAGCGCGGCCTCGGCGACGCGACGGTCCAGCTCCTGCACAACCATGCCCGCGCCACCGGCTTCTCGCTGATGCAGTCGGCCCGCGCCGCGGTCGAGAGCGACGAGCTCAAGCCCAAGGCCCGCACGGCGCTGCGCGAACTGGTCGAGGCCTTCGGCCGCTGGTCGGCCCGCGCCGAGCACATGCCGCAGGGTGAGCTCGCCGAGCTGGTGCTGGAGGAATCCGGCTATACCGAGATGTGGAAGAAGGATCGCTCGGCCGATGCCGCCGGGCGCCTCGAAAACCTCAAGGAACTCGTGCGCTCGCTCGACGAATTCCCGGATCTGCCGGCCTTCCTCGAGCACGTCTCGCTCGTGATGGATGTCGCCGACGGCGAGGCGGAAGCCCGCGTTTCGATCATGACGCTGCATGCCGCCAAGGGGCTGGAGTTCGACACGGTCTTCCTGCCCGGCTGGGAGGAGGGCCTGTTCCCCAACCAGCGCGCGCTCGACGAGAGCGGCCGCGCCGGCCTGGAAGAAGAGCGCCGCCTCGCCCATGTCGGCCTCACGCGCGCCCGCAAGAAGCTGAAGCTCTATTTCGCCTCGAACCGCCGCATCCACGGCCTCTGGCAGACCAGCCTCCCCTCCCGCTTCATCGACGAATTGCCGGAGGAGCATGTCGAGGTCGAGCAGGCCCCCACCAGCTATTCGCAGGGCGGCTACGGCGCCTCGCGCTTCGATCGGATGGAGAGCTTCGGCTCCAGCTACAACACGCCGGGCTGGCAGCGCGCGCAGGAGAATCGCGCCAAGAACGGCGGCGGCGGAAGCGGCTTCTCCGAAAGCGGCCGCGGTTTCGGTTCAAGCTCGCGCCAGCGCGGCCCGCTGCTGATCGAGGGCGAGTTGACGGCCAAATCCACCGGCGAATCCGCCTATGGCGAGGGCGCCCGCGTCTTCCACGTCAAGTTCGGCCCCGGCTCGGTCGCCAGCGTCGACGGCAACAAGCTCACCGTCGATTTCGACAAGGCCGGCCGGAAGATGGTGCTGGATAGCTTCGTACAGAAGGCGGGGTAATTGTTTGATCTCTTATGCGGTGCTGGAGTGCTTCTCTTAGATCAAGTTGTAGAGCAATTTTAAGAAGTAACCATTCGCCAATTATCCGGTGCGGATCGAATCGAGGATCTCACACCGATGCTCAACAACAGCGCCGACATCATGCGCCGCCTCGAACGCGAGGGTTGGGAATGCGTGCGCGTCACCGGCTCGCACCATGTCTTCAAAAAGCCCGGCGTCCGTGACACTATCGTAGTGCCGCATCCGAAGAAGAGTTTCGGACCCGGCCTCGTGTTGAAAATCTACAAGCAGGCAGGCTGGCCGCGCGACTGACATGACCCACTACGTCGCCATCATCGAGGATGCAGGCCCCGACCATGCCGTCGGCGTCTGGTTTCCCGATCTGCCCGGCTGCTTCGCGGCCGGCGATACGTTGGATGAAGCCCTGCTCAATGCACCGGAGGCCGTCGCGGTCTGGATCGAAGCGCAGGGCGGGGCAGCGCCCCGAGCACGGCCCCCTAGCGAATTGAAGGCCGATGCCGAGACAGCAGCCGAGATGGCTCGGCACGCGATCGCCCTTATCCCGGCGTCGGATGTATCGCTCCAGCCGGCAGCGGAGTAGAAGCGGCGCCTACGCCGCCGACTCTTTGACGAAACGACCGATATGACTCCCCAGATCGCGCTGACCGACGCCGAGGACGATGCTCTTCGCGACGTCCTCCATAACGGCCTGCGAAGCTACAACGACGAGAAGATCGGTCGGAATGATCGCCAGACGCTGACGATCCGGGTCGATGATCCCGACACCGGCGAGCCGATCGGCGGGCTCATGGGCCGCAGCTCGCTCGGCCTGCTCTTCATCGATTTCTTCTATCTGCCGAAGAGCCTGCGCGGCTCCGGCGTCGGCAGCCGCATCCTCGCCATGGCGGAGGAGGAAGGCCGGCGGCGCGGCTGCAGCAAGGCCGTGCTCTATACCATCAGCTTCCAGGCGCCGGAATTCTACAAGAAGCTCGGCTGGCAGGTCTTCGGCGAGATCGCGCCGAAGCCACCGGGCGCGACCCGGATCTACCTGACCAAGGACCTCTAAGCGCTCGGAGTCCCCTGTAGATTCGAACCCTCATCCTGAGGAGCTGCGTGAGCGGCGTCTCGAAGGATGTTCCAGATGTCTCTGGAGCCTCCTGGACCATCCTTCGAGACGCAAGCCGATGGCTTGCTCCTCAGGATGAGGGCTGCGCGTCTGCGAACGAATGATCAGGCGCCGCCTTCCCGCTCGCGGAACGCCTTCCGCGCCGCCGAGACTTGCGGATAGTAGGTCTCGGCCCAGACCCAGACGCCGCAGAAGGCGGCGCTGAGCTCGCGGCCGAGCTCGGTCAGCGTATAATCGACATGGGGCGGGATCACCGGATGGACGGTGCGGACAACCAGCCCGTCTCGCTCCATTTCCCGCAGCGTCTTGGTCAGCATCTTCTGGCTGATGCCGCCGACCATGCGGCCGACCTCTGTGAAGCGCAGCGTGCCGTGCTCCTCGAGCGCCTCCAGAACCAGCATCGTCCATTTGTCGGCGACCTGAGCGATCACCTGCCGCACCAGCGACTCCACCGCGGGGCTCACCGGAGGGATCGCTTCGCTGCGCGCATGCATCGCCGCCATCGCGGTTCGGATCGCCTGCATCGACGCTCTCCTTTTGGTATGTATGGAACCTTTCGGCGCCTTCTTTCCATTGAAGAGTAACGATGCCAACTGGTGTCACGCAACCACGAAAGGGACTTGCGATGAACATTTCCGGCAACACCATCATGATTACCGGCGGCGGCTCCGGCATCGGCCGAGCGCTGGCCGAGGCGCTGCACGCGAAGGGCAACCAGGTCATCATCGCCGGGCGCCGCGAAGCCGTGCTCGACGAGGTCACCGCCGCCAATCCGGGTATGGCTTCGATGCTGCTCGACATTCAGGACAGGGCCGATATCGAAGCCTTCGCCCGCCAGGCCGTCGAGCGCTTCCCGAAGCTCAACGCCATCATCAATAACGCCGGCATCATGAAGCCCGAGAATGTCCCAGCCGCCGACAATCTCGCCATCGCCGAAGAGACAGTCACGACCAACCTGCTCGGCCCGATCCGCCTGACGACCGCACTGCTGCCGCATCTGTTGAAGCAGCCAAGCGCCACGGTCCTGACCGTCTCCTCCGGCCTCGCCTTCGTGCCCCTGGCGGTGACGCCGACCTACAGCGCGACCAAGGCCGCAATCCATTCCTGGTCGATCGGCCTGCGCGAGCAGCTGAAGGATACGTCTGTCGGGGTCATCGAGATCGCCCCGCCCTATGTCCAGACCGAGTTGATGGGGGCACAGCAGGCCGTCGACCCCACCGCCATGCCGCTCGCCGACTTCATCGCCGAGGTCACGACGATCCTCGAAACCCGACCCGACGCCGCGGAGGTCATCGTCGAGCGCTGCAAACCGCTGCGCTATGCCGAGGCCACGGGCAATTTCGCCAATGTCTTCGCCGCGCTGAACGCCCAGCACGCATGATGCCCGCGTCATTCTCGGGCGCCGCACAGCGGCGCCCGAGAATCTCAGGACGGGAAGGCGCTTGTTTCGGAGATGGCCGGGTCAAGCCCGGCCATGACGCCTGCGCCGCACCGCATGACAACACCGCCCCGCCCTGCTAATGCCACCGCATGCGCGAAGGCCTCCTGCCAGCGACGGTCGCGACCGTCTTCGAACTCTCCACCTCGGGCGAGAAGGCCCGGGCCCTGACCGAATTGCTCGGCGAGATCTTCGACCCGACCGAGACCGCAATTTCGGCTTTCGAGATCGAGGAAGGCGTCACCACGCTTTCGCTGAATGCGCCCTGGAAGGTCGAGATCTACTTCGCCCAGCACCCGGACGAGGAGGCGGTGCGCGACCTGCTGCGCCCGATCATCGGCGATCTCGTCGACACCACGCCCTTCACCACCGTCAACACGCGGGATTGGGTCGCGACCAGCCTCGACGGGCTGAAGCCCGTGCGCGCCGGCCGCGTCATCGTCCACGGTGCGCATGACCGGGATGTCGTGCGGGTCAACGACGTCGCCATCGAGATCGAGGCGGCGCTCGCTTTCGGCACCGGCCATCACGGCACCACCTCGGGCTGCCTGCTGGCGCTGCACGCCGAGCTGAAGAAGCGGCGTCCGCGCCACGGGCTCGACGTCGGCACCGGCACAGGCATCCTGGCACTGGCTCTGGCCAAGCAGATCAAGCGCAAGGTCGTCGCCGGCGATATCGACGCGATCGCGGTCGAGGTCTCCGCTCACAACGCCCGCCTCAACCACGCGCCCAATGCGCTCGATCTCTATGTCGCGCCGGGCCTGCGCCACGCCAAGGCGAACCGGCCCGGCCGTTTCGACCTCGTCTTCGCCAATATCCTCGCGGGGCCCCTGAGGCAGCTCGCGCCCTCGATCGCGCGCGTGCTCTCGCGGGACGGGACACTCATCCTGTCCGGCCTGCTCGCCATGGACGTCGCCGGGGTGGTCTCGGCCTACCGGCACCACGGCATCTATCTCGTCAGCCAGTCGCTACGCGAGGGCTGGGCGACCCTGGTCATGAAAAAAGGCGGCGCAGCCCCGAGGCTCCGCCGCCCTGCCTGACCTCCGGCGCCAGAGCATCGGGCCTGATAGGCCAACGCCGCTAGAAGCGCGAGGTTGTTACTCGCCAATATGGCCGTACTCGCGCGCGGCCTCGGCCTGGAGGCTACGAGCATCGTGCCAGACGGCGGCGGTGAACTTCGCAGCGTCGACGATCTGCTCGACGATATGCTTGATGATGGTGATCATGGTTCGGGTCCTGTGTGCTATCGGCGCGCGGGCTGGCCGCAGCGGCCGGAAACTCAGCGGTTAAAAGGCAGCGAGACGTCGCTCGACAGCGTCGCGGACGGGTAGCCGCCCAGCACGATCTCGGCCTCGTTGACGAGGAGGTTGCGGGCACGCAGTTCGCGAGCGGCGGAGCGTTTGCGGCTTTCGATCAGCGCGGCATAGAGGCGCTGCATCACGCTCGGCTTGTCGGCTTTGCTGGCCCTGGTTTCGGCCACCACTGCTACGTGCAGCACGTCGGCGTTGTTCAACACATAGGTCATGGGTCTATCTCCGAAAAACGAAGGACAGTCCCGGTCGCTTCCTCGTTCTCTTATGCGACTAAACTGGGATCATTTCGCACATGCGAGAAGATATGTTCGCATATGCGAGATATGCGAAAAACGCATGCAAGAAGCCAATATCCGTAAATGTTTGCGTATATTGCATAACCAAACAGCACAATGCCGGCCTGTAAGGCAGCGCGATCCCACGGAACAGGCATCGCCCGCCGGCGCATTTGCACTGGCGCTTTCGCCGATGGAGCGCAACGATGGCGCACACCATAGCGTCGGACCGAAAAGGGGAATCCGCTTTTCGGAGAAATTCGACGCGATAACAATTACATAGATCGCCGTGGTCGTTCGACAGCACGCACGACCATTTGAGCCGGACCCCGCCATGACCGAATCGACCCTGCCGACCTGCCGCTTCCAGTCCTTCTCCGAGCCCAGCGACCCAAGGCTGGTTGCCGGCCGCGTCGCTGCGCTGCGCATGGCGCTCACGGCGCAAGGTCTCGACGGCTTCGTCATCCCGCGCGCCGACGAGCATCAGGGCGAATATGTCCCGGCCCATATGGCCCGCCTCGCCTGGCTGACCGGCTTCACCGGTTCGGCCGGGAACGCCGTCGTGCTGGCTGACAAGGCCGCTCTGGTCGTCGATGGCCGCTACACCATCCAGTCTGCCACGCAGACCGACACGGCGGTCGTCACTCCCGTCCGCATGGAGGAGACTCCGCTGGAGCGCTGGATCGAGCAGAACCTGCCGGCCGGGGGCAAGCTTGGCTACGATCCCTGGCTGCACACGGTCGACGGCGTCGCGAGGCTGGAGAAGGCGGCAGCCGCGGCCGGCGGCAGCCTCGTCGCCATCACGGTCAATCCCATCGACGCGCTCTGGTTGGATCGCCCGGCCGCGCCCGCGGCACCGGTCAAGGCTCATCCGGCCGACTATGCCGGCGAGGACTCCGCCTCGAAGCTCGACCGCATCCGCAAGGCGCTGGCCGAAGCGAAGGTCGATGCCCTCGTCGTCTCCGATCCGCATGCGCTGGCCTGGGTGTTCAACATCCGCGGCGGCGATGTCGAGCACACGCCCTTGCCGCTCGGCTACGCCATCGTCCCGCGCGAGGGGCGCCCGACCGTGTTCCTCGCGCCCGAGAAGATCACCAACGAGGCCGGCGACGCCATCGGCGCGGTCGGCGAGATCGCAGCCCCGGCCGAGCTCGAAAACCAGCTCAAGAAGCTCGGTGCGGCCAAGGCCAAGGTCCGCCTCGACGCGACGACCGCCGCCGCGGCCCTGGCGACGCTGATCCGCGATGCCGGCGGCACGCCCGACGCCGGCACCGACCCGATCGCGCTGATGAAGGCGCGCAAGAACGCTGCCGAGCTCAAGGGCACCCGCACGGCCCATCTGCGTGACGGCGCGGCGATGACGAACTATCTCGCCTGGCTCGCGCGCGAGGCGCCGAAGGGCGATCTCACCGAGATCGACGCCGTCGCAGCGCTCGAAGCCGAACGTCTCAGGACCGGGCTGCTGAAGGACGTCTCCTTCACCACGATCGCTGGCGCAGGCCCCAACGCCGCCCTCCCGCATTACCGCGTCAGCGAGGCGACCAACCGCCGGCTGGAGCCGGGCATCTTCCTGGTCGATTCAGGCGGCCAGTACGAGGACGGCACCACCGACATCACCCGCACCATCGTCATCGGCGAGCCCACGGCCGAGATGCGCGACCGGTACACCCGGGTGCTCAAGGGCCATGTCGCGATCTCGCGGCTGGTCTTCGTCAAGGGAACCTCCGGCGCGCAGCTCGACGCCTTCGCCCGGCTGCCGCTCTGGCAGGGCGGCTTCGACTTCGACCACGGCACCGGCCACGGCGTCGGCAGCTATCTCTCGGTGCATGAGGGGCCGCAGCGCCTGTCCAAGCTCGGCATCACGCCGCTGGAGCCGGGTATGATCCTCTCCAACGAGCCCGGCTACTACAAGCAGGGTGAATACGGCATCCGCATCGAGAACCTGATCGTCGTCGAGGAACGCGCGATCCCCGGTGCCGAGCGCACGATCTACGGCTTCGAGACCATCACGTGGTGCCCCTATGAGCGGGCGCTGATCGACACGGCACTGCTCGATGCCGGCGAGATTGCCTGGATCGACGCCTATCACGCCACGGTCTGGCAGAAGCTCAGCCCGCTGGTCACGGGCGAGGCCGAGGAATGGCTGGAGAAGGCCTGCCGGCCGTTGTGACCCGGCGTCAATCTCGGGCGAAGCGCAGCTTCGACCCGTGAATCTCCTGCCGGAAAAGGGGCGAAACCGCAGCCTCTGGTCATGAGATGCTCGGGTCGAGCCCGAGCATGACGGCAGCTCACATCACCATCCGGAACGCCACCACCGCCACCACGCCGACGGCCACCACACCCAGCAGCGGCAGCCGGGTCGCGGCCAGTGCGGCAATCGCCGCCGCCGCCGTCTCGGCCCAACCGGTGGCGAGCGCGCTCGGCGCGATGACGGCGACAAGCACGGCGGGCGGGATCGCATCGAAGGCGGCTTGCGCGCGGGGTGACAGATTAAGCCGCCCGGCGAGCGCGAGCCCGGCGACGCGCGTCGCATAGGTCACGATCGCCATGCCGAGGAAGGCGAGAAGGTTGATCGGATCGACGCTCACGCCTCGACCTCCTTCGTCATCGGAAGCTCCTCCGCGCCGGCCGCGAGCCAGGCCGCCAGCAGACCGCAAAGGGCGCCCGCCGCGACATGCCAGGGCGGCCCGGCAAGGCGATAGGTCACGGCCGAGGCGATGCCCGCCGCCGCCACCGTCCAGAACGTCACCCGTCCCTTCCAGAAGGCCGCGACCAGCGCGATGAAGAGTGCCGTGAAGGCGAAATCGGCGCCCAGCCGCTTAGGATCGCCCAGCACGGCGCCGATGGTCGCCCCCAGCGTCGAGTTGACGAGCCAGCCCAGCACGAAGGGGATGACCATCGCGAACCAGTAGGCCGGCGTGAGCCGGTGGGTGCGGGAGCGCTTCTCGGCCAGGGCCCAGTTCTCGTCGGCCATGTAATAGAGGCCGAGGAATTTCTGCCAGCGGCTGAAGCCCTCGAGCTTGGGCGCGAGCGATGCCCCCATCAGGACATGGCGGGCATTGATCAGCAGCGTCGAGAAGACCAGCGCCGCGACCGGCGCCGGCGTCGTCCACAGCTCCACCGCTGCAAATTGCGCCCCGCCGGCGAAGACCATGGTGCTCATAAGGAACACCTCCAGCGGCGACAGCCCCTTACTGGCGGCGACCGCGCCGAAGAGCAGGCCGATCGGCGCCGCAGCCACCGCAGCCGGCCAGATATCGTTCAGGCCGCGCCTGATGTCGTCACGCATCGTGGACATGGTTGGGTTCTTTCGGAAGGGCGCTCAGCCGAGATGCGCCGCGCGGAAGGCGCCGGGCGTCACGCCGAAGCGCGCCTTGAAGGCCCGCGTCAGATGCGGCTGGTCGCAGAACCCGGTCGCGGCGGCGACATCGCCCGGCATGTCGCCGCGCCGCAGCCGCTCGCGCGCCCGCCGGACCCGGACATCGACCAGATAGGCATGAGGCGTCAGCCCCGTCTCCTGCCGGAAGGCACGGATCAGGTGATGGCGCGGCAGGCCGGTGAGCCGGGCGAGATCGGCGAGCGACAGATCCTCTTCGTAGCGCGCCTCGAACAGTTCGCGCGCCCTGGCGACGGGGCCGGCCTCGGCCCCGACGGGGCGGACCGAGAGATCGGCATGGCGCGCCAGGCAGAGCGCATAGAAGCGCAGAAGCATCTCCTCGCCGGCCAGCAGATCCTCGCCGTCCTCGATGGCATGATGCGCGGCGGCGAACAGCGCAGCCCCATCGGGGTCCTCGACCAGCGGCAGCGGAAAGAACGGCGTGCCGACACTGTCCCGGCCGCTGAGCGAGGCCGCGACCTCGCGGATCAGCCCGACCTCCGGATAGGTCATCCGGTAGCTGTAGCCCGGCCCGTAGGGCTCCCCGTCATGGGTCTCGAGCGGATTGACGAAGGCGATCTGGCTCGGGCGTGCGTAATGGCGCTCGCCCCGGATCCGGAAGGTCTCGCAGCCGGCCTCGATGATGCCGATCACATAGCTTTCATGCTGATGCGGCGCGTAGGCGTGGCGGCGGAAGGTCGCGGCGAGGCAATCCAGCCCGTTGAAGCGCTCGGCCGGAAACAGCTTCGCCCGCTCGCCGGCGACGAGCGGTTCGAGGCCCAATGTCTCGCCTTGTGTGACTGCTTCCATGGCGCGAGCATAAACGCTCTCGCGGCGCTGCTGTCTTGAAGAAAAGTGATCGGGCGCATCACGCGCCCGATGTGTTTCGTTGCCCGGCGATGGGATTCACGGTTCGGCCGGAGCACCTTTTCGAGCCCTCGTCCTGAGGCCCGAAGGGCCGTCTCGAAGGGCGATCCAGATGTCTCCGGAACCCTCTGAAGCATCCTTCGAGACGCAAGCCGTCGGCTTGCTCGACAGGATGAGGGCTCAGATGCTCGAACAGCGATCTCAAATGGCGTGCGCGGCGGCTTTGGCACCGACCCGTTCCGGGCTCTTCGCGCCGAGCAGCAGCACGCCGAGCCCGCCGACCAGGGTCGCGACGGTGGCATAGGCGATCACACCGAGCGTGCCGAAACCGTCGACCAGGAGCCCGCCGAAGATGGCGCCACTCGCAATCGCGACCTGGAAGGCTGCAACGAGCAGGCCGCCGGCAGATTCGGCCTCCTCTTCCGGTGCGACGCGCACCAGCCAGGTCTGGAAGCCGACCGGCAGCGCGCCAAAGGCGAAGCCCCAGAGACCGACAGCGACCGCCGAGGCGATCGGCGAGGCGCCGGCGAACAGCAGGCTCACCCCCATCAGCGCGATCGCGAAGGCGCCGAAGATCACCGAGGCCTTGGCGCTGCGGGCCGTGATCGCCCCGCCAAGGAAGTTTCCGAAGAAGCCGCCGACACCATAGGCCAGCAGGACGAGCGAGATCGCCTCGACCGAAAGCTTGGGGATCTGCTCCAGGAACGGTCGCACATAGGTGAAACCGGCGAAGTGCCCGGAGATCACCACGACGATGCCGGCCAGGACAAGCGCGATGCTGGGCTGGCCGAGCAACCGGAAGAGCGTGCGGATATCGGGCGAGCCGCGCGCCGGCAGCCGCGGCAGCACCGCCATCTGGATGACGAGCGTCGCCACGCCGATCAGAGCCGAGAGCCAGAATACGACGCGCCAGCCCCAGAGGTTGCCGACATAGGCGCCGATCGGCGCCGCGCTCACCGTCGCAACCGAAACGCCGGTGAAGATCAGGGACATCGCCTTGGGCAGGGCGCTCGGCGGCACGAGCCGCATCGCGGTCGCCGCCACCATCGACCAGAAGGCCCCGAGCCCGATGCCGAGCAGGACACGCGCGAAAAGCAGCGTCGGCAGATTGGTGGCGACGGCAGCGAGCGCGCTGGAGACGATCAGCAGTCCGGTCAGCGACCAGATCACGAGGCGCCGGTCGATGCCGCGCGTCACGATGGCGGCGGCGAGGCCGGCTATGGCGCCGACGACCGCCGTTGCGGTGACGGCCTGCCCGGCGGCTCCGACGGAAACGCCGACATCGGCGGCCATCGGGGTCAACAGGCTGGCGGGCAGGAACTCGGCGGTCACGAGGCCGAAGACGCCGAAGGTCAATGAGACGACCGCGGCCCAGGCCGGCTTTTCGCGGGCCTCCTCGGCAGTGTCGTCGAATTCAAGTGCGGTGGCAGACAGGGAATCTGACATGGGGGTCTCCATGAAGTCGCCGGAAGATGGGCGTGGCCTCGTGGAGTTTCCATGCTATATCATCCGCATCTCATGACCGTTCGTCCAGGATTGCCATGACCGCTTCCGCCGACCACCTGACCGAGATGCTCCGGGGCCTGAGACTCGACGGCGTCGACTACAGCCGCTGCCAGTTGGCCGCGCCCTGGGGCGTCGCCTTCCCCCCGACCAATGAAGCCTATTTCCACTTCATTTCGCGCGGCCGCTGCTGGCTGAAGACGCAGGCCGGCGAATGGCTGGAACTCGCCGATGGCGACGCCGTGCTGCTGCCACGCGGCGGCGGCCACGTCCTGGCGAGTTCGCCCGAGGTCGTCGCCTCCCCGCCCTGCGACTGCCGGGTGCGCGAAACCTATGGCAATATCTTCGATGTCGAGGGCGGCGGCACCGGCGAGCATATGCTGCTCTTCACCGGCCGCATGACCTTCAATGTCGATCTCGACCACCCGCTGCTGCGGTTGATGCCTGACCTGATGCGGATGAGCGATTTCATCGCCAACGAGCCGGGCATCCCGCATCTGCTGGAGGCGATGGGCCGCGAGGTTGCGATGGACCGGGTCGGTGCAGGCGGCATCCTCGCCCGCCTCGCCGACGTGCTGGCAGCCGCGATCATCCGCGCGTGGGTCGAGCGCGGCTGCGGCGCCGCCAAGGGCTGGGTCGCTGCGGCGCGCTGCCCGACAATCGGCAAGGTGCTGGCGGCCATCCACGCCCATCCCGAGGCGGACTGGACGGTCGAGAGCCTCGCCGAGCTGATGGGCGCTTCCCGTTCGGGTTTCGCCGAGCGCTTCGCCGAGGTCGTCGGCGAGACTCCGGCCCGCTATGTCGCGCAGGTCAGGATGCATCAGGCCCGGCAATGGCTCGCTCGCGACAAGCTGCGGATCGCGGTGGTCGCGCAGCGCCTCGGCTACGAGTCCGAGGCTTCCTTCAGCCGGGCCTTCAAGCGCGTTACCGGCACGGCACCGGGCCAGGTGCGGGCGGCGGGCGAGGCGCAGCCGGCCGCGATGTTCACGCCGCCGGCGGAAGCGGCGGAGTAGCTGACAGGCGACCCAGTTGTCGTCATGCTCGCCCTTGTGGCGAGCATCCACGTCTTGAACACGACCCTCGACCACGAAGACGTGGATGGTCGGGACAAGCCCGACCATGACGGCAACCGTTGCGGTCATGGGTTCCGCGCTCAGGTCCCGGCGCTTCCACCCACCAGATCGAACCAGCCGGCCTCGTCGATCACTTCGACGCCATGCTTCGCAGCGTCCTTGAGCTTGGAGCCCGCCCCCGGTCCGGCCACGAGCAGGTCGGTCTTCGACGACACCGAGCCCGCGACCTTGGCGCCGAGCCGCTCGGCCATCGCCTTGGCCTCGTCGCGGGTCATCCGCTCCAGCGCGCCGGTGAACACCACGACCTTGCCGGCAACGGGGCTCGCCGAGGCCACCGCCTCCAGAGGCTGCGGCGAGACCTGCGCCAGCAGGCGGTCGAGCAATTCCTCGTTATGCGGCTCGCCGAAGAATTCGATCAGCGCCTCGACCACTGTGGGGCCGACGCTATCGATGGCGTCGAGCTCCTGCCGCTCGGGCGAGGCCTCGTCGGCAGCCGCGATGCCGGCTGCCCGCAGCGCCTCGAACGAACCGTAATGCCGCGCCAGAAGCCGCGCGGTCGTCTCGCCGATATGGCGGATGCCGAGCCCGAAGATGAAGCGGTTGAGCGGCGGCCGGCGTCGATCCTCGATCGCGTCGAACAGCTTCTTCGCGCTGACGGCGCCGAAGCCTTCCTTGTCCTTGAGCTTCTTGAGATTGGCCGCATCGCGCTCGGCCAGCGTGAAGATGTCGGCGGGCTCCTTCACAGGCAGTTCGGGATCGCTGTGAAAGAACTCGATCTGCTTGTCGCCGAGCCCGTCGATATCCATCGCATCGCGCGAGACGAAATGCTTCAGCCGCTCGACGGCCTGCGCCGGACAGATCAGGCCGCCGGTGCAGCGACGCACCGCATCTTCCTTGCCGGTGCGCGGATTGAGCTCCCGCGTCGCATGGCTGCCGCAGGCCGGACAGAGCGTCGGAAATTCATAGGGTTTCGAATCCGCCGGCCGCTTCGACAGATCGACCGCCTCGACGCGCGGGATGACGTCCCCCGCCCGCTTCACCGTCACCGTGTCGCCGATGCGAATGTCGGTGCCGTCGCGGATCGGCGAACCCTTGGAATCGAAGCCGCGGATATAGTCCTCGTTGTGCAGCGTCGCGTTGGTCACGACGACACCGCCGACCGTCACCGGCTTCAGCCGCGCCACCGGCGAGAGCGCGCCGGTGCGGCCCACCTGGATGTCGATCGCTTCGAGAAGGGTCGTCGCGAGTTCCGCCGGGAATTTGTGCGCGATCGCCCAGCGCGGCGCCCGCGAGACGAAGCCGAGCCTGGCCTGCAGCGCGAGATCGTCGACCTTGTAGACCACGCCGTCGATATCGTAGCCGAGCGTCGCGCGCTGGCTCTCGATCAGCCGGTACTGCGCGATCAGCTCCTCCACGCTCTCGCAGCGCTTCATCAGCGGGTTCGTGCGGAAACCCCAGCGTTTGAACGCCTCGACCACGCCCATCTGCGTCGGCGCCGGCAACACCGGCATCTCGCCCCAGGCATAGGCAAAAAACCGCAGGGGCCGCGAGGCCGTGACGCTAACGTCGAGCTGGCGCAGCGAGCCTGCCGCGGCATTGCGCGGATTGGCGAATTCGGGCTGCCCCTTCTCGCGCTGGCGTTCGTTGATCCCCGCAAAATCGGCATGACCGAGATAGACCTCACCGCGCACTTCGGCGATCTCAGGCACATCCGGTCCGGCGAGCGTTCCGGGGATTTCGGAGATGGTGCGGGCATTGAGGGTGACGTCCTCGCCCTCCTCGCCATCGCCGCGCGTCGCAGCCGAAACCAGCTCGCCCTTCTCGTAGCGTAGCGAGAGCGACAGGCCGTCGATCTTCGGCTCGGCGGTGAAGGCGATGCCGCCCTCCTCTTCCCTGCGGCCGAGGAAACGGTAGACCCGGCCCGCGAACTCGGCCACGGCCTCATCAGAGAAGGCGTTGTCGAGCGAGAGCATCGGCACACGGTGCCGGATCTTGGCGAATTTGCCTGAAGGCTTGGCGCCGACCTTGCCGCTGACGCCGCCGGTTTCCTTCAGCTCGGGAAAAGCCTCCTCGAGCGCGACCAGACGCCGACGCTTCGCGTCATAGGCCGCGTCGTCCATGATCGGCTGATCGTCCTGGAAATAGGCGTCGTTCGCGGCCTGCACCTGCGCTGCGAGCTGCTTGTGCTCGGCCTTCGCCTTGCGCGGCGTCAGCTCGGCAACGGGCGTTTCGGAGAGGGCGGTGTCGTCGGAGTCGCTCATGGCACAGCATTAGGCGAGATGGCGGTGACGAGGAAGGGCAGGAACCGCTGCATCGCGCCGCTCCAGCCCCGCAGCCCTCATCCTGAGGAGTAGGCCATCGGCCTACGTCTCGAAGGATGCTCCAGATGGCTCCGAACCTCCTGGAACATCCTTCGAGACGCCGCAGGCGCGGCTCCTCAGGATGAGGGCTCGGGGGGCCAATCCTCACATCCGCGAGATGCCTTGCGACAAATCCGGCTTTCGCGCGTATAGTTTAGGCGCTGGGAATTGGAAGCTCGACGCCATCGGCCGTTGACGCCAAGGACATGTCGACAGCCATGGTGAACCGGGCCGGAACCGGGAGGCTCGCCATGGCCAATGTTGACGGCACCGTACATGACATCGTCACGCTCTCGCAGCCGCGCATCAAGACCATCACCACGAGGGATTTGCGCGAGGCGCTGCAGCGCGGCTGGGAAGACTTCATGGCGCAGCCGAGCCATCTCGTCTTCATCGCCGTGATCTATCCGATTGCCGGCATCCTGCTGGCGCAGCTCACCGTGAGCTACAACATCTTCCCCCTGCTCTTCCCGCTGCTCAGCGGCTTCGCGCTGATCGGCCCCTTCGCCGCGATCGGGCTCTATGAGGTGAGCCGCCGCCGCGAGAAGGGGCTCGACTCGTCCTGGTCCCACGCACTCGAAGTGCTGCGCTCGCCGTCGATCGGGCAGACCGTCCTTTTGGGCGCGATGCTGACCGGGCTCTTCCTCGCCTGGCTGTTCAGCGCCTGGTTCCTCTATCGCGGGATCCTCGGCCTGCCGGCCGACGTCTCGACCGCAGATTTCCTGCGCGCTGTCTTCACCACGGCCGATGGCTGGATCATGATCGTCATCGGCAACTCGCTCGGGCTGCTCTTCGCGATCGCCGCCTTCGCGATCTCGGTGGTGTCGTTCCCGCTGATCATCGACCGGCACGTCGACGCCCCGACCGCGATCCGCACCTCGATCGCCGCCGTCGAGGCCAATCCGCGGGTGATGATGTATTGGGGCCTGATCGTGACGGGGCTTCTGGTGCTCGGTTGCCTGCCTGTGCTGGTCGGGCTGGTCGTGGTCATGCCGGTTCTCGGCCACGCCACCTGGCATCTCTATCGCAAGGTCGTGGGCTGACCGGCCGGCCTGGGGTCGAGCGCGCCACGGGCGCGCGCTCCTGTCGATACGGGAACTTTTTGCCCCCAAAAGGGGTTCACTCCCTGCCAGATCGAGCCTGACGGCTCCATTCAGTCAGGGGGTTTTTCATGAACAACATCATTTATATCGTCGGCCTCGTCGTCGTCGTCCTCGCCATTCTCTCCTTCCTCGGCCTGCGCTGAGGCGGGGGACCGGAAGCGCCCACCCAACGGGCGACGGCTACCGATCTTCAAAGAAATAGCGCCGTCATCCCGGGCTTGACCCGGGATCCATCATAGAGCGCAGAGCCCTACGATCGATCCCGGATCGGCGCTGCTGCACAGCTTGTCCGGGATGACGGCGCTTTGTGTAAAGGCTGAAGCTCAGCCGCGAGGGCCCCCGCGCGGCTTACCCTTGCCGAAGGGCTTGCCGCCGGCCGGGCGCCCGCCATCGGGCTTGCCCGCGAAAGGCTTGCTGGCGAAGGGCTTGCCCTTCCCCTCATACGGCTTCTTGAAGCCGCCACCGGGCTTGCCGTCGTCTCGGCGCGGCGGACGCGCGTCGTCGCGCGGAGGCCTGCTGTCGGCGCGATAAGGCTGGCGGTCATCGCCTCGCGGCGCGCGCTGGTTCGCGTCCCGGGGCTCGAATCGCGGCCGCTGCGGCCTGTCCTCGCCAGCCGCCTTATCATCGCCCCAGCTCTTCCGCGGCGCGGCCGGACGCTCGGCCTTGTCGGCGAAGGATTTCGCCGGACGCCGCTCGTCCGCTTCCGCCATCTCGATCACGATCTTGTCGCGATCGGGGATGCGCACGGATTCGTAGAAGCGCTCGGCCACCTCGGCATCGATCTCGACCTTGGTCTCACGATCAAAGATGCGGATCGCGCCGACCTCGTCGCGCGTGATCCGGCCGCGCCGGCACAGCATCGGCAGCAGCTGGCGCGGATCGGCGCCCTGCTTGCGACCGATGTCGAGCCGGAACCAGACGGTATCCCCGCGTGGCCCTGCCGGCTTGCGCGGCCGCTCGCCATCCTCGCCTTCGTCGCGCCCCGCGCCGAAGGGCCGACGCTTGGCGGCATAGTCCTCGTTCGAACGAACCGGACGGCGCTCGTCTCGGCCGAAGCCGGGATCGCCGACCTCTTCGGCCGCCGGCAGCCGCGCCCGATAGAGCCTGACCAGCGCCGCAGCGATGTCGCGCGCCTCGCGGCCGGCCATCAGCGCCTCGATCATGCCGACATCGTCTTCGCCGGTCTCGCCACTGAGCATCGGGTCGGCCAGCAGGCGCTCCTGATCGAGCGCGCGGATCTCCTCCGGCGTCGGCGGGCCGATCCACTCGGCCTCGACCTTGCCTTCCATCAGCAGGCGCTCGGCCTTGCGCCGACGCGACTGCGGCACCAGCAGGACGCTCGTGCCCTTGTTGCCGGCGCGGCCGGTGCGGCCCGAGCGATGCTGCATCACCTCGGAATCATTAGGCAATTCGGCATGGATGACGAGGTCGAGTCCCGGCAGGTCGATGCCGCGCGCCGCAACATCGGTCGCGACGCAAACCCGCGCGCGTCCGTCGCGCAGCGCCTGGAGCGCCGCATTGCGCTCGTTCTGGCCGAGTTCGCCGGACAGCGCGACCGAAGTGAAGCCGCGCTCCAGCAGGATCGCCTCGAGATGGCGCACCGCATTGCGGGTGTTGCAGAAGACCAGCGCCACCGGCGCATTATGGAAGCGCAGCAGGTTGACGACCGCGAGCTCGGCTTCCTTCGGGAAGACGCGCACGGCCTTGTAGGCGATGTCGGCATGGCCGCGGCGGGTCGCTTCGACCTCGATGCGCAGCGCATCGCGCTGGTAGCTCTGCGCGAGCTGGACGATCGCCTTCGGGAAGGTCGCCGAGAACAGCAGGCTGCGGCGCTCCGCCGGCGTGGTCTTCAGGATGTATTCGAGATCGTCGCGGAAGCCGAGATCAAGCATCTCATCGGCCTCGTCGAGCACGACAGCCTTCAGAGCGGAGACGTCGAGGCGGCGGCGCTCGATATGATCGCGCAGGCGGCCGGGCGTACCGACGACGATATGGGCGCCCTCGTCGAGCAGCATCGCCTCGCGGCGCGGGTCCATGCCGCCGACGCAGGAGATCACCCGCGCACCGGTCTGAGCATAGAGCCAGGCGAGCTCGCGCTGCACCTGCAAGGCAAGCTCGCGCGTCGGCGCGATGATGAGAGCAAGCGGCTCGGCGGCAGGGCCGAGCTTCTCGGCGGTGCCCAGCAGGGTTTCGCCGATGGCGAGACCGTAGGCGATGGTCTTGCCGGAGCCGGTCTGCGATGAGACCAAGAGGTCGCGCCCGCGGGCGGCCTCTTCGATGACGGCGCTCTGCACCGGCGTCGGGTCGGAGTAATTGCGATCGGCGAGCGCGCGCGCGAGCGGCGGGCTCGTGAGGGAAAAGGACATGCGATAAGGGCCTAAAGGTTTGCGGCGTAAGATGAATTAACGGCGCGAAGCGTGGCGATGGGTTCAGGCGGCATTTGGTAATCGGACCGAAAAGTGGGTCTCACTTCTCAGAAAATCCGATGCCAAAACAAATAATTAGGTCGCCCCCAGGGGCGTCCAGCAGGACGCATGGCGATCTAACGGGCAGCTGCACCATCGGATGACAGCAGCTCATAAAGCAAAGCGACACAAAAGGAAATGCGGCATTCCCGCGCCCTGCGCAGGGCCGGGCCGGGCCGGACGCGCCTTGCCGGCAAGGCGGCGGGCCCACTAGCTTCCCAGCTTCACCGAACGTGCAAGATGCCGCAGCGGAGAACAGCCATGGTCCAGCAGTCCCGCCGCATCGGCGCCTACGAGATATCGATCCTGCATGACGGCGTCTTCGAGGCCCCGCTCGATGTGCTGATCCACGCCGACGGCGCGGCCGCTCGCGACGAGGCGCTCGCGCGTTGGGGCAAGCCGAAGATCAACATCGTCGTGAACTGCTTCGCGCTGAAGGGATCGGACGGCATCACGCTGATCGATGCTGGCACCGGCCCCTCCTGGGGCGCCGCGATGGGCCATGCCCCTGCGGCCATGGCCGCCGCCGGGATTACACCAGAGGATGTCGCCCGCGTGCTGATCACGCATCTTCATGGCGACCACGCGCTCGGCCTGTTCGACGGCGATGCAGCCCGCTTCCCGAATGCCGAGATCATCGTGCCCGAGGCCGATTTCGGCTTCTATGGCGACGAGGCCAATCGCGCGCGGACGCCTGAGAGGAAGCAGGGCGCCTTCGTCATCACCGCGACGTTGAAGAAGCTCTATGCCGGCCGCATCCGCTCCGTTCCGGCCGGCGAGGCGCGGCCCGGCATCAGCTTGCTCCCCCTGCCCGGCCACACCTTCGGCCATAGCGGCTATCTGATCGAAGGCGAGAACGAGAGCCTGCTGCTCTGGGGCGATGCGCTGCATCTCTCCGACCTCCAGGCCTTGGACCCGGATATCGGCTTCGTCTACGATCTCGACGCTGCGACTGCGCTAGCCTCCCGCCGCGGCATCCTGGAACGCGCCGCGCATGAGAACTGGCTCGTCGGCGGCGGCCATGTCGAGGGCTTCCGGCGGGTGGTCAAGAAGGGCGCGGGCTACGAATTGGTCGCCGCGTAGGTCATCAACCACCGTCATTCCGGGCAAGCGAAGCGCAGATCCGGAATGACGACTTCAGAGAATTCGCTTCAGCCGCGCAATCCCGCCGCTTCCAGCAGGCGCCCGGCCGCGGCGCGGGCCTCCTCGGTGATCGAGGCTCCGGCAAGCATCCGCGCAATCTCCTCGCGCCGCGCCTGCTCGGCCAGCGCTGTGACGCGCGTCACCGTCCGCACGGCCTCGCCTTCCGCCGATTTGGCGATCAGGAAATGCTGACCGGCCTTGGCCGCGACCTGCGGCGCATGGGTGACCGAGATCACCTGCACGCGTCCGGCCAATCGCGCCAGCCGCTCGCCGATCGCATCGGCGACGGCGCCGCCGACACCCGTGTCGATCTCGTCGAAGACCAGCGTCGGGGCCGAGCCGCGCTCGGCCAGCACGACCTTGAGCGCCAGCATGAAGCGCGAGAGCTCGCCGCCCGAGGCGACTTTCATCATAGGCCCCGGCCGCGTGCCCGGATTGGTCTCGACCCAGAACTCGACCCGGTCGAAGCCCTCTGGCCCACGCGCGGCCTCATCGCTCTCGACCCGGGTGATGAAACGCGCCCGCTCCAGCTTGAGCGGCGGCAATTCGGCCTTCACGGCGGCATCGAGCCGCGCCGCCGCCGCCTTGCGCGCCTCCGACAAGACCCGCGCCCGCGCGAGGAAAGCGCCCTCCGCCTCGTTCAGCTCGGCTTCCAGTCGCGACAAGGATGATTCGCTCTCGTCGAGCGCCGCGAGGTCGCTCGCCATCGTGGCGGCCAGGACCGGCAGCCCATCGACCGGCACGTCGTATTTGCGTCCCGCCGCACGCAACGCGAAGAGCCGCTCCTCGATCCGCTCCTGCTCGCGCGGGTCGTATTCGGCGGCACGCATCGCCGCAGCAAGCGTCTCCCCCGCCTCTTCCAGCGCGACGATGGCGGTATTGAGGGCGGCAATCGACGGATCGACCAGCCCGGGCGCCTGCCCGGCCCGGCGCTCCAGCCGGCGCAGAACCGCGGCGAGCGTGGCAACGGGCGATGCCTGCCCGCCGACCGCCTCATGCGCATCGATGAGGTCGCGCGCCACCTTCTCCGCCTGCATCATCGACTGGCGGGTGGCGGCGAGCGCGTCTTCCTCGCCCGGCTCCGGCGCGAGCTTGCCGAGCTCCTCGACGGCATGGCGCAGAAAATCCGCCTCCTTGCGCGCCGCTTCGACCCGCATGCGCTGCGACTGCAGGGCCTGCCGCGCCCGTTTCAGCGTCTCGCTGGCCTCGGAGACGGCTTCCGCCTGCCTCTCGAGATCACCGAAGCCGTCGAGGATGGCGCGGTGCTGCGCCGGATCCGTCAGCGCGCGGTCGTCATGCTGGCCGTGGATCTCGACGATCGCCGCGCCAACCATGCGCAGGATCTGCACTGAAACCGGCTGGTCGTTGATGAAGGCGCGCGTGCGCCCGTCGGCATATTGCACCCGGCGCAGGATCAGGTCGCCGTCGGTGTCGATTTCCTGGGCATGGGCCAGCTTGCGTGCGGCGTGGTCGAGCGGCAGATCGAAAACGGCGCTGACCTGCCCCTGCGCCTCGCCATGGCGGACGAGCGAACCGTCGCCGCGCCCGCCGAGCGCAAGCGCGAAACCGTCGAGCAGGATCGACTTGCCAGCGCCCGTCTCGCCCGTGAGGACGCTCAAGCCCTCACGGAAGCCCAGATCGAGCCGGTCGATCAGAACGATGTCGCGAATGGAGAGCTGCGCCAGCATCGGCGCTCAGCTCGGTTTCCGGTGCCGGCAGCGTCGCCCGAGGCCCCTCATGGACGCCTCGTCAGCGCCCACCGAACCCGAGAAGGCCGCCGACCGTGCGCTGGAAGCCGTCGAAGGCACGGCTGATATAGGAGCCGCGATCCTCGCGCGGTTCCAGGCCGCCGCTCTGCAGCAGCTTGTAGGCGTCCTTGTACCAGGGGCTGTCCGGGAAGTTGTGGCCGAGCACGGCCGCGGCGGTCTGCGCCTCGTTGGTGATGCCCATCGCCATATAGGCCTCGGTCAGGCGCATCAGCGCCTCCTCGACATGGCGCGTGGTCTGGTACTTGATGATCACCTCGCGGAAGCGGTTCACCGCGCCGGTGTAGTTGCGCTTCTCGAGGTAGTAGCGCCCGGCGTTCATCTCCTTGCCGGCGAGCTGGTCGCGCGCCACCAGGAGCTTCTCCTTGGCGTCCAGCACGTATTCCGACTTCGGGTAGTTCGCGATGAGCTGCTCGAAAGCCTGGATCGCCTGAACCGTGCGCTCCTGATCGCGTGTCGTGTCAGGGATCTGGTTATAATAGGACATCGCCATGATGTACTGCGCGTAGGCAGCATCGGGGCTGGCCGGGTTCTGGGCGATGAAGCGCTTGGAGGCGGTGATCGCCTCTTCCCACTTCGAGGCCTGGAAATTGGTGTAGGCCGTCATCAGCAGGCCCTTGCGTGCGTAGGGCGAGAACGGCGCCGCCTTGTCGATACCCTCGAACTTCTTGGTCGCGCCTTCGCTGTCGCCGTTCTGCAGGCGCGCGAGGCCCTCGTTGTAGAGCTTGTCGGCGGGCTCGGGCGGTGTGAGGTCCGGCTTGTAGACCTCGGGCTTGTCGAAGGGATTGAGCGACGACAGCGTATCGCAGCCGCCGAGCAGCATGGCGGCGCCCAGCGCCAGGGCGATGCCCTTGCGCGGATACTGGCCGCGATGGATTGCCGGAAGGCTATGCCGCTTCACGCTCACGTCGTCCGTCCTCTTTCGATCGTCCCAGTTGGCGGGAAGCATGCCTTACCTCAGACGCTTCCACCGCGCCACTGCCGAAAACCGGTCAGGGCGCGATTCCGCCACCGTGCGGCATCTGAGACAAAAACCCGGCGAAGGAAAGGCGAAAAGCGCCGCCGCGACTTTTCAGTGCAGATCCGGCGCGTAGGCAGCCGGCGCGGCTGCAGCCATCTTCACGGCGCGCGGCGTGGCGAAAACCGGCTGGGCCTCGATGATCGCGAAATTGGCGCGGTCGGCGAAGAGCGCTTCGAGAATGCGGACGTTCATGCGATGGCCACCGCAATAGGAGCGGAACTCACCGATGATCGGATAGCCGGCAAGCGCGAGGTCGCCGATCGCGTCGAGCACCTTGTGACGCACGAACTCGTCGCTGTAGCGCAGACCCTCGGGGTTGATGACCTTGTCCTCGCCGATCGCCACGGTGTTTTCAAGCGAGGCGCCCTGCGCGAAGCCGGCCTTCCAGAGCTGCTCGACATCGCGCATGAAGCCGAAGGTGCGGGCCTTCGAGATCTCGCGGGCATAGGTCTCGGCTTCGAGGTCGAAGATCTTGCGCTGGCGGCCGATCACGGCGCTGTCGAAATCGATCTCGACATCGAGGCGGAAGCCCTGCTCGGCCGGCATCAGCTCGGCGAAGGCGCGGCCGTTCTCGATCCGCACGGGCTGGAGGACCTTGAGATAGCGGCGCGGCGCGTGGAGAGTGACCGTCCCGGTCGTCTGGATCGCGGTGACGAAAGCGGTGGCGCTGCCGTCCATGATCGGCATTTCGGGGCCGTCGATCTCGATCAGGACGTTGTCGAGACCGAGGCCGGCGCAGGCCGACATCAGATGTTCGATCGTCGAGACCGAGGCCGGGCCGCGGTCTCCGATCACGGTGCAGAGCTCGGTGGCGCTGACCTTGTTGTGCCTGGCGTGGATGAGCTGGGGCGGCATGCCCTCGATGCCGGTCCGCAGGAAGACGACGCCAGAATTCGCGCTGGAAGGCTTCAGGCAGATGCTGGCGGGGGCTCCGGAATGCACACCGATTCCGGTCAGGGTCACGGCTGCCCGCAAGGTCGTCTGCCGATCGAAGCTCATTCCGCTATCCAATCCTGATCATCGGACCGCACCCAACCTGCTCTGGGCAGTGGCCGACGCCGACGATGTCTCCGAGGTTGACGTCAGGTCAGACCTAACGCGCTATCCTCTTGATGCAGCTGCAACATAAGCTCTGGGGGCAACCTCTCAAAATCACGCTTTCTTTCGCTGTGTTACAATCGAAAGCCCGCGGACAGGCGTTTATAACACGCTGAAAGATAACGATTTTCTAACAACGAAAATCCCGCCGCGGAAGACCGCGGCGGGATTTGTTGCAGAACCGTCAAGAACGGCTGGAGCTCAGTTCGCCTGGCGGCGCAGGAAAGCGGGAATCTCCAGGTGGTCTTCCTCGCTGGTGCGAGTCGGCGCGACTCGGCCATGCGGGTCGAGCTGGCCCTGGGCCGGGCGCGAGGCCGGCTGCGGAGCCGGGCGGCGCATATACTCGGCATGGGCAGCGCTCGGCGCGGCCGCCTGCGGCATCGGGGCCTGCGGCGCCTGGCGGACCGGAGCCGGGGCGGGCGCCGGCTCGGCATATTCCTCGTCCTTGCGGCCGAATCCGACCGAGGCCAGCCGCTGCATCAGCGACATCCGCTTCTGCTCGACGGCATTCGGCGGCAGCGGCGCCGGCTGGGCGCCGCGCTGGGCGTTGAGCTGAGCCTGGCCCGGGACCGGCAGATCCTCGACGCGCGGCATGCGGGTCGGGCGGACGGCGCGCTCCGGCATCGGCGGGATGAAGCTGTCGTCGAGATGCAGGTTGTGCTCGGCATGGTGGACCGGCTCCGGAGCCGGAGCGGCGACCATCACCGGGCGGGGCTGCACCGGCTCGATCCGGATGTCGTGCGCGATCGGGGCGATCGGCGCCGGCTCGGCGGCAGGCGCAAGGCGGGTGGTGTCGATCACCGGGATCGATGCCGGCGCCATCTGGGCGACGGGACGGGGAGCGGCGGTAGCATTGCTGCGCAGGCGGGCTTCCTGCTTCAGGCGTTCGGCGACCTGGGCGATGCGGGCTTCCGTCTCGTCGACCTCGCCATGCTGGGAGATCGGCTTGTCGATGCCGGTAGCGACGACGGAGACGCGGACCGTGCCCTCGAGCGATTCGTCGAAGGTGGCGCCGACGATGATGTTGGCCTCGGAATCGACCTCCTCGCGGATGCGGGTGGCGGCCTCGTCGACCTCATAGAGCTTCATGTCGCGCCCGCCGGTGATCGAGATCAGCAGACCGCGCGCGCCCTTCATCGAGACGTCGTCGAGCAGCGGGTTGTTGATCGCGGCCTGGGCGGCGGTCAGCGCGCGCTTCTCGCCCTGCGATTCGCCGGTGCCCATCATCGCCTTGCCCATGCCGCGCATCACGGCGCGCACGTCGGCGAAGTCGAGGTTGATCAGGCCGGGGCGGACCATCAGGTCGGTGATGCAGGCGACGCCCGAATAAAGCACCTGGTCGGCCATACCGAAGGCGTCGGCGAAGCCGGTGGTCTCGTTGGCGACGCGGAACAGGTTCTGGTTCGGGATGACGATGAGGGTATCGACCGCCTCGTTCAGCTCGCCGATGCCGGCCTCCGCCATGCGCATGCGGCGCTGGCCCTCGAACTGAAACGGCTTGGTGACGACGCCGACGGTCAGTATGCCCATGTCGCGGGCGACGCGGGCGATGGCCGGAGCGGCGCCGGTGCCGGTGCCGCCACCCATGCCGGCGGTGATGAAGACCATGTGTGCGCCCGCCAGGTGATCACGGATCTCGTCGATCACTTCCTCGGCCGCCGCACGCCCGACTTCCGGCTGCGAGCCGGCGCCGAGGCCCTCGGTGACCTGCAGGCCCATCTGGATGATGCGCGGGGCGCGCGAGAGCGCCAGAGCCTGGGCATCGGTGTTGGCACAGACGAAATCGACCCCGTCGAGGCCGGCCTCGATCATGTTGTTGACGGCATTGCCGCCGGCTCCGCCGACGCCGAAGACCGTGATCCGGGGCTTCAGTTCCCGGATGTCCGGGGCTTGCAGATTCATCGCCATGGTTGCCTCTTTTGATCCTGTGTCCGGCGCCTGGCGGGAGCCGTCCCGATTACTACGTTTGACGCCGTGGCTCGCCCCTTCGAACGAGCCGAACTCACTAGAAACTGTCCTTCAGCCATCGCCCGACGCGCGAGAAGTAGCCATCCGTTCCGGTCGCGAAGTAGCGCGCACCGGCAGAACGCGGTTCGAAGTGCTCGACATGGGCGACCTGCGGGTAGACCAGCAGGCCGACCGCCGCCGAGAAGGCCGGGCCCTTGCCCGCTTCCGGCAGACCCTTGATCCCGAGGGGACGGCCGGTACGGACCTGCCCGCCGAGCACGCGGCGCGCCACTTCCGGCAGGCCGGTGAGCTGGCAGGCGCCGCCGGTGAGGACGACCCGCCGCCCCGCCTGGGCCGAGAAGCCGGCATTGGTCAGCCGGTCGCGCACCAATTCGAGAATCTCTTCGACGCGCGGCTTGATGATCCGCACGAGATGCGACTTGGCGAGATGGTTCGGCATGTCGCGCTCGTCGTCGTCGACCTGCGGCACGGCGATCATGTCGCGCTCGTCGGAGGCGCTGGAGATGCAGGAGCCGTGCAGCGTCTTCAGCCGCTCCGCCGCCGAGACGCGGGTGGAAAGGCCGCGCGCCACGTCCATCGTGATGTGGTTGCCGCCCACCGCGATCGCGTCGGCATGGACGAGATGTCCGCCGGAGAAGACGCCGAGGCTGGTGGTGCCGCCGCCGAGATCGACCACGACGACGCCCATCTCGGCCTCGTCATCGACCAGAACGGAGAGGCCGGAAGCGTAGGGTGTCGCCACCACGGCCTCGACCTCGAGATGGCAGCGCTCGACCGCCAGCATGACGTTGCGCGCCGCCGCCGCCTCGCTGGCGACGACATGCATGTCGACCGAGAGCTTGCCGCCGATCAGCCCGCGCGGATCGAGCACGCCCGGCACGCCGTCGAGCGCATAGCCCGTCGGCAAGGCGTGGAGCACGGCCTTGCCGGGGCGGATCGCATGGGTCGCGGCGGTCGCGAGCACGCGCTTGACGTCGCTGTCGCCGACCGAGCCCGAGCGCAGATCGACGCTCGCGGCGTAATGCTGCGAGCCGATGCGCCCGCCGGTCAGGTTGACGATGACCGACTGCACCTCGACCTTGGCCATGCGCTCGGCCGCGTCGACCGAGGCACGAATCGCGCGCTCGGCGCTTTCGAGATCGATGATCGCGCCGCCCTTGAGGCCGAGCGAGCGCTGATGGCCAATGCCGATGATGCGGGCGACATGGGTGCGCCCACGCAGCCGCTCATTGGCCTCGGCCGGGTTCAATTCGGCGATCAGGCAGACGACCTTGCTCGTGCCGATGTCGAGAATCGACAAGGTCGCGCTCTTGCGCGACGACAGCGGACGCATGCGAGGTGTCAGACCCTGGGAGGTGACGTGGTTCATGCCTCGCCTCCCTTCTTCTTGGACTTGCTCTTCAACTGGTCGGCGCGGGCGGCGGCCGCTTCCTCGGAGAGGCGCATCACCACCCGGTCCGGCTGGCGCAGATCGATGGCGAGCACGTCCTTCTCGAGGACGCGGAAATCGCTTTCCAGCGAGACGAGGCGCTGCAGCGCCGCTTCCGGCTTGGTTTCCGGCAGGCGCACATCCATGCCGTTGTCGAGCTTGAGGTTCCAGCGGCGCCCGGAGATCAGGGTCGCGGCGCGGATATGCTGGGCGAAGGGACCCGCCTGGTTGCGCAGCGCCAGATATTCGCCAGCGCGGTTGTTGGCATCCTTGCCGACGACCAGCGGCAGATAGGCGAAGCGGCCGTCGTCCATCTTGTCGATCACCGTGCCGTCGGCCGCGATCACGAAAAGCTCCCCCTTAACCTGCCACAGCGCATAGGGATCGCGCTCGGTCAGCGCGATCGAGACTTCGCCCGGATAGAGCTTGCGCACCGCCGCCTCGCGAATCAGCGGCGTCGCTTCCAGCTGCTTGCGGGCTTCGTCGGCGTCGAAGAACACCAGCGAGGTCTTCGAATCGATGCCGGCTGCGACCAGCACCTCCTGCTCCGAGAGCCCAGACAGGCCGGAGATGGTGACGCGGTCGATGCCGAAGCCGAGCACGCGGGCCAGCATGTGGCGCGGCTCGCCGTAATTGTCCTGGAGGTTCTGCCAGTGACCGCCCATGACGAAGCCGGCGCCGAGGCTGAGCGTCAGGAAGCCGAGGGCGAGCCAGGTGCCGAGGCTGCTCGGCACGCGCTGCGACAGCGGCACCGCGATGGCGCTGCGGCGCGTGCGGCGCATCCAGCGGCCCTGCCGCTCGCCGACGAGCAGCTGCGGCCCGCTGTGCCGGACCGGCAGGCGTGCAGCCGGCACCGTGGCCGGGCTACGTCGCTGCGCTGAAACGGGTTTCGCCGTCATCGCTTTCACCGATCGAGGGAGGCGTCCGCCACCATCCATTTGACGAGCTCACCGAAATTCAGCCCCGCATGGGCAGCCAGTTCGGGCACCAGGCTGGTTTCGGTCATCCCGGGCTGCGTATTGACCTCCAGCCAGACGAGCGTGTCGGTCTCGTCGTCGTAGCGGAAGTCAGATCGGCTGACGCCCCGGCATCCGATTGCTTGATGCGCCGTTAACGCACACTCTTCGATCTGCTGGTAAATTTTCGGTAAAATTTGAGCCGGACAGATGTGGATCGAGCCGCCTTTCGCGTACTTCGCATCGTAGTCGTAGAAGTCGCCGGTCGCGGCCTTGATCTCGGTCACGCCGAGCACCCGCTCGCCCATCACGGCGCAGGTTAGCTCACGCCCGGCGATGAAGGTCTCGGCCAGCATCATCTCGCCGCAGGGCCAGTCCGGCCGGGCGATTTCCTGCGGCGGATGCTCCCTGCCCTTCTTCACGATCACGACGCCGACGGAGGAGCCTTCATCGATCGGCTTGAGCACATAGGGCGGCGGCAGGACATGGCTTTTCGCCGCGGCAAAGCGGGAAACGTTGACGCCGTCGGCGACGGGAACGCCCGCCGCCTTGACCACCGTCTTCGCCCGGTCCTTGCGGATCGCGAGCGCCGAAGCGAGCACGCCCGAATGGGTGTAGGGAATGCGCAGGATCTCCAGAACGCCCTGGATGGTGCCGTCCTCGCCGAAGCGCCCATGCAGGGCATTGAAGGCGACGTCCGGCTTCAGCTTCGCCAGCACCTCGGCGATGTCGCGCTGCACGTCGATGCGGGTGACGCGGAAGCCCTGCCCTTCCAGGGCCCGCGCGCAGGCCGCACCGCTGTTGAGGCTGACCTCCCGTTCAACGGACCATCCCCCCATCAGCACTGCAACGTGTTTGCTCATGCCGGCCCTCGTTCGACGCGATAGCCGTACCTCAGCCGGAGATGGTTAACAGCGCGTTAACCATAAGCTCGCGGTCGTTAACGAGCTCGGAATCAACCGATTTTGGCAAGCAACTGTCGTAACTGTGCACGCTCTTCCGAAGAGAGCGCACTCACCAGCCGCTCCTCGGTCGCGACATGCGAGGCAACGATTCGGTCCGCCAGCGCGAAGCCCGTCGCGGTCAGCACAATGCGCAGCGCCCGGCGATCCGCGGGGTCGGCCTGCCGCTCGATCAGCCCGCGCTTCTGCAGCCGGTCGAGGCGGTTCGTCATCGCCGAGGTCGAGATCATCATGTCCTGCGCGAGTTCGGACGGCGATAGCGCCCGCCCCTCGCCCTGGCGCCGCAAAGTGAGCAGTACGTCGAAACCGGCGAGATCAAGCTCATCGGCCACAAGATTGGCCGAAACGCCGTCCCGCACCCGGTCGGCCGCCCGCCAGAGATCGCCGCAGACCGCCATGACGCTCGTGTCGAGATCGGGCCGCTCCCGCCGCCACTGCGCCAGGATCGAATCCATCGGCCCACCCTGAACGTGGGGTCGCTGCTGACTCATGGCTGCTCCTTGCCAAGTAATTTCACGTCAGATAATTTGATATTGAATTATCTGACATCAAATCAAGCTAGCAGCCGCGCTGTCGTGAGCCAAGCTCCACGCGCCTGGGAGGCCGCCATGCCGCTGAACAAGACATTGCTGACCACCATCCTCGTGCCCTGCATCTGGGGCTCGACCTACGTCGTCTTTACCCAGACGCTGCCCGTGGATCATCCGCTGCTCGTCGGCGCGCTGAGGGCTCTGCCCGCCGGCCTTCTGTTGATGGCGCTCGGCGCGGGCCTGCCGCCGCGCGACAAGCTGCTGCCGCTCGCGGCGCTCGGCCTCGCCAATATCGGGATATTCTTCGCGCTGCTCTTCGTCAGCGCTGCGCGCCTGCCCGGCGGACTTGCCGCCACGGTCGGCTCGACCCAGCCGTTGATCGTCGGCCTGCTGGCCTGGCCGCTGCTCGGCCGGCGCCCGGGCCGCGGGCAGATCCTCGCCGCGCTCGCCGGCCTCGTCGGCGTCGCCCTGCTGGTGCTCGATCCGCATGCGCGGCCAGACGCCATCGGCATCGTCGCCGGCCTCGCCAGCGCCGCCTCCATGGCGACCGGAACCGTGCTGATCGAGCGCTGGGGCAAGATGGGCTCGGCCCTCGCGCTGGCGGCCTGGCAGCTCACGCTCGGCGGGCTGATCCTGCTGCCGGTCGCGCTGCTGGTCGAAGGCCCGCCGCCGATGCCGACCGCCCTGAACGGGGTCGGGCTTGGCTATCTCGTCCTGATCGGCACCGCCCTCACCTATTGGCTCTGGGTCAGGGGCATCACCACGCTCGGCGCCAGCGTCGCCTTCCTCGGGCTGCTCAGCCCGACGGTCGCGACCATCCTCGGCGCCGTGCTGCTCGGCCAATGGCTGGGCGCGGTCCAGCTCCTCGGCATCGCGATCATCCTGAGTTCGACGATCGCGGGAATGCTGCTCTCGCGCCGGGCTGCGGCCACAACAGCCGCTATGCCGCAACCCCGAGCCGCTTGATCTCCCACTGGAGCTCGAAGCCGGAATTCTCCTTGACCCGGCGGCGAACCTCCTCGCCGAGCCCCTCGACATCGGCCGCCGTCGCGCCGCCGGTGTTGATCAGGAAGTTGCAGTGCATCTCCGAGACCTGGGCCCCGCCGACCCGCAAACCGCGGCAGCCGGCGGCATCGATCAGCTTCCAGGCCTTGCCGCCATCCGGGTTCTTGAAGGTCGAGCCGCCCGTGCGCTCCTTGATCGGCTGGGCCGCCTCGCGCGCCTGCGTCACCCTGTCCATCTCAGCCTGGATCAGCGCCTGATCGCCCGGCCGACCCTGGAACAGGGCGGAAGTGAAGATGATGTCGCGGGTGGATGCCGCGCTGTTGCGATAGGTGAAGCCCATCTGCGCGTGGGACAAGGTGACGATCTCGCCCTTGCGGGTAACGCCGCGCGCCTCGACCAGCACATCGGTGGTCTCGCCGCCATGGGCGCCGGCATTCATGCGCAGCGCCCCGCCGATCGAGCCGGGAATGCCGCGATAGAAGGCGAGCCCGTCGAGCGAGGCATCGGCCGCCGCACGCGCCACCTTGACGTCCGGCACGGCCGTTCCGGCCCGCAGCCGGTCGCCGCTCTCCAGCTTGATCTCGCCGAACGCCTTGCCGCCGAGCCTGACCACGACGCCGGGAATGCCGCCATCGCGCACGATCAGATTCGAGCCGAGGCCGACCACGGTGACTGGAACGTCGTCCGGCAGCTTCGAGAGCAGATAGGCGAGATCCTCGTCATCGGCCGGCGTGAACAGGATCTGCGCGGCGCCGCCGACGCGGAACCATGTCAGCCCCGCGAGGTCCTGATTGGCGAGAAGCCGGCCCCGCAGGTCGGGGGCCGAGGCGCGGATGTCGGAGGAGAGATCTTCGAAGGGCATGGCGTCGCTTTAGAGCATGATGTTCCGGGACGGAACAGGTTGTCATGCTCGGGCTTGACCCGAGCATCTCTCGTCGAAGGAGGCTCCCTCATTCTTCTGTTCGAGATTCTCGGGTCTGCGCTTCGCTTCGCCCGAGAATGACGGCGGAGAACGCGGGGCGCGGTTACCCGTTCAGCGCCTCGAGCTCACCCGGCAGCGCATAAGCCCATTGCGTGATGTTGCCGGCGCCGAGGCAGACGACGTAATCGCCCGGTCCCGCCAGCTCGGCCACCATGCCGGCAAGCTTGTCCGGCGCTTCCAGCGCCAGCGCGTGGCGATGACCGCGCGCCTTGATGCCGGCGATCAGCGAATCGCGGTCGGCGCCGGGGATCGGCGCCTCGCCGGCCGCGTAGGTGTCGGCCACGATCACCGTATCGGCGTCGTTGAAGCAGGCGGCGAAGTCGTCGAACAGGCTGGAGAGACGAGTGTAGCGATGTGGCTGCACGATGGCGACGACCTTGCCCTTGGTCGAGGCCCGCGCCGCCTTGAGGACGGCGGCAATCTCGACCGGGTGATGGCCGTAATCGTCGAAGATCAGCGCGCCGTTCCACTCGCCGGTCTTGGTGAAGCGGCGCTTGACGCCGCCGAAGCCGGCGAGCGCCTCGCGGATAACAGGCACGGGAATACCGAGATCGTAGGCAACCGCGATCGCAGCGGTCGCATTCAGCGCGTTGTGATGGCCGGGCATCGGCATGACGAGGTCCCGGATCACCTCGTCGCGGCCCGACTTGCGGTCGCGGATCAGGAGCGTGAACTTCGCCTGCCCGCCCGAGAGATCGATGTCGATCAGGCGGAAATCGGCCTGCGGGTTCTCGCCATAGGTGACGACGCGGCGGTCCTCGATCTGGCCGACCAGACCCTGCACCGTCGGGTGGTCGATGCACATCACCGCGAAGCCGTAGAACGGCAGGTTTTCGACGAAGGAGCGGAAGGCCGCCTTGATCGCGTCGAAGGTGCCGAAATGGTCGAGATGCTCGGGGTCGATATTGGTGACGATCGCGACGTCGGCCGGCAGCTTCAGGAAGGTGCCGTCGGACTCGTCGGCCTCGACCACCATCCAGTCGCTCTCGCCCATGCGGGCGTTGGTGCCATAGGCGTTGATGATGCCGCCATTGATGACGGTCGGGTCGAGCCCGCCCTTCTCCAGCAGCGTCGCGACCAGCGAGGTCGTGGTCGTCTTGCCATGGGTGCCGGCGATGGCGACGCAGCTTTTCAGCCGCATCAGCTCGGCCAGCATCTCGGCCCGGCGCACCACCGGCAGGCGCTGCTCGCGGGCGGCGAGCAGTTCGGGATTGTCGCGCTTGATCGCGGTCGAGATCACCACGACTTCGGCCTCGCCGAGGTTCTCGGCCTTGTGGCCCACGAAGGTGGTGATGCCCTTCTCGGCAAGGCGCTTGACGTTGGCCCCATCGGAGGCATCCGAGCCCTGCACCTTGTAGCCGAGATTGTGCAGGACTTCGGCGATGCCGGACATGCCGATGCCGCCGATGCCGACGAAATGGATGGAGCCGAGCTTCGGCGGCAGCTTCATGGTCCCGAAATCCTATCAGTTCGAAGAATGGGCCGTGGCGATCACGAGATCGGCCAGGCGGTCGGCAGCGTCGGGGATGCCGGCGCTCTTCGCGTTTGCAGCCATCGTCGTCAAGTGCGCGGGCTGTGCGATCAGCTTCGACAATTCGGCGGCAAGATGGCGCGGCGTGAATTCCGGCTGGAGAATGCGGATCGCCCCGCCCAGCCCCTCGAGGAAGGCGGCGTTCGCCGCCTGGTCCTGATCGAGCGAGCCCGGCAGCGGCACCAGCAAAGCCGGCCGGCCGATCACGGTGAGCTCCGCCACCGTCGAGGCGCCCGAGCGCGCGATCACGAGCTGCGCCGCCGCCATCTGCGCCGGCAGGTCCTTGAAGAAGGGCGCGATCGTCGCCGGGACGCCGAGCGTCTCGTAGATGCCGCGCACACGCTCGTCATCCTCGGCCCGCGCCTGCTGGACGATGGTCAGGCGCGCCCGCTCGGCCTCGGTGAGGAGCTGGATCGCCGGCGGCACGATATCGGCCATGATGCGCGCACCCTGGCTGCCGCCGAAGACGAGCAGCCTGATCTTGCCCTCGCCCGGCGGGTCATAATCATGGCCTGCGGCCTCGATCACGGCCGGGCGCACGGGATTGCCGACATGGCGGCACTTGGTCTGCTGCGCTTCCGTCAAACCGCCGACCTTGGCGAAGCCGGTCGCGATCACGTCGGCCCGGCCGGCGAGGAAACGGTTGGCCCGGCCGATCACGGCGTTCTGTTCGTGGATCAGCGTGCGGACGCCCGCGAGCGAGGCGCCGAGCACCGGCGGCACCGTCGGATAGCCGCCGAAGCCGACGACGACGTCCGGCTTCACCTGCCGGATGATCCGCCGCGCCGCGAAGGTACCCTTGGCGATGTTGAACAGCGCCGCCGCCTTCTGCAGCGGCGAGCGGCCGGAGGGGGTCGCCGCCGGCACGGCATGGACCGCTTCGGCCGGGAAATTGCCGGCATATTCGGCCGCGCGCGTATCGGTCATCAGCACGACGCGCATGCCCCTTGCGTGCAGCGCGTGGCTCAGTGCCTCCGCCGGAAAGAGATGGCCGCCGGTTCCGCCCGCAGCCAGCATGATGAGCTTGCCCGCGGCCATGCTCAGCGCCTGTACGAGCCGAAATCGACCGACCGCGGCCGCCGCCGCGTCAGCGCCAGCAGGAAGCCGGTACCGATCGCGAGCGAGAGCAGCGAGGAGCCGCCATAGGAAATGAAGGGCAGCGTCATGCCCTTGGCCGGCATCATGTGCAGATTGACCATCATGTTGATCGCCGCCTGGATGCCGAAGAGCAGCGCGAGCCCGGTGACTGCGAGACGGATGAATGGGTCCTCCGCCTTCTGCGCGACGAAGAGCGAGCGCAGCACGATCACCGCAAAGAGCATGACCAGCAGCATGCAGACGACGACGCCGAACTCCTCGGCGGTGACCGCGAAGATGAAGTCGGTATGGGCGTCCGGCAGGATGCGCTTCACCGTGCCCTCGCCGGGCCCCTTCCCGAGCCAGCCGCCCTGCGCGAAGCTCTCCAGCGCCGTATCGACCTGGAAGGTATCGCCCGAGCCCTTGTCCATGAAGCGCTCGATGCGGGCGCGCACGTGCGGCACCAGTTCATAGGCGACGAGGATGCCGACGGCGCCGACGCCGCCGAGCCCGATCACCCAGAACCAGTGCAATCCGGCGACGAAGAACAGCCCCGCCCAGACCAGGCTGACCAGCATGGTCTGGCCGAAGTCCGGCTGCAGCACCAACGGCACGATCGTGACCGGCAGCAGCAGCAGCGCCAGGATCGTGCCCGGCAGATCCGGCCGGCGGGTGCCCTCGGCAAAGGCCCAGGCGGCCATCACGACGAAAGCGGGCTTCAGGAACTCGGAGGGCTGCACCGAGCCCAGCGGTCCAAGCGTCAGCCAGCGTTTGGCACCCTTCACCTCGACGCCGAAATAGAGCGTCGCCACCACCATGGCGAGCGAGAGCACATAGATGATCAGCGCCGCGCGCCGCACCTGCCGGGGCGTCATCAGCGAGACGCCGAGGAAGATCACCATCGCCCCGGCAAGGTAGGCGGCCTGACGGTTGACGAAATGGAAGGTCGAGAGCCCGAGCCGCTCGGCCACCGGCGGTCCGCCGGCCATCAGCAGCACGACACCCGACACCATCAGGGCGACGAGGGCGGTAAGGATCAGGCGGTCGATCGACCACCACCAGCGGCCGCTGAGAGAAGGTTCCGCGCGCGAGACCATGACGGGCATCCCATCGACAAATTCTGCGCGGCGAGGCCGCGCCTTGCGAGACGAATCACTCTGTCAATGAATGGTTAACCGATTGATTCCGATGCGTCGGAATGCCGGGCTTCCCACAGCCGCCCGCTATTGCTGCGCCTCGGCGCGGAACGTCGCCGCCATGCCGTTGAGCAGCGCCGCGGCACGGAGCCTGCTCACGGCCGAATGGAGGATGATGGGCCGCGTCGGCAGCGGCGGCAGCTTGAAGCGCGAGCCCGCCTCGACGAGCCCGGCCGGCGCTGCGCATCGTGCCAGCGGGGCAAGGCCAAGGCCCGCGCCCGCAGCCGCGGCCACCGAAGCGGCCCCCTCGCCGATGAAGGCCTCTCGCCATGGCGTTCCGGCCGCGTCGAGCGCACCGATGGCCATGCTCCGCAGATTGCACGGCGGCCTCTGGACCGCGAGCGGCAGCGGCTCTCCCTGAAACGGCGAAAAGTCGGGAGCGCAGAACCATCCGAAGCGAGCCTGAGCGAGAATCTCGCCGTCGCGGCGGCTGGCATCATGGCGCAGGACGATGACCGCATCGAGCTCGCCGGCATCGAACCGCTCGAGCAGCCCTCCCGACAATCCGGTTCGCAGCGAAAGCGTCACCCCGCCAGCCTGCTTGCCGGCGGCCTGGATCGCACGGGTCAGCTCGGGGCCGACGAGGTGATGCGTCACGCCGAGGTTGAGCGAAACGGCCTCTTCCGACAGCGCCTCGGCGGCGCGGCGATGCGCAGAAAGGAACTCGCGAGCCGGACCTAGGAAGCGCTCTCCAGCCGCGGTCAGGCTGATGCGGCGCGGCGTGCGCTCGAGCAGGCGCTGGCCGAGATGTGCCTCGAGGCGCTTCAGCCGCAGCGAGACGGCCGCCTGGGTGGTGTTGAGAACCGCAGCGGCCTTCGTGAAGGACCGGAGATCGGCGGCCAGAACGAAGGTTTCGATGGCCTCGGGATCGAGCGAACGGCGAGCATTCATAACAGAACGATATCATTGATATCCGGAACCCGACAGTTCCGATCGCATTGAAAATCGGGCTTCCGTGTGCGGCCGCCACCCGAGAACGAAGTCCATGCCCAGAACCTCCCTCGCAGTCGGATCCGCGCCGGATACCCGGCAAGCCGGGACCAACTCCTACATCTGGACCGTCCTGACGGTCGCCGTGGCCACCCAGACGGCAGGTTCACTGGTCTCGCAGGGCGTCTACATCCTCGTACCCTTCTGGCGCGATGCCTATGGCATCTCGCTCGCCTCGGCCTCCCTCGCGGTCACCGTGATGAACGGCACGCAGATCGCGACGATCTACGTGATCGGGCGGGCCATCGATCAGTACGGGGAGCGCATCGTCGTGGGCATCGCCATGCTGGGCATGGCGGCTGCGATGGCCGCGGCTTCCTTCGCGACGGGCTTGACCGGCCTTCTGCTCTGCATGGCCTTTCTCGGCGGCACCTATGCAGCGGTGCAGCCGGGCGGTACGCGCGCCATCATGCGCTGGTTCCCGCCGCGCCACCGCGCACTGGCGACGGGCTTTCGGCAGGCCGCCGTCCCGTTGGGAACAATGATCGCAGCCGCCCTTCTGCCCCTGCTCATCGTCCATGCGGGCCTGCCGGCGGCAGCCTGGTTCAGCGCCGGCATCTCGCTGCTCGGCAGCCTGCTGTTCCTCGCTTTCTACCGGGAAGGCGAACAGAAGAGTGCCGGCGCAGGCAATCGCGACAAGCCGCTGCCATTGCGCGCGCTGGTTCGGACGGTCGGCCTGAACCCGCGGTTCTGGCCGGTGCTGCGCCTGGGCATCGCGATGTCCGCCTTCCAGTTCACCTTCACTGCCCACGCCATCGGCTACATGGCCGGCTCCCTCGGCCTCGGCATCGTCGGCGCGGCCAGCCTGTTCGCCATCGCGCAGCTCGCTGGCATTCCCGGCCGGATCGTTCTGCCCTGGCTGAGCGACAGGCTGTGGCCCGGCCGGCGGCCCCGTTCCTTCGCGGCCATCGCGCTTATCGGCGCGACGACCGTCGCGATCTTCGCCGCACTGCCGGGCGATACACCGTCGTGGCTCGCAGCCTGCGTGCTGGTCACCTTCGGCCTCTTCGGAATCGGCTGGTTCCCGCTCTACCTGCTGGAGATAGCGGAGATGGCTCCGCCCACATCCGTGGCCTCGACCGTCAGCTTCGCCTCGACGCTCTGCCTGATCGCGATGGCGCTCGGGCCGTGGTTCTTCGGCCTGATCGTCGATCATTTCGGATACGCGGCTGCCTGGACACTGCTCACCGCGCCCGTCGTCATCGTGGCGCTGCCGCTGACGGGGCTGCTCGGGCGTTCGAACGGTTAGAGCAACGAACCCGTCGACGACGTGGATTATTGGATCGCTGCCGGCAGGCAGCCTTCGGAGTTCCCGAACGCCTTCGTCCTTCGCTACCGGGCGGCAACCGACGCCGCGAAGATGCGGGCAACGTCGGCAAGCCGCTGCGCATAGACTTGGGCACTCGGCGGCTCGCCCGTCTTTGCGCCGGCCGCCGCGAACATCAGGCCGGCGATCCAGTCCCCGGTGGGGACGCACGCGCGGGCAAAGGCGATTTCGCCCTGGCTCTCGGCTTCCTGAAGAAGTTGCGCTGCCAGCTTGGCGAATATCTGCTCGAACGCCTGCAACTCGCGCGTCGCGATGGCGTTCATCACCGCCTTCAGCTCGACGAGATGTTCGCCGGTGCCGAAGCTCGCATAGGCTTGCCCATGATGAGCCTGCAGCAGGGCAGCAAGCCGCTCCGGAAACGGGCCCTTGGTCGCGACGACCTCACGGCAACGTGCCTCGACGCGGCGTCCGAGCAGGTCCAGCATCGCCCGAAAGACGTCGTCCTTGCCCTTGAAATGCAGGTAGAGCGTCGCCTTGGCCAGCCCCGCCTCCTTGGCAATGTCGTCCATCGAGCTGCGCTTGTAGCCATAGCGGGCGAACAGCCGCAGCGCCGCCTCGGCGATTTGGTCGACGCGAGCACGAGCGTCGTCGACGGGGAGAGAGTTGGAACTTTCGCGTCTGTCCGACATTGCAGCGTCAGTAGTCTTGACAAAATCCAAACTGCGCGCGACCATCCTAAATAGACTCAAATCGTCTATTTAGTCCAGTCGCGCGACCCAGGGCTACGGATTCATCGCCCGCCATCTGATATGTCAGATCGGGCCATCGAGGGCGAGCCCTCGATCCGCACCATGGTGCCGCGCTGCGTCATGCCAGCATCGGAGGCAGCCATGCTCTCTCTCAAAGTCAACGGGACGACGCATACCGTCGACGTTGACGACGACACGCCCTTGCTCTGGGCCATCCGCGACAATATCGGCCTCACCGGCACCAAGTTCGGCTGCGGCGTCGCCCAATGCGGCGCCTGTACAGTCTATATCGATGGCCAGCCGCTGCGCTCCTGCGTGACCCCGGTCTCCGCGGTCGGGACCAGCGAGATCACCACGATCGAGGGCCTCGCCGGCAAGGAGGCGGATGCCGTCCAGGCCGCCTGGATCGCCCGCGACGTGCCGCAATGCGGCTATTGCCAGTCCGGCCAGGTGATGAGCGCCATCGCCCTCCTCAAGGAAAACCGCAAGCCGACCGATCGCGACATCGATCTCGCGATGAACGGCAACATCTGCCGCTGCGCCACCTATGTCCGCATCCGCGCCGCGATCCATGACGCGGCTCGCGCGCTGGAGATCTGAGCCATGACCGCGCATGATCCCGCCCTTTCCCGCCGAATGCTGCTCAAAGGCGCCGGCGCCCTCGTCATCGGCTTCAACCTGCCGCGCAATGCCCGCGCCCAGTCCGGCGCTGCGGCCGGCTACCGGCCCGGCGGCAATGACAGCTTCGCGCCGAATGCCTTCATCCGCGTCGCGCCGGACGACACCGTCACCGTGATCGTCAAGCATATCGAGTTCGGCCAGGGGCCATTCACCGGCCTCGCCACCCTCGCCGCCGAGGAGATGGACGCCGCCTGGAGCCAGATGCGCGCCGAGCATGCGCCGGCCGACGTCAAGCTCTACGCCAATCTCGCGCTGGGCGTGCAGGGCACCGGCGGCTCCACCGCCATCGCCAACAGCTGGGAGCAGATGCGTAAAGCCGGCGCCGCCGCCCGCGCCATGCTGGTCCAGGCTGCCGCCGATGCCTGGAAGGTTCCCGTCTCCGAGATCAAGGTCGAAGCGGGCGTCATCAGCCATGCCTCCGGCAAGCAGGGCCGCTTCGGCGAATTCGCCGAGGCCGCGGCGAAACTGCCCGTGCCCGAGAACTCGCCGCTGAAGTCGGCTTCCGCTTACCGGCTGATCGGCAAGGAGGGCGCGGTGAAGCGCCTCGACACCGCCGACAAGACGCGCGGCAAGGCACAGTTCACCATCGATATCCACCCGCCGAACATGCTGACGGTCGTCGTCGCCCGCTCGCCGCGATTCGGCGGCAAGGTCGCCAGCTTCGACGCCTCGCAGGCGCTCAAGGTCAAGGGCGTCGTCGACGTCAAGCAGATCGGCTCCGGCGTCGCGGTCTATGCCAGCGGGATGTGGCCGGCTCTGAAGGGCCGCGAGGCGCTCAAGGTCACCTGGGATGACAGCGAGGCGGAGAAGCGCGGCAGCGCCGAGCTGATCGCCGAATATCGCCGCCTCGCCCGCCAACCCGGCACAGTCGCCGGCAGCCACGGTGACGCCGAAGCCGCGCTCGCCAAGGCCGACCGGGTCATCGAAGCCGAGTTCGTCTTCCCCTATCTGGCGCATGCGCCGATGGAGCCGCTCGACGGCTATCTGGAATGGGACGGAGCGAAGGCGCATGCCCGCTTCGGCAGCCAGTTCCAGACCACCGAGCACCAGACCATCGCCACAATCCTTGGCCTGCCGCCCGAGAAGGTGAACCTCGAGACCATGCTCGCCGGCGGCAGCTTCGGCCGGCGCGCGCAGGTCAGCCAGCACCTTGCTGCCGAGCTTGCCATGGCCGCCAAGGCGATCGGCCCGAACCGGCCGGTCAAGATCGTCTGGACCCGCGAGGACGATCTCACCGGCGGCTACTACCGCCCGCTCTTCGTGCACCGCCTCAGGGGTGCGGTGAAGGATGGCAAGATCACCGCCTGGTCGAACACTGTGGTCGGCCAATCCTTCTTCCTCGGCACGCCCTTCGAGTCCTTCGTGGTCAAGAACGGCATCGACGCGACCTCGGTCGAAGGCGCCAACGAGATCTTCTACGAGGTACCGGATTTCCGCTGCGAGGTGCACAACCCCAAGGTCGGCGTGCCCACCCTGTGGTGGCGCTCGGTCGGCCACACCCACACCGGCTATGCCGTCGAGTGCTTCGTCGACGAGTTGCTGCAGGCCGCGGGGCAGGACCCGCTGCAGGGCCGGCTCGCGATGATGGGCGACAGGCATCCGCGCGCAGCAGCTGTCCTCAAGGCGGTCGGCGAGATGGCGGGGTGGAAGGGCTCCGCGCCGGTCGATGGCCGAGCGCGCGGCGTCGCCGTGGTCGAGAGCTTCAATTCGTTCGTCGCCCAGATCGCCGAGGTCTCGATCGGCCCGGAGGGCGAGCCGAAGGTCCACAAGGTCTGGTGCGCGGTGGATTGCGGCGTCGCCGTCAATCCCGACGTCATCCGCGCCCAGATGGAGGGCGGCATCGGCTTCGGCCTCGGCCACGCCCTCTACGGCCAGATCACGCTCGACGGCGGTCGGCCGGTCCAGACCAACTTCCACGAATACCGCTCCTTGCGCATCAACGAGATGCCGGAGGTCGAGGTCAGGATCATCGCCTCCACAGAGAAGCCGACGGGCGTCGGCGAGCCCGGCGTGCCGCCGATCGGCCCCGCCGTCGCGAACGCGCTCGCCGCGCTCGGCCATGGCCGGCCGCGCCAGCTGCCGATGCAGGGAGGCACGGTCTGATGAGCCGAAATCTGATCCTCGCCGCCGCGGCAGCGCTCGCTGTCTGCGTCACCGGCAGCGCACTGACGCTGGCGCAGAGTGCCGGCCAGCCCCAGCCCGGCGGCACGGCCCTGCGTCCGGCTTCGAGCTTCGCCTCGATTGCCAATCAGCGCGACCGCTCGGTCGCGCTGTTCAACGAGATGGGCAAAGTGCTCACGCATCCGCGCTGCATGAACTGCCATCCGGCAACAGAGCGGCCCCGCCAGGGCGATGCGCGCAAGCTGCACGAGCCGGTGGTCGTACGCGGCAAGGACGGCCATGGCGCAGCCGGGCTGCATTGCGCAACCTGCCACGGAAAGGAGAATTTCGATCCGGCAGGGGTTGCCGGCGACGGGCACTGGGCACTCGCTCCTGCCTCCATGGCCTGGGAAGGCAAGACGGTCGGTCAGATCTGCGAGCAGCTGAAGGACCAGAATCGCAACGGCAGCCGCGACACCGCCGCGCTGATCAAGCACGTCACCACCGACACCCTCGTGCTCTGGGGTTGGAATCCCGGCAAGGGCCGCCAGCCGGCACCGGGCACCGCAGCGGAGTTCGGCGCGCTGATGCAGGCCTGGGCCGACAGCGGTGCTGCCTGCCCGGCGTCGTGAAAGGGTCGGCCGAGCCGGGTTTGAACATCCGCGTTGTCATCCCGGACACGGCGAAGCGGAGATCCGGGATCCATGCCGGACCTGTTCAGGCATGGATCCCGGGTCAAGCCCGGGATGAACACGCGTTTCCCGCTCGAATCAGCGGGCGCTACGGAGCGGTAGATTTCCCGCCCGCCCCAAAGGGCTCGAAGCCCGGCAACGCTGCGACCAGCTTGCGGAACGTGTCGCCGCGCACCTCGAAATTCGGGAACTGGTCGAAGGAGGCGCAGGCCGGCGAGAGCAGCACCGCGATCTCGCCCTCGCCCGGCTTGGCCAGGGCGTCGCGCGTCGCGTCCGCCACCGCCTTGTCGAGCGTGGCGCTGCGCTCATAGGCGACGCGTCCGTCATCGTCGAAGGTCGCGGCAAAGAGGTCGCTGGCTGCCCCGATCAGATAGGCCTTGGCGATGTTCGGGAAATAGCGGCGCAGGGACTCGATGCCGCCATCCTTGGCCTTGCCGCCGAGTATCCAGAAGATGTCGTGGAAGGAGGTCAGCGCCTTCTCGGTCGAGTCGGCATTGGTCGCCTTGGAATCGTTGATGAAGACGACGCGACCGATCCGACCGAGTTCCTCCATGCGATGCGCCAATCCCGGATAGCTCTTGAAGCCCGCTTCGATCTCTTCAGCGCTCAGGCCCAGCGCCGCACAGGCGGCGAAGGCTGCCGCCGCGTTCTGGGCATTGTGTGAGCCGCGCAAAGAGCCGATGCCGGCGAGATTGGCGACGACGCGCGGCTTGCCGTCCCTGACCTCGACGATACGGGTGTCGAGCCGGCCCTGATTGGCGGTGACGCCGGCGAAGACGCCCTCGTCCAGCGGCTGCTCGCCGCTGATCTTCACGAGCGGGCGTCCCCCGGCGGCACGGCGACGCGCCATCTGCTTCGAGGCCTCGTCATCGACCCCGACCACGGCGATATCCGCTGCTGCGACCAACCGCTCCTTGATCGCGGCGTAGTTCTCGAGCGAGCCGTGCCGGTCGAGATGATCAGGCGTCAGGTTCATCTGGACGCCGACCGTCGGCGCCAGCGTCGGCGCGAGGTCGATCTGGTAGCTCGAGCACTCGATGACATGGATGCGATCAGCCGCTGGTGGCTCCAGCGCCAGCACTGCAGTGCCGATATTGCCGCCCATATGGACGTCGCGCCCGGTTTCCTTGAGCACATGCGCGATCAGCGCGGTGGTCGTCGACTTGCCGTTGGTGCCGGTGATGCAGATGACCGGCGAACCCGGCGCGGTCTTCGCCCGCTCACGGAAGAACAGCTCGACATCCCCAATGATCTCGACGCCCGCAGCCTCGGCTTTCCCGACGGTCCAATGCGGCTCCGGATGCGTCAGCGGCACGCCCGGCGACAACACGAAGGCAGCGAAGCTCGACCAGTCGGCACCCGCCAGATCAACGACAGTGATGCCTTCGGCCGCCGCCTTCTCCCGGCTCTTCTCGCTGTCGTCCCACGCTGAGACATCCGCGCCGCCAGCCTTCAGCGCGCGCGCAGTGGCAAGGCCCGAGCCGCCGAGGCCGAAAAGGGCGACCTTGCACCCGGCGAACACGGTGACGGGCGTCATGCTCTGTGTCTCAGCGCAGCTTGAGCGTGGAGAGGCCGACAAGCGCCAGCACCACGGAGATGATCCAGAAGCGGATCACCACCTGCGGCTCGGTCCAGCCCAGCTTCTCGAAATGGTGGTGGATCGGCGCCATCAGGAAGACGCGCTTGCCGGTGCGCTTGAACACCGCGACCTGGATGATCACCGAGAGCGCCTCGACGACGAAGAGGCCGCCGACGATGGCGAGCACGATCTCGTGCTTGGTCGCGACCGCGATGGTGCCGAGCAGGCCGCCGAGGCCGAGCGAACCGGTATCGCCCATGAAAATCTGGGCCGGCGGCGCGTTGAACCAGAGGAAGCCGAGGCCGGCGCCGATCACCGCGCCGCAGACCACGGCGAGTTCGCCGGCGCCGGGGATGTGGTGGATCTGCAGGTAGTTCGCGAAGATCGCGTTGCCGACGAGATAGGAGATGAAGCCGAAGGTGCCGGCCGCGATCATCACCGGCACGATGGCGAGCCCGTCGAGCCCGTCAGTCAGGTTCACCGAGTTGCCGGCGCCAACCACCACGAAGGCCGTGACCAGCGGGAACAGGATGCCGAGCGGGATGATCGCTTCCTTGAGGAAGGGCATGGCGAAGCCGGAGCCGATTGCCGGTGGCTGCGTCTGCATGATGAAATAGCAGGCGATCAGCGCGACCACGACCTCGATGGAGATGCGCGCCTTGCCCGAAAAACCCTTGTGCGACTGCTTGGTGACCTTGAGATAGTCGTCATAGAAGCCGATGGCGCCGTAAGCCGCCGTCACCCCGAGCACGATCCAGACATAGGGGTTGCGCAGATTGCCCCAGAGCAGCACCGCGGCGAACAGGCCGGACATGATCATCAGCCCGCCCATGGTCGGCGTGCCGCGCTTGGCGAGATGCGTTTCCGGCCCGTCGGTGCGGATCGGCTGTCCCTTGCCCTGCTTGATCCTGAGCCAGGAGATCGCCGCTGGCCCGAAGAAGAAGACGAACAGCAGCGCCGTCGCCGTCGCCCCGCCTGCGCGGAAGGTGATGTAGCGAAAGACGTTCAGGATCGGGAAGGTGCCGGAGAGTTCGGCGAGCCAGACGAGCATGCTTCGTTATTCTCTTAGATCACGATGATTTTGGAGCGATTCGATCCAAAATCATAAAACGTGATCGATTCCAAAAGATGAGAGCGGGATGCGAAAAACCGGTTTCCACTTTTTCGCATCCCGCTCTTGGAGATCAGTCATCGGCAGGCATGGCAGGAAAGCGCGCGAGGATCGCCTTGACGATCGGCCCCATGCGCGAGCCGAGCGACCCCTTCACCGTAATGACATCGCCGGCACGGATCGCATCTAGCACGAGCGGCTCCAGTTCGCCCGCCCCGGGGGCATAAGCCCCCCGCATGGGCGAAGGCAAGCTCTCATAGAGCCCTTTCATCAGCGGCCCGCAGGCGAAAACCTTGTCGATCTTGCTAGCGACCAGAGGATCAGCCAGGCCTCGGTGCAGCTCCGCGCCTGTGGATCCGAGTTCCAGCATATCGCCGAGCACGGCGATGCGGCGGCCCCGCCCCTCGACCGGCAGGCGGCCGAGATTCTCGATCGCAGCGCGCATCGATGCGGGGTTGCCGTTGTAGCTTTCGTCGAGCAGCGTGATCCGTCCGCCGGGTGCCTGCAAACTCTGCCGTGCCCCGCGTCCTGCCGGCGGCTTCAGATCGCCCAGCGCCAGCGCCGCGAGCGCGAGGTCGGCGCCGAGCGCATGGACGACGGCGAGCACACCGAGGGAGTTCAGCACGATATGCTTGCCCGGGCTGCCCAGACGGTAGGTGACGGGCTCGCCGAAGACGCGCGCCTCGACCGTCGACATGTCCGGCTTCAGCGCGCAGGAGACGAGCTTCACGTCGGCATCGGGACTTTCGCCGAAGGTGATGATCCGCCCGGCCGGGCCGGACTTGGCGATGTCCCGCAGCAGTTCGGATTGCGGAATGTCGGCATTGACGATCGCCGTGCCGCCCTTCTCAAGCTCCCAGAAGACACCGGCCTTCTCTTCCGCGATGCCCTCCAGCGAGGCGAAAGCGGCCAGATGCACCGGCTGGATCGTGGTGATGATCGCAACCTGCGGGCGCACCATCCGCGCCAGCGGCACGATCTCGCCGGGGCTGTTCATCCCGATCTCATAGACCGCATAGGCCACGTCGCCGGGAGTACGACACAAAGTGAGCGGCACGCCCCAATGGTTGTTGTAGGAGGCGACCGGCGCATGCGTCTTGCCCTGCCGCGAGAGCACGAGGCGCAGCGCCTCCTTGGTGCCGGTCTTGCCGACCGAGCCGGTGACGGCGATGACGCCCGCCTTGAGCTCCGCCCGCCGCGCCGTTCCGGCCCGCTCCATCGCCTTCAGCACGTCCGGAACGACGGCGAGCGCACCGGCGCCCGTGAGGTCCGCCGCATGCGCCTCATCGACCACGGCGAGCGCAGCACCCTTCTGAAGCGCAGCCTTGACGAATTCATGCCCGTCGCGCGCCTCGCCCTTGATGGCGAAGAAGGCGTCACCCGGCTCAACCGTGCGGGTGTCGATCGAGGCCCCCGTCACGGCCGGCGGCACGGCGCCCTCGGGCCGCGCGCCCAGCGCCGCGATCAGCTTGTCTCCGGTCCAGAGAGGGGCGCTCATCCTGCGATCTCCGATAGCGCTTTCCGGACCACGTCGTGATCGGAGAAGGGCAGTGTGCGGTCGCCCACGATCTGGCCGGTTTCATGGCCTTTTCCGGCTATGACCAGCAAATCCCCAGGCATCAGCATGCACACCGCGCTTCTGATCGCCTCCTCGCGGTCGCCGATCTCCAGGAGCTTCGGCGAGGCAGCCATGATCTCGGCACGGATCGTCGCCGGATCCTCGCTGCGCGGGTTGTCGTCGGTGACGATGGCGATATCGGCCTTCTCGGCCGCGATCGCCCCCATCAGCGGGCGCTTGCCCTTGTCGCGGTCGCCGCCGCAGCCGAAGACGCAGATCAACCGCCCGGTCGCGTAGCGCCGCAGCGTCGTCAGCACGGCGGCAAGCGCATCCGGCTTGTGGGCATAGTCGACCACGACGAGCCCGCCATTGGCCTCTCCGACGCGCTCCAGCCGCCCGGCCACGCCCTTGAGGCCCGCAATCGCCTGCAGCGCGGCGGCCTTGTCTTCGCCGGTCGCGATCGCAAGCCCGGCGGCGACCAGCGCGTTGCCGGCCATGAAATCGCCCACCAGCGGCAGCGCGACCGAGAGCTTCTGCCCGTCGAAACCGACAGTGAGCCGCTGCGAGAAGCCATCGCGCTCATTGCCAAGCAGCGTCAGCGTCTCGCCCTTGCGGCCGATGCCGATGATCGGATGCCCGGCGGCCACGGCAGCCTGCGCCGCCTCCTCCGCGAAGGGCTCGTCGCGATTGACCACGACCGGCGCGCCTTCCGGCAGCAGCTCCCAGAGCCGGAGCTTGGCGGCGAGATAGTCCTCGACGCCGGCATGATAGTCGAGATGGTCGCGCCCGAGATTGAGGAAGGCGCCGGCTTGCAGCCGCACGCCGTCGAGGCGGCGCTGATCGAGACCGTGCGAGGAGGCTTCCATCGCGAGATGGGTGATGCCGTCACCCGCGAGTTGATCCAGCGAGGCGTGCAGCGAAAGCGGGTCGGGCGTTGTCAGAGAGCCGTAATCGGCGCCCTTCGCTGTAACCACGCCGATGGTGCCGAGGCTCGCCGCCTCATGGCCGAGTGCCTGGAATATCTGCCGGGTGAAATCTGCGACGGAGGATTTGCCGCTCGTCCCTGTCACCGCGACGATGGTCTGCGGCTGGCGCGGATGGATCTTCGCGGCAGCCAGCGCCAATGCAAGGCGCGGATCGTCGACCTGCGCGAAGGCGACGCCCGCCGGCAGGTCGGCCGGGCGCGGGCCGCCCGAAATAACGGCGACGGCGCCATGCCCCACCGCGTCCATGATGAAGCGCGCACCGTCCGCCTTCGCACCGGCGAGCGCGACGAAGACGTCGTCCCCCGTAACCTTCCGGCTGTCGAAGGCGACGCCGTGCACCTGCTGGCTGGCGGCGTCGACGTCGAAGGTCTCGGGGAAGAGGTTTCCGAGGCTGTATCCGGTCATCGTCATGGTCACCGTGTATAGGCCGAGATCAGCGCGAACCCCAGGCGCCGAGCTTCGCCATCAACGGGAACGGCGACGGCGGCGGGTCGAAGCGCGGGTTGAGCCCGAGGATCGGCGCCGCGCGCTCGATCACCTTGCCCGTGGTAACGCCGGCATTCCACGCCGCGGTCGAATAGCCGCCGCTCTCGGCATAGCCCTTCGGCTCGTCATAGATCGCGAGGAAGAGATATTTCGGCTTGTCCGAGGGTGCGATCGCCGTGAAGGTCGTGAAGTTCTTGTTCTTGGCGTAGCGGCCGTTGATGACCTTCTCGGCCGTGCCGGTCTTGCCACCGACGAAGTAGCCGGGAATGTCGGCCTTGCGGGCGGAGCCCTTCTCGCCGTTGAGGCGCATGATGTAGCGCATCGCCTCCGAGGTTTCCGGCTTGATCACGCGCGTCGCGACCTTGCGCGCATCCTCCTCGGTGCGCTTCAGGAAGGTCGGCTTCATCAGATAGCCGCCATTGACCAGCGCCGCGACTGCGGAGAGGGCCTGCAGCGGCGCGACCGCCAGGCCGTGGCCGAAGGCGATGGTCGCGGTGTTGATCTCGCCCCAGCGCTGCGGGACGATCGGGGCGGCGCTTTCCGGCAGCTCCGTAGTCATCCGGTCGAGCTGCATCATCTTCTTGAGGAAGGCCTTGTGGCCCTCGACGCCGACGGCGAGCGCCATCTTGATCGAGCCCATATTGGACGAGTGCAGGAAGACCTCGGGCACCGTCAGGTTGCGGCCGGTGCCGTGGTATTCCTTGATGACCTGGCGGCCGAACCGCATCATGCCGCCGGCGGTCGAGAAGCTCGAATTGATGTTGACCTTGCCGGAATCGAGCGCCATCGCGATGGTCAGCGCCTTGAAGGTCGAGCCCATCTCGTAGACGCCGACGTTCATCCGGTTGATGCGGTCCTTCTCCAGCGCGTCGACCGGATTGTTCGGATCGAAATCCGGCAGCGAGGCCAGCGCGATCACCTCGCCGGTGTTCACGTCCATGATCGCGCCGGCCGCCGCGATGGCCTTGAAGCGCTCCATGCCCTTGAAGAGCTCGTCGCGCAGCAGGTGCTGGACGCGTAGGTCGATCGAGAGCTGAACCGGCTTGAGGTCGGAGGCCTCGGTCGCAAGGCCGGCGCCGTTGAGGTCCTGCAGCCCCTGCGAGTCGATGTATTTCTCGATGCCGGCGATGCCGACATTGTCGACGCTGGCGAAGCCCAGCACATGCGCAGCCGCCGTGCCGTTGGGGTAGACGCGCTTGTTCTCGGGCACGAAACCGACGCCGGGGATACCGAGCCGGTGCACCTCGGCCTGCTGGCGCGGCGTGATCTCGCGCTTGACCCAGACGAAGCCCTTCTTGGTGCCGAGCTTGTCGCGCAGATCCTTGGCATCGAGATCGGGCAGCACGGCCGTCAGCAGCTCGGTCGCCTCGTCCTTGTCGAGGATCTTGCGCGGCTCGGCGAAGACGGAGACCGTGCGGATGTCGGTCGCCATCACCTCGCCGTTGCGGTCGGTGATGTCGGGCCGCGCCGCGGAGATGGCGTTGGAGGTCGCGCGGCGCAGGCCGACCTGCTCGTTCGGCAGTGTCGCCAGCATGACGAGCCGGCCGGTAATGGCGATGAACAGCGCCGAGAAGCCGAGGATGACCAGGCCGACGCGCGGCTGGCTCTTCTCGCCGCTCATGCGGAAGACATCACGCAGCCAGGCCAGGCGCCCGCGCTTGACCGCGCCCTCGGCGGCCTCGTGCTGCTGCTCCATCGGGGCCTCGTTCTGTTTCGGTCCGGTCATGGCATCGGCCCCGGCGTCGTCGCGCCCGTCCTGGCGCTCTTCGGCGTCTCGGTCGGGACGCTGAGGCCGAGATCCTCAAGCTTGCGGCCGATGGTGTCGACCTTCGGGCCGCGATTGGGGATGTCGGACGGCTTCACGACCTGCGTCACGACGAAGGGCTGCAGGTCGAGGTGCCGCTCGGCCAGCGCCTGGACCCGGTCGGGCCGGTTCAGGAACTGCCACTCCGCCTTGAGCACCTGGATCGCGTCGCGTTCGCGCTGGGTCTTGGTCTTGAGCTTCTGGAGATGCTCGGCCGCCAGCGTCGTCTCGTATTTGATCGAATAGGCATAGACCGCCGAGGAGACCAGTGCGCCGATGGCAATGACATGCAGGAGCTTGATCACGCTCAGGATCTCCGGCGCGGCTGCGGGTCGGGGACGGTCGAAAGCGCGACGAGCCCGGCATCGGCGCTGCGTGCCGGCGCCTCGTTGCGCTCGGCGGCGCGCAGCTTGGCCGAGCGCGCCCGCGGATTGGCCCGCATCTCGGCCTCGGACGGCGCGACCGCGCCCTTGGCGATCAGCCGGAAGGTCGGCTGCGCGGCAGCCACGGCCGGAGCATGACGCGAGCCGGCCGGCATGCGGCCCGAGCGCTCGGCGAAGAATTGCTTGACGATGCGGTCTTCCAGCGAGTGGAAGGTCACGACGACGAGCCGCCCGCCGGGCTTCAGCACCGTCTCGGCCGCATGCAGAGCCCTGACCAGCTCGCCGAGTTCGTCGTTGACCGCGATGCGCAGCGCCTGGAAGACGCGCGTCGCCGGATGGGCCCCGCCCGGCTCGCCGCGCACGATGCCGGCGACGAGATCGGCAAGCTGCTTGGTGGTGGTGAGCGGCGCCTTGCGGCGAGCCTCGACGACGGCGCGTGCGACGGCGCGCGAGCGGCGCTCCTCGCCATAATGGTAGAAGATGTTGGCGAGGAGCCCTTCCTCGGCCTCGTTGACGATCTCGGCCGCGCTCTGCCCCTGCCCGCTCATGCGCATGTCGAGCGGCCCGTCGAAGCGGAATGAAAAGCCACGCTCGGCCTGATCCAGCTGCATGGACGAGACGCCGATGTCGAGCACGACGCCGTCGAGCGGCGCCATCTTGAAGCGCTCGGCTTCCTCGGCGAGCTCCCCGAAGCAGGCCTGCGACAATGTCAGCCGCCCGTCCATCGCCGCGACGAGATCCGCCCCGCCCGCGATAGCCGTCGGATCGCGGTCGAGCCCGAGCAGGATCGCGCCCGGCGCCGCATCGAGGATCGCCTTCGTGTAGCCGCCGGCTCCGAAGGTGCCGTCGAGATAGCGCCCGCCCGGCTGCGGCGCGAGCGCTTCCAGCACTTCAGCGAGCAGCACGGGTACATGACGAGCCGGCCCGCCAATGGCCGCACCGGGACGGTCGCCACGATCCGTCATGTGCCCGCACCTCCGGCTGGAATGGTCAATCCGCCCAGCGCGCGCTTGACGTCGCGCAGCCGCGTCCGCGCGGCTTCGAGATGGGCACGGAAACGCTCCGGCTCCCAGATCTGGAATTTGTGGCCATGGCCCACGAAGGTCACCATGTCGCCGATCCCGGCATGCGCCTTCAGCGCCTCGCTCAGCACCATCCGCCCCTCCGTATCGACCTTCAGCACCTCTGAGGTGCCGTTGAGCGCCGTCGAAAGCAGCTCCCATTCGTCCGAGAACGGCGAGAAGCGCGCCAGGATGTCGTCGATCGTGGCCCGCAGCGCGTTGCCGCCGGCGTCCAGCGCCGGCAGGTCGAGCGCCTGATGGACATAGAGCCCCTCGTAGCCGTCCTTCGCAAGGACAGCCCGGAAACTTGAAGGAATGGAAACACGCCCCTTGGCGTCGAGCCGATTGGTGAAGTTCGAGACGAAGCGGTCCGTCAACGCCGCCTCCCGGCTTGCTCCCCACGGCGCCGCAGCACGGCGAGGCTGGCGGCGAAAAGACCCCCCGCCGAAGCGGGCAAGACACCTCCTGCAGCCAAATTCCGCGCGGCACACGGACCTTGACCTTTGGATTGCCTGCCGGCTTCGACGGGATGATTTGGGATAGCATGGGCAATAATGGGCGTCAATGGAATCGAGGGTGCGCGAACGCACCTGCGGGGACTCTCCGCCATCACAGCTCGTTAAGGTTAAGTATCCGTAAGCGCGCGGAATTCGGCGCCGCGGCACCCTTCGCCACGGCGACGCACGGCACGACCGCGATGAAAAATTTCTACGGAAGCGCAGCGTCATTCCGGACAAGCCGCAAAGCAGCGCCGATCCAGAGCCTTCACAAGGCACCTGCGCCCTCCGAGGGATTCCGGGTCAACCCGGGAACGGCGCCGCACCTCAGGTGAGAGACGGAATGTTCAAGCGTCCCGGGAAGCCGCCAGCAGCGCGTCGCGAACAAGGCCGAGCTGATCGCGCAGCCGCCCGGCATCCGGCGCCGTCGCCCCCAGCGCCTGCCCGATCGCATCCTGGATGCAACGGCCTCGCTCCCGCATCCGCTCGCCCTTCTCCGTCAGCAGGATGCGGACCTGGCGCTCGTCGCGCGCGTCGCGCTCGCGCCGGATGATGCCGGCGGCGTCTAGTCGCTTGAGCAGCGGCGTCAGCGTGCCTGAATCCAGCATCAGCTTCTCGCCGAGCTCCTTCACGGTGAGCCCGTCCTGCTCCCAGAGCACGAGCATCACGAGATATTGCGGATAGGTCAGCCCGAGCTCGGCGAGGACCGGTCGATAGGCCCGGTTGAAGGCATGGCCGACCTGATAGACCGCAAAGCAGAGCTGCTGCTCAAGCCGCGGCATCGCCTCTTTGGCCTCGCTTTGCTCCGTCATCGCATCCTCATCATCAGCAGCTCAGGCAAAGCGGAATTTGCCCGCGCGATCAACCGACCCGTCATTTGCATAAATTGATTGTTGACAACCTAATTGTGCACAATCTAAATGGCAAGCATCGGTTCACCGCAAAGAAGGAGCATCCCATGAAAATCCTTTACACCGCCCATGGTTCCGCCACCGGCGGCCGCGAAGGCCAGGCCGCGACCGATACCGGCAACGTCAAGCTCGTCCTGAACACGCCGAAGGAGCTCGGCGGCGGTGGCGGGGAAGGCACCAATCCGGAGCAGCTCTTCTCGATGGGCTATTCGGCCTGCTTCCTCGGCGCGCTCAAATTCGTCGCCGGCAAGGAGAAGGTGAAGATTCCTGAGGACGCCCGGGTCAGCGCCGATGTCGGCATCGGCCCGCGCGACGACGGGCAGGGATTCGGCATCGCCGCGAAGCTGACCGTCTCGGTGCCGGGCCTCGACACGGCCGTGGTCGAGGACCTCGTGAAGAAGGCCCACGTCGTCTGCCCCTACTCGCACGCGACGAAGGGCAACATCGACGTCCAGACGACGGTGGCCTGAGGCGAAGCCGTCAAGCGACACGGCGCAGTCATCCCGGACGCAGCGCAGCGCAGATCCGGATTCATACGCGGTCGCCCGGGACGACGCGGCTCTGAAGAGACGATCGGGAGCGCCGAAAAGGAGGCGCCGGCCGGCAGGCTTGGCTCGACCCGCAACACCGGAAGCGTAGAAAGCCGCGCCTGAGTCCGCCGGAGCAGAATTCGCGACGGTAGAGGTGCCAGTCGGCCTGTAAGCCGGGTTCTGGATGGCCGGAGGATCGCTCCCCCGACGTGACGGCCATTCCTCTGGGACGCGCATTGCTGCGCGCCTCGAGCAACCAACCCGGACGACAGGGCTCAGAAACCAGCCCCTCTCCGCTTGCGCGGAAAGCGTCGTCCCTATTCGGTCTTGCTCCCGGTGGGGCTTGCCATGCCGTCCCCGTTGCCGGGTCCGCGGTGCGCTCTTACCGCACCTTTTCACCCTTACCGACGGGCAGGAGCCGAAGCTCATGGCCGGCGGCGGTTCGATCTCTGTGGCGCTTTCCCTGGGGTCGCCCCCGCCGGACGTTATCCGGCACCGTGTTTCCGTGGAGCCCGGACTTTCCTCCCCCGCGAGCGGGAGCGGCCGTCCGGCCGACTGGCGAGGGGGGAATGCGCGCTGGCGCGGCCGGCGTCAAGCTGGGAAAGCCGCCAGGAAATCGAGCCCTCATCTTGAGGAGCAGCCAAAGGCTGCGTCTCGAAGGATGTTCCAGAGGGTTCCGGAGCCTCCCGAAGCGCCCTTCGAGACGCCATTCCTGACGGAACGGCTCCTCAGGACGAGGGCTCGCGTGAGAAGAAGCAAGCCCGGAACCTGCACGATAGCCGTCAGTTGCGCGCCGTGATGGTGCGCACCTTGGCGCAATAGGTGCGGTTGGCGCCGCTCATCCGGGTCGCCATGTGGCCGCTCTGATATTTCATGATGGTGCGGCAGGTGTCGCCGCCGGCAAGCTTGTAGGCCAGCGCCAGATATTTCATGCCGTAGCGGGCATTGGTCTCGGCATCGAGCAGGCCGCTGGCCCCGCCCGAATAGCCCATGCCGCGGGCGGTCTGGTGGCGGATCTGCATCAGGCCGAGATTTCCGGCATGCGAGGCGCGCGGATTGTAGCGACTCTCGACCCGCACCACCGCATCGGCGAGCGAGAACGGCACGCCGTTGGCTGCTGCATGGCGCGCGACGATGGCCTTGATTCCCTCGGGCCCGGCCGGAGCGGCCAGCGAATGGCTTGCGCGAGGCTCGGCCTTCTCTGTCTCGGCATCGGCAGCACGCGCCGCTTCGGCCCTGGCCATCCGCGCCGCCTTGCGCCCGCCCCTGGCGCCCGCCTTGGTGGCGGCCGCACCAACCTGCTCGCCCTGCGCATCCTCGGCCTTCTCGCGGGCGATCTGCGCCTCGCGAACGATGAAGGCTCTGGCGTCCGTTTCCGCGTTCACGAGTTCCTCCGCCGAAGCCAAGCCGGAGAGGCTAATCAGGCACACAGCCGCGAGACCACCAGAGATATACCGCATGTTGAACTGAACCCACCTTACGCCACGACTGGCCAATGGGGGCGTTCAATTGATGCTCGAATATGTCGATAATCTGTCCCTAAATTAATAAAAACATGAGATTCAATACATAAACAGGAATTTATTCTATATTTATCTATCTAGTATTTTTATGTATTGAGTCGCCTTGAAAACTTAGCCGGCCCAGCGCCCATAAGAACGAATCAAGCAGGCATCCGAACCGCCCCATTGCCGCCCCATTCCCGGCCGGCGGAACTTTTTTGGCGCGTCAGGCCGCCGCAGCCGCGCCCCTTGCATCAGTGCGGCGGCTCCCCACATCATTCGCCCTTCGGATTCACCAGGGTCATTGCGTTCATGGCTTCCTCTTTCTGGGGTGCACTCGGCGGCGGCGGGCTCGGGCTCGTTCTGGGCGGCCCCCTCGGCGCCCTGCTCGGTGCGGTTGCGGGCCATGTGCTGGTCGATCGCGAGGGGGCGCCTTTCGGCTCGGCGCCGCGCGAGCTCGTCTTCACCACCGGCCTGGTCGCGCTCGCCGCCAAGATGGCGCGCTCGGACGGCGTCGTGACCTGCGACGAGGTCACCGCCTTCCGCCGCATCATCGAGGTTCCGCCGGAACAGCAGCAGCGCATCGAGCATCTGTTCGACCTCGCCAAGCAGACCAGCGCCGGCTTCGAGGCCTATGCCGCGCAGATCGCGGGCGCCTTCAGGGACGAACCCGCACTGCTGGAGGATGTCCTCGACGGGCTCTTCCTGATCGCCGCGGCCGACGGCGCGATCCATGAGGCGGAGCATGCCTATCTGTGCTCGGTCGCCGGCATCTTTGGCATCGAGGAGCGCGATTTCGCTCGGATCGAAGCGCGCCACGTCCGGCGCGCGGATGATCCCTATCTCGTCCTCGGTGCCAGCCGCGAGATGGACGACGCCGAGCTGAAGCGGCACTATCGTCGCCTCGTCGCCGAGACCCATCCCGACCGCGAGATCGCCCGCGGCCTCCCCGAGGAGGCGATCGCCATCGCAACGAAGCGGCTCTCGGCGATCAACGCAGCCTGGGACGCGATCCGGAAGGAACGCGGAATGAGCCGCAACCTCACGCCCGAACCCGCTTGAGCGTTGCTCCTTTTGGAAAACGTGCCGTCATCCCGGACAGGCAGCGAAGCAGCGCCGACCCGGGGTCCATGCCGCCCCCCACGAATGCTCCTGCATGAACCCCGGGTCTTCCTTCGGTCGCCGGGGATGACGGCGTGGTTCGACCGCCATTGTCTCACGCGCTAAAGCCAGGCCCATGACCGACTCAGCAACCCCCGACAGCCGCTTCGCTGCCAAGGTCTTTCCCTCCCCCAATCACGGCGAGCGCAAGCAGCGCGACGGCACGCCTGGCCGCCGGCCGGACATGCTGATCCTGCACTACACCGGCATGCCGGTTGCCGGCGAAGCGCTGCAGTGGCTGTGCAACCCGGTCTCGCAGGTCTCCTCGCATTATTTCGTCTTCGAGAACGGCCACACGCTACAGCTCGTGCCGGAGGGCCGTCGCGCCTGGCATGCTGGCGCCTCGCACTGGGCCGGCGAGACCGACCTCAACTCCTGCTCGATCGGCATCGAGATCGCCAACCCCGGCCATCCCGGCGGCCTCCCCGATTATCCCGAGGAGCAGATCGCGGCGACGCTGAATCTCTGCCGCGACATCTGCGAGCGCTGGGCCATTTCCCCCGAACGCGTGCTCGCCCATTCCGACATCGCGCCGGGGCGCAAGATCGATCCCGGCGAGAAATTCCCGTGGCGGCGCTTCGCCGAGGCCGGCGTCGGCCTGTGGAGCGAGCCTGCCCCGATCCGGGGCGGGCGCTTCTTCGCCCGCGGCGAGAGCGGCCAGCCGGTCGAGGCACTGCAGGCGATGTTCGCCATGCTCGGCTATGGCGTCGCGGTCGACGGCATCTTCGACGAGAAGCTCGAAGCCGTCGTCGCCGCCTTCCAGCGCCACTGGCGGCCGGAGAAGGTCGACGGCGTCGCCGATTCCTCGACGATCACGACGTTGCGGGACCTGCTCGCAGCAACGCAGGGCGCCCGCACGGCCTGAGCGGTGGCTAACCCAAAGATTGCAGGAAGTTAACTCGCCGGCCGATCCGCTTTCTGGCACAGTCGCCGCCAACTGCGCTCGCGCGCAGGCGGGATGGGGAAGCGACCTTGCGCAAATGGCTGATCGGAACGGGGCTCGTCGTGCTCGCAGCAGCCGGCGGCTACTGGGCTTTGCGCCCGGCCGGCGGGGCCGCCAATGAACCACCCTATCGCACCGCAGCGCTCGATCGGGGCCGCATTACCGCCGCAGTGCGCGCCACCGGCACACTGACGCCGGTCACCACCGTCCTCGTCGGTTCCCAGCTTTCCGGCCAGATCGTCGAGATCCTCGTCGACTACAATTCGCAGGTAAAGGCCGGGCAGATCGTTGCTCGCCTCAACAGCGACCAGATCAAGACGCGACGCGACGCGGCACAGTCGGATCTCGAGCAGGCCAGAGCCGATCTCACCGTCAAGCGCGCCCAGCTCGACCGCGCCCGCACCGCCCGGATCAAGGCCGATTCGGTCATCCGCGATCTCGAAGCCCAGCGCGACCGCACCGCCGCCCAACTCGCCGACGCCAAGCGCACCTTCGAGCGCCAGGAGCAGCTCTTCAACCGCAGCACCGGCTCGCAGCAGAATCTCGACACCGCGCGCACGCAGGTCGAGATCCAGACGGCGACGCTCGCCTCGAACGAGGCCCAGCTCGCCTCGGCCCGCGCCGAGCTCAAGGGGCTCGATGCAGACATTCAGCTCGCCGAAGGCCAGGTCCAGTCCGGCACCGCCCTGATCGGCAGCCGCGAGGCCAAGCTGAAGGACATCCTGATCGATCTCGAGCGCACGGATATCCGCTCGCCGGTCGATGGCGTCGTGGTGCAGCGCCAGGTCGATCTCGGCCAGACGGTCGCCGCCTCGCTCTCGACGCCGACGCTGTTCCAGATCGCACAGGACCTGAGGACCATCGACATCTACGCCAACATCGACGAAGCCGATGTCGGCCGGCTGAGGCCGAGACAACCGGTCTCCTTCACCGTCAACGCCTATCCCAACCGGACCTTCCAGGGGCGGGTCGAGATGGTCCGCCTCGGCGCCCAGACCATCCAGAACGTCGTGACCTATACCGGCGTCGTGCGGGTCGAGAACCGCGACATGGCGCTGCTGCCGGGCATGACCGCCAATCTCCAGGTCGTGACCGAAGACCGGTCCGAAGCGCTGCGCGTGCCCAATGCCGCGCTGCGTTTCCGCCCCGCCGGCGCCGCGCTCGCGCCATCCGCTCCCTCCGGCGCCGGTCCCGCTTCCGATGGCTCCGCGAGCGAGCGCGGCCCGCGCGCCGCAGCGGCCTTGCGTGAGCGGATCGAGACCGAGCTGCAGCCGACGGCGGAGCAGAAGCAGGCGATCGCCGAAATCCTGAAGGAGCGCCGCGGCAGTCGCGAGGCGATGGCCGGCCTCTCGCCAGAGGAGCGCCGCGCCGCCATCCGCACGGCGCGCAACGAGCTCGTCGCCAAGATCGGCGCGGTTCTCGACCCCGAGCGCCGCGCCAAGTTCGTGGCGATCATGCAGGAAGGACGCGCCGCCCCGCCCCAGGGCGTTCCGGGACGCATCTATGTGCTCGACGACGCCGGCCAGCCCAAGCCTGTGCCGGTCATGCTCGGGCCGACCGACGGCGCCTTCACCGAGCTTCTCGGCGGCGAGGTCAAGGACGGCATGCAGATCGTGACCGGGGGCGGCCCACGCGCCACGGCGGCACCCGAACCGCCCGCCTCCCGCCCGCGCGGGCCGCGGCTGTTCTGATGACAGCCCGCGATCACATGTGTAGCCCGCGTCCTGAGGAGCCGCGCAGCGGCGTCTCGAAGGATGGTCGGGGTGTTTCCGGAAACATCTGGAACATCCTTCGAGACGCGCCTGCGGCTCGCCTCGGGACGAGCACTGAGTGTAGGCGTCGATCGGAGCACGCACCATGCCCCTGATCGAAACCCGCGACCTCTCCCGTGTCTACGATCTCGATTCCGGCCGCGTCACGGCGCTGGACCGGGTCTCGCTCACGATCGAGGCCGGCGACCTCGTCGCCGTGATGGGGCCATCCGGCTCGGGCAAGTCGACCTTCATGAACCTGATCGGCTGCCTCGACCGGCCGAGCGCCGGCCATTACGTACTCGACGGCGTCGCGGTCGAGACGCTGTCGAGCGATGGCCTCGCCGAGCTGCGCAACCGCAAGCTCGGCTTCGTCTTCCAGCAATTCAACCTGCTGCCGCGCATCGATGCCTGTGCCAATGTCGAACTGCCGATGGTCTATGCCGGCGTGGCGCGCGCCGAACGGCGCCGGCGCGCGCTCGCGGCGCTCGGGCGCGTCGGCCTCGCCGAGCGCGCCCATCACCGCCCGATGCAGCTCTCCGGTGGCCAGCAGCAGCGCGTCGCCATTGCGCGCGCACTGGTCAACCAGCCGCGCCTCCTGCTCGCCGACGAGCCCACCGGCGCGCTCGACAGCCGCACTGCGCTCGAAATCCTCGCGCTCTTCCAGGATCTGAACCGCGAAGGCGTCACCGTTGTCCTCGTCACGCATGACGCCGAGGTCGCCCGCCATGCGCGCCGGCTGATCCGCTTTCGCGACGGGCATCTGCTCAGCGATATCAGGCAGGAGCAGGCTGACGCTCGCACTGCGCTGGAAGCGCTCGATGCTGGCGTCGCCTTGCCTGAGATGGATTTGCCGGAGGCCGCCGCATGAGTCTCGTCGAAGCCCTCCGCTCGGCCCTCTCCGCCATCGGCGCCAATGCGCTACGCTCGGCGCTGACGATGCTCGGCATCATCATCGGCGTCGCAGCCGTCATCGCCATGGTCGCGATCGGCTCGGGCGCGCGCGAGCGCGTCACCAGTCAGATCAAGTCGCTCGGCGCCAATCTCGCGATCATCCAGTCCGGCAACGTCACCCAGGGCGGCGTGCGCCTCGGTGCCGGCGCCTCCTCGACGTTGACCGACGAGGACGCCGCCGCGATCCTGAAGGAAGTCGAGGACACCACCGCCGCCGCGCCCGTCATCGTCACCCGCGCCCAGGCGGTTTATGCCGGCACCAACTGGTCGACGCAGATCACCGCGACCAATCTCGATTTCTTCGCCGCCCGCGAATGGGATCTCGCCGACGGCCGGCTGTTCGAGCCCGAGGAGCTGCGCAAGGGCGAGATCGTGGCGGTCATCGGCCAGACCGTGGCGCGCAATCTCTTCGGCGAGGAGAACCCGCTCGACCAGCAGTTCCGCATCCGCAACGTGCCCTTCAAGGTCATCGGCGTGATGGCACCCAAGGGCCAGTCGGCGCTGGGGCAGGACCAGGACGACGTCATCTTCGTGCCGCTCGATACCGGCCGGCGCCGCATCGTCGGCCGCAACTATGCCCGCGACCGCTCGGTGCAGAGCATCATGGTGAAGTTCGCGAACGAGGAGGCGATCAATCCCGGCATCGCCGAGGTCACCGCCCTGCTGCGCCAACGCCACCGGTTGATGGAGGATCAGGACGACGACTTCATCGTCCGCAACCTCACCGAGATCGCCAACACCGCGACAGCCGCCGCAACCACCCTGTCCTGGCTGCTCGCGGCAGTGGCCGCCGTCTCGCTGCTGGTCGGCGGCATCGGCATCATGAATATCATGCTGGTCTCGGTGACCGAGCGCACCCGCGAGATCGGCCTCAGGCTTGCGGTCGGGGCTCGCCAGAGCGCGGTGCTGATCCAGTTCCTGATCGAGGCGACCACGCTCGCGACCATCGGCGGCGCGGCCGGCGTGGCGCTCGGCATTGCGGCCGCGCTCACCATCGCCCATGTCGCCGGCTGGCCCTCGGTGATCTCGATCGAGACGATCCTGATCGCGGTCGGCGTCTCCGGGCTGATCGGCGTCTTCTTCGGCTTCTACCCGGCGCAGCGGGCCGCAAGGCTCGATCCGATCGAGGCGTTGCGGCGCGAATGAAATTCCAGCCGCCGCGCGTGTAGCGCAAAGGTCCCTTAACGGACCGGGCTTAGGGTTGCCCTATCGACACAGGAGGGGCGTCTTGAACAGCCAGCAGCTCATCGCGGCGACCCGTCCCCTCTATGATCGCGCCGCCGCCACGGCCTCCATCGGCGCCTGGGAATGCAACCTCGCCAATGAATCGCTGAGCTGGACCGACGGCGTCTACGACCTCTTCGGCCTGAAGCGCGGCTCGGCCATCTACCGGAGCGCGACCCTGGACCTCTACGAGGACCAGTCGCGCCGCGACATGAACCGGCTGCGCAGCACTGCCATCCGCACCGGTCAGGGCTTCGCGCTGGACTGCCGGATCAAGGCAGCGACGGGCGAGAGGCGCTGGATGCGTCTTGTCGTCGGCGTGGGCCATCAGCATGGCCGACCGCTCCGCATCTTCGGCTCCAAGCAGGACGTCACCGCCGAAAAGGGGCTCTGGACCGAGCTTGCCGGCATGGCGCGCAGCGAACCGCTCACCGGCCATGCCCTGCCGCACAGCTTCGCCGACACGCTACGGCAGATCAGGCACGACCGGCGCTCCGGTCCCGACCGCTTCGCCCTCGCGATCTTCCAGATCGACCGTTTCCAGAACCTGGTCGAAGATTTCGGCAAGGCGGCGAGCGATACGCTCACGCGCGGCATCGCCGAGCGGCTGAAGCGGCTCTTCCCCGATGCGCTGGCGATCGATCCGGCGGGACCTGGCGCCTTCGCCCTGCTGCTGCAGATGCCGGGTGACCGGCACTATCTGGGCACCGTGCTCGACGGCACACGCCGCCTGCTCTGCCGCCCGGTCTCGCACGGCGCGCTCGTGCTCGATTTCAAGCTGTCGATCGGCGCCGCGCTGGTGATGGCGGACCGTTTTCGCCAACAGCAGGAAATCCTCGCCGAGGCGGAAGCCGCACTCCATGTCGCCGGCATGGCTGGTGGCGACTGCGTCCGCGTCTTCGACGGGCCGGTCACCGCGATCCGCTCCAGAGCCGCCTCGGCCTGATCCGGGCTTCGTCGCGGCTCAGTTGACGTCCGCCTCCGCCAACGCCCGGATGAACACGATCTGCCCGTCGATCGACCGACCCATCTCGCGCCAGCCATGGCGCCGATAGAAGCGCTCGGCCCGCGTGCCCGATCCCGTCGTCAGCCACGCCTGCGCATGCCCCGCCGCCCTCAATTCGGCGAGCGCCGCGTCCAGCAGCGCCCGGCCATGGCCGCGCCCCTCATGCGCGGGGTCGACGAACAGAGCCCAGACCAGACCGCTCTGATGGTTGGCACAGGTGAAGGCCACGATCTCGCCCGCCTCCTCCGCAACCAGGAAGATGGCGTGTTCGCGATACCAGTCGACTTCTTCGGGCGTCACCAGCGAGGGATCGCCGAGGACGTTCTCGCGCACGCCCATGCGGATGGCATGGATGCGCGCGTGGTCGGCAAGGGTCGCTTTCCGGATCACCGAGCCCCTGCCTCAGCGTTTGCGAACGAATTCGGTGCGCAGCACGAGGCCTTTGATAGCGTCGTGGCGGCAGTCGATCTCTTCAGGATTGTCGGTCAGCCGGATCGAGCGGATCACCGTGCCCTGCTTCAGGGTCTGGCCGGCACCTTTGACCTTCAGATCCTTGATCAGCACGACGGAATCGCCATCCGCCAGAACATTTCCGGCGGAATCACGCACTTCGACGTGCGCCGCGGCGGCAGCAGCCGCCGCCGCCTCGGAAGCAGGGCGCCACTCGCCCGTCGCCTCGTCATAGACGTAATTGTCGTTGTCGTCGGTCATGACCGCTCAGTCCGCCATAGGGATGCCGGACAGCCCGGCCCCGCTCGGTTATACGAGCCGGGCCGGAAATTCAACAAACTCCATCTGTAGAAATAAAGAGCCGCCGCCCTGGCCGCCCCTGCCCTACTCCGCCGCCTGAAGCCGATAGGCGGCGGTATCGTAGTTGAGGATCGGCGCGAGCCAGCGCTCGACCTCCTCGATGCTCATCCCCTTGCGCGCCGCATAATCCTCGGCCTGATCGCGCTCGACCTTGGCGACGCCGAAGTAATAGGCGTCGGGATGCGCGAGATAGAGCCCGGAGACCGAGGAGCCCGGCCACATCGCATAGCTCTCGGTCAGCTTCACGCCGACGCGCCGCTCCGCCTCCAGCAGCCGGAAGAGCGTCTCCTTCTCGGTGTGGTCGGGCTGGGCTGGATAGCCGGGCGCCGGGCGGATGCCGCGATACTCCTCGCGGATGAGATCCTCGTTGCTGAACGCCTCGTCCGGCGCATAGCCCCAGAACTCCTTGCGCACGAGTTGGTGCATGCGCTCGGCGAAGGCTTCCGCGAAGCGGTCGGCCAGCGCCTTGACCATGATCGAGCGGTAGTCGTCGTTGTCGCGCGCGAACTTCTCGGAGATGCGCTCCTCCTCCGCGCCGGCCGTGACAACGAAGCTACCGATATAGTCGGGCGCTCCGCCTTCCGGCGCAACGAAGTCGGAGAGGCACATGTTCGGCTTGCCGTCGCGCTTGGAAAGCTGCTGGCGCAGGCCGTGGAAGGTTGCGAGCGTCTCCTGCCGGCTCTCGCCGGTATAGAGGCGGATGTCGTCGCCGACGGCATTGGCCGGCCAGAAGCCGATCACCGCCTTCGGGTTGAACCAGCGCTCCTCGACGACGCGCTTCAGCATCGCCTGCGCATCTTCCCAGAGCGCGCGCGCCGCCTCGCCCTGCCTCTCGTCCTCCAGGATCGCCGGGAAGCGGCCCTTCAGCTCCCAGGTCTGGAAGAACGGCGTCCAGTCGATCACCGGCACGAGGTCGGCGATGTCGTAGGTCCGGAAGACGCGCGTGCCGAGGAAGCTCGGCTTCGGCGGCACGTAGCTGGCCCAATCCGGCTTGAAGGCGTTGGCGCGGGCCTTGGCCAGCGGCAGGCGCTGCTTGTCCGCCTCCGAGCGGCGATGCGCGTCGGCGACCTTGGCGTACTCGGCCTTGAGCCCATCGACATAGGCCGGCTTCTGGTCCTGCGAGAGCAGGTTCGAAACAACGCCGACCGCGCGCGAGGCGTCGGTGACATAGACCGTCTGGCCCTTCTCATAGGCCGGATGGATCTTCACCGCCGTATGCACGCGGCTCGTCGTCGCCCCGCCGATCAGCAGCGGGATGTCGAAGCCTTCGCGCTCCATCTCGGAGGCGACCGTCACCATCTCGTCGAGCGAGGGCGTGATCAGGCCGGAGAGGCCGATGATGTCGACCTTCTCCTTGCGCGCCGTCTCCAGGATCTTCTGCGTCGGCACCATCACGCCGAGGTCGATCACCTCGTAATTGTTGCACTGGAGCACGACGCCGACGATGTTCTTGCCGATGTCGTGGACATCGCCCTTCACCGTCGCCATCAGCACCTTGCCGGCAGCGGCGCGCTCGGAGCCGCCGTTGAGGCGCTTCTCCTCCTCCATGAAGGGCATGAGATAGGCGACAGCCTGCTTCATCACGCGGGCGGACTTCACCACCTGCGGCAGGAACATCTTGCCCGCGCCGAACAGGTCGCCGACCACGTTCATGCCGGCCATCAGCGGTCCCTCGATGACGTGCAGCGGCTTCTCCGCCTTCAGGCGGGCTTCTTCCGTATCGACATCGATGAATTCGGTGATGCCGGCGACCAGCGCATGCTCCAGCCGCTTCTCGACCGGGAGTTCGCGCCAGGCGAGATCCTTGCCTGACGCTGCCACAGAACCATCGCCCTTGAAGCGCGGCGCGGCCTCCAGCAGCCGTTCGGTCGAATCCTTGCGACGGTTGAGAACGACGTCTTCGCAGAGCTCCCGCAGCTCGGGATCGAGATCGTCGTAAGAGCCGAGCTGGCCGGCATTGACGATGCCCATGTCCATCCCCGCCTTGATGGCGTGGTAGAGGAACACGGAGTGCATGGCTTCACGCACCTTCTCGTTGCCTCGGAAGGAGAACGAGAGGTTCGACACGCCACCCGAGATATGGGCATGCGGCAGCGTCTCGCGGATCGCGCGGGTCGCGTCGATGAAGTCGTTGCCGTAGTTGTCGTGCTCCTCGATGCCCGTCGCCACCGCGAAGATATTCGGGTCGAAGATGATGTCTTCAGGCGGGAAGCCGGCCTTCTCGGTCAGCAGCTTATAGGCCCGCGTGCAGATCTCGATCTTGCGGGCATAGGTATCGGCCTGCCCGGTCTCGTCGAAGGCCATCACGACCACAGCCGCGCCGTACTGCCGGCAGATGCGGGCATGCTCGAGGAAGGCCTCTTCGCCTTCCTTCATCGAGATGGAGTTGACGATCGGCTTGCCCTGGATCGTCTTGAGACCCGCCTCGATCACCGGGAACTTCGAGGAGTCCACCATGATCGGCACGCGCGAGATGTCGGGCTCGGAGGCGATCAGGTTGAGGAACTCGGTCATCGCCTTCTCGGAATCGAGCAGGCCCTCGTCCATATTGATGTCGATGACCTGCGCGCCGTTGGCGACCTGGTCGCGCGCCACATCAAGCGCCGCAGCATAGTCGCCGGCGGTGATCAGCTTCCGGAACTTGGCGGAGCCGGTGACATTGGTGCGCTCGCCCACGTTGACGAAGGGGATGGTCTCGTCGAGCGTGAAGGGCTCCAACCCCGCAAGGCGCAGATAGGGCTTCGTCTCGGGAATCTGGCGCGGCGCCTTGCCGGCCACCGCCTGCGCGATCGCTTCGATATGCCCCGGCGTGGTGCCGCAGCAGCCGCCGACGACATTGACGAAGCCGGCATCGGCGAACTCCGCCAGCATCTTGGCGGTCGCCTCGGGCCGTTCGTCATAGAGGCCGAATTCGTTGGGCAGGCCGGCATTCGGATAGGCGCAGATCAGCGTGTCGGCGACACGGGACATATCCTTGATATGCGCCCGCATCTCGCGCGCGCCGAGCGCGCAGTTGAGGCCGACGGTCAGCGGCGCGGCGTGGCGCACGGCATTCCAGAAGGCCTCGACCGTCTGGCCGGAGAGCGTGCGGCCCGAAAGGTCGGTGATCGTGCCGGAGATCATCACCGGTAGGCGGATGCCCTTGGCGCGGAACACCTCCTCGATCGCGACGATCGCGGCCTTGGCGTTGAGCGTGTCGAAGATCGTCTCGATGAGCAGCAGCTCGGAACCGCCATCGATCAGCCCCCTCACCTGCTCGGCATAGGATTCGCGGACCTGATCGAAGGTGACGGCGCGGAAGCCGGGGTTGTTGACGTCAGGCGAGATCGAGAGCGTGCGGTTGGTCGGGCCGATGGCACCCGCGACATAGCGGCGGCGCCCGTCTTCTTTCTGCGCGATCAGCGCGGCCTCGCGGGCAATGCGCGAGCACTCGACGTTCAGCTCATGGACATACGCCTCCATGCCGTAATCGGCCTGGGCAATCGAAGTGCCGGAGAAGGTGTTGGTCTCGACGATATCGGCGCCCGCCCGGAAATAGGCGAGGTGGATGTCGCGCAACGCATCGGGCTGCGTCAGCGCGATGATGTCGTTGTTGCCCTTGAGGTCGTGGTTGAAGCCCTTGAAGCGCTCGCCGCGGAAATCCGCTTCCGAGAGCTTGAGGTCCTGGATCTGCGTGCCCATCGCGCCGTCGAGCACGAGGATGCGCTCGCGCGCGGCCTGGCGGAGCGAGCGCTCGATCTCGGCGCCATCGACGGGAGCGGGAATGAAGTCGGACATCAGGCTCACTCCGCCGCCACCGCCTGCGCCGCCGGATTCTCGGGCTTCAGGCCGACGAGATGGCAGATGGCGTAGACGAGGTCGGCCTTGTTCATCGTGTAGAAATGCAGGTCGGAGACGCCGCGGTCGATCAGGTCGAGCACCTGCTCCGCGCAAACGGCGGCCGCCACCAGACGCCGCGTCGCCGGATCATCCTCCAGCCCTTCGAAGCGGTCTGCCAGCCATTGCGGCACGCTGGCGCCGGTCTTGCGCGCGAAATTCGCGGTCTGCTTGAAGTTCTGGACGGGAACGATGCCCGGCAGGATCGGGATCTCGATGCCGGCAGCGCGGACCTTGTCGAGATAACGGAAATAGACGTCGTTATCGAAGAAGAACTGGGTGATCGCCCGCGTCGCGCCGGCATCGACCTTCTTCTTCAGCGCATCGATATCGGCATCGAGCGAGGCGGCTTCCGGATGCTTCTCCGGATAGGCCGAGACCGTCACCTCGAAATCGCCGATACGCTTCAGGCCCGCGACGAGGTCCGAAGTCTGGTGATAGCCGTCCGGGTGCGGCTCATAGGTGGTGCCGAGGCCGCCGGCCGGATCCCCGCGCAGTGCCACGACATGGCGCACGCCGGCATCCCAATAGGAGCGGATGACCTCGTCGATCTCGGCCTTCGAGGCCGAAACGCAGGTGAGATGCGCGGCCGGCTTCAGCGCCGTCTCCTCGACCATGCGCTTGACCGTGGCATGGGTGCGCTCACGGGTCGAGCCGCCAGCGCCATAGGTCACCGAGACGAAGTTAGGGCCGAGCGGCTCGAGCCGGCGCACGCTCTCCCACAGCGCGACCTCCATCTCCGCCGTCTTCGGCGGGAAGAACTCGAAGGAGACGCGGGGACGGCGCGAACCGTGCCGGCTAGGGCGAAAGGCATTCATCACGCAACCTCGAGATTGATCATGCGGGCTGGCGGATCGGACTGCACGCGCCGGTCGCGCCCGCGCCAGAGCATGACCGGCAACTGCCCGGAGCCGCCATCGGCCAGGGTGACTTCGCGGGAAAGATCGCAGGCGAGACCGGCCTCCGCGAACCAGCCGGCGATCTGCTGTCGCGAGAAGCCGAGCCGGCGATGCGCATGCTCGGTCCGCAGGAATTCCATGTCGTGCGGGGCGAAATCGACGACGATCAACCGTCCGCCCGGCGCCAGCATGGCCGCGGCCTCGCGCACGGCCCGGCCGGGATCGTCGAGGAAGTGCAGCACCTGATGGACGACGACGAGGTCGAAGGAATTGCGCGCGAACGGCAGCGCATAGATATCGCCCTGCCTGAGTTCGACGCGCGACAGCCCCGCCCGCTCCAGATTGGCACGCGCAACCGCGAGCATCGCGTGGTTGGCATCGACGCCGACAGCGCGGCCGAATTTCGGCGCGATCCGCTCCAGCATCCGGCCGGTGCCGGTGCCGAGATCGAGCATCGCGCCCGGCGTCCCCTCGCCGACGGCCTCTTCGACCGCCGCCTCGACGACGTGGTCGGGCACATGCAGGCCGCGCAAACGGTCCCAGTCGCGCGCGACGCTGGCGAAATAGCTCTGCGCTGCCTCGGCGCGGTTCGCCCGGACGGAAGCCAACCTCTCGCGATCGGCCGCGAGCACAGGATCGGCACGATCGAGCCAGGCGGCGAGCGAAGCGGCGAAAGCCCCGCCCGGCCCGGTCTCATCGAGCCGGAAGAAGGCCCAGGCCCCCTCGCGGGACCGTCGGACGAGCCCGGCCTCGGCCAGGAGCTTGAGATGGCGCGAGATGCGCGGCTGCGACTGGCCGAGAATGTCGGTCAGATCGGAAACGGAAAGCTCGCCCTCGGACAGGAGCGCAAGGATGCGCAGGCGCGTCTCCTCGCCTGCGGCCCTGAGACCGGCGAGAAGCACATCGGAAGACAATGCCGTCGGCTGCCGCACGCAAACGCCCCCCTCGCCCGAAAAAAGATATAAAGATATCTTTATATCGAGAGCATCGTTCGTGCAAGCGGATTGTCGTGCGGAAAACAGGACGCCCCACGGAACGAGCCGCAGGGGCAATGCTTCACGTCTCCCCTGGCGGGAGAAGGCGGCAGCGGGCGGCGCTAACGGATGAGGGGTCGCGCCCGTTCCGAGCCTGGTCGCTATTTCCTCCCACCACGCTATCCCGGACAAGCTGCAAAGCGGCGCCGACCCGGTACCCATGCCTATCCTGCGCGCGCCCTATCCGACGCAGGGGCTTCGCGAGGCATCGTAGGCCGGAGGGGATTGCGGGTTTCGTGTCCCGGGCCGTTGCGGATCCGCTCGATCGCCGCGCGTCCGATAAGACGCGATAACGGTGATCGATCTATTCACGATCGCACCGGAAACCTCCGATGCGATGAGCGCGTAGGTGGCGAGTTCGCGCTGGCCGAGCAGGCAACTCCCCGCGCTCGCCGGGCGTCCAAGCGGGCGCCCCCCAGATGCCCGTGCGCGCAGCCGGGCAGCGCGAGGTCATCGCTGTGCGACATTCGACATCGACACGAATCGGCGCGCAGCCGTCCACTGCGAACGCCACAAGGCATCCGCGCATCCCTCGGATGCTCAAGCCCGACCCCCCGCAGGCTGGGCCTGGGCGGAGCTTTCGGCGCGCCTATCCTGAAAAGTAAGCAAAACCACGACCCCGGAAATACGGCGCGTCAACGTCGCTCCGGACTTTCGATGTCAGCGAGCGCCTGCCGCGGCCTTGGCCGCGCGCGGCAGGCGGTTCTTCCTTGCAGCAGGAAACGTTCAGAGCAGTTTCAGATCGCCCGCTGCGGTCTTGCCGCGTTCGGTCTTCAGCTCGAAAGAAACCTTCTGCCCTTCCGTCAGCGTCATCATACCGGCTTCCTTGACGGCAGTAATATGGACGAACACGTCCTTGCCGCCTTCCTCCGGCTGAATGAAGCCGTACCCCTTTTCAGTATTGAACCATTTTACGGTTCCGGTCGCCATCGCCACATCCCTCGAAGCCGCGCCCACCGGCCCGCACGCCATGGCGTGCAAGCCGGCAACGGAAGGATTCACCGAAAACCGAAACTTGTCGAGATTAAACACGATGCAGACGAATCAAATATTCGATCAAGACCTTAACACGACGACTTGTGTCATTGCTGCCGCGCGGGACGATCCGCCGAGGTAAATTTCCACTTCGCCGGGGTCGACGACATAACGTCCCTGTTCGTCATGGGCCCCGAGGCTTGAGGCCTCCAGCTTGAATCGCACAGTTTTCGTCTCTCCGGCAGCAATCATGACCTTCCTGAAGCCTTTCAGCTCACGTAGCGGACGCGACAGGCTCGCGACGGGCTGGCGGATATAGAGCTGCACCACTTCCTGCCCGTCGCGCGCACCCGTATTGGTGACGTCGACCGCCACCTCGACCACGCCGCCGAGCCGCACCGACGAGGCCGAAACGCGCGGATTGGCATAGCTGAAGCGGCTGTAGGAGAGCCCGTATCCGAAGGGGTAGAGCGGCTCGTTGCGCTCGTCCATGAAGATGGACGCGTAACGCTCGCCCGGCTTTTCCGGCCGGCCGGAGGGAAGCTGGCCGTAATAGACCGGAATCTGGCCGACCGAGCGCGGGAAGCTCATCGGCACGCGCCCCGACGGATTGTAGCGCCCGGTCAGGATGTCCGCGATCGCGGTCCGCCCCTCCGTACCACCGTGGAAGGTCTGCAGGATCGCGGCGACATGGTCGTTCGCCCAGGTCAGGATGAGCGGCCGGGCCGTCGCCAGCACCAGAACCACCGGCTTGCCGGTCTTGACCAGAGCCTCGAGCAGTTCCTGCTGCACGCCCGGCAGGTCCAGCTTGGTGCGCGAGGCCGCCTCGCCGATGAACTCGCAATCCTCGCCGAGCATCGCGACGACGAGATCGCTCTCGGCAGCGGCGCGGATCGCGGCCTCCTTGTCGGCGAATTCCGTGCCGCAGTTCCTGGTGAAGGCGGGCTGGTAGGCAACCGAGACCTCCCTCGGCAGCCGCTCGCGCAGCGCGTCCGGCAGGGGGGCGACGACGCGCCGGCCGAGCCCCGCCGGATCGGTCCAGACCCGCTCGTCTTCCGGCACCGCCATGGCGCCGATCACGGCGACCGACTTCACCGTCTCGCGGATCGGCAGCGTCTCATCGGCATTCTTGAGCAGGATCGCACCCTCGCGCGCCGCCTGCAGCGCAACCTCGCGGGCGGCCTGCGTCTGCATCAGGCTCTGCGCGGCGGCGGGATCGACATCGGGTCTCTCGAACAGGCCGAGATGGAACTTGACGCGCAGCACCCGCCGCACCGCCTCGTTCACCGCCTTCACCGGCACGCGGCCGGCGCGTACCTCGCCGGCGAGGTGCTTGTGATAGACGTCGCCCATCATGTCCATGTCGATGCCGGCGAGCAGAGCCTTGCGCGCAGCTTCGGCATCGTCGCGGGCGATGCCATGCAGCCTGAGCTCGGTAATCGAGCCGAAATCGGAGGTGACGAAGCCGCGGAAGCCCCAGCGGCCGCGCAGGAGATCGGTCAGCATGCCCTTATGCGCCGTCGTCGGCACGCCGTTCAGCGCCGTGAAAGCCGCCATCGCCGTCATCGCACCGGCCTCGAAGGCGGCCTTGAACGGTGGCAGATGCAGGTCGAAGAGCTGGCTCGTCGGGATCCAGGTCGCGTTGTAGTCGCGCCCCGCCTCAACGGCGCCATAGCCGACGAAGTGCTTCGGCGTCGTCGCCACCCCGCCACGCTGGTAGCCGCGTGTGCGTGCCGCCGCGACGACGGCACCGAGATAGGCGTCCTCGCCCGCCCCCTCCAGCGCACGGCCCCAGCGTGGATCGCGCGAGATGTCGACCATCGGCGCGAAGGTCCAGTTGATGCCGGCGGCCGAGGCTTCCCGCCCCGTCCAATAAGCGGCCTGCTCGATCAATTCCGGGTTCCAGCTCGAAGCCTGCCCGAGCGGCAGCGGAAAGTAGGTGGAGAAGCCATGGACCGCATCGAGCCCGATGATCAGCGGGATCTTCAGCCGGCTCTCGCGCACGGCCTTCTGCACCGCCAGAACCTCGGCCGGCACGACAAAGTTCATCACCGCGCCCATCTCGCCGCTGCGGACCTGATTGACGTCGAAACCTTCGCCGCGCCCCKAGAGGTGGAGCTGGCCGACCTTTTCCTCCAGCGTCATCCTCCCGATCAGCGCATCGACCTTGCGCTCGATCTCGCGCGCCTCGCGTCCGGTTTTCCAGGCGACGGGCTGCTGGGCGAATGCGATGCCGCTCGGGATCAGCAGCAGGAGGGCCGCGACGAGCCGCAAAAGCATCAAGAACATCTCTCCGAGGAACGCGGGAAGTAGGAGAAGTCTGTGCCCCACGGAATGGTTCCCCGGCCTCCTGGCTCGACCATTGCATAGCCTCTGGCGCTCGCAGCCTCCAGCCGATACAGGGCTCGCCATGTCCCAGACCGCCATCGCCACCATGCCGCAGCAGCACCGTCTCTACGAGGATCTGCTCGCCCTTCCGCTGGGCACGCTGATGATCAGCATCGGCATCGTCCTCTTTGCCAAGGCGACCCTGCTGACCGGCGGAGCGGCGGGGCTCGCCCTGCTGCTGCAATTCGCCACCGGCGCCGATTTCAGCCCGCTGTTCTTCGTCATCAACCTGCCGTTCTACTGGCTCGCCTTCCGGCGGATGGGCTTCGCCTTCACGCTGCGCACCGTCGCGGCCGTCGCGCTGATCTCGCTCTTCGTCTGGGCGACGCCGGGCTGGTTCCGGATCGAGGCGGTAGCGCCGCTCTATGCCGCCATCGCCGGCGGTGTCGCGATGGGGCTCGGCCTGCTGGCGCTCGCGCGCCACCGCACCGCCATCGGCGGGGTCAACATCCTCGCGCTCTACCTGCAGGAGCGCCACGGTCTGCGCGCCGGCTGGGTCCAGCTCGGCATCGACGCAGCGATTTTCGCCGCCGCCCTTTTCGTGCTTCCGCTGGACAAGGTCGCCCTGTCCCTGGTCGGCACGCTCGTCCTCAACGCCATCCTGGCGATGAACCATAAGCCGGGCCGCTACATGGCGATATCCTGACGGAAGGGCGCCCTGTCGTTCGGGAGGTTGCGCCCCATCGTCCGTCATGCGACTCAGCCGAGGAAACTGACAGGAAGCGAACGGCGAGACGAGAACATGGCCCAGCCCCTGACCATCGAAGACCTGCGCCTTCTGGCCAAGCGCCGCGTGCCGCGTATGTTCTACGATTACGCCGATTCCGGTGCCTGGACCGAGAGCACCTATCGCTCGAACGAGACCGACTTCGCCAAGATCAAGCTGCGCCAGCGCGTCGCCGTCGACATGACCAACCGCTCGCTGGCTTCCGAGATGATCGGCCAGCCGGTGGCGATGCCGGTCGCACTCGCCCCCACCGGCCTTACCGGCATGCAGCACGCCGATGGCGAGATCCTCGCGGCCCGCGCTGCCGCGAAGGCAGGCGTGCCCTTCACGCTCTCGACCATGAGCATCTGCTCGATCGAGGACGTGGCGAACCACACCCAGGCGCCGTTCTGGTTCCAGCTCTATGTGATGAAGGACCGCGACTTCATCTCCCGCCTGATCCAGCGCGCCAAGGCTGCCGGCTGTTCCGCGCTGGTGCTGACGCTCGACCTGCAGATCCTCGGCCAGCGCCACAAGGACATCCGCAACGGCCTCTCCGCCCCGCCGAAGCCGACCATCGCCAACCTGATCAACCTCGCCTTCAAGCCGCTTTGGTGCCTGAAGATGCTGGACACGCCGCGGCGGCAGTTCGGCAACATCGTCGGCCACGTCACCGGCGTCGCCGACATGTCCTCGCTTTCCTCCTGGACCGCCAGCCAGTTCGATCCGCAGCTCAACTGGGACGACGTCCAGTGGATCAAGGACCAATGGGGCGGCAAGCTGATCCTCAAGGGCATCCTCGATCCCGAGGACGCCGAGATGGCGGCCAAGAGCGGCGCCGACGCGCTGATCGTCTCGAACCATGGCGGACGGCAGCTCGACGGCGCGCTGTCCTCGATCGAGGCCCTGCCCGGCATCGTCGAGCAGGTCGGCAACCGCATCGAGGTGCTCTTCGACGGCGGCATCCGCTCGGGCCAGGACGTGCTTAAGGCGATCGCGCTCGGCGCCAAGGGCACCTTCATCGGCCGCGCCTTCCTCTACGGCCTCGGTGCCATGGGCGAGCAGGGCGTCACCGCCGCGCTCGACATCATCCGCAAGGAGCTCGACATCACCATGGCGCTCTGCGGCAAGCGGGACATCAGGGATGTCGACGCAAGCATCCTCGTCGGCGGCAAGCCGAGAGCCTGATCCACCCGCGGGGAGACCTATCCTGAGACCACTGGCCTACTATCCGGAGCAGGCCGCGCCGGCGGACCCGCCCCTGACGGCGCGCGTGAGCCTTTCGCAGCGACTGTTCGCCGGCCCGTCCTTCGCAGACCGTCTGGCGGCCGCCGGCAACCGGCCGGCCGGGTTCGACTATCTGCGCCTCCTGCTCTCGACGCTCGTCATCGTCACCCATGCGGTGGGTGTGGCCTACGGCGTCGGCGAGACGCTTCGGATTTTCGGCGGAGCGCTGCGCCCGGCGGTGGCCGTGATCCTGCCGATGTTCTTCGCATTGAGCGGCTTTCTCGTCGCCGGCAGCCTCGAACGCTGCCGGTCTCTGATCTCGTTCCTCGGGCTGCGGCTGCTCCGGCTTGTTCCAGCCCTCGCCGTGGAGACCTTTGCCGCCGCCATCGTCATCGGCGCGATCTTCACGACGCTGCCGCTGAAGGAGTATTTCGCCAGCCCGCTCTTCCGGCAGTATTTCCTGAACATCCTCGGCGTCGTCCAATTTTTGCTGCCGGGAGTGTTTCTGGACAATCCCTGGGCGGGGCTGGTCAACGGCCAGCTATGGACCCTACCTTGGGAACTGTATTGTTACCTGAGCATTGCCGGCATCACGGGGCTGGGACTATTGCGCCGGAGCGATCGCGCCCTAGCCACGATCCTCGTCGTCCACGCCGTCATTTTCGTCATCTACGTCCTGATCAGGCGTCATCAGCCGGGCGTTACCGTCTCGGGGCCCGTGCTGATCCTCTGTTTTCTTTATGGGATCGGCTTCTATCTGTTCCGGAAGCGGATCGTGTGGAGCAAGGCGCTGTTCGCGCTGTCCCTCGCAGCAACGCTGCTGGGGCTGAGCCTCTCCGGCGGCGACTATCTGATCGCCCTCCCTTGCGCCTATCTCACCGCCTTCATCGGGCTCACCAGGCCGCGCCGCGTCTGGCTGGTCTCGTCGGGCGACTATTCCTACGGCCTGTTCCTCTACGGCTTCCCGATCCAGCAGGCAGTGGTCGCCACCTTCGGCGCGGGAGGCCAGTCCTGGTGGGCCAATGCCGCCATCTCCTGGTGCCTGGCCTTCATCCTCGCCTTCCTCTCCTGGCACTTCGTCGAAAAGAACGCGATGAAGCTGCGCCCCCGCCTCCTCGCCACCGAAACAAGCCTGCTCGCGCGCCTGCCGGGGCCCATTGTCTTCGCCGGATGGTTCCGCTCACGCCGCATCATTGCGGCTCTTGCCATAGGGCTCATCGCCGCCGCGGCAGCCGGCACCTATCTCGCGTTGCGCAAACCGGCCGAGAACTTCCCGCTTCTGGCGAGGCTCGCCGTCATCAACGCCCAGATCGGCGAAGCCGACCCCGACTATGTCTTCATCGCGGGCGACTCCAACGCCGAGATGATCAATTCGACCCATCGCCTCTGCGGCCGCAACGTCGTCAACGCCGGCATCAGCGGCGCCAAGATGACGGATATGAACGGCCATTGGGCGAAGTTCGCCTTTACGAAGAAGCCCAGCACCATCGTCATCCTGGTCGGCACGAACGACCTGCATCGCAAGCGCAATCCCACCCAGCCGAAATACCTCGACGCATTCGAACGCAACACCGACCGGCTCATCGCCAGCGCGGCCGCTCTGTCCGCGAAGGTCTTCGTCGCCGCCGTTCCCCCGGCCGAGCCCTCGATGATCAAATATTATGAGCCAGCGGCGGTCGTCGCCCTGTCGGAGCGGCTGAAGCGGGCCTGCAGCCGCAACGCCTGCACGTTCATCGACCCCTTTGCCGGAACCCGCGACGGAGTCGACGGCCTCGCCAAGCCGGACAGCACCCATGACGGCATTCATGTGCGGTCGTACCGGGAGGCCATGGCGTCGGTCGAAGCCGAAATCTGCAGCTGATCGTCCGCTTTCCGAAGCGGGCCCAAAAGCCTCCGGTGGCCCCTCCGGCGCCCTCCCCAAAAGCAAAGCCCGCCGGCGACTGGAGGCGCATCGGCGGGCTCGACGGAAGGCAGCAGCAGGATGAGAGCGCCGCATCGCGCGGCGCCCTCGCGAAACCTCAGCGCGTGAACTTCTTGTACTGGATGCGCTTGGGAATGGTGGAGTCGATGCCGAGGCGACGCTTCTTGTCCTCCTCGTATTCGGCGAAGTTGCCCTCGAACCACTCGACATGGCTGTCGCCCTCGAAGGCGAGGATATGGGTCGCGATACGGTCTAGGAACCAGCGATCGTGGCTGATGATCACGGCGCAGCCGGCATAGTCCTCAAGCGCCTCTTCCAGAGCCCGCAGCGTGTCGACGTCGAGGTCGTTGGTCGGCTCGTCGAGGAGCAGGACGTTGGCGCCGCTCTTCAGCATCTTGGCGAGGTGGACGCGGTTGCGCTCGCCGCCCGAGAGCGAGCCGACCTTCTTCTGCTGGTCGCCGCCCTTGAAGTTGAAGGCCGAGCAATAGGCCCGCGAATTGATCTCTTTCTTGCCGAGATAGATGATGTCGTTGCCGCCCGAGATCTCTTCCCAGACGTTCTTCTTGTCGTCGAGCGAGTCGCGGCTCTGGTCGACATAGCCGAGCTGGACGCTCTCGCCGATCTTGATCGTGCCGGCATCGGGCTTCTCGACACCGGTGATCATCTTGAACAGCGTGGTCTTGCCGGCGCCGTTGGGGCCGATCACGCCGACGATGCCGCCCGGCGGCAGCTTGAAGGAGAGCCCGTCGATCAGGAGCTTGTCCTGGAAGCCCTTCGACAGGTCCTCGAAATCGACGACGTTGTTGCCGAGCCGCTCGGCGATCGGAATGATGATCTGTGCGGTGTCCGGCCCCTTATTGTTGGCCTTCTGGACGAGCTCGTCATAGCGCTGGATGCGGGCCTTGCTCTTGGCCTGGCGGGCCTTCGGCGAAGCGGCCATCCACTCGGCCTCGCGCTCCAGCGTCTTCTGACGCGACACGTCCTCGCGGCCTTCCTGAGCCAGGCGCTTCTGCTTCTGCACCGACCAGGCCGAGTAGTTGCCCTCATAGGGTATGCCCTGGCCGCGATCGAGCTCGAGGATCCAGCTCGTGACGTTGTCGAGGAAGTAGCGATCGTGGGTGACGATCAGGATCGCGCCCGGGTAGGTCCGCAGATGACCTTCGAGCCAGGCGGTGGTCTCGGCGTCGAGATGGTTGGTCGGCTCGTCGAGCAGCAGCAGCTCCGGCTGCTCCAGCAGCAGCTTGCACATGGCGACGCGGCGGCGCTCGCCGCCCGAGAGCTTGTCGACGGCCCAGTCGTCCGGCGGGCAGCGCAGCGCGTCCATCGCCTGGTCGACCTTGGAGTCGAGATCCCACAGCCCCTTCGCCTCGATCTCGTCCTGGAGATTGGTCATCTCGTCGGCGGTCTCGTCCGAATAGTTCATGGCGAGCTCGTTGTAGCGGTCGAGGATCGCCTTCTGCGGCGCGACGCCGAGCATGACGTTCTCGCGCACGGTCAGGGTCTCGTCGAGCTTCGGCTCCTGCGGCAGATAGCCGACGCGCGCGCCCTCCGCGACCCAGGCCTCGCCGGTCCACTCCTTGTCGAACCCGGCCATGATCTTGAGCAGGGTCGACTTGCCCGCGCCGTTGACGCCGAGCACGCCGATCTTGGCGTCCGGATAGAACGAGAGATGGATGTCCTTCAAAACCTGCTTGCCGCCCGGATAGGTCTTGGACAGGCCGCGCATATGGTAGATGAACTGGCGGGACATGAGGCGAGCGGGCTCCGCTTTCAGGCGCTTGGCGACGAGATGTCGGGAAATCTGGCCGCTATGTAGCGAGCGGCAGCCCGCGCCGCAACCGCATCGGGCGGATTGCGGCCGCCGCGCGCCTCCTGAACAATGCGGACCGACCGCGGCAAAGACCTGATCCGAGATGTCAGACCAGAACGGCAAGGCCCTGATCGAGCTGAGGCTGCGCGACGGCGCGCAGCTCTACAACAGCCTCGACCCTTTCCCCTTTCGCGAAGGCGACCTCGCCGCCGAGGCCGAGGAGTACATCCTCGACTGGGCCCGCGATCTGCCGAAGGATCGGCGGATCGCAATCGTGATCCATCTGGAAAGGCCCGACACGCCCGACAGGCCGCTGCCGGACCTCGCCGCTACCATCACCCGCTGGTTCGCCGGCCGGGCCAGCGCCGAGACCCGGGCGATGCACGAGCTCTTCCGGGACGGCCGGCTGGCCTTGATGATCGGCTTCGCCGGGCTCGCCGCCTGCCTGTTCCTCAGCTGGCTGCTGACCCGGGGACAGGAGGGCCCCTTCGCGCGCGTCTTCCAGGAGAGCCTGATCATCATCGGCTGGGTCGTGATCTGGCGCCCGGCGGAGATGTTTCTCTACGACTGGGTGCCGATTCTGCGGCGCAGGAAGCTTTACCGGCGCCTCGCCGAGGCGAATGTCGAGGTCAGATTGCCCAAACAGTGAAATGCGGGTCGCGGGCCGCCCCTCGGCGCCAGTTCACAAAACCGCCAGAGCGCTTCCAACGGCCCACCCTTTGCCTGATCGTCGCAGGCAAAGGAAAGCAGGAGCCGTCCGATGAATCTGTCGAGCCCCTTCGCAGCACTGGCATTTGTTGTCGCCGCTATCGCAGGTTTCATCCCCTCGCCCACCCGCGCCCAATCCGGCGAGCCGGGCTGCCGCCCGGAGATGGCGCGCCTCGGCCTGCCGATCCAGCGCGTGCAATTGGCGAAGGACGAGGTCCGGCTCACCTTCGTCGGCCATGCCACCTTCCTGATCGAGACGCCCGGCGGCGTGAAGATCGCGACCGACTACAACGACTATATCCGCCCCCCGGTCACGCCCGACATCGCCACGATGAACAAGGCGCATTCGACCCATTACTCGAACCATCCCGACCCGGGCATCAAGCAAGTGCTGCGCGGCTGGGATCCTGAGGGCAAGGGCGCCGCCCATCATGACGTCACGCTCGGCGATGTTCGCGTCCGCAACGTGCCGACCAATATCCGAACCTATGACGGCGGCACCGATTACGACGGCAACTCGATCTTCGTCTTCGAGATCGGCGATCTCTGCATCGCCCATCTCGGCCATCTGCATCACCCGCTCGAACCCGGCCATCTGCGCGCGCTCGGCCGGGTCGATGTGGTGCTCTTTCCGGTGGACGGCAGCTACACGCTCGACCAGGAAGGCATGGTGGAGGTGCTGAAGTCGCTGCAGGCTCGCGTGATGATCCCGATGCATTTCTTCGGCGGCGGCACGCTGAACCGCTTCCTCGCCCGCACGCGGGATCTCTGGCCGGTCGAGCGCCGCGAGCAGCCGACGATCACGCTGAGCAAGGCCACGCTGCCGGCGACGCCCACCGTGATCGTCATGCCCGGGCATTAGAAAACCTCCCGAGCGCCATGGTCACGAGATGCTCGGGTTCAAGCCCGAGCATGACGGCGCCATTTCAGGTGTTGACGCCGCCGTCGATGGCGAAGCCGGCACCGGTGATGAAGCGGCCCTCATCGCTGGCGAGATAGGCGACGGCCCCGGCGATATCTTCCGGCCTGCCATAGGCGGGAATGGCCATGCGCGCGAGCTGCGCCTCCGCGCCCGGACCGTTGGCCGGGTTCATGTCGGTATCGGTCGAGCCGGGATGGACGATGTTGACCGTAATGCCGCGCCGGCCGAGATCGCGCGCCAGCCCTTTTGTGAAGCCGATCAGCGCCGCCTTGCTCATTGCATAGAGCGTGATGTCGGACTCGACCACCCGCTCAGCAAGGCAGGAGCCGATCGAGATGATACGCCCGCCCTCGCCCAGATGCGCAGCCGCGGCCTGCGAGGCCAGCACCACGGCGCGGATGTTCACGGCGAGCGTCGCGTCGATATCGGCGAGGCTCCAATCTGCGACCGGGCCACCGCGATAGATGCCGGCGTTGTTGACGAGGATGTCGAGACCGCCGAGCGCCTTCGTCGCCTCGTTGACCGAACGCTTCACGGCCTCGGCATCGGCGCTGTCGGCGGCGATGGCGACGCCTTTGCGACCGAGCGCCTCGATCGCATTCACGACCTCGGCGGCCTTGTCGGCGGAACGTTCATAGGTGAGCGCGACATCCGCACCTTCGGCAGCCAGCCGCTTGGCGATGGCAGCGCCGATCCCGCGGCTACCGCCGGTGACGAGAGCACGCTTTCCTGCGAGGCGGGACATGGCAACTCCATTTATGTGATGATCGCTACATAAACGAATGACGTGCTTGCCTGAAGGCGTCAAGCAAAATACATAGTGATCGACACAGAATTATTTCGGAGGGGGGAGCGGCATGGCCGAACGAGGCCGCCCACGCAGTTTCGACCGGCAAGCAGCGCTGGAACGCGCCACGGACGTGTTCTGGGAGCGCGGCTACCAGGCGGCGTCGATGAGCGACCTCACCGACGCCATGGGCATCAATTCGCCCAGCCTCTACGCCGCCTTCGGCAGCAAGGAGGAACTCTATCGAGAGGCCATTGCCCATTTCGCCGCGACAGAGAGCGACGACATCGTCGCCCCCCTGCAGAACGCACCGACCGCGCGCGCGGCGGTCGAGGGCTATCTCATGGCGAGCGCCGCGACCTTCACCCGGCCCGGCCGCCCGCCCGGCTGCATGGTCGTGCTCTCGGCCGTCAATGCGGTCGGCGTCGGCGAGGAAACCAGCCGAATCCTGCGCGAGATGCGGGCCGGCAGCGTCACCATGATCGAAGAGCGGCTGAACCGGGCGATCGCGGCAGGCGAACTGCCCGCCTCCCTCGATCCGCGCCCGATCGCGAGCTACTACGTCACGGTTCAGCAGGGCATGTCGATCCAGGCCCGGGACGGCGCCTCGCGCACGATGCTCGAAGCGATCGTGCGCGGCGCCATGGCGGCATGGGACAGCCTGACCCGGGAACATGCGGCAGCCTGACCATTCGCGTTAACGCCTCGCTGATGCTGATCCGAGGCTTTCCTTGCCGTTGCGGCAGATCGCGGCATCCTGCCTGCAATCGGGAGATCGCTCCATGCGCCGCATTGCTGCCCTCGCCTGCCTGCTCGCTGCCGCCACCTTCCTGCCGGTGCAGGCGGAGGCAGCCAGATTCCGTGGTGGCCGCAGCGGCGCCACCGCCAAGACCAGCCGCAGCATCGTCATCGTCCCCGGCGCAGCCGCCGCCAATCGCACTCAGGCTGCAGAAGCTGGCAAACCCGAGCGGGTGCCCTTCCCGCCCTCCGGCACACCGCGCGAGGAACCCGTTCCGCTGCGCCTGACCGCCAACGAAGGCGACCAGAAGACCTGGTGCCGGACCGAGGTGGTGGTCGGCGGCTTCTGCATCCTGAACTGAGCTGACGCCCGCACTCAGAGGCCGTTTGGGAACTCCAGCCCTCATCCTTAGGAGCCATTCCTGCCGGAAGGGCTCCTAAGGATGAGGGTTCAGTGAATTTTCAAACAGTCTCTCAGCTCTCCCCGCCGATGTCGTCGGGCAAATTCGCCGGGATCTGGCCGGGTCGCTTCGGCTTCGTCAGCGGCGTCGGGGTCGGCGCGTTGTTCCTGAGGAGTTCGCGCCCGGAGTAGAGATCACCCGCCAGCTGAAGGTCGAAGCGCTCGTCGTCGCGGCGGCGCACATCCGCCTCGATCGCGTCGGCCTCATCCTCGGGAACGCCGAGGCATTTCAACAGTGCCGTGCCGAAGACCATCGCCGATTCGAAGGTCTCCCGGATCTGATACTCGACGCCGGCATGGACGAGGTCGAGCGCATGACCTCGGTCATAGGCACGCACGAACAGCTTGGCATGTGGGAATTCGGCCTGCGCCAGCCGCACGATCGCATCCGCGGTCTGCCGCCGGTCGACGCAGACCACGATCACCTCGGCCCGCTCGGCGCCGGCGGCGTGGAGGATGTCGCTCCGCGTTCCGTCGCCATAATAGAGCTTGAAGCCGAACTGCGACGCAGCCCGGATCATCTCGACATCGAAATCGATGATCGAGACGCTGATGCCGCGGGCGAGCAGTGCCTGGCTCGCAACCTGGCCGAAGCGGCCGAAACCGACGATCAGCGCCTGCCCCTTCAGCCCGTCAGCGACCTCAATGCCATCGAGATCGGTCGGCGGCGCAGGCATGAAGCGGTCGAGCGCCAGCGCGAGCAGCGGCGTCAACGCCATCGAGATGATCACGGTGCCGCTGGCGATGGCGGTCATGCGCGAATCGAAGATGCCGGCGGCAGCGGCGGCGGCATAGAGCACGAAGGCGAACTCGCCACCTTGCGAGAACAGCGCGACGCGCGTGATCGCCTCGCGCCAGTCCGACCCAAAGAGCTTGGCAACGATGAAGATGCCGAGCGCCTTGACCGCCGTGAAGCCGATGACGGCGGCCAGGACCAGGCGCCATTCGCGCGCCACGACACCGAGATCGAGCGACATGCCGACGGCGAGAAAGAAGAGCCCGAGCAGGATGCCGCGGAACGGCTCGATGTCTGCTTCGAGCTGATGGCGGAAGGTGGATTCGGACAGGAGCACGCCGGCCAGAAACGCGCCCATCGCCATCGACAGGCCACCGAGTTGCATGGCGAGCGCCGCGCCGAGCACCACGAGCAGCGCTGCGGCGGTCATGACCTCCCGCGCCTCGGCGGCCGCCAGCACGCGGAACATCGGGTTGAGCAGCCAGCGCCCGGCTGCGATCAGCCCGCCGAGCGCGCCCGCGGCAATGGCGAAGGAGACCCAGGCCTGTTCGTGGCCGCCCCGCTGCGGCGACAGGAACGCGACGATGGCGAGCAGCGGCACGATGGCGAGGTCTTCGAGCAGCAGGATCGAGACCGCCTTCTGCCCCTGCGGCGTCGAGGTCTCGCCACGCTCGTTGAGCATCTGCATGACCACGGCCGTCGATGACAGCACGAAGCCCATCCCCGCAATGAAGGCGACCTTGGCACCGAGGCCGCCGGCCATGCCGAACAGCGTCAGCAGGAAGCCGCAGGCGAGAACCTGCGCGATGCCGAGCCCGAAGATGCTGCTCCTCAGGCCCCAGAGCCGGGAGGGCTGCATCTCGAGCCCGATCACGAACAGGAACATCACCACGCCGAATTCGGCGATGTGCAGGATGCCTTCGGGATTGGAAAACAGGCCGAGGCCGAAGGGGCCGATCACGATACCCGCGCCGAAATAGCCGAGCACGGAACCGAGCCCGAGCTTGCGGAAGACCGGCACCGCCACGACGCCGGCGCCGAGCAGCGCCACGACCTTGACGAGGTCGCTCGTCAGTCCTGCCTCGGCCGCCATTCGCCCTTCCTTCGCGGCGGGCTCCCTGGGGCCCGCCGTTCAAACTAGCGGGCGCGCCCAATGTTCAACAAGCCAAGCGTTCAACAAAGCAGGTGTTCGATCTGCCCGGACAGTACTAACCCGCCCGGCTGATCCGCCCTTCGAGCGGATAGGCCGGATCGGAATAGCCAGGCGTCGAGGGGTGGCCCGGCGGCACGAGGCTGTCGACCAGCGCCTCGTCCTCCTTGTCGAAACCGGCGTCGAGCGCCGCAAGATAGGCCTGCCATTGCTCGAAGGTGCGCGGCCCAGCGATCGCCGCCGTGACGAAGGCGTTGTTCAGCACCCAGCGCACGGCAAACTGGATCGGGGTCAGCCCCTTCCTGGCGGCATGCTCCTTGAACGTCTGGGCGATGACGAGGCTCTCCTCGCGCCATTCCGCCTGCATGATCCGCCGGTCGCCGCGCCCGGCGCGCGTGCCCTCGGCCGGAGCCTCGCCGGGCGCGTACTTCGCCGTCAGCACGCCGCGCGCCAGTGGCGAATAGGAGGCGACGCCGAGCCCGAAATAGCCGCAGGCCGGCAGATGCTCGACCTCGGGCATGCGATTCATCGCGTTGTAATAAGGCTGGCTGACGACGGGCCGGTCGATGCCGAGCTCGTCGCAGAGCCGGCAGATCTCGGCCAGCCGCCAGGCCCGATAGTTCGAGACGCCGAAATGCCGGATCTTGCCCTGGCGGACGAGATCGGCAATCGCATGCACCGTCTCCTCCAGCGGCGTCTGATGATCCTCCTTGTGGAGATAGTAGATGTCGATCGTCTCCGTGCCGAGCCGGCGCAGGCTATCCTCGCAGGCGCGCATCATCCAGCGACGCGACAGGCCGCCGCTCATCGGGCCCGGCCCCATCGCATTCGCCACCTTGGTCGCCAGCACCCAGTCGTGGCGATTGGCGGCGATGGCGCGGCCGGTGACCTCCTCCGAGCGCCCCTCGTTGTAGACATCGGCCGTGTCGATGAAGTTGATGCCCGTCTCGCGGGCGCTGTCGACGATCCGGCGCGAGGTCGCCTCATCCGTCGGGCCGCCGAACATCATCGTACCCAGGCACAACGGCGAGACCTTGAGGCCGGAGCGGCCGAGACGGCGATAATCCATGGCAGTCAACCTTCGGATGGGGGAGCGCCGAGCCTGCCGCAGCGCTGCGGGCGACGCCAGAGCCGACGGCGCAGGCGCGCCCTGCGCGGCACGGCCAACAGCAAGGAAACGCTTAATCTTTCGTGACAGGATGGGCCGTCGTCACATGGCAGCCAGATGAACCTCACCCAGCTCGTCAAGAGCCAGACCTTTGCCACCCTGCTGCAGGCGCTCGAAGCGGCGGGCGAGCTGACGGCTGGCCGGACGGTGCAGGCCAGGTTGCTCTCTCTGGAGACGGACGGCACGGCAACGGCCATGATCGGCGACAGCAAGGTCGCCCTCGTGCTGGCCGGCCCTCAGGCGAAGCAGGCGGAGCTACAGCCTGGAGCCACCCTGCTGCTGCGCCTCGACCCTCCCGAGCAACCCGGCGGCGATCTGCGCGCCACTCTGGTCGAGGTGCGTCCGCCCCCAGCCTCGCCCCCGAGCCCGGCAGCCGCGCAACCGGCCGTCGCGTTTCCGAGCCCGCGCCCGGACATGTCGCGGCCGGCCGGCAACCCGGCATCCACCGCGCCAGCACCGGCTCCGGTTCCAACGCCTTTGCCGCCAGCCACCAGCCAGGCGCCGCAATCTGCTCCGACGGCCGCTCCTGCCAATGCGCCCGCACCATCTGCGGGCAGCCCACTTGCCACCTCTTCTCCTGCCATCCCTGCCGGCGTGGCCGCGCAGCCCGGGGCGCCCCCGGCTGGCCCCGTCATTCCAAACCCCGCAGCGGCGCGCATGCTTGCCGGGCCATTGCTCGGCTCCGTGCTGCAAACCCAGGACAGCCTCGCCCCGCTCTTCGCCAATCTGCGCGGCCTGGCGCAGGGCTCGATCGCACTGACCTTGCCGAAGCCCCTGCTGGCGGCCATCGATCGCGTTCTGGCTCAAGCGATACCTGCTGAACGTCAGCCGGTCACGGCGCTGCGCCTGAAGGAAGCGTTCCAGGGTTCAGGTCTATTCACGGAGGCTCGCCAGGCTGCCGGGGCGCCCGCCCCGAGGCAGGGCGATCTCAAGACCAGCCTCCAGGCGCTGCGCGAGACGCTGCAGCCGATCATCGACAGCCTGTCGCCGGGGCCGAAGGCGAGCCAGCTGGACCGCGCCGCCGCTGCGCTCGCGCCCGACCGGCCATCCGACAGCCTGCCGGGCACCGCAGCGGACAACGCCAACCGCACCGCCCCGCCTCGGCGGGATGGCCCGCTGCTGCCCCAGGCCGCCGTCGAGCCGACGCTTTCGCCGGGCGAGAAGCCGCTCGCCATTGCTGAGACGCTGCTCGATCAGACCGACGCGGCGCTCGACCGCATCAAGCTCACCCAATACGCCTCGCTGCCTCTCGATCAGGCGCGGCAGGACATCAGCCAGCCGGCGCAGCGCTGGCTTGCCGAGATCCCGATCGCCTTCCAGCACGGCACCGCGATCCTGCCGCTGCAAGTCGAGCGCGAAGCCCCGCGGAGGGATGTCCAGGGTGTAACTCCGCCGCTCTGGCGCATCCGCTTCGCCCTCGATGTCGAGCCGATGGGACCGTTGCAAGGCGTCGTGACCCTGCAGGCGCGCGATGTCGGCGTGACGCTCTGGGCAGAGCGCGAGGAAACCAGCCGGCTCCTGCGCGGCGCGGCACCCGGCCTGGAAAGCGCCTTGCTCCATGCCGATTTCGCCAGTGGCGCCGTCGATATCCACACCGGCCAGCCCCGCGTGATGCAGCAGACAGCCGGCCAGTTCCTGGACCGCCTGTCATGAGTGCGCCGCAGCCGCCCCGAATCGCCGTCGCGCTCGAATATGACGGGCATGGCGCGCCGCGCGTCACCGCCAAGGGCCGTGGCGAACTGGCGGAACGTATCGTCGCCACAGCGCGCGAGCATGATGTCGCGATCGAACAGAACGCCATCCTCGCCCAGGCGCTCTCGGCCGTCGAACTCGACGACGAGATTCCGGAGGAGCTTTATCGGGCAACGGCGCAGGTGATCGCCTTCGTGCTGGCGCTGCGCGGCGAACTGCACCGGCTGAACCGCGACGGCCATCGACTTTGACCAGTATCGTCGTCAGGCGCATCGGCCCAGCCGCTTATGCGGAACTGGGCCCGGCTTTCGCGGAGCTCGCCCATCACGCGCTCGAGCCCAATCCGCATATGGCGCCGGCTGCCGTCCGCGCGGCAACCCTGCTCGTCCCCGAGGACGAGATCATCGTGCTCTGCGCCTGGTTCAGCGAAGCGCTCGATTTCGAGCGGCTGGTTGGTGTCTGGGCATTCCGGCGCGAACAGGGCTGGCGCAGCGGCTTCGCCGGCGCCCTCGCCTCGCCGCTCGTGCCACTCTACGAAGTCTCCTCGCTGCCGGTGCTCGACCACGACCACGCGGCGGAGTCTGCCCGGGCGTTGATGCGCTATCTCCTTGCCTCACGCGACCTGCCGCATGTGCTTCTGCTGCCACTGCTGCCGCTCGACGGCCCCTGCTACGCCGCCCTTTCGGAAGCTTCCCGCCAGACGGGCAGCCGGATCTCGATCTACGAGCGCTGGAGCCGGCCGGTGATGATCCCCCAGCCCGGCGACGATATGGAGCGCTATCTGCGGCGCTCCCTCGGCTCCAGCTACAAGAAGCGGATGCAGCAGTTCCGGGCGGTGGCGAAGCATGGCGCGCTGACCTTCCGCCGCAGCCGCGGCCGCGCGGCGCTCGACGCGCTCGACACCTTCCTCACGCTCGAAGCCTCGGGCTGGAAGGGCGCGGCCGGGACGGCGATCGCCTGCCTGCCGGCGGACGCCGCCTATATCCGCCGGATGGCCGAGCTCTTCGCCGGCGCCGACGCCCTGCAGATGGATACCCTGCTGCTCGACGGCCAGGTCCTTGCCATGGGCCTGCTCGTCGAAAGCGGCGACCGCCGCCACTTCCTCAAGATCGCCTATGACGAAGCGCAGGCGCGCCATTCCCCTGGCCGCACCCTGACGATCGCGATGCTGCAGGCCGATCTTGCCGGCACGCCGCCCGCCTTTTTCGACAGCGGCGCCGGTGAAGGCGTCGATGCCGGCACCTATGCGTGGGGCGAGCGCCGCGAGATGGCCAACGCCATCATCCGCATCGGCCCCGGCCGGCCCGGCGCGGCGCAGTTCGCGGCCCTCGGCCGGATGTGGCTGCGGCGCCTGCGGGAGGCAGCCCGAGCCCGATCGGGGCAAGCATCCCCTTCCAAGCGGTCTTGAGAAGCAGGCCGAGGGGAGAGCCCGCACGGCTCCCGCGCTTGACCACCCTTCGGGCTCGCCGATAGAGCCGGAGCGCTACGCAGGAGACGCCAGATGTCCGCCATCGCCCGCATTGGAATCGTCACTGTTTCGGACCGCGCCTCGGCCGGCGTCTATGCCGACGAAGGAGGGCCGGCGATCCGTGACTACATGGCGAAGGTGCTGACCTCTCCCTGGGAAGCCATCGAGCGCGTCATCCCCGACGACCGCGGGCTCATCGCCGAGACCCTGATCGCGCTCGCCGACCGTGAGGGCTGCTGCATTGTCGTCACCACCGGCGGCACCGGCCCTGCCCCGCGCGACGTCACGCCGGAAGCGACCGAGGACGTGATCGAGAAGCCGATGCCGGGTTTCGGCGAACTGATGCGGCAGGTCAGCCTCGCCAAGGTGCCGACCGCGATCCTCTCGCGACAGACGGCCGGGATCCGCGGCAAGACCCTGATCGTCAACCTGCCGGGCCGTCCACGCGCCATCGCCGAATGCCTCGACGCGGTGATGCCGGCGATCCCCTACTGCATCGACCTGATCGAAGGGCCCTATATCGAGACCGATCCGGCTTTGATCGCGGCTTTCCGGCCGAAGAAGTAAAAGCACCCATACACTTGCTAACCCTCATCCTGAGCAGTAAGCGCAGCTTGCGTCTCGAAGGATGCTTCAGGAGGCTCTTGCGACATCTTGATCATCCTTCGAGACGCAGCCTCCGGCTGCTCCTCAGGATGAGGGCTGGGCTGAAAGCCTATCCCGCCGCCAATTCCCGCCCGATCGCCTGGACGAGCTGCGGGGAGAGCGGATCGGTTGCCGCAGGGAAGCCGCCTATCAGCGTGCCGTCGCGGCCGATCAGATATTTGTGGAAGTTCCAGCGCGGCGCCTCGGCCGGTCGCTGCGCTGCCGCCCAGCGATAGAAGGGGTGCGCCTCGGGCCCGCGCACGACGGTCTTTTCGACGAAGGCATAGGTCGCGCCATAGCTCTCCCGCGCCGCCTCGGCGATGGCAGCGCCTTCGAGCGGCTCCTGCCCGCCGAAATCATTGCTCGGCACGGCGACGAGCATCATCCCGCGCGCCTGGTAGCGCTGCCAGAGCTGTTCCAGCGTCGCCATCTGCCCGGCATAGCCGCAACGCGTCGCCGTGTTGACGACGAGGACCGGCCGGTCGCGGTAGTCGGACAGGGCAAGCCGTCCGCCGCCCGGCCGGTCGAAGCCGAAGGCATGGGCGCCGGTCAGAGCCTGCGCCACAGTTGCACGTGCCCCGATACCCGTGGCGACGGCTCCGGCGATCCCAGCCACGATCTGGCGGCGTGACAGCAGCATGGCTTCTCTCCGGTTTGACCGTCGAACAGGCGGCATCATGCCCCAAAGCAAAAAGCCCCGCAGCCGGTCGGCGCAGGGCTTTGCTTCACGATGGCGAGACCGGGTGCCTCAGCAGGCGAGGACCTTCTTCACCCGCACTTCGAGGTCGCGCAGCTCGTAGGGCTTCACGACATAATGGTCGGCGCCGTTGCTGGTCGCCTCGTCCATCTTGTCGACCGAGCGCTCGGAGGTCGCCATGATGATCTTGATCTGGTTCAGCTCCGGCACGGAGCGGATGGCGCGCAGCAGGTCGATGCCGCTCATGCCTTCCATGTTCCAGTCGAGCAGCAGCAGATCGTAGCGCTTCTGCTGCATCTTCATCAGCGCCTCGCGGGCGTTCTCCGCCTCGTCGATGTCCTGAAACTCGATCTGCTTCAGGAAATAGGTCGCCAGACCGCGCATGCTCTTCTGGTCGTCGACCACCAGGATGCGGAACTCGCTTCTGGCCTTTGACATAACTTTGCTCCTTACGCGCTCCGCAGATTCGGGCGCTCGCCGATCAGCTGCGCGACCGCCGCGCCGATCTGGCTGAGCGGAACGACCCTGTCGGCGGCTCCTATCTCGAAGGCCGCTTTCGGCATCCCGTTTACCACGCAGGTCTCACCACTTTGGATTAACGTCTCGGCCCCTGCTTTGCGCATAGCTAACAAACCGTCAGCGCCGTCACGGCCCATGCCCGTGAGCAGGATGCCGACCGCATGAGCGCCCAGGCTGCGCGCCACCGAATGGAACATGACGTCGACCGAGGGCGAATGGCCGCTGACGAGCGGGCCCTCCTTCAGGACGCAGACAAGCTCGCCGCGCCGCTCCTCGATTTCGAGATGGCGCAAGCCCCCCGGCGCCACCACGGCCATTCCCGGTCGCAAACGGTCGCCATCCGCCGCCTCGCGGACATCGAGGCCCGTCGCCGTCGCGAGCCGCGTCGCGAACTTTGCCGTGTAGCCCGGCGGCATGTGCTGCACCACGACGACCGGCATGCGCAGATGGGCGAGATCACGCATGACCGTCTGGACGGCCGGCACGCCGCCGGTTGAAGCGCCGATCGCGATCAGCGAGGTCTTGCCGGCGCGCGCCGGCTCCTTCGGCGGCGCCGGGCGCGCCGGCGCGGCGATCTGCGCCATCTGGCGGGCGGCGGCGATCATCTTGCGGCTCGCCGCGGCGCGCTGCAGCGCCGCGACCAGATGCTTCATGAAGCCTTCGAGCGTGTGGGTGGTGCCGTCCGGCTTCTCGATAAAGTCGATGGCGCCGAGCTCGAGCGCCTGGATCGTGTTGTCGGCGCCCGGGCCGCCGAAGGCCGAGACGATCAGAACGGGCAGCGGGTCCTGCTTCAGCACCCGCGCCAAGAGCTTGAGGCCGTGCCGACCGGGCAATTCGAGATCGAGCGTCAACACGTCGGGCCGGAGCTCCTGGATGGCATCCCAGCCCTCCTCGGCGCTGCCGGCGACGCCGATCACCTGGAAGCCCGGCGCAGAATCGATGATCTTGGTCATCAGCTTCTGCATCAGGATGGAATCGTCGACGACGAGAACCTTGACAGGTGATGCGGAGGACGTCGGCATGTTCATCACCAAACCTCCACTTCACCAGCCACGGGCTGGCTCTTGAGCCGGTTGAGATAGGCGATTTCCTGCTCGTGGCCGCTGTCGCGTGCCGTGGGCTGGACATGCTGAACCCAGGCCCGGCCCGTCGAGGGCTGGTAGTGGATGCGTCGCGAGCGCGTGCCGCCGACATCCCGAGAGACGACGGGAATGCCCTCGACCCTCAGGAACTCATTGACGAAGGCGATGTTGCCGTCGCCGATCGCCAGCATCGTCGCGCCCGAAAGCACCCGCGCCCCGCCGAAAACCTTGGCCTCGAAATTCTGGCGCCGGGCGCCGCGCTTGAGCAGGTCGTTGATCAGGACTTCCATCGCCGTGTCGCCGTAGCGCTCGCCGGCGCTGGGATCGGCGTTGCCGTTGTTCTTCGGCAGCAGGAAATGGTTGAGCCCGCCGACGCCGATCTGCGGATCGCGCATGCAGACCGAGACGCAGGAGCCGAGCACCGTCGCGACGATCTCGTCCTTGGCCGAGGTGATCTCGTGCTCGCCGGGCGCAACGGTGATGATCGTCGCTTCGAAGCGCGGATCGAAATAGCGGCGAGAGGACCGGGAGACGCTCATGCTGTCCTCTCATAGATAGTCCGGCCGATCAGGCGCAGATTTGGGTGCGGCTGCGGCAGCGATTCCGAATGGCCGAGATAGAGAAAGCCTCCGGGCGACAAGAGCGCCACGAAGCGATCGAGGATCGAGGCCTTGGTCTGCGTGTCGAAATAGATGAAAACGTTGCGGCAGAAGATCACGTCGAAAGGCCCACTCATCGGCCATTTCTCGATGAGGTTCAGGCGCTTGAAGGCAATCAGCCGGCGCAGGTCCTCGCTGATCCGGGCTTCGCCTCGCCCCCCGCCGCTCTCCAGCTTGAGCAGTGGCTTCACATCCGCGGGCAGCCGCTCGAACTGCTCCGCCGGATAGATGCCGGCCTCGGCGCGTGCCAGGATGTCGGTGTCGATGTCGGTCGCCAGGATCTTGAAGTCGAGGTCGCCGCGCGCCCCCATCACCTCGCGGCAGGAGGCCGCAATCGAATAGGGTTCCTCGCCCGACGAGCAGGCCGAGGACCAGATGCGGATGCGGCCGCGCCGGCCGGCCCGCTCCTGCAGGAGCCGCGGCATCACCTCCTTGCGCAGGTGATCGAAATGATGGCGCTCGCGGAAGAAGGCGGTGTGGTTCGTCGTCACCGCGTTGATCAGCTCGGGCAGTTCCCCCGCCGCCTGCGGCGTCTTCAGGAAGGCGCAGTATTCGGCGACCGAGCCCATGCCGAGCGCCTTGACGCGCCGCGCCAGCCGCCCGCGCGTCATCGCTTCCTTGTGCTCGCGGATGACGATGCCGGCCTGCTCATAGACCAGCGCCGCGATGAACTTCATGTCGTCGCGCGTCAGGGTGATGTCGGCCATTGCGGGCTGGAGCGACGGCACCATGCTCGGGAGCGATATCGGCCTGGACATGGCTCAGCCTCCCGTCCGTGCGCCGGCGACAAGCCGGCGAGGCTGCATTTGCAACGGCGTGCGCTGCTCGACCGGGATCGGAGCAGGCGCCCAGCGCCGTGCGCGCGGAGGCTCGCTGCGCACCGCCACGCTGGCGGGGCGGAACGTGTCGACGATCTCGCTCAGCGTGGCGACCTGGTCGGCGAGCTCGCCGGCTGCCTCGACGCCGCGCCCAGCCAGTTCGGCATTCTGCCGGATACCCTTGTCCACCTGCGCCACGCTGCGACTCACTCCTCCCATGCCGCGCGCCTGCTCGGCGCTCACGGCGGAAATCTCGGCGACCGTCTCGGAAACCTTGCCCACCGCGGCGACGATGCGGCCGAGCGTCTCCCCGGTCTCGCGCACGAGGCCGACGCCTTCGGCGACCTGCCCGTTCGAGGTCGCGATCAGCCCTTTGATGTCCTTCGCGGCCTGGGCCGAGCGCTGCGCCAGCGACCGCACCTCCGAAGCGACCACGGCGAATCCCTTGCCGGCATCGCCGGCGCGGGCCGCCTCGACCGCCGCGTTGAGCGCCAGCAGATTGGTCTGGAAGGCGATCTCGTCGATCACTCCGACAATCTCGCCAATGCGCAGCGAAGAGCTTTCGATCCGCTCGATCGCGCCGACCGCCTTGGCGACCACGTTCCGGCCTTCCTGCGCCACGCCCATCGTCGTGCCGGCGAGCTCGCTGGCCTCGCGCGAACGCTCATGGCTGCGTCCGACCGAGGCCGCGATCTCGACCGCCGCTCCCGATGTCTCGCCCAGTTCGGCGGCGACCTTCTCGGTCCGCGCCGCAAGGTCGGTCGCGACGCTGTTCACGTCGATGGCGACATGGCAGACGGAGCCCGCCGTCGCGCGGATCATTTCGATCCGCTCGTCGAGCAGGCCGAGCGCCTGGTTGAGCTCGTGCTGGAGCCGCCCCAGACGGCCGGAGCGGCCGCCGGCCATGCGGCGGGTCAAATCGCCTTCCGACAGGGCCTCGACCACCGCGTCGATATCGGCGAAGACCTCGTCGAGCTGCCCGTTGATCCGGTTCATGCCCTCGGCGATCCGGGCCACCGTTTCGGATTTGCCCTGCGGGGCGATCCGCCGCGAGAAATCGCCTTCGACGGCGGCCTCGATCACCTGCGTGACCTCCCTGGCGACCGCCAGTTCTTCGGTCAGTTCGTGCCAATCCACCGCCGTCCCGAGGCTGCGCCCATCGGCCGTCTCGATGGCCGTCAACGTCAGGCAGACGATGCGGCGGCCGAGCGTCAGGCGAACCGAGGGGCCGGTCGCGAGCCGAGGCTCGGCCCGCACGCGCTCCATCACGCGCCCGAGCATGTCCTTGGCCGAACAGCCAGGAAACGCCGCGCGAAAATCCTCCTGCGCCTCGGCGAAGAAGCGCAACAGGCCCTTGCTGGCATAAATGACCCGTCCGTCCGGATCGCAGATCATGACGTTGGCGCGGCCATGGTCGAGCGCGGAGCGCAGCCGGACAGCTTCCTGCGCCCGATCCTGCAAGCTGGCTAGCGCACGTGACAGCTCGCCGGCTTCGTGGCTTCCACCGACCTCCGGCAGAGCCAGATCCACGTCATCCACCAGACGCGGCGCGACCCGCGACAGGCTGGCCACGGATCGGCTCGCGCCCCAGGCAGCGAACCCGCCGAGCAACGCCACGGCCGAGACGGCGAGAGCACCCATGATGGGAGCTCCGGCCCCAGCCGCATAATAGGCAATCCCCCCGGCAAGTGCCGCGGAGCCGACCGCGGTCAGCGGCTGGCTGACCGAGAGTCGCGAAAAGGGGCCGAGCGCGCTGCCCATAGGTCCTGTCGTTTCTTGTTCTGGCCCGCTTGGACGCTACGCTCGGGCTGTGTTTTGAAAGCTGTTCAGGCGGCGCGGCTGGTCTTGAGCTGCGCTTCGCCGCCGCCGTCGCGGATGACCGCCGCCAGATCGAGCAGCGCCACGATGTCGCTGTCGAGCAGGACAAGGCCCTCGATCAGGCCGTGCTCGTCGCGCTCCAGATCCGGCGCCGGACGCACGGCCGAAACCGGCACGTCGACGATGTCCGAGACCGAGTCGACCAGCAGGCCCGCCGTCTTGTCCTCGACATCGACGACGACGATGACATGCGTGGCGGAGGCGTCGGTGACGCCCATGCCGATCGCGGTACGCAGGTCGTAGACCGCGAGGATCACGCCGCGCAGGTTGAGCACGCCGCGCACATGCGGAGCCGCGTGCGGCAGCGGGGTCGTCGCCTGCCAGCCCTTGATCTCGCGGACCATGCCGACATCGATGCCGAAGGTGCGGTCGCCGACCTTGAAGGTGACGATCCGCCGCGCCGCCGCTTCCGGCTGCGCAGACGAGAAGTGCTTTTCGCCGAGTTGGAGGGTCATGGTCATCCAGCCATCTTGAGATCTGACACGGGAGTCCGGCCGCCGGACGCGGCGAGCCGCAGCATGGAGTCGATATCCAGGATCAGGGCGACGAGGCCGTCGCCGAGGATCGTCGCCGCCGAGGCGCCGTTGACGGTGCCGTAATTCGCCTCGAGGCTTTTCACGACCACCTGTTGCTGGCCGACGATCTCGTCGACCGCAATGCCGACATTGTTGCCGCGCTCGTTCTCGGCGATGATCACGATGTTCTCGTTGGTCGTGCCGGTCGAACCCATGACCTCGCCGAGGCGATAGAGCGGCGTCACCTCGCCGCGCCAGCGCAGCACCTCCTGGCCGAAGGGCAGCCGCTCGATCGGCGTCGAGGCGAGATGCTGCGTCTCGATGACGGAGGCGATCGGGATGACGTAGCGATCGTCGCCGCAGCGGATCACCATGCCTTCGAGCACGGCGAGCGTCAGCGGCAGCGCCAGCGTGAACTTGCAGCCGCGGCCCGGCTCGGAATCGACGCTGATGCGCCCGCCGAGAGACTCGACGTTGCGGCGCACGACGTCCATGCCGACGCCGCGGCCGGAAATGTCGCTGACCGCTTCCGCCGTCGACAGGCCCGCGGCGAAGATCAACTGGTCGATCTCCTCCGGCTGCAGCCGCTCGTCGGCGCCGACGAGGCCGCGCGAGCGGGCCTTGGCGAGCAGCCGGTCGCGGCCGATGCCGCGCCCGTCATCGGTGACGGAGATGACGATGCGGCCGGCGCGATGCTCGGCGATCAACTTGATCGTACCCTCGCGCGGCTTGCCCGCGGCGACGCGTTCGTCCGGCGTCTCCAGTCCGTGATCCATCGAATTGCGGATCATATGGGTGAGCGGATCGGCGAGTTCCTCGATGATCGTCTTGTCGACCTCGGTGTTCTCGCCTTCGAGCACCAGGCGCACTTCCTTGCCCAGCGTCTGGGCGAGTTCGCGCACCAGGCGCGGCATGCGCTGGAACACGGCCTTCACCGGTTGCGCGCGCACCGCCATGACATGGTCCTGCAATTCGCGCGTCTGGCGCGAGAGCGTCAGCATGCCCTCGGCGGTCTTGGCATGGACGTCGTAAGGCAGCGAGCGGACGCATTCGACCAGCATCGACTGGGTGATGACGATCTCGCCGACGAGATTCATCAGCTTGTCGATGCGGTCGAGATCGACGCGCACGCTGACCGCCTGGCGCTGGCGCGCCGAGGTATCCGCAGCCGGGGCACGCGGGGCCGTGCGGGCGGCTGCCGGCGCTTCGGCAACCGGTGCAACGACGGCCGATGCAGCGACGGCAGGGGCGGCGACCGGCAGTATTGCCTGCGCGGGAGCAACCTCGGGCTGGCTCGTGGCATCGGTCGCCGGGCCGAGCTTGGCCAGGATCGCCGAGAGATCGGCAGCGACCGAACTCGGAACCTCGGAGGCATCGGCAGCCGGCTCAGCGGGAGCCGCTTCGGCCGCGAAGGCGCCTTCGAGCATTTCGATCTCGAATTCTTCGTTCGCCAGGCTGAAATCGAAGCGCCCGTGCAATTCCTCGACCGACAATTCGGTACGCAAATCGACCTCGAAGCGCATCCAGCAATCGGTGACGTCGAGGGTTTCGAGCGAGGGAACCTGGCCGAGATCGCAGCGGATCGCGACGACATCGTCCGCGGGCAGCGAGCCGAGTACGACGCGCGGCTCGATCACACGGCGGAACAGGTCGTTCTCCGGCGTGATGCGCAAGCGCAGGTTCCGTCCCGGCTTCTCGGCGGCGGCCGCCGGTGCAGGGATTGCGACCGGCTCGTCGTCCCAGCCGTCATCGGCAGGCGCCGTTGCGGCAACGGTCTTAGCCTCGACCATGGCGAGGAGGTTGCCGAGCGCGGCGATGCCGAGAGGGGCATCGTTGTCCCCGGCAGTGGCAGCAGGCACGGCGACAGTGGCGGGAGCGGCAATGGACGCTGGGGCCGGAGCTGCCGGCTCCTTGCCGACCTGCTCCAGCGCGGCCAGCAGATCCGGGCGCTCGGTCCCGGGCTCGGAGTTGCGGGCGGCGGAGACCAGATCGGCGACGGCATCCGCACAGCGCAGGAACAGCGTGAACGGCGCATCCTCGATGGCGACGCGGCCGGACCTCAGATGATCGAGAGAGGCCTCGAAGACATGCGCGAAGCCGACCAGCTCCGTGCAGCCGAAGGCGCCCGCGCCGCCCTTGATCGAGTGAATGGCGCGGAAGGCGGCATTGACGTCCTCAGGATCGACGGAGCCCTCGTCGAGAGCCTGGAGCTTCTGCTCCAGCGCGCCGAGGAGTTCTTCGCATTCCTGGAAGAAGGTCTGCTTGAGTTCTGCCAACGGATCCATCGGCCGACCTTCAGTTCTGGTAGCGCGCGACGAGGCCGAGCAGCGTGTTGGGTTCGAAAGGCTTGACCATCCAGGCGCTGGCGCCGGCGCGGCGGCCTTCCGCCTTGATCTCGGCTCCGTTCTCCGTGGTCAGCACGATGATCGGCGTGTTCTGCCCGGCGGGCCGCGAGCGGCAGGCGCGGGTGAACTCGATGCCGTCCATGATCGGCATGTTGAGGTCGGTGATCACGAGATCGGGCTTGAACTGGTCGAACTTGTTCAGGCCGTCCTCGCCGTTCTCGGCCTCCGCCACTTCGTGACCGGCGTTGCGCAGAGTCAGGCTGAGCAGGCTGAGCAGGGTCTTGGTATCGTCGATGGCCAGGATTTTCATGCCTGTCACTCCAGAACGAGAGCGCTGTGAGCGGCATCGAAGCCGATCGCCCGCAAGGATTCGCGGCATTCCGAGGAGGCCGCCTTGAGCGTGACCGAAAGCCCCCGCGCCTTGGCGCTGGCAGCTGCGGAATGAAGGAGCTGGATCCACAGGCTCGGCAGCGGCCCGGCTTCCGCGCATTCGACGGCGACGCTTTCCTTCTGTTCCAGCGCTACGAGCAACTGGTTGCGGAACGTCGCAGCCTCGGAACGACCGAGGAAGGGCGGAAGCGAGACGGTGATGACCATGAAGGGCGACCCAGGATTGCCCACGGAGCATCACAACAAACTGGTAAAAACTTCGCTAAATGACGCGACGCCCGTCAAGACTCGTGACGCTTTCGCGACGATTGCGCGGCCGGGCGGCCCGGCTCAGAACATATTGTTGCTGATGGCCCGGGGCACGAGCGTGATCTTGCCGTTCGCCTCCCGGTATTTCCGCGGCATGTTGATGATGCCCGACATATGCAGCCAGAGGTTGTTGGGCGAGATTGGCTTGGTGATGATCTCATGTGCGCCGAGCTTCGCCGCCTGGACGATCGAGCGCCGGTCGGGCCGCTCCATCATCACCAGCACCGGCGCCTTGGCGAAGGGCGAGGTCTTGAAGGAGCGGATCGCGGCCAGGCATTTCACGCTGCCGCCATCCGGCAGATCCCAGTCCAGAATGACGATGTTCGGCTGCTTCTGAATGAAGGTCGTCGCGGCCGAGGACAGGTCCGGCGCCTCGAAGATGCGGTTGAGCTGCGTCTGGTACAGCATCGTGCGGATGATCCGCCGATAGTGCGGGCTCGGGTCGATGAGCAGCACCGACAGGTTCGGGAAGGATGGCGCGATATGCATGGCGCTCGCTCGGGTACTCGCTCACTCGACTCTACAGACGGCCCGACTGACCGCTACACCTTCAGCCCGATGCGGAAGCCGCCCCAGTGCCGCCCCTTCACCAGGATCGGCGCCGACAGGTCCTCCATCACCAGGAACTGCCCGCCGCCCATGTCGCGCCTGTAGCTCTGCAACAGGAAGGGCTTGCGGTTGCGCGCGGCGGCGAGCCCGGTCCGGTCGTCGAAGATGCGCCGGTTGCGGCAATTGGCATTGTTCCACGCCGCATCCCTGCCCTGCGGTTGCGCGTATTTGCGGTTATGCGTCGGCAGGAAGCCGTTGCGGTCGACGGCGGCGCAGAACACGATCCGCCCGTTCGAGCCCAGCAGTTGCTCCTGCAGCGGCGGCAGCAGCCGGTCGGTCAGGCCAACGAAACGGGTCATGTGCTGGACCGGATCGGAGCCCGGCACCGGCCGATAGGCTTCGTCGAACAGATCGGCGAGCGTCACATCGCCCCGCGCCAATGCCGCCTCGAACAGCTCTCCGATCGTGGCTGCCGTCTCCATCACCGTCGCGATCAGTTCGGATTGCGCAGTCCGCACGCCGGAGGCGGCGATCGAGCCGAGAATGCCCTCGCTGATCGTAACCAGCGCGTCGGTGCGCTCGACGGCCTGCTCCAGGGTGTGGGTCGACGCATCGACCCCGGCAACGAGCCCGGCAAGGTCCTGCCCGGCCTTGGCACAGGCCTCGGCATTCTCCCGCGTCGGCCGCGACACCGCCTCAATCTCGCCGATCAGCTCGACCACCGAGCGGCCGAAGCTGTCGAACTCGCCGACCTGCTGCGAAATCATCCGGCTGCCCTCGCGGGCACGCTGTGCCGTCTGCGCATTGTTCTGGCTGCGGCGGGAGAGAGCGTCGACCGCCTTGACCAGAAGGTCGAGCTGCGTCGCGCTCGCCGCTGTCGCTTCCCGCGTCTGCTCGGCCAGCGCCTTCACTGCGGCGGCGATGACGGCGAAGCCCTTACCGGCCTCGCCGCTGCGCGCCGCCTCGACGCCGGCATTGATCGAGAGCAGCTGGATCTCGCGGGTGATCGACTGGATCGCATCGCTGGAGGCACGCGCCTTGTGCGCGTCGCTGACGGCCTGCGCCAGCGCCTGCGACATCGACTGCGCCTCCTCCGAGAGCGTCTCGATATCCGTCTGGGCGGCATTGAGGCCGAGCTTGACCGAGCCGGCGACACGTTCGAGCCCGCTGCGCACCACCGAGGCCGCAGCTTGCGCCCCCTCGGCCGACTGCCGGATCGCATGGTTGGCGCGCGAGACCTGCTCGACCGCCCCGACGACACGCCGAAGCCCCGTGGTCTGAGTCTCGAATTGCTGGGTCACATCGCCAATTCGGCCGGCCACATCGGTGATCTCGGCACTGAGCTTGCCGAAGCGATCGGCGATCTCGCGCACCGCGCGCTCGGCGCCCGTCTGCGTGGTTGCTACCGGGCGGACGGCTGTATTGACGGACGCCGCCGCGTCGTTGAACGACTCGTCCAGGGTCGCCAGATCGGCCTTGAGAGCCAGTGCGTGCATGCGAGGCGTTCCCCGAACCGACGGATTTCCTTCCAGACCGTAGTGAAACGCGGTAAATCGCTGGTTAAGAAGGCATTCCGGGCGTTAAGGGCGCCGGAACTTGGGGGTGAGCCTTCATCGCTGCCGCCGGCTGGCGCGCCAGCGGCCCTTCCTCGATCCGGGAGACGCCTCAGCCGCGGGAACCCGCTCGACCTTTCGACGTAGACAAAGCAATGCTCAATGATGGCAACCGGCAGCGCTGCCTGCACAAAGCTTCACATCGGAGGACGTCATGACAGAGTTTTCGGTCTTCTCCCGCCGTGCCGTTCTCGGGCTCGGCGTCGGTGCTCTCGCAGCCGCCGCGGCGCCCAGGGTTTGGGCACAGGCCACAGCGCCGGCAGCGCCCACCGGCCCCTTCTCGCTGCCGAAGCGCGCTTATGAGCCCAACGCGCTCGAACCGCATATCGACACGACGACGATGGATATCCACTACAACCGCCACCATGCGGCCTATGTCGCGGCGCTTAACAACGCCGCCAAGGACAATGGCGTCATCGCCAAGGCCTCGGTCGGCGAATTGCTGGCCGACCTCAACCAGCTGCCGGAGAGCGTGCGCACCCTCGTGCGCAACAATGGCGGCGGCCACGCCAACCACACCATGTTCTGGGAGGTGATGGGTCCGGGGGCCGGCGGCGCGCCGACCGGCGACGTCGCCGCGGCGATCACCAAGGACCTCGGCGGTTTCGACAAGTTCAAGGCCGATTTCGAGGCTGCCGGCCTGCGCGTCTTCGGCTCGGGCTGGGTCTTCGTCACCGTCGACAAGGACGGCAAGCTCGCCTTGCTGGCGAAGCCCAACCAGGACAGCCCGATCATGGAGAAGCAGATGGTCCTGCTCGGCAATGACGTCTGGGAGCACGCCTATTACCTGAAGTATCAGAACCGCCGTGCCGACTATCTCAAGAGCTGGTGGAACGTCGTGAACTGGGCGAAGGTCAACGAGCGCTATGCCGCAGCCAAGGCCGGCAAGCTCGCGATCTGACGGGCGGCTGACAGGCCCGGTTCAAGCCGGACATTGAGCGCATGCGCGCCGCCGACGGCCGCGCGCATGCGGAAATCACAACGAACGGCGTGCTCGGAGGTCAGGCAACCCCGACGCTGCCGTAGACCATGCGGCCCCGATGGAAGGTGGCGCTGCGCTCCGGCAGGCGGGCGACGGCCTCGGCCGAGCAACTGGCGGGGACCAGCGTGAAGGCAGCCTCGTCGCCGGMCTTAGGCCAGGCCCGCTTGCCGCTGTCGTCTAGCGGCAGCACGCCGCCCGTGGCGATCGCCATGGCACGCGACAGACGGAACTCGTCGCTGCCCCTGTAGAGCTGCGCGTAGAGGTTCGCCTTCTCCAGCATGTCGCCTTTGCCGAAGGGCGACCAGTGATCGATCACGCTGTCGGTGCCGGTCATCACGAACACGCCCTTCTCGCTCAGCTGCGGCAGCGGCATCGTCAGGCTTCCCAGCGGCACGGTCGAGGCGATGGTCATCTGCTGCGCCGCCATGCGCCCGATGGTTTCCGCCAACGCGCCTGCGGGCAGCGTGGTGAGGGCGAAGGCGTGGCTGATCGTCACCTTGCCGCGCAAGGCCGGATTCTTCTCGACCGTGTCGATCATGTAGTTGATCGCAGCGACGCCGGCCGGGTTGGTCTCATGCAGGTGGATGTCGACGCCCTTGCCCGAGTCGAGCGCGATCTGGAACATGGCGTCCAGCGACTTCTCCATCGCTCCGTCGACATTGGTCGGATCGAGCCCGCCGACATAGGCGGCGCCCATCTTCATCGCCTCCCGCATCAGGCCGTCGACCTTCGAATGCAGCAGGCCGTGCTGCGGGAAGGCGACGATCTCACAGACGAAGTCGTCGCGATGATTTTCCAGCGCGCGCTGCAGGTGTTCGAGGCTCTTGAGGCCGCTCACCGGATCGATGTTGCAATGGCTGCGCGCCACCGTCGTGCCCTTCGATTGCAGCAGGGTGATCAGCGCCTCGGCGCGCTGCTGCGAGGTCGGCAGGAGCTGCGGCAACAGCTTCTCTTCCAGCGCGATCATGTCGAGGATCGTCTTGCCCTGGCGCGGCCGCGGCGCCTGCCACGGGCCGCTATAGAAGGTCTTGTCCAGATGGATGTGCATGTCGCGCATCGCCGGCAGGGCGAGCTGGCCATGGGCGCGATAGCAGGGCACGCCGGCCGGCAGGGTCGCACCGGCCGGATGCAGCGCCGCGATCTTCCCGGCCTTGATCTCCAGCGTGTACAGCGCCGTGCGGGTGCCCACGACGATCTCGCCGTCGCGCTCGAAGCCGTCCTCCAGCCGCACGTCGGTGAGGCAGTAATGCTGGTCCGTCAGCCTGCTGACACCCGCCTCGGACATCGGACGCGCCGGAGGGGGCGCAGCCGGAGCGGCCTGGGCGGCGCCGCTCGCCAGCCCGGCGACCGCATAGGCGGCGGTGACTTTTCCGGTCTGGCTGAGAAAGGCGCGTCGGCTGTGATGGTGCCCGGTTTCCATGGCGGTTTTCCATTGCCTCGGGGGTTGCGTTTCCTCCTCTGGATGTACGCGCGGGCAGCTCCGCTTGGCAGCGATATTTGCCAATCCTGGCTATTCGAAACGGCAATGCTGCGCGCCAGCCCGCGCTCGGTCACCATTCCAGCTTGCAGAAATCGGCCAATCGCTCGGCCAACACGATGGCCGCGGCGGGGGCATTGTCGCGGTAGTAGAGCGCAAGCTCGAAGTCCGTGATCTCCGGCAATCCCTCGGCTGCTCCCAGCGTCCGGTGGCCGGGCAAGCGGCAGCTCGCAGGCAGCAGGGTCACGCCCAGCCCGGCCGCCGATGCGGCGGCAAGTGCCGCGAGGCTCGCGCTGCTGTAGCTGACGCGCCAGCGAATGCCGAGGCCGTCGAGCGCCTCGCAAAGCTCCTCGCGGTAGAGCCCGTTGAGCGGAAACACGGCCAGTGACACCGGCGAGCGCTCGATCGCCGGATGGGCCCTGCTGTCGAGCCACAGCAATGGCTCCGGCCGGGCGGCCCGGGGCGGCTGGCGGCGGCGCTGCTTGACCAGGATCAGATCCAGCTCTTCGCGATCATAGGCGCTGCGCAGATCGGCGCTGAGGCCGCTGGTGACGTCGAGCCGCAAATGCGGCTGCTCGCGGCTGAACGCCGCCAGCAGATCGACCGTCGGCACCGTGAAGTCCTCGGGCATGCCGAGCCGCAATACGCCGTCGCGCCAGAAGCCGGTCAGCGCATCATGCGCCTCCTCGTTGAGGGCAATGATGCGCCGGGCATAGCTCAGGAGCCTCCCGCCCTCCTCGGTCAATTCGACCTGATGCGAGGATCGCTCCAGCAGCGACTTGCCGAGCAGCTCCTCCAACCGCCGGACCTGCTGGCTGACGGTCGATTGCGAAAGGGACACGCGATCGGCAGCGCGGGTGAAGCTCAGCGTTTCGCATACCGCGACGAAGCTGAGCAGCAGCTGTGGGTTGAACATCGGATAGCGATTCATTCGCCCACCGCGAGGCACGTCATGGGCCGCTTGTCCAGGACCTTGAGGGGCGAGCGCCGCCCAGGCGGCAGGCAGATTGCAGGGTTGGCGAAGCCGCCGGAGCTGTCAACGCCGAAGCAGTGCTCATCCAAGCCTAGGGCGTTGCCGTCGCTTTTGGCGTATCCTGCGGCAAGGTACGCGGCCGAAGCACTCGCCCCTCGGCCAATTCCCACGGAAGCATGCGCGCTCTGAATTGGCGAGGACGGACATCTACCCCATTCGCGATCAAGGATGAGAGGTCCTGGGATGGCTGGAGACGAGCGGGAAGCGTGGCTCAGGAAGCTGAGGGAGGCCCGCCGGCTCATGATGGTTCATTATCTTGCGGACCGTCATGACGAGGGCGACAAGATGAAGAAGCTCGCGGCGGACCTCGAAGACTTCGGCCGGTCCCGAGACTGGCCAATTCCAGACGAAGAGTATTCCCGAACACCCGGTCACTGAAGCCTGGCCGCCGCCCTGTGCGCTGGACCGAGCATCAGCTTGTGGCGGTCTCCGACTGGAGAGCCCAAAGCCGATGACGCCTCGCGAGGATTGGCGGGCCGCGCCGGAGCACCTTACCCAAACAAGATCAATATTTAAGCTTGAGCAGGAAAGTTGCAGCCGCTGCGACTTTGCCGGCCTTTCGGCCGGCTTCTTTCCCACGCCCACGTTCGGAATCCGCTTAGTCCGGGATTCACGTCGCGGGCCAGCTTCGTCAGCTTTTCTGATAATCAGCTCTCGACCCGTCCAGGACGTTCCAGCCAAACGATAAAGGCCGGCCCCTTCGAAGACCGGGCATCTTGTGAAATCAACGCCGTTGTCAAGCATCTGGTGGTAGAGTTCAATCTGTAAGCCGCACCGGGAGAAACAGCATGAAGATGCTTGCCGTTACCGCATGCTGCGCCTTCCTTGCTGGGTGCGCAACCTATGTCCCGCCTCAGCAGAGCGCCGCGGTCTTGGTCACTCGCGACAGCATGCGCACCTATCGGCCACTCCCTCGCGAAGAGCGACGAGTGGACATATGCACCATGACTGAGCAAAACAAATCCGTCATTTGCCGCTAAGCGACGCGACCCCCGCGGAATCTGAGAGGTGTAGTTGCGTCGAGGCCGCTGACGGGCAGATTCCCAGTCAACGCTTCGTACGGTCTAGCCAACGCTTGACCGCATTTGGTCAACTCACATGCAGGCCGGTGATTCTCTGACCGCTATCGACCCATCTGTGACTGAGGGGAGGTCCGCTTCCTGACGGGCCGATTGACCCGAAAGGAGAGACCGAGATTGGACCGTCCGCTTGCCGGCGAATTTCCCGAAAAGCGAGATGATCTTCGGAGCGGCTGCTGCCAATTGTGTTACTTCGTCGGTTGAGAGCGCGCGCTGAGCTTGTTTCCGTCCGGATCGCGAAGGTAGGCGACGAAGGCTCCGTTCGGGCGCTCGCTGGGCGGGCTCTCGATCGCCGTCCCACCGTGCGTGGCGCCGGCTTTATGCCACGCGAGAACATGGTCACGGCTCGCAGCGGCGATACCAATAGTCCCACCGTTGGCCGCGGTCGCTGGATTGCCGTCGATCGGCTTCGTGATCATCAGCCGACCGCCCTTGTGGGCATAGATCAGCCTGCCTCTGGCATCTATCTCGCCAGGCTCGCCTCCTAACGCGGCGAATGTGGCGTCGTAGAAATCTCTAGCACGCTCCAGGTCGTTGCTGCCGATCATGACATGAGTGAACATATCTTTATCTCCAAAGAGGGCCTGCGCGAGATAATCGAGCGCGGAGACGAGCGGCTGACCGCGAATAAAAACCGATGATCGTCAGCTGCCCTGTGCGGCCTTTGAGAAATGATCAGTCCGTCACAAGGCACTTCCGCAGGGTTGGGGGCAAGCCCCGCACCTACCCACCTCTGAAGATGCAGCGATTACTGCAAGCCGAATGTCCGCTCACAGACACCGAACCAATCTCCGCTTCCGACCCAGTTCGGGCTCTGACATCAGCCCTGTTTGACTGGCCGGCACTTGCAGTGAACGCAGTTGCGCCTGCCTTCCGACGCCCCCAAAGCCCGGCTGGCGTCGCGCGGAAAAGACATCAAAACAAATTCAATAACTTACAGGATAATTGGTGGGCCGGGCCGGACTCGAACCGGCACCGGCGCTGTTATGAGCAGCGAGCTCTAACCATTGAGCTACCGGCCCATCACTCGCCTAGCACCGCCCGAGGCCGGCAAGCAAGGCGCCAGCGGCCACTTTGAAAAGGAAAAGGCCCCGCGCAGCTGCGCGGGGCCTTCGTCTTGTCAGCGCCTTGCAGTTCAGGCAGCGCTCGCCATGGCCGGCTTGTCGTGATGCCCGGCTGCGTGCCCCTCGCGGAAGGTGAAGCGAGCGATGTGCTCGGTCAGCGCACGGGTCTGCTCGTCGGTCAGCGCCAGCGCTGCGTTGGTCTCCTCGACGAGCGCCGCGTTCTGATGCGCCATCGTGCCGATGCCGTCGATCTCGGTGTTGATGGCCGAGACGTCGGTCGCCTGGTTGCGCGCGGTCTGCGAGATGCCGTTCATCAGCCCGGTCAGCTCGTTCACCGAGGAGACGATCGCGCCGAACATGGCGGATGTCTCCTCGACCAGGCCGACGCCGACCTTGACGTCGCCATGCGCGGCTTCGACCAGCTTCTTGACGTCGTTCGAGGCATCGGCCGAGCGCTTGGCGAGGCTGCGCACCTCGGTGGCGACGACCGCGAAGCCCTTGCCGGCATCGCCGGCGCGCGCCGCCTCGACGGCCGCATTGAGCGCGAGCAGGTTGGTCTGGAAGGCGATCTCGTCGATCATCGCGATGACCTCGGAGATCTTGCTCGAGGACTGGCGGATGCGCTGCATCGCTTCGAGCGCGGAGGCGACGACCTTCTCGCCCTGCTGCGCACGCTGCTCTGCACCCTGCGCCATGCCGGTGGCCTGGGCCGCCTCGCTTGCGGTCTTCTTGACCGTGCCGGCGAAGGCGCCGAGCTGGTTGGTGGCCATCGAGACGGCGTTGCTCTCCTCGCTGGTGCGCTCGGCGAGATCGGTGACGCCGTCAAGGATCTCGCTCGTGGCGCTGCGCACGGCCGAAACCGTTTCGGCAAGACGCGCCAGCGTGCTTTCGAACTCGTCGGCCAGCGCATTGGTGCCGTCCTTGAGCTCGGCGAAGGCGCCCTGGTAGAGCCCCTCGATGCGGGCTGAGAGATGCCCGGCCGAAAGCTCCGCCAGAACCTCGCAGGTCTCGGACAGACCGGTCCGGACCGTCTCCAGCAGGGTGTTGACCGAGCCGGCGAGCGCATTGAGCTCGGCATCCGCGAACTGGGCCGCGACGCGCTGGCTGAAGTCGCCGGCCGCAGCCGCAGCCACCACCACGCCGAAGGCCTCGCCCAGCTCCTGCATCATCTGCCGGCGCTGCTCCTGAGCCCGGGCCTGGTCCTCGATCTTGGCGGCCTCGGCGGCGCGCAGTGCCACCGCATTGTCGCGGAAGAGCAGCACGCTCTTCGAGATGTCGGAGATCTCGTCATTGCCCTTGGTGTCGACCGCAGTCTCCAGCGCACCGTCGGCAATCGCCCTCGTGGCAGCCCAAAGCCGATTGAGGCGCCCGACGATCATCGGCCGGACATAGAACAGCGACAGCGCCAACGCGATCAGCAGCGAGCCGAGCCCGATGCCACCGAGCCAGAGCTTGCTCTGGTCGATCAGCGCCCCGCTGGCATCGCCCGAAGCCACGGCCTCGCTGCGCGCCGTGCTGACGAGCTCGCCGACCTGGGCGCGGACCGCTTCGGCCGCGACATGGGTCTGCTTGAGACCGGCATCGATCGCGCTGCGGGTAGCGAGATCGCGCTCGCGGATCGCGATCAGCCCGCTCTGCCCCTCGCCGAGATCGATCACGGCGTTGACGGCCTGGGCGCGTGCCGGATTGGCCTGGATCTTGTCCGCCGCGGCGAGGAAGCCGCGAACCTGGCCGAGGATCGCCTTGAAGCGCGCCTTTGCGTTCTCGAGCTTCTCGGGGCTCTCGATCTGCGAAATCTCGCGCAGCAACCCGACCAACTCGCTGACCTGGAGCTGCAGCGCTTGCGCCGTCTGCAGCGCCGCCAGGTCCTTGTCGATGATGCTGGACAGCGCCTCCTCGACCTCTTTGCCCGTGAGCTGGGTCGCGCTGGCGATGTTCATCTTGACGTTGAACTGCGCATCGCCCGTCTCGAAATCGGCGAGCGCGGTGAAGCCTTCGCGTGCCTTCGAGAGCTTGTCCAGCGCCTCGCCCTGTTCGGAGACGTTGCGCAGCCGGTCTCCGGTCAGGTCGTTGATGTCGTTGATCTGGCGCGACAGCGTGTCGATCGCGGCCTGTGCCTTCGCCTTGTCGACCTGACCCTGCTCGGCGATGCGGCGCAGCAGGTCGATCTGCCGGGCTTCGACCTTGTCGAGATCACCCGTCAGGGCGGAGCGCTGCTGGACAGTCTCGATTTCGCTGAAGCGCGCTGCCAGCGCGGTCGACTGGGTCGCGGCCTGCGACAGCTCCAGCGCGAGCTCCACGACCGGCATTTTCTTGCCGACGAGATCGTCGACCGTCTGGTCGACGCGATTGTAGGAGAACCATGCAACCGAGGACGAGACGAGGGTCAGGGCCGTCATCATGCCGAGTGCTGCATAGATCCGTGCCGCAATGCCGATCCGCAACGGCTTGCCCTCACGCGCGGGCTTGGCTTTCGTCATGAAGTCGTACTCCGGATATTACGCAACGCTGAACGAAGAACTCAAGGGAAAACGAATGCTTGCCGGGCCACAGCCGGGAGGTGCCGAACCGGTAGCGCCGGGGCCATGGGAATCCCCTCCCTCCCCTGGCAACGGCCAGGCGGCTGGACCCGCATGCGGCATCGAACGGACATGAATTCCCCCGGCCGGGTCTTCCCCGGTCTGTCGTGGCGCAGCATCGTCCGGACGCGCTTAAAGAACGGTTTAAATGGATTCTTTTGAATCACATCGTTCGGGGGCAGCTTCACGCCCCGTTAGGAATTGCGGCGCGCTCAATCCTTGGCCGGTTTCGGCACCGGGCGCGGCCGGCCCTCCTCGTCGATCGCGACGAAAGTGAAGGTCGCGTCGGTGACCTTCTCGTGCAGGGTCGTGCGGAAGCGCTTGGCCCAGGCCTCGACATGGATCTTCATCGAGGTTCGGCCGATCGACTCGATCTCCGTGTAGACGCTCAGCACGTCACCGACCTTCACAGGGTGGATGAAGGTCATCGCATCCACCGCGACCGTGACCACGCGCCCCTGCGCCTGGTCGACACCGGCGATGCCGCCGGCCTGGTCCATCCGCGACATCACCCAGCCGCCGAAAATGTCGCCATTGGCGTTTGTGTCGCCGGGCATGGCAATGGTCCGCACCGTCAGCGTGCCGCGCGGCTCGTTGTCATGGCGATGGTCGGCTTTGGTCATGGGCGTCCTGCAAGGCTTGGCGGAGATCCGCCCGGCGATGATGGCGAGGCGGCCAGCGACAGGCAAGCGCCCCTGCCTCCTTTGCTTCGCGCAAAGTTACCGGCGACAGTCACCGAGGTTTCACCGAAGGGGATCGCCGCCAATGTCCACGCCGGAGCCGATGATCTGCATCTCGCTGCGCTACGCCGATGCGCCGCGCATGTATGACTGGCTGATCGAGGCGTTCGGCTTCGAGAAGCACGCCGCCTACTATTCGGACGATGGCAGGACGCTGCTCCACGGCGAATTGCGCATGGGTGCGAGCTTCGTGATGCTCGGCTCGTCCGACAACAACGCGTTCGGCAAGCTGGTCTCGCGCCCGGCCGAGCTCGGCGGCACCACCGCCTCGCCCTACATTGCGACCGACGACATCGACGCGCGCTGCGAGCGCGCCCGCAAGGCCGGCGCCGAGATCTGCATGGGACCCACAGACCAGCCCTATGGCAGCCGGGATTTCATCTGCAAGGACCCGGAAGGCCATATCTGGTGCTTCGGCACCTACCGCCCCGCCTCGCCGGCAAGCTGAGCCGGCGGCGCAGGCCGCCGCGACCGCAGCATCAGCCAGCAGACAACGCTCAGATTGACGAGGTTCCAGGCGAGGCCGTTGAGGAAGGCCATCCGGTAGGAGCTGAAATAGTCGAAGATCACGCCCGACAGATAGCCGCCGACCGCCATGCCGAGCACCGTCACCGACATGACGATGCCGATCCGCACACCCGCCTGCTTGGCCGGCAGGTATTCGCGGATGACGACGGCGTACATCGGCACGATGCCGCCCTGGAACAGGCCGAAGATGCCGCTGACGACATAGAGCGAGGTCAGCCCGTCGAACCAGAGATAGAGGAAGAGCGCGACGCCCTGCATCAGCGAACCGAGCGCCAGCGTCGCCGCTCCGCCGATCCGATCCGCGACAAAGCCCGAGCCGATGCGGCTGATGATGCCGAGCAGCATCATCAGCGATAGCATTTCGGCGCCGCGGGCGACGCCGTATCCGAGATCGCCGCAATAGGCGACGATATGCACCTGCGGCATCGCCATCGCGACGCAGCAGGCGAAACCGGCGACGCAGAGCAGGAGCTGGAGCTGGTTGGCGCTCAGCCCGAGATCGCCGCGCGCCCCGGCGCTGTGCGCCTCCGCGGCGGCCAGCGTCGCGGCCGTGGGCTGGCGCCGGAAGAACGGAGCCAGCGGCAGCATCACCACCAGCGCCACGACGGCGATGCCGAAATGGGTGGCGCGCCAGCCATGATGGGCCAGCCCCCAGGTGATGACCTGTGGCCAGACCACGCCGGCGAGATAGCTGCCCGAGGCGCCGCAGACCACGGCGAGCCCGCGATGGCGGCGGAACCAGTGCGACAGGTCGGAGATCAGCGGCGAGAAGCCCGCCGCGCTGCCCATCCCGATCAGCAGCCCATGCGCCAGCGCAAACTGCCAGAGCGAATGCGACAGCCCCGCCGCGGTGTAGCCGGCCGCGAGCAGAAAGGCGCCGGCGATGATCGGCACCATGATGCCGTAGCGATCCGCGACACGGCCCATGATGATGTTGCCGGCGCCGAAGCCGAGCATGGCGAAGGTGTAGGGCAGCGAGGCGCCGGCGCGCAGCGTCTCGAACTCGCCCTGCATCGCCGGCAGTACCACCACGACCGACCAGGAGCCAACGCAGGCGACGGTGCCGATCACCAGCGCGACGGCAAGGCGCAGCCAGGCGTAAGGAGAATCGGGTTGGTAGCGGTCGGCAGGATGGGACATGTTTCCTCGGCGGCCACCTGTTTGGAGATGACTCTTCTCCCGGCAGCTTTAGCGACTGGGATGCCCCGGACAAGCGCGCCGGAGGCAGGACGGCCGCGCGACCGCGGCAGGATCGGCCTGCCGACTGCGCTTGACGACCCCGCTCTTTGACGGAACACCGAAGCGGCGGGAGCGCGGGACATGACGAGGATCTGCATCTACGGCGCCGGCCTGATCGGCTGCTATCTCGGTGGGCGCCTCCTCGCCGCCGGTGGCGATGTCCGCTTCGTCGGGCGCCCCGCCATCGGCGAGGTGCTGACGCGCGAGGGCCTGACCGTCTCATACTATGACGGCCGCAGCTGGCATGTGCCGCCCGAGGCGATCGTCTTCGGCGCGGACGCCACCATGGCGTCCGATGCCGATCTCGTGCTCGTCACCGTCAAATCGGGCGGCACGGCTGTGGCCGCTCGTGATCTGGCGGGGGCGCTGCCGCCTGCCGCCGCCATCGTCAGCTTCCAGAACGGCCTCGGCAACGGCGCCCTGCTCCGGGAAGCCCTGGGCGATCGCACCGTCCTCGACGGCATGGTGCCGTTCAACGTCGTCTCGAAGGAACCGGGTCGGTTCCATCAGGCTTCGGAAGGGCACCTCTATGTGCAGGCCGGCGGCGATGCCGACCAACGCCTCGCGATTTTCGGCCGCGCCGGCCTGACGCTGACGCGACCGGTCGACATGCGCTCCGTTCAGTGGGCCAAGCTGCTGCTCAACCTCAACAACGCCATCAATGCGCTGGCGGGCCAACCGCTGAAGCAGGAACTGTCGCAGCGCGGTTTTCGGCGCTGCCTCGCCGCGGCACAGCGCGAGGCGCTTTCGCTTCTGGACAAGGCGGGCATCGAACCCGCGCGGCTTACGCCATTGCCCGCGCGGTGGATCCCCGCCCTGCTCGAATCGCCGGACCTCGCCTTCAGCGCGCTGGCGCGGCGCATGCTTGCCATCGACCCGAGCGCGCGCTCCTCGATGGCCGAAGACCTCGCGGCCGGCCGCCTCACCGAAATCGACTGGATCAATGGCGAGGTGGTCAGGCTGGCGGCAGGGCTCGGACAAACCGCCCCCGTCAATGCCCGGCTCTGCGAACTCGTCCATGATGCCGAAGCGCAAAGCCCATGGTCCCCATGGACCGCAGACCAGCTTCTGCAAGCGCTGCGGCGGGCCCCGGGCAAATAGCGCGCCTCGGCTGCGCCGGCGCCAGTGCTCAGCGGAAGATTCGTTCGCCTTCCATGTCGACGATCTGCTGGCCCTTTATCAGCGTGAAGTCTGCGGCTTCGGCCTGCCCCGGGAAGCGGTCGGCGCGGATGAAGCGATGGCTCTTCGTCTCGCCCTCGATCACCTTCTCGATGACGCCGCAGAGCTGGTACTGGCCGCCCTCCTGATAGGGCGTCGCGTGAATGGTGAAGCCGTTGTGCTCGATGCTCTTGACCGGGCCGGCCGGCTTCTCCTCCGCGGCCTTGCGACCGCCGAACAGGGATTTGAAGAAAGACATGGCACCTCCGGATTGCTTGCCGCTGATATAGGACAGGAGCAGCGCCAAGGGGAGCACTGTTTCGGCGCGCCGAAACTGGCCCGCCGCGCTGCCTCGGGCGCTTGAACGACCGTACGGACTTCCCACATCAAATCTGTTCTGGGCGGTCGCAAGACTTGCCGTCGTCGTGCCGCCCAGGCGGCCGCCTCCGGACAGGGAGGTGGCCGTGACATTGATCAAGGTCCTGATGATCGCTGGATTGGCCGGCGTGGCATTTGCGCCCCGCGTCCTCGCCCAGCAGCCTGCGCCGCCGGAGCGGCCTTGTGCCGAACGCGCCCATGTTGCCGGAAAACTCCGCGAGACTTTCGGCGAGCGTATGGTCGGGAGCGGTCTCACCGAGAGCGGCATGCTGTTCGAGCTCTATGTCGGTCCCGCCGGCACCTGGACCTTGCTCGCCACCGCGCCCACCGGCATCAGCTGTCTCGTTGGCGCCGGCGAATCCTGGGAGCCCTTGCCCGCCCCTGACATTTTCGTGGCGCGGTAGACGGCTTGGCAGCGCCACGCCAATCGACTATGGAGCCGCCATCGGGCTTCGTTCCCGTTCGTAAGCGTCTCACGTCAGGCAACGCACCCAACCGGCTCATGGCCGTATCGGGTGCTCCCGAACGGCCTGCCACTTGCGAAAGCCTGACTGATGCCTCGCCTTGTTTTCCGCCGCCTCCCTGCCCGCTACGCCGGGGTGGCGATGCCATTCTTCCTGTCCGTGCTGATGACCTTCGTCGTCTCGGGTATCTCGACGCTGAAGGCGCTGGGCCCGACGGCCGAATTCCTGCAGACCTGGCCCGGCTCCTGGGCCCTGTCCTGGATCGTCGCCTTCCCGACCCTGCTGCTGGTGCTGCCCGTGGTCCGGCGCCTCGTCGCGCTGGTCGTGGCTCCGCCGGCCTGAGTCCGCTACGCGCCGAGGTGCAGCGCGACCTCGCGCCGATGCGGCCTGGCCCGGTGCTCGAAGAGATAGATGCCCTGCCAGGTGCCGAGCGCGAGCCGCCCGCCCATCACCGGAACCGAGAGGGAAACCGGCGTCAGCGCCGCTTTGATATGGGCGGGCATGTCGTCGGGCCCCTCGGCGCGATGGACGAGATAAGCCATCGCCGGATCATCCGCGGCCGGCACCAGCCGGCGGAAGAAGGCGTCGAGATCCTGCCGCACGTCGGGGTCGGCATTTTCCTGGATCAGCAGGGAGCAGGAGGTGTGCCGCACGAACAGCGTCAGCAGCCCGCTCGTCTCCCCGCCGGCGCGCACGAAGGCCACGGCGCGGTCGGTGAACTCGTAGAGCCCGGCCCCGAGCGTATCGATCGTCAGGATCGTCTGGCGCGGCATTGCGATTTCAACGCTCGGTGAGCGCGAGCTTGGCGCCGAGCGCGACGAAGGCGGCAGCGAAGCTGCGCCTGAGCCACGCCATCACCGCCGGGCGGCCGATGACCTTGTCGCGCATCGCCGCGGCGAAGAGCCCATAGAGCGCGAAGACGATGAAGGTCATCGCCATGAACACGCCCGAGAGCTCCAGCATACGCCCCATCGGACTGGCTTCGTCGGCCGCGATGAACTGCGGCAGGAAGGCGACGAAGAAGATCGAGAGCTTGGGGTTGAGCAGGTTGATGGCCAGCCCGTCGCGCAGCACGAGCCAGGCCGAGCGCGCATCGGCCTTGGTTTCGACCTTGAGCGCGCCATGTTCCTTCAGGGTCTGCCAGGCCATGTAGAGCAGATAGGCGACGCCGGCATATTTCACCATGGCGAAGGCGAGCGCGCTGGCGTGCAGCAGCGCCGCGATGCCCATCATCGCCGCGATCAGATGCGGCACGATCCCGATCGTGCAGGCGATAGCCGCGAGCACGCTCGCTCGGCTGCCGCGCGTGAGGCCGGCGGCAATGGTGTAGATCGCCCCCGTTCCCGGCGAAGCGACGATGATCAGCGAGGTCAGCAGGAATTCTGGGGACATGGCGCCTCCGGCGGCTGGGAGGCGCAGGAGGCCCCTCTCTCGCCCGGAAGATCAAGTCGCGCCAGCCCGCGGTGACATCAGGCGCGTCAGCGCGCCTGCCAGAAATAGAGCTGGCCGGTATGCCTGTTGCCAGCCAGTTTTTCCTCCTGCGCGATGATGGTGGTGCCGTCGAACAGGTCCCAATGGTCGCCATTCGTCCATTGAAAGAACAGAAAGGAACGCCTCTTGTCCCCGCTCGTCTGGTAGCAGTTCTCCAGATAGAGCACGCCCTTCCGGCCCAGCACCTTGGAGGTGACATCCTTGCAGACGCCCTCGATATCGGCCGGGCCATACGCCCGCTGAACACGCGGAAGCAACTCCGAAGCGCGGATGAAGAGGAGCTGGCTCAGCCCGCCGAGCGGTCTCCCCGAGCCGGGCAGCACTCCCGGGCGAGGCCCGCCCGCCAGCGGCGGAGCGCCCTGGAAGGATGCCCTGATATCCGCATTCATGATGGTCTGGATCGTCGCGTCGTCCTGCGACGGCGTCAGGCGCAGCGTGTAGCCCATGCAGATGGCGCAGCGATTGGTGGCGTCGCCGATCGCGTTCTTCGCCCAGGGGCGGATCGTGGCGAAGCGCTCGGCAAGGGCATCGTAGCTGAACGGAAGCACGGGCAACCTCCTGAGCGCAAGGCAGCGATGTCGATGACCGACCGACCGCCAGATCGTCGAGCGGCGGCAGACTGACCAGCCGCCGGCCCGGCCGCATCCTGCATTCGCAGGAGGACCGATCTGGCGCTGGCTTCAGCGCGTGCCAAAAGAAAAGCCCGCCTCCAAAGCATGGAAGCGGGCTCCGTTCTCGATCGGCAGGCGTCGCCGCCGGCCTGCTCGCGATCAGTTGTCGAGGAAGCTCCGAAGCTTCCTCGAGCGGCTCGGATGCTTCAGCTTCCTGAGCGCCTTTGCCTCGATCTGGCGGATGCGCTCGCGGGTGACGCTGAACTGCTGGCCGACCTCTTCGAGGGTGTGGTCGGTGTTCATGCCGATGCCGAAGCGCATGCGCAGCACGCGCTCCTCGCGCGGGGTGAGCGAGGCGAGCACCCGCGTAGTGGTCTCACGCAGATTGGACTGGATCGCAGCGTCGATCGGCAGGATCGCGTTCTTGTCCTCGATGAAGTCGCCGAGATGGCTGTCTTCCTCGTCGCCGATCGGCGTTTCCAGAGAGATCGGCTCCTTGGCGATCTTCAGGACCTTGCGCACCTTCTCCAGCGGCATGGCCAGTTTCTCGGCCAGCTCCTCCGGGGTCGGCTCGCGGCCGATCTCGTGCAGCATCTGGCGCGAGGTCCGCACGATCTTGTTGATCGTCTCGATCATGTGGACGGGGATGCGGATCGTGCGGGCCTGGTCGGCGATCGAGCGGGTGATCGCCTGCCGGATCCACCAGGTCGCATAGGTCGAGAACTTATAACCCCGGCGGTACTCGAACTTGTCGACCGCCTTCATCAGGCCGATATTGCCTTCCTGGATCAGGTCGAGGAACTGCAGGCCGCGGTTCGTGTACTTCTTGGCGATCGAGATCACGAGACGCAGATTGGCCTCGATCATCTCCTTCTTCGCCTGCCGGGCCTCGCGCTCGCCCTTCTGGACCATCAGCACGATCTTGCGGAATTCCTGGATCTCCAGGCCGGTCTCGGAGGCGAGCGTGTGCACCTCCTCGCGCAGGTCCTTGATCCGGTCCTTCTCCGAGGCGACGAATTCCTTCCAGCCGCGCGAGCCGAGCTTGGAGACGCGCAGCAGCCATTTCGGATCGAGCTCGCCGCCGACATGCTGTTTGAGGAAGTCCTCGCGGCCGACGCCATAGCTCTCGGCGAGGCGCAGCAGGCGCGTCTCATGGCCGATCAGGCGCTTGTTGATGTCGTAGAGCTGCTCGACCAGCGCCTCGATGCGGTTGTTGTTGAGCGAGAGCGACTTCACCGCGGTGATGATGTCGTCCTTGAGCTTCTTGTACTTGCGGTCCTGCGACGGCGAGAGCTTGGTGTTCTCCAGCCGGTTGGCGATGTCCTGGTCCTGCAGGCGACGCAGCTTCTTGTAGTCGTCGGCGATGGCGTTGAACGTCTCGAGGACGCGCGGCTTGATCTCGGCCTCCATGGCCGAAAGCGACACGTTGTTCTCGATGTCGTCGTCGTCCATCTCGGGCGGAGCTTCGCCCTCGGCGGCCTCAGCCTGCTCGCCTTCCTCGCCCTCCTCCTCGCCGGGGACGGCCGGGTTCTTGCCGTCCGGGCCGGCATAGGTCGCTTCGAGATCGATGATGTCGCGCAGCAGCACTTTGCCGTCGACGAGCTCGTCGCGCCAGATGATGATGGCCTGGAAGGTCAGCGGGCTCTCGCAGAGGCCCGCGATCATCGCCTCGCGGCCGGCCTCGATGCGCTTGGCGATGGCGATCTCGCCCTCGCGGGAGAGAAGCTCCACCGAGCCCATCTCGCGCAGATACATGCGCACCGGGTCGTCGGTGCGCTCGGTCGGCTCGAGGTTGCGCTTGGTCTCGGTCGGAAGCGTCTGGCGCGATGCCTCGACCAGATCTCCGCCCTCGACCTCGTCGTCGTCGCCGCCGGCGGCATCCTTGCGGTTGGCGCGTTCCTCGCCTGCCGCTTCCGGATCCTCGTTGTCGACGACGTTGATGCCCTGCTCGCTGAGCTGGCCGAGCACGTCCTCGATCTGCTCGGAGGAGAACTCCTCCGAGGGCAGCACTTCGTTCAGTTCGTCATAGGTGACATAGCCGCGCTTCTTCGCGAGCTTGATCATCCGCCTTACGGCCTGATCGGTCAGATCGAGCAACGGGCCGTCGGTAGTCGGGGGGGCATCCGGCGCGACCTGATCGGTCTTTTCCCGTTCGCTCGCTTTCGTCGCCATCAATCAGCGCTCCGCACTCGCGCGCCGGCCATGACCAGAAAAGTCATATACCGACGCATAAAAGGGCGGCGCGACCGCAGGCCCGGCGCGCTCACCCACCCAAATCTATTCGCAGATGGCACCAGACGTCGTTGACGAATCGTGAACCACCCCACCAGCCCCGCGCGCATCGAACCTGCGTCCACCATTCGCTGGGCTATCAATCCTCGGACATTGCCTCGGTGCCCTCGATCGCTTCGAGGCGGGCCTTCACGTCCTTGATCCAGGCGAAATTGGCTTCGGTCGCATCGTCAGCCAATGCACGCTCGGCTGCTCTCAACTCGCTATTTAGCGTTCGAGCGCGATGATGCAAGACGATAGCCTGATAAATCGAGTCAAAAACCGATTCAGGATCAGCATCTTGCGCCAGCTTGCGCCGTTCTGCGGGGCCGGTGACAGCCATGAGTTGATTATGGGCCTCCCGCACACGCGGTTGCACCAGCCGATTCGCCAGGATCTCCCGGTCGAGCTTATCCTCGACCGCATCGAGCAGTGCCTGCCGGAAGCGCTCGGCTGCTGGCCCGTCCAGCGAAAGCTCGGCAATTTCGTCGGCGCAGCGCAGGATGAGGTCGGGGTGGCTGGCCAGCGCCAGCAGGATGAAGGCCTCGCGCTGGTCCTCGCCACGCACCTTCGCCACGAGTCGCGACTGGGTCAGCGCGCTCGAAGCCCGCAAGGGGCCGGCGAGCCAGGACGGCACCTGCCGGCCGCCGCGCGGGGCTGGTCCGCCCCGGCCRCGCTGGAAGTTCCCGCCCCCGCCGCCACGCTCCTGCCGTGCCGGGGCAGCGCTGGTGAAGAGCTGCGCAAGCCGCTCGTCCATCTCGCGGCGGTAATGCTTGCGGGTCGTCTCGTCGCGGATCTCGGCCAGCGGCTCCTTCAGACGGCGTTCGAAGGCGGCGCGCCGCTCCGGCGTGTCGAGCGGGCTGGCCTCGACCTCGCGCTGCCAGAGCATGTCGACCAGCGGGCGCGCCCCGGCAATCACCTCCGCGATCGCCTGCCGCCCGCCCGACCGGGCGAGATCGTCGGGATCCTGCCCGTCCGGCAGCAGCGCGAAGGAGAGCGACTTGCCGGGCTCCAGGAGCGGCAATGCCAGATCGATGGCGCGGCTCGCCGCCTTGCGCCCGGCCTTGTCGCCGTCGAGGCAGATCACCGGCTCGTCGGCCATCCGCCAGAGCAGGCCGAGCTGGCCTTCGGTAAGCGCCGTGCCGAGCGGCGCCACTGTCTGCGGAAAGCCCGAAAGCGACATCGCGATGACGTCGACATAGCCCTCGACCACGATCACCTGGCTCGTGTCATGCGCCGCCTTGCGGGCATTGTGGTGGTTGAACAGCAGATGGCCCTTGTGGAAGAGCGGCGTCTCCGGCGAGTTGAGGTACTTCGCCGCCACCTCCGCGCTCATCGCCCGCCCGCCGAAGGCGACGACACGCCCGCGGGAATCGTGGATCGGGAACATGACGCGGTCGCGGAAGCGGTCGTAGGGCACGGCGATCTCATCGCCATGCACGAGCAGCCCCGCCTCCATCATCAGCTCGGCCGGCACGCCCTTGCCGGCAAGATGGTCGCGCAGCGCGAAGCGGTCGACCGGGCCGTAGCCGAGGCGAAAACGTGTGCGCGCCTCGCCGTCGAGCCCGCGCGTCGCGAGATAGCGCCGGGCTGCGCCGCCGCGATCGCCCATCAGCTCGGCCTCGAAGAATTGCGCCGCGAGCTCCACGACCTCGTGCAACCCCTTGCGCTTCTCCTCCTGGACCTGCGCCTCCTGCGTGATCTTGGGCAGAATGACGCCAGCCTCGGCCGCAAGCTTCTCGACCGCCTCGGGGAAGGAGAGCCCTTCCGTCTCCATCACGAATTTGAAGATGTCGCCGTTCTTGCCGGAGGAGAAATCGAAGAACGAGGCCTTCTGGTCGTTGACGAAGAAGGAAGGCGTCTTCTCGGCGTTGAACGGCGAGAGCCCTTTCCATTCGCGTCCCGCTTTTTGAAGGCGCACGCGCTTACCCACGACCGCCGAAACCGGCAGCCGCGCCTTGATCTCCTCAAGGACGGAAGGGGGGAATTTCATCGACCTTATGTGGACCTGCAAAAGCCGAAAGCCAACCGCCGATCGCGCCGGCAGTTGGCTTTCTCCCGTGATTCACAAAGATGACGGCGGCAGCCGAAAAGCGGCTGTCCGGGCAGCTCAGCCGCCCAGCGCGGCCTTCACCATCGGGCTGACCTTGCCGAAATCCATCTGGCCGGCATAGGCGGCGCGCAGGATGCCGATGACCTTGCCCATGTCCTTGACCGCAGTCGCGCCGCTCTCGGCGATGGCCTTGTCGATCGCAGCCTTTACCTCGTCGTCCGACATCTGCTTGGGCAGATAGGATGAGATCACCGCGACCTCGACGCGCTCACCATCGGCGAGCTCGGGACGGTTGTTGGCGTCGTAGATCGCGATCGATTCCTGGCGCTGCTTGATCATCTTCTGCAGCACGCCGAGGATTTCGTCGGCCGTGGCCTCGCCCTTGCCGGCGCCGCGCGCCTCGATGTCCTTTTCCTTGAGCGCCGCCTGGATCAGGCGGATCGCGCCAACCCTGCCCTTTTCGCCGGCCTTCATCGCTTCCTTCAAATCGCTGGTGAAGCGCTCGCGCAGGCTCGTCATCTCGTTGTTCCTTTTTCTCTTGTGCGGCCTGCGCCAACCTTGATTGACGGGCAGCGCCCGGCTCTTTATGGCTCGCGTTCCAGACCGGCGGAGTGGATTTCTGCAGCCCCGCCCCCGCATTCTGCCGCTGGCGCGGCCTGGACCGAGACATAGACATGACCGCTTCCGAAGGAAACCCCGCCCCAGGCGGCTGGACCGAACCGCACGCGACCGCGCTCCTCGTGCTCGCCGACGGCACGGTGCTGGAAGGCTTCGGCCTCGGCGCCGTGGGCGAAGCGCCCGGCGAGGTATGCTTCAACACCGCGATGACCGGCTATCAGGAGATCCTGACCGACCCGTCCTATGCCGGGCAGATCATCACCTTCACCTTCCCGCATGTCGGCAATGTCGGCGTGAACGAGGAGGACACCGAGACGGTGAACGCCGCCGCCTCCTCCGGCGTGCGCGGCTGCGTGCTCCATGCCGCCATCACCGAGCCCTCGAACTGGCGCGCCAACCGGCATTTCGACGCCTGGCTGAAGGCCCGGAACATCGTCGGCATCTGCGGCATCGACACCCGCGCACTCACCGCGCTGATCCGCGACAACGGCATGCCCAACGCCATCCTCGCGCACAGCCCGGACGGCGTCTTCGACATCGAGCGGCTGAAGAAGCAGGCGGCGGAGCTGCCCTCCATGGCCGGCCTCGACCTCGTCCCGCTCGTCACCGCCTCGCAGCGCTACGATTGGGATGAGACCCCCTGGGTCTGGCCGGCCGGCTATGGCAAGCGCGAAACCAGCAATTTCAAGGTCGTCGCCATCGACTATGGCGTGAAGCGCAACATCCTGCGCCTGCTCGCCAAGGCCGGTTGCGACGTCACGGTGGTGCCCTCGACCGCAACCGCCGAGGATATTCTGGCCCTCACCCCCGATGGCATCTTCCTCTCCAACGGCCCGGGCGACCCGGCCGCGACCGGCGAATACGCCGTGCCGGTGATCAAGCAGCTGCTCGACCGGAAGATCCCCACCTTCGGCATCTGCCTGGGACACCAGATGATGGCGCTCGCCATCGGCGGCCAGACGATGAAGATGAAGCAGGGCCACCACGGCGCCAACCATCCGGTGCAGGACAAGACCACGGGCAAGGTCGAGATCGTCTCGATGAACCACGGTTTCGCCGTCGATCCCGCCAGCCTGCCAGCGAATGCGGTCGAGACCCATGTCTCGCTCTTCGACGGCTCGAACAGCGGCATCGCGCTGACCGACCGCCCGGCCTTCAGCGTCCAGCACCACCCCGAGGCCTCGCCCGGCCCGCAGGACAGTCACTATCTCTTCAACCGTTTCGTCGAGCTGATGGTGGCGGAGAAGGGCAAGAAGGCGGCCTGAAGAGGTCGCTGCTTCAGCGTCAGAGCCCTCATCCTGAGGAGCAAGCGAAGCTTGCGTCTCGAAGGATGCTTCGGCAGGCTCCGGCGCACGGCAGACCATCCTTCGAGACGGCCGCCATTGCGGCCTCCTCAGGATGAGGGCTCGGTAAGACGCGGTCCCGATTGGAGGCAGGCATGATCCACCAGTTGCGCATCTACGAGATTTTCGAGCGCAACAAGGCGGCCTTCCATGCCCGCTTCCGCGACCACGCCGCCCGCATCATGGGCCGCCACGGCTTCAGGATCGTGGCGATGTGGGAAACGGCGAGCGCAGGGCGGACCGAATTCGCCTATATCCTCGCCTGGCCCGACGCCGAGACGAAGGCCAAGGCCTGGGCGAGCTTCATGGCCGATCCGGAATGGAGCGAGATCAAGCGCGCCACCAAGATCGAGCACGGCGACATGGTCGGCGCGATCGAGGACCGCACGCTGACGCCGACAGACTATTCGCCCCCGCTCGATTGACAGCGTTGCGCCCGCGAGCTTTAAACGGGCCATGATCAGCCTGATGGCCAGCTTCCGCAGCTATTACGCCCCGTCCTCATAGAGGCGGTGGCATTCCCATGTTCAACCGCCGCGCTGGCGGTTGAATTCAGGCAGATCACCCGGCATCGCGGCCCACCACCGGACCAGAGCGATGTCTTCCACGATCAGAGCCGTCACCTCCATCGGCATCATGGGCTTCGGCGCCTTCGGGCGGCTGATGGCCCGCCATCTCCAGCCGCATTTTGCATTGCGCATCTGTGACCCGGCGCATCCGCCCGAGCCGGATGCGAGCGGCCAGGGGCTGGCTCCCGCCAGCGCTGCCGAGGTCGCCGCCTGCGATCTCGTCATTCTCGCAGTGCCCGTCCCGGCGATCCCCGAGGCGATCGCGTCGCTGCGCGCGCATCTCAAGGCCGGCGCCGTGGTCCTCGACGTCGGCTCCGTCAAGATCGGCCCGGCACGGGCGATGGAGGCGGCCTTGCCGGAGGATGTCGAGATCATCGGCACGCACCCGCTCTTCGGCCCGCAGAGCGCCCGCAACGGCCTCGACGGGCTCAAGATCGCGCTCTGCCCGATCAGGGGCGGCAGCACCCCGCGCATCGCCGCCTTCCTGCGCCGCGTGCTCAAGCTGAAGGTCATCGTGACCACGGCCGACGCCCATGACCGCGAGGCTGCCATGGTGCAGGGCCTGACCCATCTCATCGCCAAGATCCTGGTCCGCATGGAGCCGCTGCCCCGGACGATGACCACTGCGAGCTTTGACCACCTGATGCAGGCGACGGAGATGGTCCGCTACGACGCACCCAACGTCTTCATGGCGATCGAGCGCGCCAATCCCCACGCCAAGGCGGTGCGGGATCGCTTCTTCGCCCTGGCCGAGGAGATGCGGCTGTTTCTGGAACACGGCCAACAGGATATCGCCCCGCCCGATCCCACCCTGCCTCACAAGGTCGCAGAAGCCGTGCGGGCCTAGCCTTCTCCGCTCGGCCCGCAGACAATACGGGAAACCTCGAATGCCCCAAAGATGACCGACAACCCCCTCATTCATCCGGGCGCTGCCCACCCTGACCTGCGCGAGCCGATGATCGCCGAGCTGGTCCGCACCTTCTATGAGCGGGCGCGTCAGGACGACCTGATCGGCCCGGTCTTCGCGGCAGCGGTGGAGGACTGGGACGATCATATCGGCAAGATCACCGATTTCTGGAGCGGCGTGATGCTACGCTCCGGCCGCTACAACGGCCGGCCGATGCGTCCGCATCTCATCCTGCCCCTGGAGGGCAAGCATTTCGACCGCTGGCTCGACCTGTTCGAGATCACCGCGCACGAGGTCTGCCCGCGGGATATCGCGCAGGCCTTCATCGTCAGGGCGCGACGCATCGCCGACAGTTTCGAGATGGCCCGCGCCAGCCAGCGCGGGGAGTTCGCCGCTCCGCGGCACAGCTTGCGCTGAACGCAGTCCCCCGTTCTCGGGCTTGTCCCGAGAATCTCAGGCCAAAAGAGGTTCCGGCACCTGCTGGTCACGAGATGCTCGGGTCAAGCCCGAGTATGACGCGGATCAAGCAGCCCGCGCCTCCCGGCTCAGGAACGCCTCGATGTCGCCTCTGGCCGCACCGGCCGCCCGCGCAATGCGCTCGGCCAAAGCTGCCGCCGAAGGTCTGAGCGCGCCATGGGGCCGGTCGAGCCAGTAGGACACGGGGTTCAGTGCCTCGCGTGCATCCACGCGCATGATCCGACCCGCCGTGAGCTGCTCGCGCGCCAGCGGCGGACGGGCCAGCGCGATGCCGAGGCCGTGCGCCGCAGCATCCAGCACGAGGTTGTAATCCTCGAAACGGCGGTCCTGCGGGCGCGGGCGATAATCCAGCCCCTGCGCGGCGAACCAGGCCTTCCAGCCGGCGGCGTCGGAATCATGGATCAGCGGCTGGCCGAGCAGACGCTCGGGAGGCCCCTCCCCGATCAGCGCAGCGAGCTGCGGTGAGGCGATCGGGAAGCACCACTCCTCGAACAACTTGAGCGAAAGCCGGTCCGGCGCGCCGCCGCGTCCGCAACGTATCCCTAGGTCTACACCTTCCTCTTCAAAATCCACCTTGCGATGCTCGACCTGCAGCACGATGCGCAGGGCGGGCATGCCCGCCTCCAGAACCGCCAGACGCGGCATCAGCCACAAGGCGCAAACCGAGGGCGGCGCGCTGACCCGCACCACCGAAGCGCCGCGCACCTCGCGCCAGCGCTCGGAGGTATCCGCGATCAGCGCGAAGGCCTCCTGCGTGCGCTGGAGCAGACGCTGACCCTCCGGCGTCAGTGAGACGCCGCGCGCCTGCCGCAGGAAGACGCGCAGGCCCAGCCAATGCTCGAGCTTGGCGATCTGCCGACTGATGGCGCCATGGGTCAGGTTCAGCACCTCGGCCGCCGAAGAGAAGCTGCCTGTGCGCGCCGCGGCTTCGAAGGCGCGCAAGGTGTCGAGCGGCGGCAGGTTCGAGCTGTGATCCATTCTCACAGCTCATGCGCGAATTGTTCGTTTGTCAATCAGCTCGCTGAGGCGTCTATCGGGAGCAACCTTTCGTCACCAATGGATCGACGCCATGTCCTCCTCAAGTTGCGCCTCCCCCGCGCCAACCACTTCCGGTTCTCAGCGCCTCGACCCGACGCTGGTCTTCACCGTGACCTTCACGGTCATGGCCTGGGCTTCTTCCTTCCCGGCGATCCGTGCCGGCCTCGCCGGCTTCGGCCCGGCCGAGATGGCCGCGCTGCGCTTTGCGCTCGCCGGCGGCCCCGCCGCGCTCTTCCTCCTCGCGACGCGGGCGAAGCTGCCGGAGCGCGCCGATATCTGGCGCTTCCTCGTCGGCGGCGTCATCTTCATCGCGGGTTATGCGCTGCTGCTGAACTTCGGCCAGCGCGTCGTGCCGGCCGGCCCTGCCGCCTTCATCATCAACACCAACCCGATCATGACCGCCGTCCTCGCCATGATGATCCTGGGCGAGCGCTTCAGCCTGATCGCGTGGCTCGGCACCGCCCTTTCCTTCGCCGGCATCGGCGTGATCGCGATCGGCAAGGGGCTCGATGTCGAGATCGGCATGAGCGTGCTGCTGATTCTCGGTGCAGCGTTCTGCAACGCCATCACCACTGTCGTGCAGAAGCCGCTCTTCGCCCGCTACAAGCCGCTCCATGTCGCGGCCTGGAACATGGCGATCGGCGGCTTCGTGCTGCTGCCCTTCCTGCCTTCCGCGATCGCGCAGGCGCAGGTCGCCCCGGCCGTCTCCTTCTGGTCGGTGGTCTATCTCGCCGCCGTGCCGAGCCTGATCGCCTACGGCACCTGGGCGATCACCCTCTCGCGCCTGCCGGCCGCCCGCGCGTCGAACTTCCAATACGCCGTGCCGCCGATGGCGATGCTGATCGGCTTCCTCTGGCTCGGCGAAGTCCCGACGGCCTTCGGCCTGATGGGCGGCGCCATGGCACTCGCCGGCGTGGTGATCGTCAATCTGAAGCGGTAAGGCGCTTTCCTCGGCCTATGTCGTCATTGCGAGGAGCGAAGCGACGAAGCAATCCAGGCGCGGCAGAGCCCTGCGCCTCCTGGACTGCTTCGCTGCGCTCGCAATGAGGGCAGCCCGCTCAAAACCCCTTCGCGGCCAGAGCCTTCTCGTCATCCGCGATGTAGTCGCGGATGATCGGGACGGCGCTCTTGTGCGGCCCGAGCAGCAGTTGGAACACCATGTCGCCGCCGATGTCGAAGGAGATCGAGCAGGCGCAGAGATAGAACTCCCACATCCGCGCGAAGCGCTCGCCCATCATGCCGACCACTTCCTCGCGCCTCGCCATGAAGCGCTCGCGCCAGGCCTCCAGTGTCCAGTGGTAGTGGCGGCGCCAGAACTCGCAGTCAGAGGACCAGAGCCCGGTCTGCTCGACTGCGGCGAACACCTCCGACAATGCCGGCGCATAGCCGCCTGGGAAGATGTACTTCTCGAAGAACGGCCCGGTGAAGCCGGGCGGCCCGGCGCGGCCGATGCAGTGGACGAGTGCGATCCCGTCCGGCGTCAGGAGATCGCGGATCCCCTCGAAATACTCGCCGTAATGCGCGACGCCGACATGCTCCATCATGCCGACCGAGACGATGCGGTCGAACGTCCCGGTAAGCTCGCGATAGTCCTTGTTGACGAAGGTGACGGCATCGCCGACCCCAGCCGCTTCGGCGCGCCTCGAGGCCGCCGCCATCTGGTCGGGCGAGACGTTGAGGCCGGTCACCTTCGCCCCGCAGGCCTTGGCCAGATAGATCGCCAATTCGCCCCAGCCCGAGCCGATGTCGAGCACACGCATGCCGGGCTCGATCTTCAGCTTGGCGGCGATGTGCCGGAGCTTGGCCTTCTGCGCGTTCTCCAGCCCGACATCCGGCGAGTGCCAGTACGCACAGGAATAGGTCATGCTCTCGTCGAGCCAGAGCCGATAGAAATCGGTCGGGATGTCGTAGTGGTGCTTGACCTTCTTGCCGGCGAGGCCGAGCGGGTTGTGCATGCGCCAGCGCCGGATGCGGAAGCGCACCTGCCGGATCACCTTCTGCAGCGGGTGCTTCCGCAGCTCCTTGCGCTGCAGCCAGAACAGCGTCAGCAGATCGTGGATCGTGCCCTCCTCGAAGTCGATCCGGCCATCCATGTATCCTTCGGCCAAGGCGAGCTCGGGATTGAGGAAAAGCTCGCGCTCGATGCGGTTGTCATGGAAGCGCACCGTGACCGAGGGCGCCGTCTTTCGCACGCCGGCGAACAACATCTCGGCTGGACCGGGTCCGAAGACATGGCGCTTGCCGTCCGGCGTGATGACGGTGAGGCGTCCCTGCCGGACGAACCCCTTGAGCAATCGCGGCAGCAGCAGCATCGGCATCCCCCGTCCCGCGCGCCCCGAGTCGGGGACGCCATCGTGACTTAAGCGGAAACCGCCGCGTCCCGGAACCCCGGCTGTTGCGAAGCCCTGCCGCTTGCGTCTAGTCATCGGGCAACGGTCGTGAGCGACCCCGAGGATCGATACGGCCCATGTCCTGGCGCGATTTCTGGAACGGCGAACATTCCATCTACGTCTCGCCGCGCCACAAGGCGCTGCACTACCACGCCATAGCAAGCGACGTGATCGCACATGTTCCCGCGCCCGACGCCGTCGTGCTCGACCATGGCTGCGGCGAGGCGCTCGATGCGGCACGCGTCGCCTCGGCCTGCGGCAGGCTCTATCTTTGCGAAGCTGCGCCCACCGTGCGTGACAAACTGCGCGCCCAGTTCGGCCGCAAGGTCAACATCACGGTCGTCTCCCCCGAAGAGGTCGAGGCTCTGCCGGAGGCTTCGCTCGATCTCGTCGTCGCCAATTCGCTGGTCCAGTATCTGTCCCGCGACGAATTGAAGGCGCTGCTCGAAACCTGGCGCAGCAAGCTCAGGCCCGGCGGCAAGCTGGTGATAGCGGACGTCATTCCGCCCGACGTCAGCCCGCTCACTGATGCCTCGCAGCTTCTCGGCTTCGCCTGGCGCGGCGGCTTCCTGATGGCGGCGCTCGCAGGCCTCATCCGCACCGCCTTTTCGGACTACCGGAAGCTCAGGGCGCAATACGGGCTGTCGACCTACACCCCGGACGCCATCTCCGAACTGATCGGTGAGGCCGGCTTCGCCGACCTGCAGCGGCCCGCGAATTTCGGCCACAACCCGCACCGGATGACGTTCAAGGCGACGAAGCCCACCTGATCGAAATAGGTCGCGCATCCATTACGGCAAGAATGCTGACTTATACTAAAGTTCCGCTAGGGGAGCGCGCAAAGTAGCTTGATTTGGCGGAGCGAACGTGGCTCTGAGCGCGGCTTGCCCCAAAGGCGTGAGAGCTCCGTGCAGGATCAGTTCAACTGTCCCTATTGCGACGCCACGCTCAATGCGGGCGTCCTGTCCTGCCGTTGCTGCGGGCGTGACCTGACGCCGATCCTTCCCCTGCTGCGTCGCCTCGGTGCTCTGGAGGAGCGGCTCGCGGCCTTCGAGAAGCGTGCCGAAGAGGACCGCGCCGCACTGGCTGCAAGACCCGTTGCAGCCCTGGAACCTGCAGCATCCGAGAAGGTGGACGCGCCTGAGCCTGCCCCGCCGACCGCCCATTCCGTAGCGCGCCGCCGCTACTGGGTGTTGCCCTTCGGCCTGACTTTGCTGCTGCTGGCCTATTGCGCGATCGTCCTTTGGCTCGACCTGCCGCTCTGGGCGCTGCGCCTCGCCTCGATCGCGATCCCCTTCATCACCGGCATGCTCTATTTCGGGCTTCGCCCGCGGCTGATCGCCTTCGATATCGGCATCGCCATCGGTTTCGCGATTTTTTCCGTCGTGACCATGAACGCATTGCTCGGTTGGCACGACAATATACCGCTCCTTCCGCAAGGGCTGGCAGCTTGGCGCGAGACTTCGTTCTATGCGCTGAGCATCGGCGCCTCCATGTTCTCGGGGATGTTGCTGCGCGTGACGCAGGCTGCGCTCGCCGCGCGGGGCCTCGTCTCGCTGCCGGAACTGCGGAAGGGGCTGCTGGCCGTGCATGGCAAGGTGCCGATGGAAACGCTGAAAACCATCGAAACCACCATCCTGATGGCCGGTACCATCATTTCTGCCATCGCCGGCCTCATCGCCGGAATCTTGGGAGTGAAATAGGGACGATGATGAAGACTGTGCTCATCCCGCACATTCTGCGTGTTGTTCTCGCCGCCGCTGCGATGTCGACGACGGCACACGCCGCCGAACCGGTTCAGCTCATCACCCGTGAGGAAGCGGGCTTGCCGACCACAGCCAAGGCCCCAGCCAGCACGCGCAACCTCACCCGCGGCCCCAGCATCGACACCTTGCCGACGCCCGACAAGGGTGTTGACGGCAAGCCTTTCCGGCTGGCCGTTCGCTTCATGCCGAGCAACGGCGTACCGATCGATCCGGCGACCGTGCGCGTCTTCTATCGCCGCCAGCCTCCGGTCGACATCACCGAGCGGATCAAGCCTTTCATCACGCCGGCTGGAATCGACGCGCCCTCAGTCCTCGTCCCCAGCGGAAGCCACATCATCGAGATCGAGGCGACCGACAAGGAAGGCCGCATCGGCCGCCGCCAGCTCACGCTGACGGTCGCCCCGCAGCAGTGAGGAAAACGACCGGGCGGCGTGCCGTCAGGCCGCCCGGTCGGCGAAGCTGAAGAATTTGTGACCGAGGAACGAGAACACCATCACCACGCCGGTGGTGACGATCTGCATCGGCAGATAGGGCAAGCCAGCCCTCGTCACGAAGAAATGCATCAGGATTCCGGTGAGCACGAAGCCGCCGGCTGCGATCAGGGCGAAGCGCCACCCCGCTTGCGCATGGGTGCGCGTGGCGTCGAAGGTCATCCAGCGGTTCAGCGTATAGGAAACCAGCGCGCCGACGACGAAGCCGGCGAGCGTCGCCGGAACAGGATCGATCCGGCCGAGCTCGACGAGCCCGATCAGCACGCCGTAATGCGCGACCGCGGTGAGCCCGCCGGCGACGACATAGGCCATGAGCTGGCGGAACTGGCGCGGATAGCGGCGAAACGGCATCCGCGCTTCCTAGATCATGGACAGCGCGGGGCGAACGATTTTTTCGCCCCGCGCTGCTTCACGAATTATCCGGCGTCGCTGCCGGCAAGGTTGGCGGGCATGCCGCCGACCGGCATATCGAGCCCCTGCTTCAACGTGTGGAGATGATATTCGCGGATGCGCGCGTTCGTCGGGTCGCTGACGAAGGCGCTGCCCCCGATCACGGCGAGACTCGGCGTTGGCGTCTTCGCCGCGTAGGCACAGTCGAAGGCCGGGACCGCGTCGAAGGAGGCGATTTCCTTCCAGGCGGGCCCGACCTCGTAGATCCTGAGCTTGCCGTCCGGCGTCAGATTGGCGAGCCGGCTGCCATTGCTGCTGAGCTCGAACTGGCAGACAGCCTGCTCGCCCGGCACCGGCAGCACATCCTCGGCGGAGAGCGCCTTCGCTTGGGGATCGATCCGGAGCAGCGCGTCATAGGGCGCCTTCAACCCGTAATTGCCGACGAGATGGCGTCCGCCTTCGCGGGACTTGAGCGCGCTGCTGCGCCGTTCGTCGGGATAGGCGAGCTTCCGCGCGCTCCAACCGTCTGCGGCGCCCTTCCCGGCTTTGGACAGCACCAGCAAACCGCCGCCCTCGCCCTCGGCGCAGCCGAAGACATGGCGCCCGCCGCGCGCCGGCGCATAGCCGTGATAGAGCTTGCAGGAAGCTTCCGCTCGCGCCGGGTCGTTGAAGCCTGCGACACGCTTCCAGCCGCCATCGTTCTGTGACGCTCGGCCCTGCTCGAGGATCTCGAAGCCGTTGGGACGTGGCGAGGCGCTGCGGTCATCGCCCTTGGCATAGGCGGGGTTGGGCACCGAGATCAGCCATTGCCGCGCTCCGAGCGGCACGGCAATGCCATGCTGCGGCGCCGGGCTCGGCCAGATCGTGACCTCGGGTTCCGGCTTGGCCAGGGCGTCGATGGCGAGCATCACCACCTTGGGCTCGCTCTTGCCTTCCCAGGGACGTAAGCCGTCATAGAACAGCGCGAGCTGCCCATGGCCCGAAATGACATGGGCAGGCCGGTCCCCTTTCGTCGAGAAGTCGAGGAGCTTCGGCTCGGCCTTGTCGATATCGACATGGTCGCCATGCGACTCGGCGATCAGCCCGGTGTCGAGGATGCCCAGCGTCCCCGCGTCGTCTCCCGTCTTGACCACGACGTAGCGCCCGCCGGAAACCGCGGCGAAACCCGGATTGGCTTTTGGCACGTCGAAGCTATGCGTGACCTCGCCGCTGTCGAGGTCGAGGATGCGGACGACCGCTTTTTCGTGGTCGGCGAAGACGAGCCGCCCGCGTAGCACCGCATGGTCATGCGCAAGGGCCGCGGACGCGAGCAGGCAGCCGACGAGGCCGAAGCCGGCCGCAACGAGGCGAGACGAAGACAAGGGAAAACTCCACTCATTATGCAATGATATAACATTGCACAACAACCACCGACACCTCAACTCGCTTCTGCGGCGAGCGGTGGACAAATCCCGCCCCCCCTGCGGCGCTTCGGACCGCGCTCCCTGGGTTTCAGCCGAACCGTGTCAGGCCCGCACCTCGAAGACCATGTTGAACGGCGTCTCGGTCGCCCGGCGGAAATGCGAGAAGCCCGCATCCATCGCGACCTTCCGCAGCCGCATCTCGCCGGCCTGCGCGCCGAGGCCGAGCCCGACCTCCTGCGAAAGCGAGGCTGGCGTGCAGATCATGGTGGACGCGCCGTAGAAGATCCGCCCGACCGGGTTCAGATTGTCCTTGAGATGGTCGTGCGCGAAGGGTTCGACGATCATCCAGCTGCCGTCCCGCGCCAGCGACTCCCGCACATGCTTCCCCGCGCCGACCGGATCGCCCATGTCGTGCAGGCAGTCGAACATCGTCACGAGGTCGTATTTCCGCTCGGGGAAGTCCTTCGCGGAGGCACGCTCGAAGACGATGCGGTCGGCAACGCCCGCCTTCTCCGCCGCCTCGCGCGCCCGCTCGATCGAAGGCCCGTGATAGTCGAAGCCATAGAAGCGCGATTGCGGATAGGCCTGCGCCATCAGGATGGTGGAGGAGCCGTGCCCGCAGCCGACGTCGGCGACGGTCGCGCCCTGCATCAGCTTGGCCTGGACACCGTCCAGCGCCGGAATCCACTCCGCGGTCAGATGCGCGTTGTAGCCGGGCCGGAAGAAGCGCTCGGTTCCCCGGAACAGGCATTTGCTGTGCTCGTGCCAGCCGAGGCCCGAGCCGGTTCGGAAGGCCTCCTCGACCTTCGGCTCGTCGACCCACATCGACTGCACGATCTCGAAGGCACCGGCGAAGAAGGCGGGGCTGTCGTCTTCGGCGAAGGCCATGGCCTGTTCCGGCGAGAGGCTGAAGCTGTCGCTGCCTTCGTCATAGTCGACATAGCCGGCCGACGCCTGGCCGGCGAGCCATTCGCGCACATAGCGCTCCTTGAAGCCGGTCTTCTCCGCCAGTTGCCGGGAGGTGACGGGCTCGCCGTCGCCCATCGCCTTGTAGAGGCCGAGCTGGTCGCCCAGCACGATCAGGGCGCCAGTGACGGAGGCTCCGACGTCACCGACGAGACGCCCCACCAGGGCATCGAGTTTCTGAGGGTCAGCAGCACGCATGGCCATGCTCCTCGGGTTCGGGCGTGGCCGGTGCCGTGTCGCGATCCGGCTCGACGCCATCGCGGAAGAGAGGACGCTAAACCTGCGCCGGACGCTGTCAACGGGGCGAAGTCGAACCCTGCGTCTCGTCGCCGCCTGAAAGCCATTCGGGACCGAGCCGCGGCAGGTTCGGGTCACGCCGCGCGGTCTCGATCACGCTGTCGATCAGCCCGGGAAAGCGCTGGTTCAGCTCGTCGCGCCGGATGCTGAGATAGCGCGACGTTCCCTCCACCCGCATGCGGGTGATGCCTGCCTCGCGCAGCTTGGCGAAGTGGTAGGACAGCAGCGAAGGCGAGGCGAAGGCGGTGAAATGGCTGCAGCGCGCCTTGTCGACCTCGCTGACATCGGCGAGCGCGACGAGGATGCCGAGCCGTATCGGATCCGCCAGCGCCGCGAACACGTCGGCGGGGGCGACATCCTCGATATCGGGGTGGAAGACCGGCTTCATCGCCTCCGAAATAGGCGATGAAGCCGCCGCTGACAATATTCAACATTCATTGAAATTATCCTTGCGGGCAGCGAGCGGCGCTCTTAAAATTCAACGATCATTGAAATTTTGAAGCTTGCCTTCGAAACAGCGATCATCCGCAAGGATCATTCCCATGGATACGCGTCTTCTTTCCCTCGCCGGCGGCGCCTTCGCCATCGGCACGGGCAGCCTGATCGTCACCGGCATCCTGCCCCACCTCGCCAACGGCCTGAGCGTTTCTGTCGACACCGCCGGCCTGCTCATCTCGATCTTCGCCCTCGCCTATGCGATCGGCTCGCCGATCCTCTCCACCGTGCTCGGCGATGCCGACCGCAAGGCGGTGCTGGTTGGTGCGATGACGGTGTTCGGCCTCGCCAATCTCGGCGCCGCCTTCGCCAGCGATTTCTGGGTGGTGATGGCCGCCCGGATCGTGATGGCGCTCTCGGCGGGCGTCTTCATGCCGGCGGCGAACGCAGTCGCCGTCGCGGTCTCCGCGCCGGAGCGGCGCGGCCGCGCCATCGCACTGGTCACCGGCGGTATGACGGTCTCGCTGATTCTCGGCATCCCGATCGGCACGGCCGTGGTCGGCTTCGGCGGCTGGCACCTTGCCTTCCTGATCGTGACGCTGTTCAGCGCGTTGTCTCTGGCGGGCCTTCTCGTCAAGCTGCCCAAGGGCCTGCCGCACAGCACGAACACGCTACGCGAGCGCCTTCAGGTCGCGGGGCGCAGCGACGTGCTGCTGGCGCTGGCAACAACGATGCTTTGGACCACCGGCGCCTTCGTTCTCTACACCTATATCGCGCCCTTCCTGACCAACCATGCCGGTCTCGCCGGCCCCTGGCTCGCCGCGGCACTCGTCGTTTCCGGCATCGGCTCGGCCATCGGCAACCAGCTCGGCGGCATCGCGAGCGACCGCTTCGGCCCGGAGCGGACGCTGACCGTCGTGCTGACCGTGCTGGCCGCGGCGCTGCTCACCGCCTCGCTGATCGCCGTCAACCTGCCGCCTGCAGTTGCGATCTACCCGATCCCCTTCGTGCTGCTGGTCTGGAGCGCGGCGGGTTGGGCGGGGCACCCCTCGCAGATGTCGCGCCTCGCGGCGATGGCACCGGACGCGGCCGTGGTCGCGCTCTCGCTGAACGCCTCGGCACTGTATTTCGGCATCGCGGCCGGCGCGGCGCTGGGCCAGCAGGTCATGCGCCACGCCGGCACCTGGCCGCTCGGCTTCGTCGGCGCCGCCTGCGAGATTGCGGCCCTCGCCGTGCTCTTCGTCGCCATGCGACGCAAGCGCCAGCTGGACCGCTCCTTGCTGCGGCCACTGGAGATCGACCTCGCAGCCCCCGCGGCACGGCCTGTGCGTTGAGTGAAGGCGGAAGCGCTTTTAGCTTCCTTCCGCCGCCTTGCCCGTCTATAGCGAGCGCCTAGCATTCATTCAGACGTTCGCCAGGCCTCCGCTCGCCCGATCGGACCGGCCTTGCGCGCGCCCGCAAGACCGGTCGAGATCATGCCCAAGCGCACAGACATCAAGTCCATCCTGATCATCGGCGCCGGCCCCATCATCATCGGACAGGCCTGCGAGTTCGACTATTCCGGCACCCAGGCCTGCAAGACGCTGAAGGCCGAGGGCTACCGCATCATCCTGGTCAACTCGAATCCGGCGACGATCATGACCGATCCGGACCTGGCCGATGCGACCTATGTCGAGCCGATCACGCCCGAGATCGTCGCCAAGATCATCGAAAAGGAGCGCCCCGACGCGCTGCTGCCGACCATGGGCGGCCAGACCGCGCTGAACTGCGCGCTCTCGCTGAAGAAGATGGGCGTGCTGGAGAAGTTCAACGTCGAGATGATCGGTGCCACGGCCGAGGCCATCGACAAGGCCGAGGACCGCGAGCTCTTCCGCGAGGCAATGACCAAGATCGGCCTCGACACCCCGCGCTCGCATCACATCAAGACGCTCGGCCAGGCGCTCGACGCGCTCGAGGATATCGGCCTTCCCGCGATCATCCGCCCGTCCTTCACCATGGGCGGCACCGGCGGCGGCATCGCCTACAACAAGGGCGAGTTCATCGACATCGTCGAGCGCGGCATCGACGCCTCCCCGACCAGCGAGGTCCTCATCGAGGAGAGCGTGCTGGGCTGGAAGGAATACGAGATGGAGGTTGTCCGCGACAAGAAGGACAACTGCATCATCGTCTGCTCGATCGAGAACTTCGATCCGATGGGCGTCCATACCGGCGATTCGATCACCGTCGCCCCGGCCCTGACGCTGACCGACAAGGAATACCAGATCATGCGCGACGCCTCGCTGGCGGTGCTGCGCGAGATCGGCGTCGAGACCGGCGGCTCGAACGTACAGTTCGCGATCGACCCGGCCACCGGCCGCATGATCGTCATCGAGATGAACCCGCGCGTCTCGCGTTCGTCTGCCTTGGCGTCCAAAGCCACCGGCTTCCCGATCGCCAAGGTCGCGGCGCGCCTCGCCGTCGGCTACACGCTCGACGAGATCGAGAACGACATCACCGGCGGGGCGACACCGGCCTCCTTCGAGCCGACGATCGACTATGTCGTCACCAAGATCCCGCGCTTCGCCTTCGAGAAGTTCCCGGGTTCCGAGCCAACGCTGACGACCGCGATGAAGTCGGTCGGCGAGGCCATGGCGATCGGCCGCACCTTCCAGGAATCGCTGCAGAAGGCGCTGCGCTCGCTGGAAACGGGCCTTGACGGGCTCGACGAGATCGAGATCGAGGGCTTCGGCCATGGCGACGACCGCAACGCCATCAAGGCCGCGATCTCGACGCCGACGCCGGACCGCATCCTCCACGTCGCCCAGGCCATGCGCTTTGGCTTCAGCGACGAGGAGATCCACGAGAGCTGCAAGATCGATCCCTGGTTCCTCGCCCAGATGCGCGGCATCGTCGAGACCGAGGAGAAGATCCGCAAGTTCGGCCTGCCGCAGACGCCCGGCGCCTTCCGCCAGATCAAGGCGATGGGCTTCTCGGACAAGCGCCTCGCCGCGGTTGCGGGCAAGACCGAGGCCGAGGTCAGGGCGCTGCGCAAGTCGCTCGACGTTCGCCCCGTCTACAAGCGCATCGACACCTGCGCGGCGGAGTTCGCCTCGCCGACCGCCTACATGTATTCGAGCTATGCCATGCCTTTCGCCGGCAAGACGGCGGACGAGGCCAATCCTTCCGATCGCAAGAAGGTCGTCATCCTCGGCGGCGGTCCGAACCGCATCGGCCAGGGCATCGAGTTCGACTATTGCTGCTGCCATGCCTGCTACGCGCTGCGCGACGCCGGCTACGAGACCATCATGATCAACTGCAACCCGGAGACGGTCTCGACCGACTACGACACCTCCGACCGGCTCTATTTCGAGCCGCTGACCGCCGAGGACGTACTCGAGATCCTCGAGACCGAGAAGCAGAACGGCACGCTACACGGCGTCATCGTCCAGTTCGGCGGCCAGACCCCGCTGAAGCTCGCGAACGCGCTGGAAGAGGCGGGCATCCCGATCCTCGGCACTTCGCCTGACGCGATCGACCTCGCGGAAGACCGGGACCGCTTCAAGCGCCTGCTCGACAAGCTGCATCTCAAGCAACCGAAGAACGGCATCGCCTACTCGGTCGAGCAGTCCCGCATCATTGCCGGCGAACTCGGGTTGCCCTTCGTCGTTCGCCCCTCCTACGTGCTCGGCGGACGCGCCATGGCCATCATCCGCGACGAGGTGATGTTCGAGGACTACCTGCTAGGCACCCTGCCCTCGCTGATCCCCTCCGAGGTCAAGGCCAAGTATCCGAACGACAAGACGGGCCAGATCAACACCGTCCTCGGCAAGAACCCGCTGCTGTTCGACCGCTATCTTTCGGACGCGATCGAGGTCGATGTCGACTGCCTGGCGGACGGCAAGGACGCCTTCATCGCCGGCATCATGGAGCATATCGAGGAAGCCGGCATCCACTCCGGCGATTCGGCCTGCTCGCTGCCACCGCGTTCGCTCTCGGCCGAGACCATCGCGGAACTGGAGCGCCAGACTAAGGCGATGGCGCTCGCGCTCGATGTCGGCGGCCTGATGAACGTGCAATACGCCATCAAGGACGGCGAGATCTACGTCCTCGAGGTCAATCCGCGCGCCTCGCGCACCGTGCCCTTCGTCGCCAAGGTCATCGGGCAGCCGATCGCCAAGATCGCGGCCCGCATCATGGCCGGCGAGCCGCTGGCGGGCTTCGGCCTGAAGCCGGCGGTGCTCGACCATGTCGGCGTCAAGGAAGCGGTCTTCCCCTTCGCGCGCTTCCCCGGCGTCGATGTCCTGCTCGGGCCGGAGATGCGCTCGACCGGCGAGGTCATCGGCCTCGACCGCTCCTTCGACACCGCCTTCGCCAAGAGCCAGCTCGGCGCCGGCTCCAAGGTGCCGGTCAAGGGCACGGTCTTCGTCTCGGTGCGTGACGACGACAAGCCGCGCATCGTCCCCTCCGTGCGCATCCTCGCCGATCTCGGCTTCCGTATCGTCGCGACCGGCGGCACGCTGCGCCTGCTGCAGGAACAGGGCATCGACGCAGCGCGGATCAACAAGGTTCTGGAAGGTCGGCCGCATGTCGTCGACGCGATCAAGAACGGCGAGATCCAGCTGATCTTCAACACCACAGAGGGTCCACAGGCGCTTGCGGATTCCCGTTCGCTCCGTCGAACAGCCCTCTTGCACAAGGTGCCCTATTATACCACCTTGGCCGGAGCGATCGCTGCCGCGGAGGGCATCAAGGCCTATTGCAGCGGCGATCTCGAAGTACGATCGTTGCAGTCATACTTCGAACGCGCGGCCTGAGAGGCCGTTCGCGGCGAAGTTCAAAAATTGAGCGGAAGCGCGGAAACACCGACGGTCACTTTGCCGCCGGTGGGCCGCGCTTTCGGAGCTTGTGGGACGGAAAGAATGGAAAAGGTTCCGATGACCGCGGGCGGCTTCGCCGCCCTGGAGGCCGAGCTGAAGGACCGCCAGCAGGTCCAGCGCCAGCGCATCATCACCGCGATCGCCGAAGCGCGCGCGCTGGGTGATCTCTCCGAGAACGCGGAATATCACGCGGCCAAGGAAGCGCAGTCGCTCAACGAAGGCCGGATCATGGAACTCGAATCGCTGATCGGCCGCGCCGACATCATCGATGTCAGCAAGCTCGGCGGCGACACGATCAAGTTCGGCGCCACCGTCAAGCTGATCGACGACGATACCGAGGAAGAGAAGAGCTACCAGATCGTCGGCGAGCCGGAATCGGACGTCAGGTCCGGCAAGGTCTCGATCGGCTCGCCGATCGCGCGCGCGCTGATCGGCAAGAAGGTCGGCGATTCCGTCCAGGTCAACACGCCCGGCGGCGGCAAATCCTACGAGGTCGTTAGCGTCGACTTCCGCTGAGCTCAGCATCTCCGCAGACAGCACCATGTTCGCCCTGGTGGCGAGCATTTGTGTTTCGGGCGCGGCCGGTGATGAACGAGCACGGAGATGTTCGGGGCGAACCCGGCGTGGCGACGCCGGGCGTCACCCCATCAAGACGATCTTCACCGCCTTGATGATACCGTCCACAGCCACGCTCGCCAGGATAAGCCCCATCACCCGGCTGATGACGCTCGCACCCGCATTGCCGATGACGGCGATGATGCGCGAAGCGCAGAACAGCAATCCGAGCAGGACGGCGAAGATAATCGCAATCTGAACCACAGTCTCGGCCTGTTCGGCGATGCTGAATCTCGAATTGTCGGTGATGGTCATCACGGTCAGCATCGCGCCGGGGCTGGCGATGCTCGGGATTGCCAGTGGATAGACCGCCTTCTCGAGGTCTGAGGAGCGCAGAAGCTTCTGATCCTCCTCAAGTTTCGATTCGCCGAAGATCATCGTCAGCGCGAATAGGAACAGCACGATGTTCCCGGCGATCTGGAAGGAGCTCAGCTCGATATCCATTGCCGTCAGCAGGATCTGGCCGAGCACGACGAAAAACAGCAGCACGAGGAAGGCGACGAGCGATCCCTGAATGGCGATACGCCGCGCCGCTGCAGCGCTGAGCCCGGCCGTGACCGCCAGGAACACCGGCAGGGTGCCGATCGGATCGATCACCACCCAGAGCTTCACGAATTCCGTCAACCAGCGTTCCATCGAATCCCCCGCGTCTGGCGCCCCATAGAGCATGCCCGGTCGATAGCGGATATGCGGCCGCCCCCCCCGACACATCTTGGCAACCAAGATCGAGGGAAAATGAGGCGCGGGCCTGCTGCCATGGACTATCGCAGCCGCGCACCTACATTGAAGCGGCAAGCATTTGGAGACCCCGGCCATGATGACGCGTCGACTGTTTCTCGCTTCCTCGCTCGGCGCCGCGGCGTTGGCTCTGGTGCCCGGCATCGCCTCCGCTCAGACCGTGCCGATCGGCTCGATCAAGATCCAGTTCTCGCCAACCGTGACCCAGGCCTGGGGCGAAAATGTTGCGATCGTGAAGAGCGAGCTCGAACGCACGCTCATCGACCTGCTCGGCCCGTCGCTGCAGCGCGGCGCCGGCACGATCCTCGTCGTCAACGTCAGCAGCATCTGGCTGGCGAGCTATGCCGGCGGCGGCGGCGGCGGCAAGCCGTCCGATGGCGGGGCTTCCAATGACTATCTGGAAAGCATCGCGACGCTCTACGATCGCAAAGGCCGCGAGCTTGCAAGTTATCCGATCATGTCGACGGAACTCTCCGGCGGCGCCGGCGCCTGGTATCGGCCGGACGTCGATCAGCTTCGCCTGAAGGCGCTCGCCCGCAACAACGCCTACTGGATCAAGCGCTACGTCGGCTGAATGCAGATCGTTCGGAGCATTCTTGAGCTCTGAGGCACTGCCAACGGCGTCTCGAAGGAGGCTCCGGAGCCAGCTGAATCATCCTGCGGAGTAGCCGAAGGTTGCGTCTTGAAGGATGCGGGGCTGGATGCTCGGAAGCCGCTCAGCCGAAGGGCACGATCGGCTCGTCCTTGACCCGGTCGAGGGCGAGCGCGGTGCGGACGTTGCGGACATTCGGCATGGCCGTCAGTTCCCCGACGAAATCCTGGAAGGCCTTCAGGTCCGGCGCCACGCATTTCAGCGCGAAATCGATGTCCCCCGAGAGCGTCCAGCATTCGCGCACCGTAGCCCATTCGCGGATACGGCCCTGAAACGCAGCGAGATCGGCTTCGGCCTGGCTCGCCAGATGCACGAAAGCGAAGCAAACCACCTCGTAGCCCAGCTTTCGTTCGTCGAGATCGGCATGGTAGCCGCGGATCAGCCCGGCTTCCTCAAGCGCCCTGACGCGGCGCAGGCAGGGCGGCGGCGAAATGCCGACGCGGCTGGCGAGCTCGACATTGGTCATGCGCCCATCGGCCTGGAGCTCGCGCAGGATGCGCAGGTCGATATCGTCGAGTTTCGGACGCACGAAGATCCCCGAAGGCAAAGTATCCTCAAAGAAAAGCCGGGCTGGTGTAGACGGCAGCGACGGGCGATACAAGGCGCATGCCGCAGACGCAGACAGCCATGCACGAAAATCCGACGCCGACCGTCTGGGTCCTGAGCGACGGCAAGGCCGGCGACGAGTTGCAGTGCCTCGGCGTGGCCGAGCGGCTGGGTGCCGCCCCGGAAATCCGCCGGGTGAAGCCGCGCAAGCCATGGGCCTGGCTGATGCCGCGCGGCCCGATCGATCCACGCGAGGCGCCGGACCGGCCGGGAAGCCCCCTCAGCCCGCCCTTTCCGGAGGTCGCGATCGCCTCGGGACGGCGCGCCGTCGCCTATCTGCGGACGCTGAAGAAGGTCTCGAACGGCGCGACCTATACCGTTTTCCTCAAGGACCCGCGCACCGGCCCCGCCGCCGCGGACCTGATCTGGGTTGCCGGGCATGACCGGCTGCGCGGCGACAATGTCCTCGTCACCACCACATCCCCTCACCGCCTGACACCGCAGAAGCTGGCCGCCGCGCGCGCTGCTCCGCCCGCGGCGATCGCCGGCCTGCCAAGGCCGCGCGTCGCGGTGCTGGTCGGCGGTGACAGCCGCCATCACCGCTTCACGCCGGCCGATATCGAGCGCTTCGCCGGGCAGCTCGACGCGTTGGCACGGTCGGGCGCGTCCCTGATGGGCTCGCCCTCCCGGCGCACCTCCCCCGCACTGGCTGCCGCCGTCGCAACCGTCTTCGCCCGTCACGGCGGCTGGTGGTGGGACGGTTCGGGCGAGAACCCCTATCTCGCCCTGCTCGCCAATGCCGATGCCATCGTCGCAACCGCCGATTCCACCAACATGATCGGCGAGGCCACCGCGACGGGCGCACCGATCCTGGTGTTCGAGCCGCAAGGCGGTCACCCCAAGATCGCGGCGCTGATCCATGCGCTGGAGCGCGAGGGCGTTGTGCATCGCTTCTGTGGACGCCTTGAAGGCGAGGGCTACCAGCCGATAGACTCCACGCCCGTCATCGCCGATGCGATACGGCAGGGCTGGCAGCGCCACCGGGCCGTTTTGGGGCTGGGCGCGGCTTGAGCCCGATGGCTCTTGTTTCGGCGCCGCGCCGCCGTATCTGACGGATCGAAGCCGCGGCGCCCGGCCGCAGGAGAGGAATTGAGACGATGGCCCACACCCACGCCCGCGTCATGATCGTCGGCTCCGGCCCGGCCGGCTACACCGCGGCGATCTACGCCGCCCGCGCCATGATGGAGCCGGTGCTGATCTCCGGCATGCAGGCCGGCGGCCAGTTGATGATCACCACCGATGTCGAGAATTACCCCGGCTTCGCCGACGTGATCCAGGGTCCCTGGCTGATGGAGCAGATGCGCGCCCAGGCCGAGCACATGGGCACGAAGATGGTCTCCGACCACATCGCCCGCGTCGACCTCTCGCAGCGCCCCTTCCGCCTTTGGGGCGATGGCGGGGAGACCTATTCCTGCGACGCGCTGATCATCGCGACCGGCGCCCAGGCCAAATGGCTCGGCCTCCCCTCGGAGCAGGCCTTCCAGGGCTTCGGCGTCTCGGCCTGCGCGACCTGCGACGGCTTCTTCTTCCGGAACAAGGAGGTCGTGGTCGTCGGCGGCGGCAACACTGCGGTCGAGGAGGCGCTCTACCTCGCCAACCTCGCGAGCAAGGTCACGCTGGTCCATCGCCGCGACAGCCTGCGCGCCGAGCGCGTGATGCAGGAGCGCCTGTTCAGGCATCCGAAGATCGAAGTGGTCTGGGACAGCGCCATCGCCGAGATCTGTGGCGGCACGCAGCCGCCGAACGTCACCCATCTGCGCCTGACCAATACCAAGACCGGCGTGGCGAGCGAGCTGAAGGCCGACGGCGTCTTCATTGCCATCGGCCACAAGCCGGCGACCGAACTCTTCGCCGACCAGCTCACGATGCGCGAATCGGGCTACATCGATGTCGAGCCCGGCACGACCCGGACGAACGTTCCGGGCGTCTTCGCGGCCGGCGACGTCACCGACGAGCACTATCGTCAGGCGGTCACGGCGGCCGGCCTGGGTTGCATGGCCGCCCTCGATGCAGAGCGTTGGCTCGCTGCGAGCGAGCTCGACCAGCGAGAAGCGGCTGAATAGCCGCTTTTTCCGTACTCATCACCGAATCTGATGGGACGTGTAACCAGATTAAGTACGGATAATGGGCGACATTTGTCACACGGACATTGACGCACCGCCTCTTTATCCCCCATCATGCAAAAAACGCATAGCGGGGGAAGCGCGGTGGATTGGGACCGCATTAGAATCTTTTATACGGTCGCGGAGTCAGGCAGTTTTACCAAAGCTGGCGATGTTCTGGGCTTGAGTCAATCGGCCGTCAGCCGGCAGATCGGGGCGCTTGAGCGGGAGCTGCGCGCGCCGCTGTTCCATCGGCATACGCGCGGTCTGATCCTCACGGAACAGGGCGAATTGCTCTGGCGCGCGGCTCGCGAGATGACGCAGCGCCTGGAGCGGACCCGCTCGCAGCTTTCGGAGACGCGCGAGCACCCTTCCGGCGAGCTCAAGGTCACCGCGACGCGGGGCCTCGGCGGCCACTGGCTGACCCCGCGCCTCGCCGAGTTCATGGATCTCTATCCGGACATCCGGGTCGAGCTCATCCTCACGGATGAGGAACTCGACCTGTCGATGCGCGAGGCCGACATCGCGATCCGCCTGCGCCAGCCGCAGCAGCCGGACCTGATCCAGCGCAAGCTCTTCACGGTGCACTTCCACGTCTACGCTTCGCCTGCCTATGTGAAGCGCTTCGGCGAGCCGAAGACCTATGACGACCTGGACAACCACCGCATCCTGTCCTTCGGCGGCACCTCGCCCTCCTATCTGACGGCGGTGCACTGGCTGGGCACGATGGGGCGCGACCAGCGCAACCCGCGGCCGATCCACCTGACGGTGAACAACATCACCGCGATGAAGCGTGCGGTGGATTCGGGGGCCGGCATCGCGGTGCTGCCCGACTATCTGATCGAGACCGGCTCCCCTCTCGTGCAGCTGATGCGCGAGACCGAGATGCCGCAGCTCGAAAGCTATCTGGTCTATCCGGAAGAAATGAAGTCGGTCGCCCGCGTCCAGGTCTTCCGCGACTTCCTGATCCAGAAGGCCCAACGCTGGACCTACTGACAGCAGGCCTGCCTCTTCTTCGATATCGCAGTTGAATCGGGCGCCTACGGCGCCCGTTTTCAATTCTGGCGGTTTTGTGACCAGGGCAGCGCAATCCCTGCGCAAATCCGCACATCGAGAACCACGGATAACCGCCAAAAGAGCGAAAACACCCCGTTCAACGACTTAAAATTGTACCCGCAAGCGAAGCGAACGTGCAATGAGTGCATATTTCTCAATCATTTAGGCTCAAATTCGTACCATTTGCCACTATCTCATGCAGATAACGCATGGCGGACCCAAACTATGCTGCATTGCAAAACGGCAGGTGATGCCCGATATTGCACTCACGGTTGTTCGGAACGGGCTCCGCAATCTCCTCCCGGCGTTGAGTTCGTTTCAGCCGTTCCCCTCTGAGATGTTTGGCGGTTTCGCCAGATGTTTCAAACTTTCAAGGCCGGCTCCCCTCGGGGACGCCGGCCCTTTTTTTGCCCCGCCACTGGCCCGCAAAAAGGCGCCGCCCGGAAAGGCGACGCCTGCGATGGAAGTTCGCGGGAAGCGCCTGCCCCGTCAGGCCGCGAGCTTGGCGGCGATCCCGGTGAACTGATCGAGGAAGCCCTGCAGGAAGGCGCGCGTGCCTTCATTGGCGATGTTGTGCTCGGCGTCGATCAGGCCGTCCTTGAAGGTGATGAAGACCTGCCCGCCAACCACGACGCCGGCAAGGTTGGTCAGGATCATGCGCAGCTCCTGTTGCGACACGGCAGTACCGACCACGCCGGCGCTGGTGCCCGTCACGGCCACCGTCTTGTTGGCCCAGGAATTCCGGCCATAGGGCCGCGACGCCCAGTCGATGGCGTTTTTGAGCACGGCGGGGATCGAGCGGTTGTGTTCCGGCGTCACGATCAGGATCGCGTCTGCCGCCTCGATCTCGCGTTTCAGCCGGAGCGTCGACTCCGGCCGCTCGGCCTCAAGATCCTGGTTGAACATCGGCAGGTCGTCGATCTGGACGAAGGACGCGTCGAAAGCGTTCGCTCCCAGCTTCACCAGCGCCTGGGCGAGCTTACGATTGATCGAGTCGCGACGATTGCTGCCCACGATGACGGCGAGCTTGAGTTTGGCCATGATATCTCTCGAAGAAGCGTGGAAATGCCCGAACAGTAGCGGCCCCTGTGCGCGCCTCGCAAGCGACCTCGCTGCAAACGCGCTATTGCGCGATTTCAAGGAAAACAGGTGATTGCGCGGCTCAGCGTCGGGCAGGCCGTGCCGCAAGCGGCAGCGCCCCGAACAGGCCGGGCTCGGCGCTCGTGCGCGCCTTCTCGATCGTCAGGATCCTGAGCTTGGTCTCGACGCCGCCATCGGCCGAGAAGCCGCCAGTCTTGCCGCCTGCAGCCAGCACGCGGTGGCAGGGCACGATGATCGGCCAGGGATTCTGGCCGAGTGCGACGCCGACGGCCCGCGCCGCGCCGGGCTCGCCGATGCGCTGCGCCACCTCGCCATAGGTCAATGTCTCGCCCGGCGGGATGGAGAGCGCAACCTCGTAGACTTTGCGGTTGAAGTCGGAGACCATCTCAAGCGCGACCGGCAGATGGGCGAGATCGCGCTTCTCCCCATCGAACAGCGCCCGGATGCCGGCCACGGCCTCGGCGACGAACCCGGTCGCCCCGGCCTCGTCAGCCTCCGGATAGCGCCGCGCCAGCCGTTTGTGCGCCGTATCCTCGTCGCGTTCGGGCAATTGCGCGCCGATGAAGCGCTCGCCCTCCCAGACCAGCGCACAGATGCCGATCGCGGTGTCGAAGAGATGGAAATGCTGGGTGGCCATGGGCGTTTCGTGCCGTTCCAACTGCATGGTGGCTTCACGCTACCACGGCCCGGTGCGGCTTGGGCACCCGAAACCTGTTCCTCTCACATGAACAGGCGCTCGTTCTCCATCCCCTTGTAGAGCCCGGCAACCTGCTCGCCATAGCCATTGTAGATCAGCGTCGGGCGCCGGTCGCGCGAGCCCAGCACCTGCTCACTCGCCTGGCTCCAGCGCGGATGCGGCACGGCCGGGTTCACATTCGCCCAGAAGCCGTATTCGGAAGCCTGTAGTCCCTCCCAGAAGGTCTTCGGCCGCTCGGCGACAAAACTGATCTTGCGGATCGATTTCACCGACTTGAAGCCGTATTTCCACGGCGTGATCAGCCGGATCGGCGCGCCATGCTGCGTCGGCAATGGCTTGCCGTAGATGCCGGTCACCAAAAGCGGCAGCTCGCTGGTCGCCTCCGCGATCGTCAGCCCCTCGGTATAGGGCCAGGGATACCAGCGCTGCCCCTGGCCGGGAGCGACGCGCGGGTTCAGGAATGTCTCGAAGCGGATGTATTTCGCGCCCGAGAGCGGCTTGGCCAGCGCCACGAAGGATGCGAGCGGGATGCCGGTCCACGGCACCGCCATCGCCCAGGCCTCGACGCAGCGGAAACGGTAGAGCCGCTCTTCCAGCGGAAGCTTGCGCACGAGGTCGTCGAAGCCGATTTCGAAAGGCTTTTCGACCAGACCGTCGACCTGGATCGACCAGGGCCGCGTCGCCAACCGCTGCGAGGCGTCGACGATGTCCTTCGACATGCCGAACTCGTAGAAGTTGTTGTAGTTCGCCGCGTCCTCCGCCTTGGTCAGCGGCACGTCGAGCTTGTAGGCGTCGTTGCGCTTGGCCGGGTAAAGGTCGAGCGTCGGATCGGGCGTGTCCGCTGCCGCAAGGCCAGGCCAGGCTGCCCCCGCGATCAATCCCGCTCCTGCGCTCATCAACTGGCGGCGGTTGAGAAACACGCTCTCCGGCGTGGCCTGGCTTTCCGGCATTTCCCAGCCGGCACGGCGCTTGATCAGCATGACGGACATACTCCGCTTCGTTGGGCCCGTTAGGCCACGAAAGCGAGGTCACGGCAATTCACGAGGGGGAGAGGCGCGAGATCAACCTCCGTCATGCTCGCCCTTGTGGCGAGCATCCACGACTTAAACACGACGCCCGACCAGCGGAGACGCGGATGGTCGGGACAAGCCCGACCATGACGCCTGAACTGAAATCAGCCCCGCGCTTCAAGCGCCTTGATGATCGCAGCGCCCATCTCGCTGGTCGAGACGGCGTTGGCGCCCGGCGCAGCGATGTCCTTGGTGCGGGTGCCGGAACCCAGCACATCGGAAATCGCGCCTTCAAGCCGGTCGGCCGCCTCGCCTGCGCCGAAGGAATAGCGCAGCGCCATGGCGAAGGAGCCGATCATCGCGATCGGGTTGGCGAGGCCCTTGCCGGCGATGTCCGGCGCCGAGCCATGGACGGGCTCGTAGAGCGCCTTGCGCTTGCCCGTTGCCGGGTCCTCGGCGCCGAGCGAAGCCGAAGGCAGCATGCCGAGCGAACCGGTCAGCATCGCCGCGACGTCGGAGAGGATGTCGCCGAAGAGGTTGTCGCAGACGATGACATCGTACTGCTTCGGCCAGCGCACCAGCTGCATGGCGCAGTTGTCGGCGAGCACATGCTCGAGCTCGACATCCCCGTACTCGGCGGCGTGCAGCGCGGTGACCGTCTGCTTCCAGAGCACGCCGGTCTTCATGACGTTGTGCTTCTCGGCGGAGGAGACCTTGTTGCGGCGGGTGCGCGCCAGCTCGAAGGCGACGCGCGAGATGCGCTCGATTTCCGGCGTGGTGTAGAGCTGGGTGTCGACGCCGCGCTTGGAGCCGTCCTCGAGCGTGACGATCTCCTTCGGCTCGCCGAAATAGACGCCGCCGGTGAGTTCGCGCACGATCAGGATGTCGAGGCCTTCGACCACCTCCGGCTTGAGCGAGGAGGCCGAGGCCAGCGCCGGGTAGCAGATCGCGGGGCGCAGGTTGGCGAACAGGCCGAGTTCCTTGCGCAGGCGCAGCAGGCCGGCTTCCGGACGATGCTGATAGGGCACATCGGCCCATTTCGGGCCGCCGACCGCGCCGAAGAGCACGGCGTCGGCGTCCTGGGCGAGCTTCATGTCGCCCTCGGAGATCGCAGCCTTGTGCGCGTCATAGGCCGCGCCGCCGACCAGACCCTTCTCGATCTCGAACGAGGCGAGGCCCTGCTTGCCGAACCAGGACACGATCCGCTCGACCTGGCCCATCACCTCGGGGCCGATGCCGTCGCCGGGGAGCAGCAGGAGCTTGTGGGTCGCCATGATCGTCGCCTCGCCTTGTCGCGTGTTTGCGTTGGCGGGGTGATTACGAGCGAGTGGCGACACACGCAAGCGCCGCGATGCAGCCCTGCCCTGTGCGGGCTAAGCGCCGCTTGAAAAACTCTCCGAGCCCTCATCTTGAGGAGCGCCGCAGGCGCGTCTCGAAGGATGTTTCAGGAGGCTCGGAAGACATCTGGAGCATCCTTTCGAGACGCCGCTGCGCGGCTCCTCAGGATGAGGCTGAGGGCTTTCCAACAGCCTCTAAACGGCTTCAGGTCTTAGGCAGCCTTGCCGTGACCTCGATCTCGACCTTCATCTCCGGCTTTAGAAGCCCGGCGACGACATAGATGCCGGCCGCGGGCCTGATCTCACGGAAGAACTCGCCGCAGACCGTGAGAACCGGTTCGCAATAGCTGCGGTCGGTGACGAAGTACTGCGCCCGCACAGCCTGCGACAGCGACGATCCCGCTTCCTCCAGCACGGAGCTTATCGTGCGGAAGATGTTGCGCGCCTGCTCGGCCGCATCCTCCGGCAGCGTCATGGTCGCGTAATTGTAACCCGTCGTACCGGAAACGAAGACGAGATCCCCGTCGATGACGGCGCGCGAATAGCCGAAAGAACGCTCGAAGGGCGAGCCGGTGGAAATGAGGCGGCGCATGGGGTTCTCCGAATGAAACACCGGTCATCCCAGGCGACCGAAGGGAGACCCGGGATCCATGCCTGAGCCTCTGTCGTCCAGGCTCAGGCATGGATCCCGGGTCGGCACCGCCGACGCGGCTTGTCCGGGATGACGCAGTTCTTCGCCCTGCCGAAAAACCGATGCCACCCGTTTTCTGGAAAGGCTGCTAGACCCGCCCACTCTTCAGCGCGCGCAACACCTTCTCGCCCGGCCGCCCGGTCTGCGGCATGCCGAGCTTCCCCTCGATCTCCTTGATCGCCGTCCGGGTCAGCGACCCCACCGCGCCATCGGGCTCGCCGACATTATAGCCGCGGGAGATCAGCAGGCGCTGGAGCTCGCGCCGCTGCTCACGCGAGAGCGGCAGATCGTCGGTCGGCCACTCGCCCTGAACGCCCGGCTTGCCGCGCAGCCGGTCGGAGAGCAGCGAGATGGCGAGCGCGTAGGAATCCGCGCCGTTGTAGCTGTAGGCCGCGTCGTAGTTCTTGAAGACGAGGAAGGCCGGACCGTTGCGGCCGGCCGGCATCAGCAGGCCGGCATTGCCTGTGCCGTTCAGCGGCGAGCCATCGTATTTCACGATGCCGCGCGCCGCCCATGTCGAGACCGGTTGCTTGGGGTTGCGCCCGGTCGGACCGGAATACCCATCCGGCACGCGCACTTCGTAGCCCCAGGTCGCGCCGGTCACCCAGCCAGCCTTGGCCATGAAGTTCGCGGTCGAATGCAATGCATCGGGAATGGAGTCGACGAGATCGCGCCGCCCGTCTCCGTCGCCATCGACGGCAAGGCGCAGATAGGTCGAGGGGATGAACTGGGTGTGGCCGAAGGCGCCGGCCCAGGAGCCGAACAGCCGTTCGGGGCGCACGTCCCCACGCTGGATGATCTGCAGCGTCGCGATCAGCTCGCCCTTGAAGAAGGCGTTGCGGCGCGGCGCGAGGCACGCGCCGGTGGAAAGAGCCTGTACGAGAGGCATCTTGCCGCGCGCCTTGCCGAAATCGCTCTCGACGCCCCAGACGGCCGCGATGGTGTGACGGTCGACGCCGAAGCGCTGCTCAGCCGCCGCAAGGGTCGAAGCATGCTGGCGCATCATCGCGCGCCCCTCCGCCACCTTCTCGTCATCGACCAGCGTGCCGAGATAGTCCCAGATCGGCGTCTTGAACTCCGGCTGGTTGTTCATCGCCTCGATGACCTTCATGTCCGGCTCGACGCCGGCCATGGCCCGGTCGAAGGTCGCGCTCGAGACGCCCTTGGCCGCCGCCTCCGAGCGCAGGCCCGCAAGGCAGGACTGGAAGCTCCCTTGGGCCGAAGCCGTGGAAGCAAGCAGGACGAGTGGCAAGGCCAGTTGATAGACGCGCATGGTCTCCACCGATTCGGACAGATTCTCGGGCAGGCTAGGTCGCTGTGGTTAATGGAGGTTAACCGTCGAGAATGGCGGCACGAAGAAGCGAATTCCGCTATGGGGAAGCAACCCTTCTTCCCGCGATTCGCCGCCATGTCGCCAGCCGCCATCGAACTCCTAGGCTTCGCCGCCGCGACGCTGACCAGCCTTTGCTGGCTGCCGCAGGCTTGGCGGACCATACGCACCCGCGACACCCGCGCGATCTCGCTATGGACACAGGGGCTTTTTGCCGCAGGCACTGCGCTGTGGCTGAGCTATGGCATCCAGATCCTCTCATGGCCGGTCATAGCCGCCAATGCACTCACGCTCCTGCTCGTCCTCCTCATCATCACCATGAAGCTCCGCTTCGGCTGACGGCCGGAACCGCGATGCGGAAAGCCCGTTATCTGTCGTCGTCAAACAGGCCGTCGCGAAGAAAGCCCACCCTGCATGCCCTCCTTGAGTCTTTTTCACGCCAAGGGCTGAGCACGCTCAGCTCTGGCCGATGCTCCAAACCGACGAACCGACTGGGGATACCAGCCTTGAACAAGACGGCACTGATTCTCTGCGGCCTCATGCTCGCACCGGGCGCGGCGATCGCCGGGCCGACTTGCAGCCCGAGCAGCGACACGGCCCGCATCCTCTCCGCCGCCTCGCCGAGCGCCATCCATCGCAGCTGGCAGGGCGGCAAGCAGCTCGGCTATGGCTGGTCGCTGCAGGTCGAGCGCAGCACGCGCGATGCCACCGGCACGGAGTACTATGTCGGCGACCTCTATGACGCGGACGGCCACCTCTCGACGCGCAAGGTCTTCGCCGTCGAAAGCGAGTGGGATTGCGGGCCGTAAGGCGCCCCGCAGAACGTCATTCTCGGGTGTAGCGAAGCGTAGACCCGAGAATCTCGGGCAGTATGAGGCTGAAGGAGCCTCCTTCGGCGAGAGGTGCTTGGGTCAAGCCCGAGCATGGCGTGTCCCTATGCTCACTTCGCCGGCCGCACCCGCAGGATCTTGCCGTTGTCGTCGTCCGTGAGCAGGTAGAGGAACCCGTCCGGCCCCTGGACCACGTCACGGATGCGCTCGCCGATCGTGGTGAGGAGCCGCTCCTCGCCGGTCACCGTTTCGCCCTGCGTCGAAAGCCGGACCAGCATCTGGCCGGCAAGCGCCCCGACGAAGAGCGAGTTCTTCCAGGCCGGCCAGACCGGGCCAGTGTAGAAGGCCGCGCCGGAGGGCGCGATCGACGGGTCCCAGTAGAACAGCGGCTGCTCCATGCCGGGCTTGGCCGTGCCCTCGCCGATCTTCGCTCCGGAATAATCGACCCCGTAGGTGATCACCGGCCAGCCATAGTTCAGCCCGGCCTTGGGCGTGTTGATCTCGTCGCCGCCGCGGGCGCCGTGTTCGGCCGTCCAGAGCTGGCCCGTGTCCGGATGCAGCGCCGCGCCCTGGACGTTCCGATGGCCGATCGACCAGACTTCCGGCGCCCAACCCTGCTTCTTGGGGTTGTCGGCCGGCGCGCCGCCGTCTGGGCGGATACGGATAACCTTGCCGAGATGGTTGGCCGGATTCTGCGCCTGATCGCGCTGGCTGTAGCGGTCCCCCACCGTGACGAACAGTGCCCCCGTCCGATCGAAGACCAGGCGGGAGCCGAAATGCATGTTGGACTCGATCGAGGGCATCTGCCGGAAGACCACCTCGACATTGGTCAGCGCCGTGCTCTGCTCGTTGAGGCGCCCGCGTCCGACGCTGGTGCCGTTGCCGCCTGAACGCGGTTCCGCGAAGGAGAAATAGACGAGGCGGTTCTGCGCGAAGGCAGGGTCAAGCGTCACTCCGAGCAACCCGCCCTGCCCGCGCGCCACCACGCTGGGAACGCCGGTGATCGGGCGGGACAGCTCGCCCTTGGCATCGACGATCCTGAGCCTGCCGGGGCGCTCGGTGACGAGCATGCGCCCGTCCGGCAGGAAGGCGAGCCCCCAAGGATGCTGCAAGCCGCCGGCAACGCTCTCGACGGCGAGTTCGCCGGCGCTGGAGGGGAAACGCTGCTGGGCGGCAGCAGGTAACGTCAGCAGCACGACTGTCAGGAACGTGGCGAGGTGGACTAAACGGCGCATGGTTCCTCCCCGAAAGACGGCACGTCCTTTCAAGATAAAGCCGGCCGACGGCGGCGCCAGTCTCACCCGGCGATCAACGCCTTGCCTATCCGGCAGCTATGTTCACGATGTCGCGGGCAACGCTGCGGAGGCCTGCCTTCGCCCTGTCCTCTTGCCGGCGTTGGTCGGGAGCAGCAGGCGGCGCGCAAGGAAGTAGCTTCCGGTCGCGATCATCAGCCCACCCAACACGTCGCTGAAGTAATGTCCTCCATCGATCGGCGTGGCAACGATCATCAGGGTGTTGGCCAGGAAGAAGGGCCAACGCAACCAACGGTTGGACCAAGCCCCAAGAAGTGCGAGCAGCCCGAGCGCTGCATGGTAGGATGGGAACGTGACGATGCCGTGGGCCTTCGTCAGGTCGAGATGCAACGGCCGTCCGGAATGAGCCGCGAGCAGGTCCGACATGTGGATGAAGGCTGCGGCGGGTCTCAGCTGCGGATAATCGGCAAGGTCAATCCGGTAATGGGCGAAGGTCGAGAGTGCCGGAAACAGGCCCGAAATCGCGATGGTGACGACGCCGGCGAAGATCATGGCCAGGACGGTGATTCGCGCCTCCTGCCCCTGTCCCATAAGAGGCAGGGCGATCAGCAGAAGTAGTATTTGCGGCATGAAGCTCGCATAAGCGAAGCTCAGGATGTGGGCGAGCCGGGCATGGCCATCCAGCCAGCGTAGATAGCCGAGCCAGTCGAGCCCGAGCACACCATCGGCCCTGACGAGCTCAGCGTCGCGCATCGGCAACCCCGGCGTCACGACGAGATAGGAAAATAGCGCGCCGACAGCCATGAAGGCGATCATCTGGCCGACGGAATCGAGCGCATCCGCCAAGCGAGGCTCCCCTCGCCAGACACGATAATAGGCGGCAATCGCCGCCCCGCCCACGCCGGCGGCGAGCGGGCCAATCAGCGATAGCGGGACGAGTGAGATCGCGGTCTGAGACATCCAGACCAGATCGATCAGCAGCAAGCCGCCAATGACGGCCCAGGCCAAGCGGTTCGACCGTTGCGCCACGTTCACAGACGACCTTGCCACCTGACCGGGTTGGAGCATGCCCCACATCCTGCCAAACGGCGCTTAAGATGAGGTCAACGCGATTGGTTAAGAACTGACGAGCTCACGACGCAGCGCCACGATCGGCTGGCTTTCGTCCAGCGTCACATCCGCCTCCGTCACCGGCTGGCCGGCTGCCACGTCGCGCTTGAGCTTCACGCCATGGGCGAGTCCGATCGGCAGTGCGCCGCAGGCGCGGCTCGCGGCGGCTGGCATCAACCGGCCGTAGACGGTGTAGCCACCCTCGCCGTCCAGCATCTCGCCTGCCTTCAGCGCCCGCTTGGCGACTGCGACGGCATCGCCCCGCCAGCCCCGCGTCGTGCCGGTCGGTTCGGCCCTGAGTGCCGCGTTCAGCACCGAAATCGGCAGTTCGAGGCCGATCAGGTGGAAGGGCTTGTACATCGCGGCATAGCGCCCGGTCGCATCGGTCGGCAGGCCGTACTGCCTGAAGCAGGCGGCGGCATAGTCGTTCGGCGCCTTGAGCACGACATAGACGCCCCAGCGCAGATCGCGGAAGACCGGGCGGCCGTCCCGCTCCAGCGAGGACACGACCTCGACCATACCGTCCCGTTCGAGCTGCCCGCCGACGCTGCGTGGGCGCAGCACATGGGCGAGATCGTCGACGCCGCAGGGCGGAAATGCGAGACCTGCCTCCGGCACGTCGAGCTCGCAGGCGTTGGCGATGGCCGCCATCTCGATGGCGGACTTCGTACCGTCGAGGAAGGAATTGAACATCTGCGGGTTCATGCCCGCCGTCTTCGCCGCCTGCGGCGTCAGGCCGTAATGGGCCCAGACGTCGTCGGGCGTGACGCTGTGATAGGCCGGCAGGTACTTCGTGCCCTTGCCGGCGGCGGCGACGGTGAAGCCAGTGGCGCGCGCCCAGTCGACCATCTCGCAGACCAGCGCAGGCTGGTCGCCATAGGCCATCGAATAGACGACGCCGGCAGCCTTCGCCCGCTTCGCCAGCACCGGCCCGACCAGCACATCAGCCTCGACATTGACCATGACGACATGGCGCCCGGCCTCGATGGCGGCGAGCGCATGCCGGGCACCTGCGGCAGGATGCCCCGTCGCTTCCAGCACCACCTCGACGCCATCTGTGCGTGCAGCCTGAACACCATCGTCGAGGAAGCGGGTTCGTGCGATCCGCGCCTCGTCCCAGCCGACATTGCGGCAAGCGGCCCGGGCACGCTCGGGGTCGAGATCGGCGATGACCACGACTTCAAGCCCCTCGATATGCGGCACCTGCGACAGGAACATCGAACCGAACTTGCCGGCGCCGATCAGCGCCGCGCGCACCGGCTTCCCGGCCTCGCGACGGGCGGCGAGCTTGGGCATCAGGTTCATGGCTTCACTCCGTCCGGAGCGCCGTCATGCTCGGGCTTGCCCCGTGCATCTCTTCGACGAGATTCCCGGGTCTGCGCTCCGCTCCGCCCGGGAATGACGCTCGAGGCGCCTTACTCCGGCTTCACGCCGGCATCGGCGATGATCTGCTTCCAGGTCGCGATCTCCTGGGCGTGATAGGGCTTGAACGCCGCCGGATCACGCACCTTGAGCGTGAAGCCGAGCTTCAGGATGGCCTCACGCGTCTCGGGCTTGTTCAGCGAGGCGATGACCGCCTTGGACAGCGTGTCCAGCACGGCATCCGGCGTCTTCACCGGAGCGAAGAAGGCGGCCCAGGAGTCGGCGTCTGCGTTGCTCACGCCCTGCTCGCGCAGTGTCGGGATGTCCTTGGCGCGCGGGTTGCGCTCGGGGCTGGCAAGCGCGAGCGCGCGCAGAGCGCCGCCGTTGATCTGCTCGAGCACGCTCGGCAACGTCGAATTCGCGATGTCGATACGGCCGGCGATGATCTCCTGCACCAGCGGCGCGGCGCCCCGGAAGGGCACATGCGTCATCTTGATGCCGGTGCGCTGCATGAACAGCTCCATTGCGAGGTGCGAGCCGGAGCCCACGCCGGTCGAGCCGTAATTCAGCTTGCCCGGCTCGGCCTTGGCGAGCGCGATCAGCTCCTGGATGTTCTTGGCCGGCAGGTCGTTGCGGACGACGAAGGCATGCTCGAAGGCGCCGACACCTGCGAGCGGCGCGAAATCCTTCACGGCGTCGTAGCCGGGCTCCTTCAGCAGGAACATGTTGTTGCCATGCGTCTGGTTGTTGCCGAAGACGATGGTGTAGCCGTCAGCAGCCGCATGAGCGACAGCGCGCGTGCCGACCGCGCCCGAGGCGCCGGCCCGGTTGTCCACGATGACGTTCTGGCCGAAGGCCGTCGACAGATCCTGCGCGACGAAGCGCGCGATCGCGTCTGTCGGCCCGCCCGCCGGATAGGGCACGACCAGGGTGACGACCTTGCTGGGGAAGCTCTGGGCCCGGACGATCGACGGAGCGAAGACGGCGCCGGCCATCAGGCCGAGCGTGGAACGACGGGTCAACGACATGAGCATCCTCCGGAGCGCCCGGTTAGGAGACGGGCCTTGGTTGTGGCGAGAATTAGGGGGAAAGCCTGCCGACGTCCAGCGCGGGAAGGAATGCCAGGATGACGTACCATCCTGCGCTCGGCGCGCTGTAGCGCGGCCGGCCCCTCGGGTAGCGTAAGGTCGCGGCCGATTCGAGCCGCATGCGTGGGGGCCTTTATCTGTCTATGCCTAAATCGTTGTTGAGGATGGCCGCGAAGCTTGTCGCGGCCATTTGTGTCTTGCCTGGCCTTGCCGTCGCACAGGATGCGGAAGAGCTCTCGAAGAAGCTCCAAAATCCGGTTTCGCCTATGATCAGTCTGCCCTTGCAGGGCAATTTCGAGTTCCGGGGAGGCGCCAAGAACGATGGCTTTTCCTCAACGACGAATATCCAGCCCGTTATTCCAGTCCATCTGAACCAGGACTGGAACCTGATCGTCCGGACTATCCTGCCGGTCATCCGGCGCGAGCGATATGGCGCGGCCGACGCGGCCGGGGTCGGCGACATCACCCAGAGCTTCTTCCTCACGCCGAGCTCACCCAAAAACGGCGTGATATGGGCGCTGGGCCCTGTCTTTCTCTGGCCCACGGCCTCGAGCGAAAAGCTGGGCTCCGGCAAATGGGGCGCAGGACCCACCGCGCTCCTGCTGGTGCAGGAAGGGGCGTGGACCGTTGGCGGCCTGGCAAACCACATCTGGTCCTATGCCGGGCCTGATGGTCGCAGCGACGTCAGCACGACCTTGCTTCAGCCATTCCTGTCCTACAGCTTCGGGCAAGGGTTCAGCGTCGGTCTCAACACCGAGACGAACTATGATTGGGTCAACCGCAAATGGACCGTCCCGATCAATTTCAGTGCCTCGCAGGTCTTCAATGTCGGCAAACAGGCGATGAGCGCCAGCATCGGCCTCAAATACTATGCCGTCAGGCCCGATGACGCCCCGCGCTGGGGTGTGCGTGCCGTACTGACATTCCTGTTCCCGGAGCGCTGAGACGGGCGCGGGTCAAGGCCTGCGTCGAAATGGCTTTCAGCTGACCTGGAATCCGGCACGCTTGAGGCGCTGGACCGCGACGTCCAGCGCCTGCAGGAAAGCGGAGCGGTCGCGGGCGGAGAACGGCTTTGGCCCGCCGCTCGCCGCCCCCATCGCCCGCAGGTCCTCCATCATGTCGCGCGTCGCCAGCGCCATGCCGATCGAGGCCTCGGAGAAGGGCTTTCCGGTCGAGCCGATCACATCGGCGCCGGCTTTTATGCAGCGATCGGCCAGCGGGATGTCGGAGGTGATCACGATGTCGCCGCGCGAGACCCGCTCAGCGATCCAGTTGTCGGCGGCGTCAAAACCATCCGAGACGATGACGCGCTCGAGCCACGGTTCGCGCGGCACGTTGATGAAGCTGTTGGCGACGACGAAGACCTTGATGCGATGCCGCTCGGCAACCCGGTAGACCTCCGGCTTCACCGGACAGGCGTCGGCATCGACATAGATCGCGATGGTTGCGGCTGCGCTCGTCATGTCCCGGCCTTCGCATGCCGTGACCGCAAGGGCAAACCGCCTCGAATTCATGACGCTTCTGCAAAACATCAAGCAGTTGCGCTTGCGATCATTGCCGCCGAGTCATAAACCACGCGCGCGCCTCACTGGGCGCTCACCATTCCGCTCCTCCGGAGACCAGTCCCATGGCCTTTCTTGCCGATGCCCTGAAGCGCGTGAAGCCCTCAGCGACCATCACGATCACGCAGAAGGCCCGGGACCTGAAAGCCCAGGGCAAGGACGTGATCTCGCTCTCCGTCGGTGAGCCCGATTTCGATACGCCGGACAATATCAAGGAAGCGGCCATTGCCGCGATCCGTCGCGGCGAGACCAAGTACACCCCGGTCTCCGGCATCCCGCAGCTGCGCGAGGCCGTCGCCCGCAAGTTCAAGCGCGAGAACGGCCTCGACTACAAGGCAAGCCAGACCATCGTCTCCACCGGCGGCAAGCACGTCATCTACAATGCGCTGCTCGCCACGCTGAACCCGGGCGACGAGGTCATCTGCGTCTCGCCCTACTGGGTCAGCTATCCCGAGATGGTGGCGCTCTGCGGCGGCACGGCGACCTTCGCCGAGACCTACCTGAAGAACGACTTCAAGCTGCAGCCGGAAGATCTCGAGAAGGCCATCACCCCCAAGACCAAGTGGGTGATCCTGAACTCGCCGTCGAACCCGTCCGGCGCCGCCTACAGCCATGCCGAGATGAAGAAGCTCACGGATGTGCTCATGCGCCATCCGCATGTCTGGATCCTGACCGACGACATGTATGAGCACCTCGTCTATGGCGACTTCCAGTTCGTCACCCCGGCGCAGGTCGAGCCCGCCCTCTATGAGCGGACGCTGACCATGAACGGCGTTTCCAAGTCCTACGCCATGACCGGCTGGCGCATCGGCTACGCCGCCGGCCCGCAGCACCTCATCAACGCCATGGACCTGGTCCAGGGCCAGCAGACCTCGGGCACCTCGGCGATCTCGCAATGGGCCGCGGTCGAGGCGCTCGATGGCACGCAGGAGCACATCCCGGTTTTCAAGAAGGCCTTCGAGCGTCGCCGCGACCTCGTCGTCTCCATGCTGAACCAGACCCGCGGCCTGAAATGCCCGGTGCCGGAAGGCGCCTTCTACGTCTACCCCGATTGCTCCGCCCTGATCGGCAAGACCCTGCCGAACGGCAAGAAGATCGAGACGGACGAGGACCTCGTCATGGGCCTGCTGGAAACGGAAGCCGTCGCGGCCGTGCACGGCTCGTCCTTCGGCCTCGGCCCGAACTTCCGCATCTCCTACGCCACTTCGGACGAGAAGCTGGAAGAGGCCTGCCGCCGCATCCAGCGCTTCTGCGCCGAGCTGCGCTGAGCACAATGATCAAGGGCGCCGCAACGCGCCGCACCCTTCTGGCCGGGAGCCTCGTGCTCCCGGCCTCTTTCGTTTTCGGGCAGGCAACGGCAACGCTCTCCGCACGCGAGGCCTTCGAGGCCGCCCAGGCGAAGCGGATCTTGCTGGTCGATATCCGCGGCGCGCAGGAATGGGCCGATACAGGTCTGCCCCAGGGAGCCGTGCCACTCGACGTCGACGCACCGGCCTTCGAGGTCAGGATAGCCGGGCTTCGCCTCGACAATCCCGGCAAGCGCATCGTGCTGATCGATCGCACCGGCGCGCAGGCCGTTGCCGTGGCGCAGAGGCTGGGCGGACGCGGCTGGCGCGATCTCGCGGCGGTGCGCGGCGGCGTGCTCGGGCCGGGCGGCTGGCTGGCCGAGAAGCTGCCGGTGGTTGGATATCCATAAGAGCTGAGCACCGTCATGCTCGGGCTTGACCCGAGCATCTCATGCCGAAAGAGGCCCCGTGTTTCTTCCGGGAAGAGATTCTCGGGTCTGCGCTACGCTCCGCCCGAGAATGACGCGAAGTCCTAGACCTCGCCGCGTCCTTTCAACAAATCCGGCCGTCTCTCCCGCGTGATCTTATCCGCCTGCTCGCGCCGCCATTTCGCGATGCGGGCATGGTCGCCGGAGAGCAGCGCGTCCGGCAGGCCCCTGCCCTCCCATTCACGCGGCCGCGTATAATGCGGATATTCGAGCAGCCCGTTCTCGAAGCTCTCGTCCTCGCCCGACGCCACCTTGCCCATCACGCCGGGGATAAGCCTCACGCAGGCGTCGAGCAGCGTCAGCGCCGCCATCTCGCCGCCGGAGAGGATGTAGTCGCCGATCGAGACCTCGATCAGGTTGCGCCCTTCGATCACGCGCTCGTCGACGCCCTCGAAACGCCCGCAGACGATGACGAGGCCCGGCCCCGCGGCCCATTCACGCGCCTGCGCCTGCTGCAAGGGCCGCCCGCGCGGCGACATCAGCAGGCGCGGACGTTGATCATCCGTCGCTACCGCCGCATCGATCGCCGCCGCCAGCACGTCGCAGCGCAGCACCATGCCGGCGCCGCCGCCGGCCGGGTTGTCGTCGACATTGCGATGGCGGCCGATGCCGTGGTCGCGGATCTGGTGAGTGTCGAGGGACCACAGCCCCTTGCGCAGCCCCTCGCCCGCCAGCGAAATGCCGAGCGGCCCGGGAAACATCTCCGGGTAGAGCGTCAGGATCGAAGCGCGAAAGGGCATGGCCGACCTTGAAATAAGGCAATTGCTTCCAGCCTGTCATCCCGGGCGGAGCGTAGTGGAGACCCGGGATCCATGCGGGAACGGTTCAGGCATGGATCCCGGATCGGCGCCGCTCACGCGGCTTGTCCGGGATGACCCGCCAAGATGGACAGCAACTAACTGAAGCGCAGCGCCGGCAAGCCGTCCAGCGCCGTGAAATCGGGAGCCGACGCAATCAGGTTGTCATAAGCAGCGAAGCCGCTCGCATCGAGCAGGGTGAGCAGCGCCACCGCCCGCATGCCGGCACGCCGTGCCGCCTCGACGCCGAGCGGCGCATCCTCGAAGACGATGCAATCAGCGGGGTCGACATTCATCCGCTCGGCCGCAGCCAGGAACATGTCGGGATGCGGCTTGCCGCGAAAACCCTGGCTCGGCGAAACGATGGTGGCGAAACGCCGGCGCAGGTCCAGCGCATCGAGCACCACCTCGATATTCGGCGGCGGCGCGGCAGTACCGACGGCCATCGGCACGCCTGCCGCATCGGCTCGCGCCATCAACTCCAGCAGACCGGCCGTCGCCGCGACATGCGGGCGATAGGCCTCGCGATAGAGCGCTTCCTTGGCATCGCCCATCGCCGCGATCTCGTCGGCGGTCGCATGCGGGAAGTAGGGCCCGACGATCTCGGCCAGCGCCATCCCGGCCGTGCGGGCCGAAAAGGTCTCGCGGTCGAAGGGCAATTTGTTGCTGACGTGCCAGCTTTCCCAGGCGTCGTCATGGAAACGCATATTGTCGACGATGGTGCCGTCCATGTCGAAGATCAGTGCGCAGGCCGGCCTATCGTTTGTCATCGTCGGGCTCGAACAATCCCAGGGGCGGCTCGGCCTCGATCCGGCGCGCCGCGATGTCGATGCGCGGTGCGAAGGCCTTGGTGAAGGGCATCAGGACGGATCGTCCGTCCGGCGTCTCGATGTCGAGCAGGTCGCCCGCACCATAGTTCTCGACCGCTGTGACGGTGCCGAGCACGATGCCGTCCGGCCCGGCCACGCTGCAGCCGATCAGATCGGCCTGCAAAAACTCGTCCTCGTCCTCGCCTGCCGACAGCTTGTCGCGCGCGACGAACAGCTCGACGCCGTTCAGCGCTTCGGCCGCCTCGCGCGTCGTCACGCCCTTGAGCCGGGCGACGACCACTTCCTTGGCAGGGCGGATATCGGTGATCTCGAAGCTGCGGCCCTTGCTGTCGGAGAGCGGGCCGTAACCGGCGATCGCGAGCGGATCGCCGGTAAAGGTCTTGATCCTGACCTCGCCGCGCACGCCATGCGGCGCACCGACGATGCCTAGCAGGATGAGTTCGCTCATGTCAGCACGTCATGCCCGGGCCTGACCCGGGCATCTCATGCAGGAGATTCTCGGATCGAAGCTGCGCTTCGCCCGAGAATGACGTGCGAGCAGTCAAGCTCACGCCTCGGCGGCTTCTTCGGCAGCCGGAGCAGCGGCCTTCTCGGCCTTCTTCTCGGCGCGCTCCTTGGCCTTCTCACCCGGGACAGCCTTGTTCGGGTTGTTGCGGGCCGGACGCTTGGCAATGCCGGCGGCGTCGAGGAAGCGCAGGACGCGATCGGTCGGCTGGGCGCCCTTGGCGAGCCAGGACTGGACCTTCTCGATGTCGAGCACGACGCGGTCGGCAGCGTCCTTCGGCTTCATCGGGTCATAGGAGCCGATCTTGTCGATGAAGCGGCCATCGCGCGGGCTACGGGCGTCGGCGACGACGATGCGGTAGTAGGGGCGCTTCTTGGCGCCGCCGCGGGTCAGGCGGATCTTGAGGGACATGGTCTTCTTCCTTTGGTTTGAAGTTTGAAGTCGTGCGTAACGTTGAAGGCTACTTCTTCTTGCCGAACGGGTTGCCGCCCAGCCCGGGCAGGCCGCCGCCACCCAGGCCCGGCAGCTTCGGCATCATGCCGGCCGGCGGGGTCACGCCCTTCGGCAATCCTGGAAAACCGCCCGGCGGCATCGACGGCAGGCCGCCACCGCCCGCACCGAGCTGTTTCTGCAATTCGGCAAGCTGCGCCGGGTCCATCTTCGACGGATCGGGCATGCCGGCCGGCAGGCCGCCGCCGAGCCCGAACATCGAGCCGAGCTTGCCGAGCATGCCGCCCTTCTGCTTGCTCATCATCTTCATGGCGTCGGCCATGCCGCGATGCATCTTGAGCAGCTTGTTGATCTGCTCCGCCGAGGTGCCGGAGCCGGCCGCGATGCGCTTCTTGCGACTGTTCTTGAGCAAATCGGGATTCTTGCGCTCGGCCGGCGTCATCGAATCGATCGCGGCGATCATGCGCTTGAACATCTTGTCACCGACGCCGGCGCTGGCGAGCTGGGACTGGGCCTGCTTCATGCCGGGCAGCATGCTCATGACGCCGCCGATACCGCCCATCTTCTCCATCTGCTGGAGCTGCGCGCGCATGTCGGAGAGGTCGAACTGACCCTTCGCCATGCGCTGCGCGGTCGCCTGCGCCTGCTCGGCGTCGATCGTCTCGGCCGCGCGCTCGACGAGGCTGACGATGTCGCCCATGCCAAGGATGCGATTGGCGACGCGCGAGGGATGAAAATCCTCGAGCTCGCCAACCTTCTCGCCCGTGCCGACCAGCTTGATCGGCTTGCCGGTGACGGCGCGCATCGAAAGGGCCGCGCCACCGCGCGAATCGCCGTCCATGCGGGTCAGCACGATGCCGGTGAGACCGACGCGGGCATCGAAGGCGCGCGCCGTGTTGACCGCGTCCTGGCCGGTCAGCGCGTCGGCGACGAGCAGCACCTCATGCGGCCCGGTCGCGGCCTTCACCTGCGCGACCTCTTCCATCAGCGTATCGTCGAGCGTCACGCGGCCGGCGGTGTCGAGCATCACGACGTCGTAGCCGCCGAGGCGGCCCGCCTCGATCGCACGCCTGGCGATCTGCACGGCCGACTGGCCGGCGACGATCGGCAGCGTCTGCACGCCGACCTGCTGGCCGAGCACGGCAAGCTGCTCCATGGCGGCCGGGCGTCGCGTATCGAGCGACGCCATCAGCACCTTCTTCTTGTTGCGCTCGGTCAGGCGCTTGGCGATCTTCGCGGTCGAGGTGGTCTTGCCCGAGCCCTGCAGACCGACCATCAGGATCGGCACGGGCGGCACGGCATCGAGGCTGATGACCTCCCCCTCTCCGCCGAGCGTCTCGATCAGGACGTCGTTGACGATCTTGATGACCTGCTGGCCGGGCGTGACCGATTTCAGCACCTCGGCGCCGATGGCGCGCTCGCGCACCTTGTCGGTGAAGCTGCGGACGACCTCGAGCGCAACGTCCGCCTCGAGCAGCGCCCGGCGCACCTCGCGCAGGGCGGCGTTGACGTCCTCCTCGGTCAGCGCACCCCTGCGGGTCAGCCCCGAGAGGATGCCGGAGAGTCTTTCGCTCAGCGTGCCGAACATGCGGACCTGCCTACTTGCCTCAGGGAACCGTCAACACCAGAACCTCACTGCCAAACGGTTTCGCGCCCGAGGGCGCAAACGCGCTGTCGGACGTTGACCTCCGGGCTCGTGGAAGCGGCTGGCGCGGCCCGGTCGGCTGATGTGGTTTCGGCGATGTCGGCGAAACGGATGCGGCCTTAAAGCCGAAGAATGCGGCGAAAGTCAAGGTTGGGATTGGTTTCGCTGCGGATGAACGTGTCTTTGCGGCGCCCCAACGCATCGCCGCAGAAAACAGGTCTGCCGGCTTCCTGTCCGGCAGGACACGATATCACGAGTCTCGGCCGTAGAATGGCCCTGATCTGACGGCATCGCTGCTGCCCCCGATTCGACAGCGATGCCCATGAAGATTGCGACCGCCCTTCCTCTGCTTGCCCTTACCCTCTTCCTGGCCGCCTGCGCCGGCGATCCGCGGCGCGAGGGCCCGCTCGATCACCGCATGGTCGAGAAACTCAACGCCGTTTCGCTTGATCCGGCCCAGGCCGGGCGCATCCTCAATGCCTACCGCGCCAGCAACGGCCTCGGTCCCGTCCGGCCGGATCCGCGACTGATGGCGATGGCACAGCGCCAGGCGGATGCGATGGTCGCCGCGAACGCGCTCTCGCACGACGCCGGCGGCGACTTCACAGCCCGCATTCATGCCGCGGGCATCGACAGCGCGCGGGCGGCGGAGAACCTCGGCGGCGGCTACTTCTCGGTCGAAGAGGCTTTCGACGGCTGGCGCAAATCACCCGGCCACGATGCCAATCTGCGGATGAAGGAAGCGACCCGCTACGGCATTGCACTGTCCAAGGACCCGCGCACGACCTACCGCGCCTGGTGGGTGCTGGTGGTCGCGGCCGAGCCCGGGCAGCGCGCAACCCTCGATACCGGGCCGCTCATCCCCGCCCAAAGGCGTTGACGAGCGGAAATTCCGAGATGACAGGCCGTGGTCCTTGCAGCTAGCAATCGTGTCCTTTCATAGAGGATACGGACTGCAATGGCCAAATTTTCAGGAATAGCATTCTCGCTAGCCGTCCCATTTCTGATCGCGGGCGTAACGCAAGGTCAAGCACAGCCTTGCATGACGAATTTCAACTCCGCCGGCGTCCCGATGGTCTCGCAGATTACCTATAAGACCTGGGATCTATTCAAGAAGCCGCCGGCCGCTGTGCTCCCTGCGATCGCCAAAGCGATCCAGGCCGATGGCGACTTCATGGACATCCGGACCGACAAGGCCAGCGGCACGATCTCCGCCATGCAGGAAGTGACGGGCTCCGGCCGCCCACAGATCCTGAAGGTGACGGCGCGCAAACAGGCCACCGGCACGCGCGTCGACATCGCCTTTACCGTGCAGCCCGGCCAGATGTCGCCCGAAGGGGCTGTCCGGACAGCCCTCTGCGACTTCCTCAACAGTGCGCGCTGAGCCGTCGCGGACCTAAAAAAGAAGGCTTCGTCGAAAACGCCGGGCACCAATTTTCAATTCCCGGGACCCGGCTCTTTACAAGACGCCACTTCTGGTGATGGCTCTGGTTTTTAGCGGAGCCATCATCATGACCTTCGAAGCCTGGGCCGCCTTCGCCGCCGCCACCGCCGTCCTGCTGGTCATCCCCGGGCCGACGATCCTCCTGGTCATCTCCTATGCGCTCGGCCAGGGCTGGCGCACGGCCTTCCCGATCGCCGTGGGCGTCGCGCTCGGTGATTTCACGGCGATGACGCTCTCCATGCTCGGTGTCGGCGCTTTGCTCGCCACCTCCGCCATGGTCTTCACCGCTCTGAAATGGATCGGCGCCGCCTATCTCGTCTGGCTCGGGATCAAGCTCTTCCGCGCCGGCGGCTCTCTCGACGCCAAGCCGCGCGAAGATGCCGCGCCCGCCTGGAAGATGCTCGGTCATGCCTGGCTGGTGACCGCGCTCAACCCGAAGAGCATCACCTTCTTCGTCGCCTTCCTTCCGCAGTTCCTCGACACCAAGGGCGATTTCTGGACGCAGATGCTGATCTTCGAGGCGACCTTCATCAGCCTCGCCTTCGCCAATGCCATGGGCTACGCGCTGATCGCCTCGCGCGCCCGGGCCGTGGTCAGCAACCCCCGCGCAATCGGGCTCTTCAACAAAGCTGGCGGCACGCTGCTGATCGGCGCCGGTGTCGCGACGGTCGCGATCCGCTCCGGAAGCAACTGACGCCGCAATGTCGAGCAAGGACAGTCAAACCCTCGGCTTCTATGCCGAGGAAGCCAGCGCCTATGCCGGGCGGGACAGGCAGGCCGAAAACCGCCGCATCGACATCTTCGCCGCAGGCCTTGCTCCCGGCGCCCGCATTCTCGAACTGGGTTGCGGCGGCGGCCAGGACAGCGAGGAGATGCTGCGCCGCGGCTTCGACGTGGTCCCGACGGACGGCTCGCCCGAGCTGGCGAAGCAGGCCGCACAGCGGCTCGGCCGCGAGGTCCGCGTCCTGCTTTTCGAGGATCTGGCCGAGGTCGCGGCCTATGATGGCGTCTGGGCGCATGCCTGCCTGCTGCACGCGCCGCGCCCGGCCCTGCCCGGCATCATCGACCGCATCCGTGCCGCGTTGCGACCGGGCGGCGTCTTCTACGCCAGCTTCAAGGCCGGAGAAGCCGAAGGACGCGACAGCCTCGGTCGCTATTTCAATTATCTCTCATCCGCCGAATTGCGCGACGCCTACGGAGCAGCCAGCTGGCAGTCCCTGCAGATCGAGGAGGAGATGGGCTCCGGCTACGACCGCATGGCCACGCGCTGGCTTCATGCCCTGGCGATCAAGGCCCCGGAGACTTGACCCGGCGTTGCGGCGACCTACCTCTTCTGGGCCATGACCCGCCGCAAACTCCTCTCTTTCGTCGGTCTCGGTGCGCTGCTGGCCTCGACCGGCGCCGCCTGGGCCACGATTTCCCGCTCGCGCAACCCCTATTACCAGGGCCCCGTCAGCGACCATTTCAACGGCATCGTCTTCAGCGATGGCCGCTTGGGCAGCAAGGGGCTGCTCGACGTCCTGCGCTGGCAGACGGGCAAGCGCGAGCGTGAGACCTTCCCGCTGCAATATGCGGCGCCGCCGCAGGACAAGCCGCCGGCGCGCGTCGATGGCATTCGCATCGTCCATCTCGGCCACGCCTCGTTTCTCTATCAGGTCGGCGGCCTCAACCTGCTGGTCGACCCGGTCTATTCCGAGCGGGCCAGCCTCTTCTCCTTCATTGGCCCCAGGCGTGTGAACGAGCCCGGCGTCGCCTTCGACGATCTGCCGAAGATCGATACGGTCCTGATCACCCACAACCACTACGACCATCTCGACATCGAGACGCTGGCGCGCATCCATCACCGCGACCAGCCGCGCATGATCATGCCACTCGGCAACGACACCATCGTGCGGGCCCGCATCCCGGACGCCCATGCCGAGGCCCACGACTGGAACGACCGGCTCCAATTGTCGGAAGCCGTCGCGATCACGCTGCTGCCGAGCTATCACTGGTCGGCGCGCGGCGCCTTCGACCGGCGCATGGCGCTCTGGTGCTCCTACGTTCTCGAAGCGGCCGGCACGAAGATCTTCCATATCGGGGACACCGGCTATCACGACGGCTCGCTCTATGAGCGGCTGGGCCGCGAGCATGGGCCATTCCGTCTCGCCGTGCTGCCGATCGGCGCCTATGAGCCGCGCTGGTTCATGTCGGACAACCACATGAACCCCGACGAGGCGGTCAAGGTCATGCAGGCGCTGCGCGCCGAGCAGGCCATCGGGCACCACTGGGGCACCTTCCAGCTCACCGACGAGGGCGTGGAGCGGCCGCCGGAAGCGCTGAAAGTGGCGCTCGCCCAAGCCGGTCTGCCGGAAGAGCGCTTCAGGCCGATGCGGCCGGGGTTGAGCTGGAGCGCGTAGCGCTCACCGCGTCATTGCGAGCGAAGCGAAGCAATCCAGGCGGATCGGGCTCGACATCCACCCGGTCCCCCTGGATTGTTTGGTCGCGTCGCTCCCCGCAATGACGACGCGGCACAAGCGCTCTATTTGGGCTGCACGTAGACGTTGATCTCGAGATTCGGGTCACCCGGATCATTGAGTTCGCTGACATATTCCTCGAGGAAGGCATCCTTCACGACGATGCTCTTGGCTTCGAGATAGGCGGTGATCGTCTCATAGGTCGAGTCGATGTCGTCATAGGGCGCCTGGTGCAGGAAGCGCAGCGCCGGCCCCGCGGGCGAGGTTCCCATCCTGAAATCCGCGCCCAGAGACGGCGCTTGCCCACCGGGCGGAATCGCGACCGGCAGCATCGCATCGAAACGGAAGCCGTCATCCGTCGTCTCGACGAAGAGCGCGAGCGGCCTGCCGGCGACCGCCAGCCCTGCCCTTTGTGCCTCGGCTCGCAGGGTCTTGATGCTGTTGGAGAGTTTCTGGAACCCCTGATCCCAGGTCGCCTGCCCGGACAGCATCAGCACCGGCTTCGGCGCGAGCACGACCTCGCCGACATCGCTGCTGTCCGTGCCCTTCCCGGCCAATGTCGAATTCGGATCGGGCACGCCGGTCTGCTGCTGCGACGGCGCGGGCGGCAGCGGCTGGCCCGGGGCGGGCAGCGTCGGCGGCGGTTGCACCGGCTGTGGCTCGATCGGCATCGATGGCGTCGGCGCGGGCTGGACAGGTTGCGGCGTCACAGGCCCCTGCAGCGCCGGAGGCGGCTGTACCGGCTGCGGGCTCGACGGCTGCCCGGGCGCAGGCGCCGGCGGCGTCTGTGCCGGGGTGGCCGGCACCTGGGCCGGAGCAGCGCCCGGCGGCGGCGCCAATGGCGCGGACTCGACCGGGCTCGGCGCAGCAACGCGCTGCTGCGCGAAGACCGTTCCACTGGAAACGCTCGCCATACCGGCAAGCGCCAGAACACAAATCCGGGAATACCGCATCGTCACGGCCCTGAGTTTCACGCGATTCGCGCCCTTGCAGCGCAACATAGAATGTCCACCTTTTCACAGGAACGGGATGAGGGTGGCTTTTTCACATCGCCTCGGCCATAGACCCACTATTCATGGGACATGTGACCAAATGAACGCTCTGGCCAATCGCCGGTTCCTGAAAATGAACGGGCTCGGCAACCAGATCACGGTGCTCGACCTGCGCGGCACGAAGCATGTCGTCAGCGAAGCCGAAGCCCGCGCCATCGCTGCCGAGCCCCGCGCCCGCTTCGACCAGCTCATGGTCCTGCACGATGCCGTGACGCCCGGCACCGACGCTTTCGTGCGCATCTACAACACCGATGGTTCCGAGGCCGGCGCCTGTGGCAACGGTACGCGCTGCGTCGCCTGGGCGATGATCGCCGATCCGCAGATGGGCGACGCCGCCAAGACGCGCCTCGCCCTCCAGACCAAGGCCGGGCTGCTGCCGACGGTGCGCGAAGGCGAAACCCTCTTCACCGTCGACATGGGTGCGCCGCGTCTCGACTGGGACCAGATCCCGCTGGCCGAGCCCTTCGAGGACACCAGCCGCTTCGAATTGCAGATCGGGCCGATCGACAACCCGATCCTGCACACGCCCTGCGCCGTCAACATGGGCAATCCCCACGCGGTCTTCTTCGTCGACGACCCCTACGCCTACAATCTCGAGCAGATCGGCCCGCTGCTCGAGAACCATCCGATCTTCCCCGACCGCGCCAATATCGAACTCGCCGCGGTGAAGGCGCCCGATCATATCGTCCTGCGCGTCTGGGAGCGCGGCGCCGGCATCACCCAGGCCTGCGGCTCCGGCGCCTGCGCGGCGCTGGTCGCGGGCGTGCGGCGTGAACTTACCGCCCGCAAGGCCACGGTCAGCCTGCCCGGCGGCGACCTCGCGATCGAATGGCGCGAAAGCGACGGCCATGTACTGATGACCGGCCCGGTCGAATTCGAATGGGAAGGCCGGATCGACCCGGCCCTGATCGAGCGCGCGGCCTGATGGCGCTGGAGGTCGTCACCTTCGGCTGCCGCCTCAACATCGTCGAGAGCGAGGCGCTGCGGCTCCAGGCGCAGGCCGCCGGGCTGAAGGACGCCGCCATCGTCAATTCCTGCGCCGTCACCGCCGAGGCGACGCGCCAGGCGCGGCAGGCCGTGCGCCGCCTGAAGCGCGAGAAGCCGGACCGCCCGGTCATCGTCACCGGCTGCGCCGCGCAGATCGAACCCGCCCGTTTCGCGGCGATGCCGGAGACGGACCGTATCCTCGGCAATGACGAGAAGCTCAATCCCGCGAGCTGGGCCGCGCTTGCCCGCTCCAACAGCCTTGGAAGCGCGGATGCAGCCGCCGCGGACAAGCTCGATGTCGGCGACATCATGGCCCGCACGACATTGCGCGCGCCGGCCACCGGCCGCTTCACCGGCCATACGCGCGGCTTCGTCCAGGTCCAGAACGGCTGCGACCATCGCTGCACCTTCTGCGTCATCCCCTTCGGTCGCGGCCATTCGCGCTCGCTCCCGGCCGACGATGTGGTCGCGCAATGCCGCCGGCTGGTCGAGGCCGGCGCGCGCGAAGTCGTGCTGACCGGCGTCGATCTCACCAGCTATGGCCGCGACCTGCCGAACCAGCCGTCGCTCGGTGCTCTCGCCCAGGCAATTTTTCGGGCGCTCCCCGAACTGCCGCGCCTGCGCCTGTCTTCGATCGACGCGGTCGAGGTCGACGACAGGCTGCGCGACCTGCTCGCGACCGAGGCGCGGCTGATGCCGCATCTGCACCTGTCCCTGCAGGCCGGCGACGACCTCATTCTGAAGCGCATGAAGCGCCGCCACAGCCGCGCCGACGCCGTCCGCTTCTGCTCCGAGATCCGGGCCTTGCGCCCCGACATCGTCTTCGGCGCCGATCTCATCGCCGGTTTCCCGACTGAGGACGAGGCGATGTTCACCGGTTCGCTTGGACTGGTCGAGGAGTGCGGGCTGAGCTTCGTGCACGTCTTCCCCTACTCCGCCCGCCCGGACACGCCGGCCGCGCGCATGCCGCAACTACCCGGCGGCGTCGTCGCGGAGCGCGCCGCACGGCTGCGCCTGGCAGCAGACGCTGCGCAGGAGCGGCATCTCGCCGAGCGCGTCGGCCGGCCGCTCAGCGTCCTGACCGAACGCGGCAACACCGGCCGGGCCGAGGATTTCACGCTGGTCCGCTTTAGCAGCGACATCGCGGCCGGCCAGATCGTCAGGACGACCGGCCATACGGCCGATGGCAAGGCCCTTCTTGCGGCCTGACCTCGGTGCGTCATGTTCGGGCGAGCCGAAGCGCAGACCCGAGAATCGCGGCTCGTGAAAAGCGCGGGAGCCTCATCTTGCAGGAGATGCTCGGGTCAAGCCCGAGCACGACGAGCTTGCTCGGGCCAGCATGCGCGCGATCGGGGAAGAATAGCCGCCCCGGTCGCCGATGGGAGGAGGAGGAGAGACCGGGGCGGCGGAGCCTTGCCGGTGCGGCGGGCCCGAACATTAGACGCGGCGAGAGCCGAAAAGGTTCAAACCTTCAGGCGACGACCGAACCGCGCAGGCGCTGCACCTGGTTGTTGCAATAGCCACGCGGGTTCCAGGCGATCTCCAGCGGCTGGCTGTTGCCTGCCACATCATGCGCCCGCACCATGATGACCAGTGGCCCGACCTGGTCGGCGGAAACCTCCGCCTCGAAGCGCCGCCAGGCGAAAGGCCCCTCGCCCGGCTGCAACGGGATGTCGTGCCAGTTACCGCCGCCATCGCAGGAAAGCGCGACCGAAGCGAGCGGAATGGCCCCGCTCCAGGCGAAACCGCCGACTGTCAGCAGCTCTCCGTGCTTCACCGTGAAGCCGTCGACCGGGGTGGTGATGAGCGATTTGACCGGCATGTCGGTGATCACCGCGAAATTGGCCGGATCGAACGCCTCGCCCGGCCGCGGCGCCTCGACCGGCATCCGATAGTCGGTGCCGCGCATCTTCTCGCCGTCATGCTCGACCGGGCGCAGGCTGATCCCGTCGAGCCATTTCTGCCAGGCCGAGCCGGGATAGCCCGGCGCGACGATCCGCAGCGGTCCGCCATGCAGGCGCGGCAGCGGCTCGTCGTTCATCGCGAAGGCGATCAGCGTTTCCGGTGCCAGCGCCTTGGCCATCGGCAGGCCGCGCGACAGCGCCGCCTTCTCCGGCCTGCCTATCTGCCGGTCGGGCGCATGATGCCCGGTATAGACGGCTCTCGGCTTCGGCCCGGCATGCTCGAGCACATCCGCCAGCCGCACCCCTGTCCAGCGCGCGCAGCCGACGGCCCCGAGCCGCCATTGCAGCCCGTCGGTGGCGGGAGAGAACTGCGAACGGCCGTTGCCGGCGCATTCGAGGACGGCCGTGACTGTGACGGTCTCGAAGCGCTGGCGCAGGCCCGCAATGGTCCAGACGGTCGGGCGCTCGACCTCGCCCTCGATCGTCAGCGTCCAGTCCTGTTCGTCGCCAACCTCCGGCAGATCGCCGTTGTTGCGGATGAAGAAGGAATCGATCGGCGTGATCGCCTGGTCGAGCAGGCCGATGGCCGGCTCGGCATTCAGCGCCTCCTCGTCATAGACATGGAGCCCAGGCTTCAGCCGGCGCAGCAGCGGAAATTCGACGAGACGGCGAGGCAAACGACAATCTTCTCCGTGACGGCTCGCGGCGGCGATTCCCTCCCGCGAAACCCCGCACAGAAGACACGTTGCTGTCCTGACTGTCGACCACGCTGCCGCCGTCCGCTGGATCGCCATGCGCGCCGCCGGGCGCAGGGTGGCGATCCAGTTGCTTGTTCGGCATCGGATTTTTCCGAAAGATGGGCTCCACTTTTCGGCCCGTCGCGCTAGCGCTTGACGACGACCTCCTCGCGCAGCGCGCGGCGCAACACCTTGCCGACATTGGTCTTTGGCAGGGTTTCCCGGAAGAAGATCTGCTTGGGCACCTTGTAGCCCGTCAGGTTCTCCTTGCAGTAGGCGCGCAGCTCCTCCGCCGTCAGCGTCTGGTCCTTGCGCACGACGAAGGCGGTGACGGCCTCGCCGGAATGCTCGTCGGGCAGGCCGATCACCGCCGACTCGAGCACGCCCGGATGCGCGGCCAGAACGTCTTCGACTTCGTTCGGATAGACGTTGAAGCCGGAGACCAGCACCATGTCCTTCATGCGGTCGACGACCTTGATCTGCCCGTCCGGCAGCATCACGCCGATATCGCCGCTGCGGAAGAAGCCGTCCGCCGTCATCGCCTTGGCGGTCTCGTCCGGGCGGTTCCAGTAACCGGCCATCACCTGCGGCCCGCGGATGCAGATCTCGCCGGATTCGCCCAGCGGCATGTCATGGCCCTCGGCGTCGCGTATGGCGATCTCGGTCGAGGGGATCGGATAGCCGATGGTGCCGGTAAATTCCTGGATATCCGGCCGGTTGATCGTCGCGACCGGGGAGGTCTCGGACAATCCATAACCTTCGATGATCGGGCGCCCGGTCACGGCCTTCCACTGCTTGGCGACCGCGGCCTGCGTCGCCATGCCGCCGGCCACGGCGAAGCGCAGCTCGGAGAAGTCGACGTTCTTGATCTCGGGATGATTGGCCAGCGCGTTGTAGAGCGTGTTGACGCCTGAGATCAGGGTGAAACGGCTCGACCTCAGCGTCTTGACGAAGCCGGGGATGTCGCGCGGGTTGGCGATCAGCAGGCTCTTCGCGCCGATCCGCAGCAGGAACAGGCAACAGCAGGTCAGCGCGAAGATGTGATAGAGCGGCAGCGCCGTGACCATGACGTGCTGATATTCGCCGCGCCCTTGGGGCGGCTCCAGCACCCATTCCAGCCAGAGCCCGGCCTGCTGGACGTTCGCCGCGACATTGCGATGCGTCAGCGTCGCGCCCTTGGCCACGCCGGTCGTCCCGCCCGTATATTGCAGGAAGGCGACATCCTGCGACGTCACCGTTACCGGTGTCATCCCTCCGCCGCTCTGCAGGATCTGCTGCAGCGGCACGGCGCCCGGCAGATTGAACGGCTTGACGACCTTCTTGATCCGGCGCGCGACGAAATTGACGATCTTGCCCTTGAAACCCATCAGGTCGCCGGCCGTGGCGATGACGATCGCATCGACCTTCAGGTTCGGCTTCGCCTCCTCGACGACATGGGCGAAGTTCTCGATCACCACGAGGACGCGCGCCCCCGCATCGTTGACCTGATGGGTCAGCTCGCGCGCCGTGTAGAGCGGGTTGACGTTGACGACGGTGAAGCCGCCGAGAAGCGTGCCGAAGATCGCCGACGGATAGGCCAGAATGTTCGGCATCATCAGCGCGACACGATCCCCCTTCTTGAGCCCCTTGGCCTGCAGCCACCCGGCGAAGGCCTCGGCTGCGCGCAGGGTCTCCGCGAAGGTGATCGTCTTGCCGAAACTCTCGAAGGCCTGCCTGTTGGCATAGCGCGCGCAGGACGAACGGATCAGATCGACCAGCGTGCCGATCTTGGCGGCGTCCAGCTCCGCCGGCACCGCCGGTGGATAATGCGCAAGCCACGGCCGCGAATCTTGCGTGGCCTGCGTGGCGCCGATCGCGTTCATCATCTCCTCCCTGTCGCCCGGTTACCCGTCATCGCCGGGTTCCGAGCCTTGTCGACATCGTTGGACTGTCATCGTCATAGAGTGCGGAACAGCGAACCAAGGCGCAAGCGCCGGCTGTTCCGCTCCGCACAACGTTTACATATAAACTGTCCGAAAGGGATGAAGGCAAGCGAAACCGGAAGCGGCTGACGAACCGGGATGCGGACGATCTCGCCGGGATGGCGAAACCATGCACCCTCGTGCGTCTTTGGCTTATGCTGATTCCACCGGGAACCGAGGTGTCATCCCGGGCTTGCCCCGCGATCCATGCCAGAGCGCTTCCGATAAAGGTTCGGACATGGATATCGCGGCTCTCCGCTTCGATCCGGCCGGGACGACATCCTGGTTACGCATAAGCCTCGGCACGCTCTAATGGCCCGGCTTGGTCAACAGCCCGTTGGCCTCGTCCAGCAGGGAGCGAACCTCGTCGTCGCTGGTTTGCGAGAAATCTGAATACCAGCTTCCGACGCCCACGAAGTAACGCGGCATCGTCACGCAAACCACCTCGTCAGCGACGGCCTTCATCGCTTCGCAGATCTCCCGGCTGCCGACCGGAGCCGCGACCACGATGCGGGCCGGATGCTTGTCCCGAAGCGCCATGACCGCGGCCCGCATCGTCGCGCCCGTGGCCAGGCCGTCATCCACGACGATGACGGTCCGGCCCTCCAGATAAGGCGGCGCGCGATCTCCGCGGTAGAGACGCTCGCGGCGAAGCAGTTCCTGCTCCTCTTTGGCGATCACCTTGTCGATCACGTCCTGGGCGATGCCAAGCGCGGCGATAACGTCCCGGTTCAGGACACGTGTCCCTGCCGTCGCGATCGCGCCCATGGCCATTTCTTCGTCTCCGGGAAAGCCGAGCTTGCGCACGACGAGAACGTCGAGCGGAGCCTTCAAGGCTCGCGCCACCTCGAAGCCGACGGGCACTCCCCCTCGTGGCAGCGCCAGGACGATGACATCGCCTCGCTCGCGATACCGGCGAAGCCTGTTCCCCAGCTTTCGGCCGGCCTCACGGCGATCGGAGAAGACGGTGGCCACGTGTCGGCCCTCCCCATGCGCCCGGATGCGTTGCCTTTCGAGATTGCGTCCGGCGGCTTCGGAGCCGGGCCGTCCATCCCGGTCAGACGGCCCGAACAACTTCGGCATTCCACGCGAGCCGGCGATGGGGCCAATACCGAAGGCCGACGCGTCATTCGCAGACATTGCCGAACGCCGAGAAGCTGCCTTTTGCATCCCGCCATGACGGTAGCGATCAATTCCGAAGACGGCGGGAGCCGAAGCTCCCGCCACTGCGGTACGGTTCAGGCGGGTTCCCCGTCAGCGCCCCTGGGCGGAAGCCAGGGCCTGCGCGGACACGACCGCCTCCGCCGGTTTGCCGGCGAGCTCCGCCAGATGGTCGAAGCGTGCGTTGAACGAGCCGACGCCCGAGGTCGCCGAGCGCAGCTCGACGATCAGCCCGGGCATCTCGGCCTCCGGCACCAGCGCCTTGATCTGGTCCCAGCCGCGCCAGCCCGCTCGCGTATCGTATCCGAGGATCTGGCCGCGCCGGGCAGAGATCAGAGCCGATGCGCGCGACATCGCCTCCGACGGGATGACGACATCGACGGACAGGATCGGCTCGAGCAGGACGGGCTTCGCCTGCGGCATCGCCTCGCTCATCGCCAGCCGCGCCGCCTGCCGGAACGCCATGTCCGAGGAATCGACCGTGTGGTAGGAGCCGTCCGTCAACGTGACCTCGATATCGACGATCGGGAAACCGAGCGGCCCCTTCTCGCAGAAGTCGCGCATGCCGGCCTCGACCGAGCCGATATACTGGCGCGGCACCACCCCGCCGGTGATCTTGTCGACGAAGCGAATGCCGTCCCCGCGGGGCAGCGGCGCGACCTCGATCACGACATCGCCATACTGGCCATGGCCACCGCTCTGCTTGCGATGCCGGCCGCGCGCGCCGGCGTGACCGCGGATGCTCTCGCGATAGCCGACCTGGGGCGAACGGCTCGCGACAGTCACGCCGTAGCGGCCCGCGAGCTTCTCGAGCGCGACACGCAGATGCATCTCGCCCTGCCCGGTCAGACGGGTCTCGCCCAGCTCAGGGACCTGCGTGACCGAAAGCGCCGCGTCCTCCTCCGTCAATCGCTGCAAGGCTGCGGCCAGCCGGACATCGTCCTTGCGGTCTTTCACCGCGATGGCGACCGCATGGACAGCCTCCGGCGGCGCGATCGCGCTGACGACGCTTGCCCGCTGCTTGCCGAGCATGAAGGATTCCCCGGTCCCGATGCCTTCCAGCTTGGCGAACGCCGCAACCTCGCCCTCCTCGGCCGCCGGCTTGCGGCTCTGCTCAGCGCCCTTGAGCGCCAGCACACCGGCAATGCGCGCCTCCACGCCGCCCGACGATGTCACGGTGTCACCTTCGGCCATCCGGCCGCGCATCACCCGCGCCAGCGAGAGCTTGCCGCCCTGGCTCGAATGCCAGGTCTTCATCACCTGGGCGAGCGGAGGCCCTTCGGCCAGGACCCCGGCGCGCCCGCGGGTCTCGGCGAGCCCCGGCGCCTCGTGCCTGAGTGCCTTCAGGAGCCGAGTCACGCCATTGCCGCGCTCCGCCGCGCCGATCAGCACCGGCACGACATGGCGATGCTGCAATTCGCGGGCGAGATCGTCGAAGATGCGGTCGCGCGGCGGCTCCATGTCACCGAGCAGCTCTTCCATCAGCTCGTCGTCATAGTCTGCGAGCCGCTCGAGCATGGAGAAGCGCGCCTCCTTCTCCCGGCCACTCTCATCCACAGCCAGCGGCACGATCTCGCTCGGCGCATGCTCGCGGTAGATGAAGGCCCGCTCCAGCGCGAGGTCGATGAAGCCGACGGCAATGCCGTTCTTCCAGATCGGGATCTGTCGCAGCAGCAGCGGCGTGCGCGAGGCGCGCTGCAGGATGCCGAGCGTCTCCCGGACCCGGCGCGAGGCCGTGTCGATCTTGTTGAGGAAGAGAAAGCGCGGGATGTCGGCTTCCTCGAGTTCGCGCAGGACCAGTTCCAGCGCCGGCGCCTTGCGGTCATCCGCCTCGCAGACGACGACGGCGGCATCGACCGCCGGCAGAACATGGCGCATCTCGTGCAGGAACTCGACCGAGCCGGGGCAATCGACGAAATGGAAGGTGTCGCCGAGGAATTCGACTGTCGCGACGCTGGGCTCCGTGCTCATCTGATGCGCCCGCGCCTCGGGCGCCGCATCGCCGACCGTATTGCCGTTCTTGGCCGAACCCGTGCGCGAAAGCGCGCCGCAGCGCATCAGGATGCTTTCCAGCAAGGTCGTCTTGCCGCTCTGGAAGGGGCCGACGATCGCGATGCATCGCGGCCCCGCGCGCCTGGTACCGCGGGCCGTGTCTCCTCTGCCATTTTGTGCTGCCATGACGTCCTCCTCCGGGTTGGACCGCGAGGACGAAAGGGCTCGCCCCTCATCGTCGCGGATGAAGGCCAGCGCGGCGGGAAGGAAAGCCCCGAGGCGCCGGTCGGGCGGCGGTCGCACCGGCCCGAGCTGGTCGGGCGGCCGTCGAAGAGGCATAGGAGGGGAGGTTCGCGCCGTTCCGCGGCCAGCGCAAGGGATTTATCCGGGGCGCTGCAGTGACGGCAAAGACTGCGGTCGGCCCCGGGCTCGACCGTCGATCAGGGCTTGGCAAGCCGCTCCATGGCCAGCCGCAGCGGCGCATCGGACACCCGGATATAGCCGAGATAGGGGTGGTCCATATCGATGATGAGCACCAGCGCCCCTGCCACGGATATCGCCGACACGAGGAGGAAGACGACCACCGTCGCGTTTCCCGGCGCAAGCAATCCGAAGGATGTGAAGAGCAGCGCCAGCCAGAAGACGATGAAGACGACGAAAACGCCCGGAAATCCTCCCGCCTCGGTTTCAGGCCGCGACCATCGTGTCTCCGCGACTTGCCCGGTCAGTTGGAGGGCCCGTGACTGAAGCCAGCGCTGCCCATCCGTCGTCGGTACCAGGTCCCGCAGGCGATCCTGGATCGGCTCGACGTCCAGCCCGTCATTGAGCGAATCGCTGTTCAGCATGCCGTTGTCGATTTCGAGCTTGCGGTGCTCCACGAGCCGGCGGAGCGATTGGCGCATCTCTGCGGTCTCGGGGCCGTAATGCGCCAGGACCCTGTCCAGCAGCAGGATGCGCGCAGCAGTCGCCCTCAGCTCGGCCCCCGCATCGTCGAAGGAGCGCTTTGCCGATGCAATCAGAAGGCCCAGCGCCAGCGCCGAGAGCGTTCCGATGATCGCCGTGGCCAGCTTGATGGCATCTCTCGAGTCGGGCGTGAGATGGTGCTCGGGAAGCCGGCTCTTCACGAACATCCCGAACAAGGCCGCCCCGAAGATGACGATGAGCGCGAAAATGCCAATCGTGAACGATTCCATCGCGAACCAGCCCCCCACATCAGCCTTGTCTACGATTCCGGTGGCTCCGCAGACACTCTGGACGCCACCATTTGGCGGACGCGGCCGGGCCCTGACAATCCCCTCGGGTTCGGCCTCAATCCCCGCAACGGTGCCGCGCCCTGCTCAAGGCTCGCCGACCCGGCAAAGAACGCCGAAATGGTGAAGGCAATGGCGAGGACTGCATGACCGCGGTCATCGCCGGGTCCATGGCGATCGGGGTCGAAAGGCCGGGCAGGCCTGCGGCCCAACCGATCCCCGGCGCATCCAGCACGGCAGGACGGACGGATTCAGGCTCTCCGCCAGCCCTGCTGGAGCCGGTTAGGCCGTAAGGCATCAGCGCGAAGCCCGCGAGCGCGACTCGCGCGCCTAGAGGTTCCGCCTCTCCCCGCGCAGCGTCGCCAGCCCTATGCCTGTGGCGTCGAAGCCGCCATCGACCGCCAGCACCTGCCCGGAGATGTAGCTCGCGCGCTCCGAGCACAGGAAGAAGATCGACTCGGCCAGTTCCTCCTCCAGCCCATAGCGGCCAAGCGGAATCGCGTCGCGGTAGTCCGCGCGGATCTCGGGGCTGTGCACGGCCTTGGCCATCGCCGTCTCCACCGGCCCCGGCGCGACCGCGTTGACGCGGATACCGAGGCCCGCGAGCTCCGCCGCCTGCTGCTTGGTCAGATGCGCCAGCGCCGCCTTCGAGGTGCCGTAGGCAACGCGCAAAGTCGAGGCGCGCAGGCCCGAGATCGAGGTGATGTTGACGATAGCGCCGCCGCCATTGTCGGCCATCAGCGGCGCGGCGAGCTGTGTCGCCAGGAACGGCCCGGTGAGGTTGACCGCAAGCACCCGCTGCCACTCCTCATAGGTCGTCTCCAACAGCGGTTTGAACACCGCCGTGCCGGCATTGTTGACGAGCGCGTCGAGCCGCCCGAAGCGCTTGGCGAGCCCGGCGAAGGCAGCCTCCAGCTGCGCCGGATCGGCGACGTCGCAGGTCAGCACCAGCGTCCGCGCCGGTTGCGCGATCTCGGCCGCGGCCCGCTCGAGCCCCGCCCCGTCGATGTCGAGCAGGCCGACCTGCCAGCCTTCGGCGAGAAAGCGCTTGGCGGTGGCAAGCCCGATGCCGCGCGCGGCACCCGTCACAAGGGCGATCTTGGTGGCTTGGTCGGTCATGGCCTGCGTCCGGTCGATGTGGCGTCTCGGTTCGGGCAAGGCTAAGCATGCCGCGCGGATCGCCAACAAGCGAGTAGGCGCCGACGCGCTTTGCCGGCATTGCCGCTCGACAAATCCGCCGCGCTCCTGTATGGCCGCGCTCTCAACTGAAAACAGCGCGCCGTAACGCCAGCGTGCCCGCACGCGAACACGGCCATGGAGAGACCCATGAACATCATCGAACAGCTCGATGCCGAGCAGATCACCAAGCTCAGCGACGGCAAGAACATCCCCCAGTTCCAGCCCGGTGACACCGTGCAGGTCAACGTCAAGGTCAAGGAAGGCGAGCGCACTCGCGTCCAGGCCTATGAGGGCGTCGTGATCGCCCGCAACGGCGGCGGCCTCAACCAGAGCTTCACCGTCCGCAAGATTTCCTATGGCGAGGGTGTCGAGCGCGTCTTCCCGCTCTTCTCGCCGAACCTCGACTCGATCAAGGTGGTCCGCAAGGGCAAGGTTCGCCGCGCCAAGCTCTATTACCTGCGCGATCGCCGCGGCAAGTCGGCCCGTATCGCCGAGCGCGTCGAGGCCAAGCCGGCCAAGGGCTCGAAGGCAGCCGGCAAGTAAGCCGCAGCCTCAGTGCAAAGAGATTGAAACGCGGTCCTTCGGGGCCGCGTTTTTTTATTGCCCAGGGCCACCTCAACCCATTCCAGAAACGCATATCGCAACGCAATATCCGCATTTGATATGCATCAATGACGCATATAAGTAAGATAATCATTAGCATGCTATTTATATCAGCGTCATGGACCTCGCCCCGCTTCAGGCCGCCTTCACTGCCGAGCTCGCTGCCGTCAACCGGAAGCTGAGGGCGCTCGTCGACGAGCGCGCCCGCGACATGGGTTTGACCCTCTCGCGCGCCCGGCTGCTGATGGAGCTCGCCAAGGAAGACGGCCCGATCCAGTCCGATCTCGCCGGCCTGCTCGACATCGAGCAGCCGACGCTGGTGCGTCTCCTCGACGGCCTCGAACGCAACGGCATGATCGAGCGCCGCGCCGTCGAAGGTGACCGCCGCGCCCGCCGCGTCTTCCTCACGGAGACCGCCCGCGCTCAAGCGCAGGACATCCTGAACTTCCTCGCCGAGCTGCGCGCCGGCATCCTGCAGGGGATCGCACCCGAGGAGCTGGAAGCGGCGCTCGGCGTCCTGCGCCGCACCTCGCGGAACATCGCCGCCGGACGGAGCGTGGCCCCATGAGCGCGCCCGAAACCACGACCGGCCCGGCCGCGCAACCGTTCGGCCTCACCATGCCGCCCGCCCGTGCGCTCGCCTATATGCTCGCCTCGGTGACGCTGGCGATGACGCAGCAGGTCGGCCAGAACATCGTCAACACCAATGTCTACCAGATCCAGGGCGAGCTCGGCGCCACCCTCGCCGAGACGAATTGGCTGATCGCCGCCTACATGGCGCCGAACGTCTCGCTCTCCATCGCCCTGATCAAGATCCGGATGCAGTACGGACTGCGCAATTTCGCCGAGATAAGCTTGGCCGGCTTCGTTTTCGCGACGCTGCTCAACCTCCTCTTCGTCCGCGATCTGCAATCGGCCGTGGTGGTCCGCTTCATGAGCGGCATGGCGGCGGCGCCGATGTCCTCCCTCGCCTTCTTCTACATGATCGAGCCGCTGCCGCCGCCGAAGAAGCTCACCGTCGGGATCTCGCTGGCGCTCACCAACACCACGCTCGGCATCCCCGTGACGCGGCTGATCTCGCTCTGGCTGCTCGATATCGGCGGCTTCCACGGCCTGACCCTGTTCGAGATGGGGCTCGCCCTGCTCGCCTTCGGCTTCGTCTACGCATTGCCGCTGACCTCGCCGCCGCGGGTGAAGTGCATCGGCCCGCTCGATCTCGTCAGCTACCTGTTCATCGCCGTCGGCTTCGGCTCGATCGCCGTCGTGCTCAGCCTCGGCCGGATCTACTGGTGGTTCGAGGCGCCCTGGCTCGGCTGGCTCCTCGCCTGCGCCATTCTCTGCCTGATGCTGGCAGCGATCATCGAGCTGCATCGCGACAGCCCGCTCATCGACATCCGCTGGCTGACGAGCCCGACGACTCTGCACTTCGCCGGCGCATTGCTGCTGCTGCGCGTGCTCCTGGCGGAACAGACGGTCGGCGCCTCCAATTTCTTCCAGGCCCTCGGCATCCAGAACGAGCAGACGCTGTCGCTCTATACGGTCATCTTCTGCGCGATCCTGGCGGGAGGGTTGACCTGCGCGCTGCTGCTGCGGCCGGGCCGCGAGAACTGGTTCTACGGTGTGGCGCTGGCCTGCGTCTCGCTGGGCGCCTGGCTCGACAGCGGCGCGACCAGCCTGACCCGGCCGCACGACATCTATCTGAGCCAGGCGCTCGTCGCCTACGGCTCGGGGCTTTACCTGCCGACGGCGATGGCGCAGGGCATGGGCAGCGCGATCGCGCGCGGCCCGGTCTATATCCTGAGCTTCATCACCGTCTTCCTGTTCACCCAGAGCATCGGCGGCTTGCTCGGCTCGGCCATCTTCGGCAGCTTCATCACGCTGCGCACCAGCTTCCACTACCATGTGCTCGCCGAGCATTTCGCGATGTCCGATCCGCTCGTCGCCCAACGCATCGGCCAGCTCGGCGGTAGTTACGGCCATGTCCTGACCGACACGGCCCTGACGCGCGCCGAGGGCGTGGCGCTGCTCGCCCAGCAGGCGACGCGGGAAGCGACCGTCCTCGCCTACAACGACGCCTTCCTGCTCATCTCGCTGCTCGCCGGCCTCGCACTGGCCGGACTCTTCCTCCATCTCGCCGTCCTGCGCCTCAAGGCGCTCTCCGCCACCGCCCCTGCTCCCGCAGCCGGCTGATCAATGCACCGACCATGACCCGCCTCTTCCGCTCCCTTTCGACCTACGTCGCCCTGGCCATCGGCCTCGCCGGCCTCGCCGTGATCCTGTTCGCCTGGCGGCTGCCGCCCTTCGCCAGCGCCATCGAGACCACCGAGAACGCCTATGTCCGCGGCCAGGTCACGGTGATCGCACCGCAGCTCGCCGGCTACGTCGCAGAGGTGCCGGTGCAAGATTTCGCCGCGGTGAAGCAGGGCGATCTGCTTCTGCGCATCGACGACCGCATCTATGCGCAGAAGCTGGAGCAGGCCCGGGCCTCGCTCGCTGCCCAGCGTGCGGCGCTCGCCAATTCGGATCAGGCCCGCGCCTCCGCCGAGGCCCGGCTGCGTGCCGCGGTGGCGAATGTCGCCAGCGCCGAGGCCGCACTGCGCACCGCCGAGGCGAACTGGGGCCGCATCGAGCCGCTGCGCGAGCGCGGCGTCGTCAGCCAGACCAGCACCGACCAGAGCCAGCAAGCGCTCGACCAGGCCCGCGCCTCCCTAGCCGCCAGCAATGCCGCTGCAGAAGTGGCGCGGCAGGATATTCAAACCGCCATCGTCAACCGCCAGTCGCTCGTCGCCGCGGTCGAGGGCGCCGAGGCCACCGTCCATCTCGCCGAGATCGATCTCAGCAACACCCGCATCACCGCCCCGCAGGACGGGCGCCTGGGCGAGGTCTCGGCCCGGCTCGGCCAATATGTCTCTGCCGGCACGCAGTTGATGACGCTGGTGCCCGCCCAGACCTGGGTGATCGCCAACTTCAAGGAAACCCAGCTGCCCGGCATGCGTGTCGGCCAGCCTGTGACCTTCACGGTCGATGCGCTGCGCCATGCCACGCTCACCGGCAGGATCGAGCGCTTTTCTCCCGCGGCAGGCTCCGAGTTCAGCATCATCCGGGCGGACAACGCCACTGGCAACTTCATCAAGATCGCGCAACGCGTGCCGGTCCGCATCGCCATCGACCCGGGCCAGCCGCTGGCGGAAGAGCTGGCGCCCGGCATGTCGGTGGTCGTCAGCGTCGACACCTCGCGCCGCTAGGCGATCTGGCGTCAGGCCAGCGTCGCAAGGCGCTCCAGCAGAAGCTGCGCGTCGTCAGCGTTCTGATAGAGCCCGAAGCCCAGGCGCAACCTGTCGCCGCGCAGGTCGACGGTGACGCCCGCTTGTGCCAGCCGTTCGTACCAGAGCTGCGCGTCCGCATGGCGGAACGTGAGGAAATTGCCGTGTGCCGGTTCGGAGAGCGGCAGCATGAGGTTCTCCGGCGCGAGTACGCCACAAGGCCGGCGCGCCAGCCCCTCCGTGACGATACCTTGTAAGGCATGGGCGTGGCCGTGGATCGCCGCCGCGTCGAGGCCCTTCGCGCCGAGCCAGTCGAACACCGCCCCCATGCGGTAGAGGCCGGAGGGATCAAAGGTCGCGCCCATGAAGCGCCAGCCGGTCTCGGCATAGCCGACGCCGCCCTGCGGGCCGGAGAGCGCGCCGAACGAGGCGTACCAACCGGTGTCGCGCGGCCGCATGGCGAAGCCGGGCGGGCAGTGCATGAAGCAGGCGCCCTCGCCCGCCATGGCGTATTTGTAGCCGCCGGCGATGTAGAAGGCCTTGTCGGCGATGGCGGAGAGATCGGTCGGCCGCGCCAGGAAGCCGTGATAGCCGTCGATGACGACGAGACGACCCGGCGCGCCGACACCCGCAACCAGCCCCTCCAGATCGGTCAGCGCATAGCCGGAATTGAACTGCACCTGGCTGACGAAGACCATGTCGGGGTCGCTCGCCTTCGCCGCCGCGATCAGCCGCTCCGTCAGGCCTGCGAACGGCTCGGCCGGCACGATGGTGAGCGTGACCAGCCCCTCCTCCGCCAGCCGCTCGATCTGCCGCCGGAAGGAATGGAATTCGGCATCATCAGTCAGGATGCGCGGCGTGCGCTCGCGCGGCAGGCAGGAGAGCAGCCGGTTGACGAATTCATGGGTGTTGTTGGCCGGCACGAGCCCATCGATGCCGGGCAGGTTGAGATGCCCAGCCACGCCTTGCGCCACCTTCCGCCAGACCGGGCCAAGCACCTCCTCCCACTTGCCATCGACCAGGCGGGCGGCATCGTCCCAGCAGCGCAGATGCGCCTCGCGCGTGATATCGGGCCAGAAATGATGGCTGTGAGCGGCGAAATGCAGCTGCTCCGGCCAGTTCCGGCGGAAATGGGAGAAGTCGGCAGCCAGATCGAAGGGCGGTCGGTCGAGCCGAGCGGGAACGGTCGTCGCTGGATCGATCGCCATCGTCACGTCCTGCCCGCCTTGTCCGCATGCCAAAATACTTTAAACTTAAAATATAGGCCGCCTTCGCCTCGTCAAGGCGCGCGGCGAGGAGGTCAGAACGATGGGCACCGGCACAGGCGAGCACCACAGCCGCATCGAACCCGGCATGCAGACGGACTTCAAGGAGCGCATGGATTACAGCTCCTATCTTGGCCTCGATCTGCTGCTGGCGGCACAGAAGCCGCTGAGCGACGCCCCGGACGAACTGCTCTTCATCACCATCCATCAGGTCCAGGAACTCTGGCTGAAGCTGGCGGCACACGAGCTCGACGGCGCCATCGCGGCGATCCGCGCCGACCAGCTCCAACCCGCCTTCAAGTCGCTGGCGCGCGTCTCGCGCATCCAGGCCCAGCTCGTCACTGCCTGGGACGTGCTCTCGACGATGACGCCGGCCGACTACCTGGCCTTCCGTGACGCGCTCGGCCAATCCTCCGGCTTCCAGTCCTATCAGTATCGCGCGCTGGAATTCCGCCTCGGCGCCAAGGACCCGCGCATGCTGGCGATGCACCGGCACCATCCCGAGCATTACGCCCATCTGCAGGCGCTGCTGGACGCGCCGAGCGTCTATGACGAGGCGCTGCGCCTGCTCGCCCGGCGCGGGCTGCCGATCCCGGCCGACTGCATCGAGCGCGACTGGAGCGTGCCGCACGTGGCGAGCGAGATGGTGAAGGCGGCGTGGCTCACGATCTATCGGGACACGCAGCACCATTTCGATCTCTACGAGCTCGCCGAGGAACTGGTCGATCTCGAAGACCAGTTCCAGCAATGGCGCTTCCGCCACATGAAGACGGTCGAACGCATCATCGGCTTCAAGCCGGGCACAGGCGGCTCCAGTGGCGTGAAGTTCCTGAAGACCGCGCTCGAACGCTCCTTTTTCCCGGAGCTCTGGCAGTTGCGCAGCGAGCTGTGACGCGCAGGCTGCTCACCGCCCACCCCTGCGCCGCGGCGATGACGCTCCTGCGACGGCGCCGATTGTCCGGCTTCATTGGAACTGCTACATAGTGGCCATGTCGCCGTGTGAGCATCAGTTGCAGCGCTTCAGCGCCGTGCAGGGAGAGGGCCATCTGCCGCCCCTGCCGACGACGCAGGATTTTGCCGCGCTGCACGACCATGCCCGCCTGCCGTGGCGCTTCTTCGGCCGCTTCACCGCCTCCATCGCCGCGGGCCTTACCGGCGCCTGAGACCGGCCGCTCTTGCGGCCGGCGACAGGCGACTGTTTTGAGCGCGTCGGAATGACCGGCGCGGCGTGCATCGATTTTCCAGATCATAGTTCCCAAGACCGAGACCAAGCCATGACTGCGTCAACAGGCCCCCGCACCCTCTACGACAAGATCTTCGACGATCACGTCATCGATCGGCAGGACGACGGCACCTGCCTGCTCTACATCGACCGCCACCTCGTCCACGAGGTCACCAGCCCGCAGGCCTTCGAGGGCCTGCGCATGACCGGCCGCAAGGTCCGTTCGCCGGAGAAGACGCTCGCCGTCGTCGACCACAACATCCAGACGACCGACCGCTCCAAGGGCATCCAGGAAGAGGAAAGCCGCATCCAGGTCGAGGCGCTCGCGAAGAACGCCAGGGACTTCGGCGTCGAGTACTTCAACGAGCTGGATAAGCGCCAGGGCATCGTCCACATCGTCGGCCCCGAGCAGGGCTTCACCCTGCCGGGCACCACGATCGTCTGCGGCGACTCGCACACCTCGACGCACGGCGCCTTCGGGGCGCTCGCCCACGGCATCGGCACCTCCGAGGTCGAGCATGTGCTGGCCACGCAGACGCTGATCCAGAAGAAGGCGAAGAACATGCTCGTCCAGGTGGACGGCACGCCTGCTCCCGGCGTCGGCGCCAAGGACATCACGCTCGCCATCATCGGCGAGATCGGCACCGCCGGCGGCACCGGCTCGGTGATCGAGTACGCCGGCGAGGCCATCCGCGGCCTCTCGATGGAAGGCCGCATGACGGTCTGCAACATGTCGATCGAGGGCGGCGCCCGCGCCGGCATGGTCGCGCCCGACGAGAAGTCGTTCGCCTACCTGCAGGGCCGCCCCAAGGCGCCGAAGGGCGAGGCCTGGGACGCCGCCGTTCGCTACTGGGAGACGCTGCGCTCCGACGAGGGCGCGCATTTCGACCGCATCGTCAAGCTGGACGCTGCCAACCTGCCGCCGATCGTTTCCTGGGGCACGAGCCCGGAGGACGTCATCTCGGTGCTCGGCGCGGTGCCTGATCCGGAGCTGATCGCGGACGAGGTCAAGCGCGCCTCGAAGAAGCGCGCGCTCGAGTATATGGGCCTCTCCGCCGGCACGAAGATGACGGAGATCCCGCTCGACGTGATCTGGATCGGCTCCTGCACCAACGGCCGCATCGAGGATCTGCGCACGGTTGCCAAGATCGTCGAAGGCAAGAAGATCCATGACAGCCTGGACTACGCCATGATCGTGCCGGGCTCCGGACTGGTGAAGCAGCAGGCGGAGCTGGAAGGCCTCGACAAGATCTTCCTCGCCGCCGGTTTCGAATGGCGCGAGCCGGGCTGCTCGATGTGCCTCGGCATGAACCCGGACCAGCTCAAGCCGGGCCAGCGCGCAGCCTCGACCTCGAACCGCAACTTCGAGGGCCGCCAGGGCTATCGCGGCCGTACGCACCTCGTCTCGCCGGCGATGGCGGCGGCGGCGGCGCTGATCGGCCACTTCGTCGACGTGCGCACGCTGGGCTGAGCCACAGAGGCGGGGACCGCATCATGTCGAACGATCCCCGCGAAACCGGACGCGAAGCCGAGGCAAAGGCTGCGCTCGAGCGCGTCAAGCGCGACAGCGAAAGCCTGCTCGGCTCCTCGATGGGCCGGGCTGCCCAGCACTTCTCGGGCGCGGACGCGCCGGAGGGCGACAGGGTCGAGCTCTGGGGCCGGCGCATCGGCCGGTCCCTCTCGCTGCTGGGCGTCGTCGTGCTGGCCTGGTGGCTCGGCCATCAGCTGAAGATCTGGTGACGGATATGGACGCCGTGGTGAACAAGGGCACGGAAATCGACTGGGATGGGGCCAGGGCCCCGTCGCTGGAGGCGTTGGAGGTGCTGGCGCAGGCCGCCTTCGACCGCCTGCCGGAAGAGTTCCGTGCGCTCTGCGCCGACGTCGTCTTCAACGTCACCGAGTTTCCCGAGGACGACGTGCTGAAGGAGCTGGAGGCGGAAAGCCCCTTCGACCTGCTCGGCCTGTTCAGCGGCGTCGGCCTGCCCCAGCAGGGCTATTCGCCTCAGACCGGCCAGATGCCCAACACCATCCATCTCTACCGCAGGCCGATACTCGACTATTGGGCGGAAAATGACGAGAGCCTGGGCGCCATCGTCACCCACGTGATGGTCCACGAGATCGGCCACCATTTCGGCTTCTCCGACGAGGACATGGAAGCCATCGAACAGGCGGCCGGCTGAGCCGGCCTTCACGCAAGGACAAGAACCATGCAGCCCTTCACCACGCTGACCTCGACGCCCGCCCCGATGAAGGTGGTCAATGTCGATACCGACATGATCATCCCGAAGCAGTATCTGAAGACGATCAAGCGCACCGGCCTCGGCACCGCGCTGTTCTCCGAAATGCGCTACAAGGAGGACGGTTCGGAGAATCCCGATTTCGTGCTGAACCAGCCGGCCTATCGCAAGGCGGAGATCCTCGTCGCCGGCGACAATTTCGGCTGCGGCTCCTCGCGTGAGCATGCCCCTTGGGCGCTGCTCGACTTCGGCATCCGCTGCGTGATCTCCACGAGCTTCGCCGACATCTTCTACAACAACTGCTTCAAGAACGGCATCCTGCCGATCAAGGTCACGCCCGAGCAGCTCGACATGCTGTTCGACGATGCCGAGCGTGGCTCCAACGCGACGCTGACGATCGACCTCGAGAAGCAGACGATCAAGGGCCCGGACGGCGGCGAGATCACCTTCGAGATCGACCCTTTCCGCAAGCACTGCCTGCTCAACGGCCTGGACGACATCGGCCTGACCATGGAGAAGGCCTCGAAGATCGAGGCCTTCGAGGACAAGCTGAAGCAACGCGCCTGGGCTTGAGGCCGGCGCTTCGGAGATCCACGTCATGGTCGGGCTTGTCCCGACCATCCACGTCTTGACGCCACCTTCGGGTTCAACGCACGAGACGTGGATGCTCGCCACAAGGGCGAGCATGACGCACAGCGCTAAACCACCAACCCCTGCACGGGCCTTAAGTCCCCCGTTCCCGGAAACACCTTCTCGGCCAGAACCGGCCCGGACATGCCGAAGAGATCCGCAACCACCCCCTTCGCGACCGCGCGGATGTCGGTCGTGGGCCTGAGGTCGCGGTTCTGGTAGAGCTGTTCGGGCTTGAGCCCCGGCCAGTCCGCGATCATCCGGCCGCCCTTCACCGCCCCGCCGACGAGGAAGGCGACTGTGCCGGTGCCGTGGTCGGTGCCGACCGTGCCGTTGACGGCAGCCGTGCGGCCGAACTCGGTCGCGACCATCACCACCGTATCCTTCCAGACCGGCGCCAGCCCGCGCTCCAGCGCCGCGAAAGCCCCGTCGAGCCCGCCGAGCAAATTCGCCAGACGCCCCTTGGCGCCGCCCTCGTTGGCATGGGTATCCCACCCCTCGAAGGCGAGCGCGGCGATGCGCGGCCCGTCATCGGCACCGACGAGCCCGGCGACACCCTCGGCGATCCGGCGCATGCCGTCGGCCGTGTCCGGCCCGCCGCCGCCCTTCGGCTCGGCCATGCCGCTGCGCCTTGCTACGCCCTCCGTCTCGATCGCCTGCTGCAATGCCGCGGCGAGGCCGGGATCGCGCTGGCCGTAGAGATCGGCCAGCCGCATCGTCAGATCGACGCCGGCCCGCGCCATGCGCGGCGGCGCCCAGCCCAGCACCGGCGCCTGTCCGCGCACCACCAGCGGCGGCACGACGCCGACGCCGAGGACGCCCTTGCGCGAGATGCCCTCCCCGGCCGGCAGGCTCGCGATCAGCCGGTTGAGCCAGCCGTTCTCAGTGTGGCCCGGCCCCGGCTGCCCGCTCTCCAGCACATCCTGCCCGTCGAAATGCGAGCGCTCGCGATAGCCCGTCGCGGCGGCGTGGACGATCGCCGCCCGCCCCTCCCGATAGAGCCGGGCGAGATTCGGCATTGCCGGATGCAGGTAGAAGAAGCCGTCGAGTGGCAGCGCCGCCTCGGGGCCGTCCTTGGCGAGCGCGATGCCTTCGCGCAGGCCGGCATAGTCGGGATCGCCGATCGGCGGAACAGCCGAAAGCCCATCGAGCGCTCCGCGCAGCACCACCAGCAGGAAACGCGGGTCGCGGCTGCCCGGCGCCGCATAGGCAAATTTGGGCACGAAGGACCAGGCGAAGAGAGCGCCCGCCGCGCCGAGCGCGGCGCGCCGCGACGGTGTCATCCGTTCGCAGTCATCGTCATCGTCGTGGTGATCCATCGGCCTCACCTCCGCTGGAATTCGGGCGACATCAGCAGCAGCGCCAGCGCCTGCGGGCGGCTCTCCGCCCGCGCCACCGCCTGCTTCGTCTCGGGCGAGAGAATCGGACCGAGAATATCCTCGCTCAGGCCACGCGGGTCTGGCACCGCGTTCGCCGCCTGCCGGCCCCAACCGGCGGCGACGTCGATGCGCGTCTTGATGCCTTCGGCCGAGGCCCAGGCGGCATTGGTGTCGGCATAGCCGTTCGGCCCGGAGGGCTGCCAGAAGGGCTGACCCATCGCCGCCAGCGGCCCGGCGATCTGGCCGAAATCGGGTTGACGGCCCAGCGCCCGATAGGAGGCGATCAGGAACTCCTGCGGCGAGCGCATCTTGCTTGCCGGCGCTGTCCATGCCGCGTTGCTGCCAATCAACGCCCGGTAGACAGCGGGCAAATCTCCGGCGCTCTGGCGGAAAGTCGCGGCCAGAAGTTCGACGAGTTCGCGCGGAGGATCGTCCGCCACGAAATGGCGTACGAGCTTGGTCGCGATGAACCGGGCGGTGGCGGGATGGCGGGCGAGGTCTGTCAGGGCCGCAACGCCCTGCGCCCGGCCCGGCTGATCGTAGGAGCGGCCGAGCAGCGGCGTCACGCCCGGCTCGTGCAGGCCGACGTTGAAGGCGAAGGAGCCGGGAAAGCCGAGCACGCCCTCGCGCCCCACGACGGTCCAGCCGGTGATGATGCGGGCGAGATTGGTGACGTCCGCCTGACTGTAGCCGCCGGAGACGCCGAGCGTGTGCAGTTCCATGATCTCGCGGGCGAGGTTCTCGTTCAGCCCGCGCCCGCGCCGCCGGCCGGCGGCGGAATTGGGGCCGACGGACTGGCGGTTGTCGAGGAAGTCGAGCATCGCCGGGTGGCTCTCCGCCGCGACCAGCATGTCCTCGAAGCGGCCGAAGACATGGGGGCGGATCGCCTCGCGCTCATAGCTTCCCGCCATGATCCGGGACATGTTGCTCTTGGTCGCGCCGATGCAGAAATGGTTCGACCAGAACATCACCAGCCGTTCGGTGAGACCTGTCTCGGCCGCGAGCGCCAGATCGACCCGCGCCTTCACCTCGTCGCGATAGGTGCGATAGGGCAGCGCCGGCTCGCTCGACGCCTTCGGAGCCTGTGCCATCTGGTTCTGCGAGGGAGCCGGCTGCGCGTCGGCTTGCGCCGCGCTGGCGACCTGCATGCCCTGAGCGGGCTGCGGCATAGCCATACGCTTGGCCTCGCGCTCCCGCTTCTCATCGTCTTCGAAAGCGTAGAGCGCCTTGCCGATCTCGGCCGCGCCTGAAAGCAGCACGCCCTGAGGCTGCGCGACGACCCCGGCCGCGATCTCGGCCAGCAGCCGGTCCCGCGCCTGCCGGCGTATCACCTCGCCCTGCCCCGGCTTCGGCCCGAGACCAAAGCGCAGGAGGGCCACCGCCCCCGCCTTCAGATCGTCCGGTCCCGCCATGCCGCCGGCCTCCGCTGACCATCCCCACCAGCATCCGCAGCGACTATGGCAAAAAAGCAAAGAGATTCATGACAATTCGGCAATGTTCGACGGTGAGACTCGGCTCGTGGAACATCCAGACAGCCCGCTCCCGACCCCTTCCAGGCATCGCCCCTGTCCGCATTCGGCAGGTTGCAGCCATTCGAAGAACGGGAAGAATTGACGAAACAAAAAGCACCTGATTCAACTCGGCCGAGCTGCCAGATTGCCTCGGGAAACGGGACGACTTCGCCTTGATAGCCAGCAATCGCATCGTCCTCTCCAGCGACCACGCCGCCATTCAGCTCCGGCAGGCCATTGCCGCTCATATTGCGACGCAGGGCTGGGTGGTGGTGGACATCGGACCGACGACGCCGGAGAGCACACACTATCCCAAGCACGGCGAAGCGGCGGCGCGGCTCGTCGCCTCCGGCGATTGCCGGTTTGGCATCGTCCTATGCGGCACCGGCCAGGGCATCATGATGGCGGCGAACAAGGTCAAGGGCATCCGTTGCGGCGTCTGTGCCGACACATTCTCAGCCCGCATGATCCGCCAGCACAACGATGCCAACATGCTGTCGATCGGCGTGCGCGTGGTGGGCGAAGGGCTGGCGCTCGATATCGTGGATGCGTTCCTGACCGCCCAGTTCGAGGGCGGCCGGCACGCGACGCGGGTGGCGATGATTGAGGCGCTGGAGGAGTAGCGCCGTTCGTTGCTTCCCGCTTCGGGACATGCCCTGTTGCAGGCAACGGACCAATGTCCGGACGCGCGACGTGGCCGACATTTGACGGCATTCGGAATGCGAAGGAACGGCTGGAACGGCCCTCACGAACAGTCCAATCGCGTAATTCAAATTGATCGGCCGTGTCTGCCTTCGCAGTTTCCTCGGCTAAGCTCTGACGCCCAGAAACGTCAAGTGCGCCTTCCCTAGAGAGCTGCTAGGTTCCATTCGCCAGCATAAGAGCACGTACTGAGTTTAGATGCGCTTTGTCTCCGTAGAACCACCTTGACGAGGAGGATTACGATGACGACCGGCTTGCCTTCGAAGACTGTCACCGGAACGATGCCGCAGGGCGATCATGCCCTGGACAGACGCAAGATCCTGCTGGGCGGTACGACGCTTGCCGCCGCCTCCGCCCTCGGCGCGGCGGCGCCAGTCCAGGTGGCGCAGGCGCAGACGGCACCTGCTACGACCTCCGCTCGTCCGCCGAACATCCTGATTATCTGGGGTGACGACATCGGCACCTGGAACATCAGCCACAACAACCGCGGCATGATGGGTTACATGACGCCCGGCATCGACCGGATCGCACGTGAAGGCGTCTCCTTTACCGACTATTACGGCCAGCAGAGCTGCACGGCGGGCCGTGCGGCCTTCATCAGCGGGATGGTGCCGGTGCGCACCGGCATGACCAAAGTGGGCCTGCCCGGCGCCAAGGAAGGCTGGCAGGCCAGCGACCCGACGATCGCCGCCCTGCTCAAGGACAAGGGCTACGCCACAGGCCAGTTCGGCAAGAACCATTTCGGCGACCAGGATGAACACCTGCCGACGCGGCACGGTTTCGACGAGTTTTCGGCAGCCTTTACCATCTCAATGCGTCGGAAGAGCCGGAGAACTTCGACTATCCCAAGGACGTGGAATTCCGCAGAAAGTTCGGCCCGCGCGGCGTGATCAAGGCAACCGTCGATGGCAAGATCGAGGATACCGGTCCGCTCACCAAGAAGCGGATGGAGACGATCGACGAGGAGACGGTCGCGGCAGCCAAGGATTTCATCAGCCGACAGAAGGCGGCCAACAAGCCGTTCTTCTGCTGGTGGAACGCGACGCGGATGCATTACCGGACACATGTGAAGGCTGCCAACCGCGGCAAGTCGGGCCAGGACGAGTATTCTGACGGCATGGTCGAGCACGACGCCATGGTGGGCGACCTGCTCAAGTTCATGGACGATCAAGGCCTCGCCAACGACACCATCGTCTTCTACTCGACCGATAACGGCCCGCATTACAATGCCTGGCCGGATGCCGGCACGACGCCGTTCCGCAGCGAGAAGAACTCGAACTGGGAAGGCGCCTATCGCGTGCCGGCCTTCGTGCGCTGGCCCGGAAAATTCCCGGCCGGCACGACGCTGAACGGCATCGTGGCGCATGAGGACTGGCTCATCACGCTGCTGACGGCCGCCGGCATGCCGGACGTGAAGGAACGGCTGATGAAGGGCGATACCTTCGCGGGCCGGAAATACCGCGCCCATCCCGACGGCTACAACATGCTCGACTACTTCAGCGGCAAGGTGAAGGAATCGCCGCGCAACGAGTTCTGGTACGTCAATGATGACGGCCAGGTCGTCGCCGCTCGCTACCAGGACTGGAAGGTCGTCTTCCTGGAGAACCGCGGTCAAGCCTTCGGCGTCTGGCGCGAGCCGTTCGTCGAGCTGCGGGCGCCGCTGCTGTTCCACCTGCGCCGGGACCCATTCGAGAAGGCGCAGCACAACTCCAACACGTATAACGACTGGTTCATGGATCGAGCGTTCGTCGTCGTACCGATCCAGGGACTTGCGGCGCAGTTCCTCCTGTCCATGAAGGACTATCCGCCGAGCCAGTCGCCGGGATCGTTCAACCTGAGCAAGATCGAGGCGCAACTGCGAGGCGCCGGTGGCGACTAGTCGTATCGTTCTGCACGTCGCAACGACGGGGCCGTTTCACAATCACAACGATGCCCCGTCGTGTATGTCCAACCTCTTGGGGGGAGCCTTCGGCAGCGCACGGGGTGTGCTGCTCGACCCCTAGCAATGTCCGCTTCCCACCCCTACCGGACGCTCGTCCCTACATCACCACCGTGATCGTCTCGGCCGCGCGCGTCAGCCCCGTATAGAGCCAGCGCGCCCGGTGCTCGCGGAAGGCGAAGCTCTCGTCGAAGAGCACCACGTCGTCCCATTGCGAGCCCTGCGACTTGTGCACCGTCAGGGCGTAGCCGAAGGTGAACTCGTCGGTGTGCTTGCGCAGCTCCCACGGCACCTCCTCCTCGGTCCCGTCGAAGAAGTTCGGCAGCACCGAGACCTTCACCGCCTTGGCGCCGGTGTCGTCCTCCGGCGTCACCCGCATGGTGACCAGCCCCTTCTTCGAGGTCTTGATCTCCTGCACGATCCAGGAGCCGCCGTTGAGCAGGCCCTTGCTCTTGTCGTTGCGCAGGCAGACCAGCTTCTCGCCGGCGACCGGGCTGTTGTCCGTGCGGCCCATGAGCTGGCGGATGCGGGCGTTGTAGTTGCGCCGCGTCTTGTTCATCCCGACCAGGACCTGATCGGCCGTCATGACGATCTCGGGATTGACCTCCTCGCGCCGGATCACGCGGCTGGGGCCATAGTCGCCATAGTCGAGCCGGCCGCCCTCGCGCACGATCATCGACATCCGCACGATCGGGTTGTCCGCCGCCTGCCGATGCACTTCGGTCAGCATCACGTCGGGCTCCTGCTCGGTGAAGAAGCCCCCGCCCCTCACCGGCGGCAGCTGCGCCGGGTCGCCCAGAACCAGAACCGGCGTGCCGAAGGAGAGCAGGTCGCGACCCAGCTCCTCGTCGACCATCGAGCATTCGTCGATGATGATGAGCTTGGCCTTGGTGGCGGCGCTCTCGCGGTTGAGCACGAAGGTCGGGCTCTCCTCCTCGACCCCGCGCGAGCGATAGATCAGCGAGTGAATGGTCTGCGCGCCATGGCAGCGCTTGTTGCGCAGCACGAGCGCGGCCTTGCCGGTATAGGCGGCGAAGACGACCTCGCCGTCGACCGCCTCGGCGATATGGCGCGCGAGCGTCGTCTTGCCGGTGCCGGCATAGCCGAACATGCGGAAGAGCTGCGGCTCGCCGGCCTGCAGCCAGCGCGCCACGGCGGTCAAAGCCGCATCCTGCTGGGGCGACCAGCTCATCGCGAGGGAATCGTCGAAACGGGCATGGCGCAAATGGGGCCGAGTCGCCCCGCGAAGGCAAGCGCAACGATGCCGAAACCGATCAGGCCATGCGCAGGCGCCGCACGAAGGCTCCTGCCTCCACCTGAAGCGCATTGATCCGCCGATCGAGTTCGCCGGCGCTCTGAGCACCCATATCGGCCTGCCCCACGGTCTGCAGATTGGCCGTCGCGATCTCGGACATCGCAATGGCGGCCGTCGCAGTCACGTCCGAGATGCGTCCGACCGTCTCGCCGAGCGAGCCGAGAAGCTCGACATGCGATCCCACCATCGTGGCGATCTCGGTGCCGGTCTGCTCGACCGCGGCGACGCTCGCTCCGATGGCAGATACGGCTTGCGCCGCATGCGACAAGGCTTCGTCGGCCTGCGCGATGCGATGGACGATCCGCGCGGCGGCTTCCGACGCCTGGTTCGCCAGGGTCTTCACCTCGGCTGCGACGACGGCGAAGCCGCGTCCTTGCGCACCGGCGCGGGCCGCCTCGATCGTGGCGTTCAGCGCCAGCAGATTGGTCTGGCGCGCGACCGCCTCGATGATGCCGACGACGTCGCGAATTTGCGCGGCGTTCTCCGTCAGACGCGAGACCAGAGCGTGGGTTCCTGCCGCTTCGCGGGTTGCCGCCGTGGCCATCTCGGAGACGCGCCTGACCTCGGCATTGATCTGGCCGATAACATGCTCCATCCGCAGCGCGGCCTCGGTGGAACGAATCGCCTCGACGCCGGCTCCATCGACGGAAGCGGCCGCCGTCTCCGTGCTCTTCGAGACCTGATGGACCCGCACCGCCGAATCCTGAAGCGCCATGCGCAGCACCTCGCTCTCCCGGCCGATCTCGCCGAGCAGCAGGCCGAGCCGTGCCTCGAACTCGTCCGCTATCCGGGCAAGCTCCGTGCTGCGCATCTGCGCGTGGCGTCGCGCATCGCCCGCCTCCGCCTCGCGTGTCACCAGCGTCGCCCTGACTTCGCTGAACTGGCGCACGACGCGGGCGAGCTCGCCGATCTCGTCGGCCCTCCCGCGATAGGGCACCTCGATGACCCGGTCCGAGGCCGCGGCTTCGCCGATCGAGGCCATAAGCCGTCGCAGCGGGCGCGTCAGATGGTTGCGGAGCAGGAGCCAAGTCACGAGACCGCCGCCGAGCGGCAGCAGGCAGGCAAACAGAATGGTCCGGAGGCGGACATTGCCTGCGCGCTCCTCGGCACGGACCGTCGCCTTGCTGGCCCGGCGCGCAAGCTCGTCACGCAAGGCCGATGTCGTCGTGATGATCTGATCGACATTGATGCGGGCATCGTCCGCTCCGGCCTCCAGAAGTGCCGCCTTCGCCGAAACCCGGCGGCCGATGTCGACGATGCCGCGCTGGAAAGCGATGAAGGTGCGGATCCTCGCGTCCAAGGTCGGGTTCGCTTCGCGCAAAGCGGCAGGCAAGGCCGAGATCAGATGCGCGCGGGCCGCATCGACCAGATCGACGGAGCCGTCGAGCCGCTCGAGCATGGCTTCGACCTGCTGCGTTGACATCTCGGGATCGACATTGCTCTGCAACGCGGTGGCGGCGACTCGGCTCGAGAGCAAGGAAGCGCTGCTGGCAAGGCCTATATCGGCAAAGGCCGCAGCATCGATGCGCCGGGCCTCGTCGAAACCGCTCAACGCACTGAAGAGGCCGAGCGCTCCGGCGAGGCTCAGCAACGCGAAGAACGCCATGATCTTCGCCGTCAATCCCAATCGCCTCATGGTCGTCACTACCTCATAGCCGGGGCTCCTTTCGCAGATGCGAACGAACGCAAGGTTAATGCGGATCGACATACCAGAACAAAATCAATATTTTAGCCGATTACATAACGGTACTGACCGCGGCATTCCGTGTCGGCTCCCGCGCCATTGCTCGCGGAGAAGAGGCAGCCTAGCTTCGCGACATGAGACCTCGCGCCACCCGGATTCTCCTGCTCTGCCTCGGCCTTGTTCTGGCTGGCTATGCAGCCTTCGTCCTTTCGCCCTGGCCTTCGACCCTGCTGACGCGGCTTGCCTTCGGCTACGGCGCATCGAAGACCGATGCCGCCCTCGCCAAGCATGTTCCGGCCGATATCCGCGAGCTGCTCGATATCCGCTACGGCGCCGCGGAAGAGGCACGGCTCGATGTCTACCTTCCGCGAGGCGATGCCACGCCGGGGCGACCGACCCTCGTCTGGATCCATGGCGGCGCCTTCGTCGCCGGCGACCGCAAGGATGTCGCGCCCTATCTCAAGCTTCTCGCCGGGCGCGGATTTCCTGCCGTCGCGGTGGGCTACACGCGCGCACCGACAGCCCGCTATCCCGAGCCGGTTCTGCAGTTGAACGAAGCGCTCGGCTTCCTGCAACGCGAAGGCCAGCGCCTCGGCCTCGACCCCAGCCGGGTCGTGCTTGCCGGCGACTCGGCCGGTGCCCATATCGCAGCGCAACTCGCCGCAGGGCTGACCGGCAAGGACTATGCCGAACTGCTCGGCTTGAAACCGGCCATGGACCCGGCAAACCTGCGAGGCACCGTCCTGTTCTGCGGCGCCTTCGACCCGACGTCGTTCGAGCTGACCGGCCCCTTCGGCGGCTTCATCCGCTCCGTGCTCCTGGCCTATTTCGGTACGTCGAACCCCTTCGACAGCGAACGCATCACCGAAGCGGCGGTGCCTCGCTATGTGACGGAGGCCTTTCCCCGCAGCTTTATTTCAGTCGGCAACGGCGATCCGCTGGCGCCGCAATCCGTGGTGATGGCCCAGGCGCTGCGTGACCACGGCGTCAAGGTCGACACGCTGTTCTTCCCGCCCGAGACCGAGCCGAAGTTGCCGCACGAGTACCAGTTCGATCTCGATCGACCGGAAGGCAGGCTGGCGCTGGACCGGCTGACGACCTTTCTGGCCGGGCTCGGCGGCTGACCCGCCATTGGAGCTATAGACCATGCGCGTCGAGGTGAATGGCGTCCGCCTCTATGTCGACGTCGAAGGAGCGGGCCTGGTTCCGGACGGGCCGCGGATGCGCGAGAAGCCGACGCTCCTGCTCCTGCACGGCGGCCCGGGCGGGGACCACAGCATCTACAAGCCAGGCTTTTCGGCGCTGCGCGACATCTGCCAGATCGTCTACTACGACCATCGCGGCTGCGGCCGCAGCGATGACGGGCTGCGCGAGCACTGGACGCTCGCGCAATGGGGCGATGACGTGAAGGGCCTCTGCGATGCGCTCGGTATCAATAGACCTCTTGTGCTCGGGACCTCCTTCGGTGGCTTCGTGGCCCAGGCCTATGCGACCCGTCATCCCGACCATGCTGGAAAGCTGATCTTGGTGAGCACGGCAGCCAAGGTCGACTTCGAGGAGATTTACGCAGCCTTCGAGCAGTTCGGAGGCAGAGAAGCGGCTGCGGCGGCCCGGAACTACTGGTCGGCACCCTCTGATGCAACGCGCGCGGTTTATCGAGAAATCTGCTTGCCGTTCTATTCGACTCGCAAAGAGGCACGCGACAGGCGCTGGCTGAGCCGCGCGATCATCCGCAACAATACCGGGGAGCATTTCAACGGTCCGGGCAACGAGCACGGCCGCTTCGACTTCCGGGAGGCGCTTGGCCGCGTTTCCTGCCCGGTCCTCGTCATGGCCGGAGACAAGGACCCGGTCACGCCGATCGCCTTCAGCGAAACGATCGCGGCCAGCCTCCCGCCCGGGCAGGTCCGCTTCCTGCGCTTCGCCGATTGCGGCCACGGCGTGGTCACCGACGATCGCGAAGGCGCCTTCCAGGAAATCCGGGACTTCATCCTCGGCTGAAGCGAAGCCGCCCCGTCACAGCACCAGCCGGAGCAAAGGCCGCCCCGGCTTCTGCCGGGCCACCTCGACGAAGCCGGCGCGTCGGAGCACGCTTTCCGGCCCGACATAGAGCCCGTCGGCGCTGCGCTTCTCCCGGTTGTCCATGGCCGCGGCCTCGATCAGCCGCGCACCACTCTCCCGCGCGAAATCGATTGCGCCCTCGATCAGCGCGCCGGTGACGCCCTGCCCGCGAAATCCGCGCCTGACGAAAAAGCAGGAAGCCGCCCAATTGCTGATGTCCTCGGCCGGCGCGTCAGCCAGCGGCGTCGAGGCGCGCCGCGGATTGTTCCACTCGGGGATATCAGCCCGCGGCCCCACCTGCAGCCAGCCAACGGCCTTGTCGTCGGCATAGGCCAGCACGCCCGGCGGCGGCCCCTGCTTCACCCGCTCCTCGAACAATCGGCGCGCCCCCTCGCCGAGCAGCGGCTTGCGCAGGCGCTGCGGCATGCGGAAATGGTTGCACCAGCAGCCATAGCAAGGCCCTTGCGGCCCGAAGAGATCCTCCAGATCGCCCCAGCGCTCGGTCGTCAGCGGAAGCACGGCAAAGCCATTCCGGCCCATCACAACCTCTCCTTCGGCGGCCATCCGAGACCGCTGGACAAGGAGCGGACATCGGCAGATCACTAGGCGACACAGCCGGAGACCCGCGCCATGTCGCTCGAAGTCTATGCCGCCTATCTGCTCGCCTGCATCGTCATCATCATCGTGCCCGGGCCGACGGTCACGCTGATCGTCGCCAACAGCCTGAAGCACGGTACCCGCGCCGGCCTCCTCAATGTGGCAGGAACGCAGGCTGGGCTCGCGATCATGGTCGTGGTCGCCGGCATCGGGCTGAGTTCGGTCATCGCCGCGCTCGGCCACTGGTTCGAGTGGCTGCGACTGGCCGGAGCCGTCTATCTGATCTGGCTGGGCTGGAAGATGTTTCGCTCGGCGGGCTCCGGTCTCGACGGTGGCGCGCGGGCGAAGCCGCCGCGCGGCGGCTTCTTCCTGCAGGGCGCGCTCGTCGCTCTCAGCAATCCAAAGACGCTGCTGTTCTTCGGCGCCTTCTTCCCGCAGTTCCTCGATCCGGCACGCGACCAAGCCACCCAGATCGCTATCATGGGCACGACCGCGCTGGCCTTCGCCGCGCTCAGCGACGGCGCCTATGCGCTGCTGTCCGGGCGCGCCGGCCATCTGCTCTCGCAGCGGCGCGTCCGGCTCCTGTCGAAGCTCAGCGGTGGGTTTCTGGTCGGCGGCGGGCTCTGGCTCGCCTCGACGCGGGCGAGTTGAGCCACCGACCAACCGCGATCACCAGGCGATCTTTTCGCCCTTGTAGTCGCGGAAGCTGTTGGTCTCGGCCATGCCGGAGGCGTCGATGGTGCGGATCAGCCCGCCGGCGCTCTGGGCCGGGGTGATGTCGGCACCGCCGCCGCCCATGTCGGTCTGGACCCAGCCGGGATGGAACAGCATCACGCTGACATTGCGCTCGCGGACGCTGTTGCCGAACACGACCATCGCCATGTTCACCGCTGACTTCGACGAGCGGTAGATCAGCGCATTTCCGGGGTTGGCGCCGATAGAGCCCATGCGGCTGGAAATCGTCGCGATCTTGCGCCCCTGCCCAGCCTCGACATTCGGCAGGAAGGCCTGCGCCACCCTGATGGGTGCGTAGACATTGACCTCGAAGACCTCCCGCCAGGCATCGAAATCGACGTCGAGGCCCGTTTGCCGGTCGCGCGGGCCATAGAGGCCGGCATTGTTGAGCAGCACGTCGATGGCGCGACCGGCTAGCGCATTCTTGGCCGCGGCGACGCTCGCATCGGAGGTAACGTCGAGTTCGAGCGGCGTTACCGCTCCGGGATGCGCGGCGGCGAGTTCGCCGAGCGCCCCGCCCCAAGGTTCGCGCGCCGCGGCGATGACATGGTCGCCCCGGCGCAGCAATTCGATGGTGAGCGCGAGACCGATGCCGCGATTGGCACCGGTGATCATCCAGGTCTGGGGCATGTCCGTCTCCATGGTAGAGGGACGGACCTAAGCCTCAGTCCTTCGCTTTTCCATAGCCGCCCGCCGTCGGCGTGATCACGGTCACCGCCTCGCCGGCCTGAAGCAGCGTCTGGTCGGAGGGCTTCAGCTCCTCGACTTGCCCGGAAAGCCGGCGCACCAGCGTCCTGCCGAGCTGGCCAGGCTCGCCGCCCTTGACGCCGAAGGGCCGCACCCTGCGGTGCGAGGCGAGGATCGCGCAGTCCATCGTCTTGAGGAAGCGGATGGTGCGGCTGGTGCCGTCGCCCGCTGTCCATTCGCCCTTGCCGCCCGAGCCGAGGCGGATATGGAAATCCTCCAGCACGACCGGAAAGCGCGTCTCCAGAATTTCCGGGTCGGTCAACCGCGAATTGGTCATGTGGACGTGCACGCCCGAGGTGCCGTTGAAGCCCGGCCCGGCCGGCGAGCCCGAGCAGATCGTCTCGTAATACTGGTACTGGTCGTTGCCGAAGGTGAGGTTGTTCATCGTGCCCTGCGAGCAGGACATCGCCTGAAGCGCGCCGAACAGCGTGTTCGTCACCGCCTGCGACACCTCGACATTTCCGGCCACGACGGCCGCCGGATAGCGCGGCGCCAGCATCGAGCCTTCGGGCACGACGATCCTGATCGGCCGCAGGCACCCGGCATTCATCGGGATGGCGTCGTCGACCATGACGCGGAAGACGTAGAGCACCGCGGCGCGCGTCACCGGCGCCGGCGCGTTGAAATTGTCCGGCCGCTGCTCCGAAGTGCCGGTGAAATCGACCGTCGCCTCGCGCTTTTCGCGGTCGATGGTGATCTTGACCTTGATCGCGCAGCCCTGGTCCATCGGATAGGTGAACTCGGCATCGTGGAGCTTGGTCAAAAGCCGCGCCACGCTCTCGGCCGCATTGTCCTGGACATGGCCCATATAGGCCTGCACCACGTCGAGACCGAAGGAGCCGATCATCTTGCGCAGCTCAGCCACGCCCTTCTCGTTGGCGGCGATCTGCGCCTTCAGGTCGTTGACGTTCTGCACGACGTTGCGCACCGGATAGCGCGCGCCGGTCAACAACTTGATCAGTTCCTCCTCGCAGAAGCGGCCCCGATCGACGATCTTGAAGTTGTCGATGTAGACGCCCTCTTCCTCGATATTCGTCGCCAGCGGCGACATCGAGCCCGGCGCCGTGCCGCCGACATCGGCGTGATGGCCGCGACTCGCCACCCAGAACAGGATGTCCCTGTCCTGCGCATCGAAGACCGGCGTGCAGACCGTGATATCCGGCAGATGCGTGCCGCCATTATAGGGCGCGTTGAGGCAGTAGACATCGCCCGGCCGGATCACCGGGTTGTTCGAGATGACCGTCTCGACCGAACGGTCCATCGACCCCAGATGCACCGGCATATGCGGGGCATTGGCCACGAGCGCGCCGGTCTGGTCGAAGACGGCGCAGGAGAAGTCGAGCCGCTCCTTGATGTTCACCGAATAGGCGGTGTTCTGCAGCGTCACGCCCATCTGCTCGGCGATCGACATGAACAGGTTGTTGAAGATCTCGAGCATCACCGGATCGGCCCTGGTGCCGATCGCCGCCTGCTGAACCAGCGCCTTCACGCGGACGAGAACGAGATGGTCCTTGGCCGTGAGCTTCGCGCTCCAGCCCTCCTCGACGACGACGGTCTGGTTCGGCTCGATGATGATCGCGGGGCCGGCAACCCTCTGGCCAGGCAGCATCGCCTGGCGCCGGACGATCGCCGCATCGTGCCATTCGCCCTTGGCGAAGAAGCGCGTGCGCTCGGCAACCGCCGGCTCGCCCGCCTGCTCCGAAGCGGCAGCTTCCTCGAACTTGGCGCCGCCGCCGACGGCCTCGACCTCGACGGCCTCGACGACCAGCGCCTTGGTCTCGTCCATGAAGCCGAACCGCGCCTTGTGCGCCGTCTGGAAGGCCTCCTGCATCGCAGCGCGCGTGCCGGCAGGCACGGCGATGGCCGTGTCGGTGCCGGCATAACGGATATGGGCTCTGGTATGGATGGCGATGTCGCCCTCCGCCACGCCTTGCCCCGCGACTTCCGCGCGGGTCTCGGCTCCGAGCTTCTCGGCCACAGCCTCGATCGCCGCCTTGGCTTCGCCGTCGAGCGGGACATCGAGCGCCGCGGTGCGTGTCGAGCGGATTTCGGCGAGCCCCATGCCATAGGCCGAAAGCAGGCCGGAGAACGGATGCAGCAGCACCGTCTTGATGCCCAGCGCATCGGCCACCAGGCAGGCGTGCTGACCACCGGCGCCGCCGAAGGAGTTCAGTGCGTAGCGGGTGATGTCATAGCCGCGCTGAACCGAGATCTTCTTGATCGCCTCGGCCATATTGGCGACGGCGATCTGGATGAAGCCGTCCGCAACCTCTTCCGGAGAGCGGCCGTCGCCGACCTCCTTCGCCAGCGCCGCGAATTTCGCCCGCACTGTCTCGACATCGAGCGGCTGATCCTGCTTCGGCCCGAAGATCGCCGGGAAATAGGACGGAATCAGCTTGCCGACCATCACGTTCGCGTCGGTCACCGCGAGCGGGCCGCCACGGCGATAGGCAGCCGGGCCGGGATTGGCGCCGGCCGAATCCGGGCCGACGCGGAAGCGCGCGCCGTCATAGTGGAGGATCGATCCGCCACCCGCAGCGACCGTATGGATCAGCATCATCGGCGCGCGCATCCGCACGCCCGCAACCTCGGTCTCGAAGGCGCGCTCATATTCGCCGTCGAAATGGGCGACGTCGGTCGAGGTCCCGCCCATGTCGAAGCCGATCACCTTGTCGAAGCCGGCCGAGCGGCCGGTCTCGGCGAGGCCGACGACGCCGCCGGCGGGGCCCGACAGGATGGCATCCTTGCCCTGGAACAGCTCGGCGGCGGTCAGCCCGCCCGAGGACATCATGAACATCAGCCGCGCGCCGGTGCGGGCAACGTCGAGCTCCTCCGAAACCTGCTGCACATAGCGGCCGAGGATCGGCGAGAGATAGGCGTCGACCACGGCGGTGTCGCCGCGCCCGACCAGCTTCACCAGCGGCGAGACCTCGTGGCTCACCGAGACTTGCGGGAAGCCGATATCGCGGGCGATGCGGGCCGCGACCTGCTCATGCGCCGAGTAGCGATAGCTATGCATGAAGACGATGGCGACGGCGCGGAAGCCGGCATCGTACTGCGCCTGCAGCGCGCTGCGGATCGCCGCCTCGTCGGGCGCACGCTCGACAGTGCCGTCGGCCAGCACGCGCTCCTCGATCTCGACGACGTCGTCGTAGAGCTGCTCGGGCTTGACGATCTCCTTGGCGAAGATGTCGGGCCGCGCCTGGTAGCCGATGCGCAGCGCGTCGCGGAAGCCCTTGGTGGTGACGAGCAGCGTGCGGTCGCCCTTGCGCTCGAGCAGCGCGTTGGTGGCGACGGTGGTGCCCATGCGCACCTCGCCGACGGCGCCGACCGGAATCGCCTCGCCCGCCTTCAGGCCGAGCAGATCGCGGATGCCCTGCACGGCCGCGTCACGATAGGCGCCGGGATTCTCCGAKAGCAGCTTTCTGGCATGGAGATTGCCAGCCGGATCGCGCCCGATCACGTCGGTGAAGGTGCCGCCGCGATCGATCCAGAAGTCCCAACAGGCTGCCGACATAAGACGTTCTCCCCTCCGCCGCGCCAGCTTCGTACTACGCTGACGTTTCATCGATAAATCGTCGATGAGTTATTGACAAGGCGATTCCGCCGGCTACGATCCCAATTGTGGCTGGAACATGGCTGAGGGGCCGGGCCGGCACGAAAGCGGAGGATGTGACGATGCGAGCAACCCTGGCAACCGGGCGCGCACGCGCTATCGACCTGCGGGAGCGGCGCGCGCCATGATCCGCCGCACGCTCGATACGCTCTATCTCCTGGCCGGGTATCTCGCCGGCTTCTTCCTCGTAGCGATCTTCGTGCTGATGATGCTGCTGTCGGTCGGCCGCGAGATCAACCTCAACGTCCCGTCGGGTGACGACTTCACCGGCTGGTCGCTCGTCGCCATGGCCTTCCTCGGCCTCGCCCACACTTTCAAGAAGGGCGAGATGATCCGGGTTGGCCTGCTGCTGGAGCGCCTGCACGGCCCCGCCCGCCGCATCGCCGAACTGGCCTCGCTCACTATCGCAGCAGCCTTCCTCGCCTATTTCACCTGGCAGGCAGGGCGGCTCGCCTATGACTCCTGGCAGTTCTTCGACATGTCGACCGGCGTGATCTCGGTCCCGCTCTGGATTCCACAGCTTGGCATGGTCGCCGGGTTGGCGATCCTGCTTCTCGCAGTCGTCGAGGAGTGGGTCATCGTCGCGCGTGGCGGCAAACCGACCTACGAACCCGCGCCGCCGAAGACGACGGAGGAACTGATCGAGCGCGTCGCGCAAGGCGGAGGCGTCTGACGATGAGCCTGCCGCTTCTCTCCATTGTCCTGCTCGGCTTTCTCGTCCTTATCCTCGCCAGCGGCGTTTGGATCGCCGTGGGCCTCGGCCTCGTCGGCCTGCTCGCGATGCTGCTCGTCACCGACATCCCGATCGGGCAGGTGCTGGCGACGACGGTCTGGAGCGCTTCGGCCTCCTGGACGCTGGCGGCGCTGCCGCTCTTCATCTGGATGGGCGAGATCCTGTTCCGCACGCGGCTTTCCGCACAGATGTTCCAGGGACTCTCCCCCTGGCTGCAATGGCTGCCCGGCCGCCTCGTCCATACCAACATCGTCGGCTGCGGCATCTTTGCTGCCGTCTCGGGTTCTTCGGCTGCGACCTGCGCCACCATCGGCAAGATCGCCTTGCCGGAACTGAAGAAGCGCGGCTACGACGAAGGCATCAGCATCGGCACGCTCGCTGGCTCCGGCACGCTCGGCCTGCTGATCCCGCCTTCGATCCCCATGGTGGTCTACGCCGTCACGGCCAACGTGTCGGTGCTGCAGGTCTTCCTCGGCGGCTTCCTGCCCGGTGCTCTCGTGATGGCGCTCTACATGGGCTACGTCATGATCTGGTCCTGGCTGAATCCGGGCAAGATTCCCCCCCGCGATCCGCCGATGCCGTTCCTGGCGAAAGTGCGCCAGTCGGCCAATCTCGCGCCCTGCCTGCTGCTGATCGCTGCTGTTTTCCTGTCCCTTGTGCTCGGCTTTGCCACCGCAACCGAATGCGCCGCCTGGGGCGTGACCGGCGCTCTCGTCCTCGCCTGGTGGAGCGGCACGCTGACCTGGCAGACCTTCTTCGAAAGCGTGATGAGCGCGACGCGCCTCACCTGCATGATCATGCTGATCCTGGCCGGCGCGGCCTTCTGCACGGCGGCGATGGCCTATACCGGCATTCCGGCCGCGCTGGCGGAGTGGGTCAAGGGCCAGTCGCTCTCGCCGCATATGCTCGTGCTGGCGCTGACCTGCATGTACATCATCCTGGGCTGCCTGATCGACGGCATCTCGATGATCGTGCTGACCGCCGTCATCGTCCTGCCGATGGTCAAGGAGGCAGGTTTCGATCTCGTCTGGTTCGGCGTCTACCTCGTGATCCATGTCGAGATGGCGCAGATCACCCCGCCGGTCGGCTTCAATCTGTTCGTACTGCAGAACATGAGCGGCAAGGACACGATGACGATTGCGAAGGCGGCATTTCCGTTCTTCATTCTGCTGAACATCGCAGTCATCATCATCACGACCTTCCCGCAGATTGTGCTCTATTTGCCGAAGCTCGCCTTCCCGGACTGATCCTCGGCACAAACCATCACAAGCAAGAAGAGAGGGAATGACATGATCAACCGCAGACACATGACCGCCGCGGCCTTAGCCTTCGGGGTCAGCGCGCTCGCCTTCGCCATACCGGCCTCGGCGCAGACCAAGTGGAACCTGCCCAACGCCTATCCGTCGGACAACCCCCACACCGAGAACCTCGCCCTCTTCGCCAAGGACGTCGAATCGGCGACGGGTGGCAAGCTCCAGATCACGGTCCATGCCAACGCCTCGCTGTTCAAGGCACCGGAAATCAAGCGCGCCGTCGCGTCCGGCCAGGCCCAGATGGGCGAAGTTCTGATGTCGCTGCATGAGAACGAGGACCCGGTCTACGGCATCGACGTCGTGCCCTTCCTGGCCACCAGCTTCGCCGACTCGCGCAAGCTCTACACGGCCTCCAAGGCCGCGATCGAGAAGAAGCTCGATTCGCAGGGCATCAAGCTGCTCTTCATGGTTCCCTGGGCGCCGCAGGGCGTCTACGCGAAGAAGGACATCAACAGCGTCGAGGACATGAAAGGCCTGAAGTGGCGCTCCTACAATGTCGGCACCGCCCGCCTCGGCGAGATGCTCGGCATGCAGGCGGTGACGATCCAGGCGGCAGAGCTGCCGCAGGCGCTGGCGACCGGCGTGGTCAACTCCTTCATGTCGTCGGGCGGCACCGGCTACGACTCGAAAGTCTGGGAGTCGCTGACGCATTTTTACGACGTTCAGGCCTGGATCCCTAAGGACGCCACCTTCGTCAACAAGGCCGCCTTCAACGCGCTCGACAAGGCGACGCAGGACGCGATCCTCAAGGCCGCCGCCACCGCAGAGGAGCGCGGCTGGAAGATGTGGGAGGATAAGGCCGGCTGGTATCTCGACCAGTTGAAGAGCAAGGGCATGAAGGTGCAGGCCCCCTCGCCCGAGCTCGCGAGCGGCTTCAAGAAGGCCGGCGACACGCTGACCACCGACTGGCTGAAGAAGGCCGGTGCCGACGGTCAGTCGATCATCGACGCCTACAAGAAGATGTGAGGGTCATCCCGCCCGAGCGCGGGAACCACAACCGAAACCCCTCTCCCATCGAAGTCGGCGGTTGCCGGCTTCGACACTTAAAGGTGTTGATCTCGGGCAAGCCCGAGATCAATGAGGGTCCCCCGCGCATTATCCGGGTTGCAAGCATGCCCTCTGCCCCTGCCGACGACCTCGGCCCGATCGTCTCTTCCGGCCATCTCGCATCCGGAGCCTTGCCGGCGCTCTCGGAATTCGAGTTCGCCATGAACATGACGGTCCATGCCTTCCAGCGCTGGATGATCCGCTGCATGGCGGCGGCCGGCGTTCCCGATCTATCGCCGCTCGACGTGCTGGTGCTGCACAACGTCAATCACCGCGGCAAGCCGAAGCGGCTCGCCGATGTCTGCCTCGTCCTCAATATCGAGGACACGCATCTCGTGAACTATTCGATGAAGAAGCTCGAACGGCTGAAGCTGTTGAAGGCCGGCCGCAAGGGCAAGGAAAAGACCGTCGAGGTCACGCCCGCCGGCGAGGAGGCCTGCCGGCGCTATGCCCAGATCCGCGAGCAGCTTCTGGTCAAGTCCGTGCGCGCAACCGGCGCCGATCCCGCGCGGCTGTCGGAGATCGCCGCAGCGATGCGCTCTCTGTCGGGCCAGTACGACCAGGCGGCGCGGGCGGCGGCGAGTTTGTAGTCAGGCCGCGCCACCCGGCTCCGGCAGGCCCGCGTAGCGTTGGGCATACTCCGCTTCGAGCTTCGCGTGCCGCGACCAGAACCCGCGCCGCGGACTGCCGCTGAGCAAATCCTCCAGCAGGCCGAGATGCATGTGCCAGCCGCCGGAAACGCTGGTCATCTCCGCATTGCTGGGGAGCTTGCGATGCGTCACCACCAGCAGGACCTTGTCGCCTTTCGGGCTCAGCGCGAACTCGACCTCGGATTCCGCCTCGCTGCTACCACCCCAGGTGAAGGCGATGATCCGCGGCGGCTCGCAGCGCGTGATCGCGCCGGTCGCGCGCACGCCGTTCTCGTGCACCTCGCGGTAGGCCGCCGGCGGCGCCTCGTCCGTGATTTCAGAGTGCTTGAACAGGAGCTCGGCCCGCCCACCGACACGTAGGTCGAACGGCCCCGATGCCAGCCACCGGCCGCGCTTGTCCGATTCGGTGATGTAAGACCAGACGCGCTCGACCGGCCCCGGCAGCAGGCGCTCGAAGCGCACGGCTCCGCTTTCCAGCACGGCACCATATTCGCTCATCGCGTGTCTCCCTCGCCCGTCTCGGGCTTTGCGAGTTCCTGTTCCAGCAGATCGAGATGGCGACCCCAGAAACGCCGCACCCGGCGCAGCCAGGCGTCGAAGGCGTCGAGCCCGGCCGGATCGAGCCGGTAGATTCGCTGCTGGCCGCGGACCTCGACCGTCACCAGCCCGGCCTCCCGCAACACCTTGAGATGCTGCGAAATCGCAGGAGGACTCGCGCTGAAGCGCGCGCCGATCTCCCCGGCCGGCAATGCACCTTCCGCCAGCAGCTCGACGATGCTGCGGCGGGTCGGGTCGGCAAGGGCGGCAAAGCGGTCCATGCCGAAATTAATTCCGCCATCACTTAATTAAGTCAACACTTAAATTTCTGACACGCGGCTGCTATGCTGCGACGCAGGATTGCCTCCGGCCGCAGAGTCGGCCAGTGCTGGCACGCCTTTGAGAACCGACGACCCGGACATGACCTCCCGCAACGCCTCGCTCGCCGGCATCGCCATGATGCTCCTCGGCATCCTGCTGTTTTCGCTCAACGACGTGATGGGCAAATGGCTGGTCGCCACCTACACGGTCGGGCAGGTCTTGGTGATGCGCAGCCTGGTCGCGCTCGTCGTCATCATGCCCTTCGTCTTCAAGCAGGGCGTGCAGCGGACCTTGAGGCCGGAACGCCCCGGCCTGCAGGCGCTGCGCGTGCTCTTCGGCTCCGCCGAGGTGGCGTTGTTCTATCTCGCCGTCAGCTATCTGCCGCTCGCGGACACCATGACGATCTGGCTCGCCGCGCCGGTCTGGGTCGTCATCCTCGCGGCATTGCTGCTGGGAGAGCGCGTCGATGGCTGGCGCTGGCTCGCCGTCGCTCTCGGCTTTGTCGGTGTCGCCGTCGCGCTCAATCCTAGCGGCGCGAGCCTGTCGATGCCGGCGCTGATCGCCGTCGTCGGCAGCTTCTTCTTCGCCGCGATGATGATCGCCGGCCGGCAGTTGCGTGGCACGCCGGACGTGACGCTGGTCACCTGGCAGACGCTCGGCGCGCTGCTGATGGGTCTGGCGCTGCTACCCTTCGGCTGGGTGACGCCGAGCCTCAAGGACGCGGCCTTGCTCGGCCTCCTCGGCATCGTCGCCATGACCGCGCATATCTGCGTCACCCGCTCGCTCAAGCTCGCCGAAGCCTCGGTCGTCGTTCCCTATCAGTACACGCTGATCGTCTGGGCGCTGGTTTTCGGCTGGTTCATCTTCGGCGACTGGCCGACGCCGGCAATGCTGTGCGGCGCGGCGCTGATCGTCGCAGCGGGCCTCGTCCTGCTCATCCTCGAACGCCGGGCCGCCCCGGCGCCATCAGTGCTTGAAGCGACGGGAGCCGGCGCTCCCTGATGCCCGCGGACTGACGACAGCCGGCAGGATAAGGGCTTGCCGGGAGCCCCGTTTCGACTCGGTCCGCGCCCCTCAGTAAAGGCGCGTACGATAGCCTTCCTCGAGATTGCGATCGGCCTCGTCGCCATCGACGGCCTTGGTCTGGTCGGCGATGATGCGGCCGAGCGTCGGGAAGCTGTGACGCGGCACCTGCGAGGCCGGATCCCACAGCTTCGAGCGGATCAGCGCCTTGCCGCAGTGAAAATAGGCCTCCTCGACCTCGACGATGAGGCCGGTGACCGGCGCACGCTCCAGCATGGCGGACGGCGCCAGCAAATCGGCATCGCGCGTCGCCCGTCCCTTGCCGTTCACCCGCAGCGTCTCCGGGATGCCGGGCACCATGAAGACGAGGCCGACGCCGGGCGCAGACATGACGTTGCCGAGGGAATCGACCCGGTTGTTGCCGCGCCTGTCGGGGATCAGCAGGGTCTTGTCGTCGAGCACGCGCACGAAGCCGGGCCCGTCTCCGCGCGGGCTCGCATCGGCGTTGCCCTGCGCATCGCAGCTGGCCAGCACCAGGAACGGCGAAAGCGCGATGAAATCGCGGCAGAACCGGTCGAGCCTGCTCAGTACCTTGCCCGTCGCCAGCGGATGGACCGGGCCGATATGGCTGCGCAGGGCATCGCCATCCGCGATGCGCGCGGCCGGGTCATCGAAGCAATTCGTCATGGCGTCTCCCCTATCGACGGACAATCTGTCCGAAGCCGGCGAAGCGCACCAGCTCGGCATCCGACGAGACGCCCCGACGGGTTCGCATGACGCCGCGACTGTGACCGTAAAGCCCCCAGGGCGCTCCGCAACGCCAACGAGAAGCATCTTTTCTTGACCCTCGCCCGCGGCATCGCCATCGTGCCGTCTAGCTTTGCCCTCCTGAAGAGGCCTGATTCCATGCGCCGCGCCCTGCTGCGAACCGCCCTCGTCTCTCTCGCTTGCCTGACGGCCTTTGCCGCCGGCGCGACCGGCCGCCGCTACGTCTACCCCTCCGACCGGGCGGAGGAGCGCATTATTCCCTATTCCGGCAACGTTCCCGCCTGCGAGGATCCTGCCGTGCTGGACGAGCTGACGAGCTGGTTCAACTCCCGCGAAGCGAAATTCTGGGGCCCGCTTCGCGCCGTGAGTTATGACCGCATCGGGCAGATCGGCTTTCGCTCCTGGGGCGATGACTTCATTCCGCGCCGCTTCTGCACCGGTCGCATCTTGCTCAACGATGGCAACTTCCACCGCGTCGATTATTCCGTACGCGAGCGTCTCGGCCTCTTCGGATGGACCTGGAACGTCAACTGGTGCGTCAGCGGCCTCGATCGCAACCGGGCCTACGCGCCCGACTGCCAGATGGCGCGCCCCTAACGCGCAGAGCGTGCCATGATGAAGCGCCTCGCACTCGCGGCCCTGTCGCTGCTTTGCCTCGGCGCTGCCGCATCCGCACAGGGCTTCGGCTCGCGCGGCGGCACGCCGGGCGATTTCGATTTCTATGTCCTGGCCCTGTCCTGGTCGCCGGGCTTCTGCGAGCTCGATGGTGACCGCACCCGCAACCGTGAGCAGTGCGGCGAAAGCAGCGGTCTTCGCTTCGTGGTCCACGGCCTCTGGCCGCAGAACGAGCGTGGCTATCCGAGCGATTGCGGGCCCGCCGGCCGTTCGCCCTCGCGGATCGCGCTGGGCGAGGCCGATGGCTTGTTTCCGAGCGAGAGCCTAGCCCGCTACGAGTGGCGCAAACACGGCACCTGCAGCGGATCGAGCCCGAGCGAGTACTTCCGCGATGTCCGGCGCGCGCGCGACAAGGTGACGATCCCGCCGGTTCTCGCCAAGGCCGATCGCGACCAGAGCTGGACGGCGATCGATCTCGAACGCGCTTTCGTCGCCGCCAATCCCGGCCTGCGCACCGATATGATGTCCGTCGCCTGCAAGCGCGGCGTGCTGCAGGAAGTCCGAATCTGCCTGAGCAAGGACCTCCGCGAGTTTCGCAGCTGCCAGCAGGTCGATCGCTCCGGTTGCCGCGCCCGCGAATTCACTGTCGTCGCGCCGCGCTGAAAGCGGCTGTCATGATGGCCTTTGCCGCTTTCAGGCGCGGGCCGCATGATCTACGAACGCAGCCATGAACTACCGCCACGGCTTCCATGCCGGAAACTTCGCCGATGTGCTCAAGCATGTCGTTCTCACCCGCATCCTGCTGCATCTCGCTGCCAAGCCGGCGCCCTATCGCATCATCGACACCCATGCCGGCAGCGGACGCTACGATCTGGGCTCCGAGGAAGCGCTTCGGACGCATGAGTGGAAGGATGGCGTGGCGCGGGTCGACCAGTCGCCGCTCGCCCCTGCGGTCGAGGAACTGCTCGCCCCCTGTCGCGCCGCGCTTGCCGGTATCCGCACGCTTTACGGCCCCGGAGCCTATCCGGGCTCGCCCTGGTTTTGCCGCCACGTCATGCGGCCGGACGATCGACTGATCGCGGCCGAGCTGCATCCGCCGACCTATCAGAAGCTCGTCGAGGCGATCGGTCGCGACAAGCGCTGCAAGGCCCTGGCGATCGATGGCTGGACGGCCTTGAGGGCCAATGTTCCGCCCAAGGAGCGCCGCGGCCTCGTCCTGATCGACCCGCCTTTCGAGCAGAAGGACGAGTTCGCGACTCTCGCCGACCAGTTCATCGCAGCTCATCGCAAATGGCCGACCGGCATCTATGCGCTCTGGTATCCGGTCAAGGACCTGCGGGCGGTGGAGGGTATGATGGACGCGATCACCGATGCCGGAATCACCCGGCTCTTGCGCCTGGAGATCGCGGTCGATCGCCCCGAGGCAGCCGGTGGACTCGGTGCGACAGGCCTGTTGATCGCCAACCCGCCATGGCTGCTCGCCAAGGAAGCGGAAATCCTGCTGCCGGCCCTGACCGAGCGGCTCGCGCAGGGGCCGCGAGCGCGCTATCTCTGCGAAGCGATCCGCCCCGACGGCTGATCGCCTGCTCTCCCCGAAGGAACCCGTCGATGCTCGTCCTGCGCTCCTCCCCCGCCTCGCCCTTCGGCCGCAAGGTCAAGCTGGCGGCTCTCGAACTCGGGCTGATGGACCGCATCGAGATCGTCGCGGCCGACACGACCGATCCGTCGGATCCGCTGCGCCAGCAGAACCCGCTCGGAAAGATTCCGACACTGATTCTGGAGGACGGCACGACGCTGTTCGATTCGCGCGTCATCCTCGACTATCTCGACCATATCTCTGGCGGCAGGCTCATCCCCAGCGGCCAGGAGCGTTTCCTGCAGCTCCGTCTGCAAGCACTTGCCGACGGCATCGCCGACGCGGCCCTGCTCCAGGTCTATGAAGGCCGCTTCCGCCCGGAAGAAGGGCGCAACCCGAACTGGCTGTCCCACCAGGAAGGCAAGGTGGCGCGCGGCCTCGCCGCGCTGGAGGCAGAGCCGCCCGCCTTCCCGGATCGCCCGCGCATCGGCGAAATCGCGCTGGCCTGCGCACTCGGCTATCTGGATCTGCGCTTCGAGGGAAAATGGCGCGCCGCTCATCCCAAGCTCGTCGCCTGGCTCGACGATTTCGCGGCCCGCGTCCCGGCCTTCGAGACAACACGCTTCAAAGGCTGAACAGTTCGAATAAAGCGCCACATCGGCCATGCCGATGTCTTGATCATTCTGGGCCGCCGGCAGTCAAAAGCTGCCGGCGTTTTTATTGCCGAAGCCTAGCGGTGTATTCCGTCAAGTCGAGGCAACAAAAAAACCCGGTGGCCAAGGCCACCGGGTCTCTCAAATCCGACGTGGGTCGGATCAGAACTTGTAGCTGAGGCGAGCGCGGACGACCGAGAAGTCGGTGCCGACCTTGCCGGTGCCAGCAAGCGTGGTGAGGTTCTTGTCGCCGAGGTCGACGTAGAGGTACTCGACGCCAGCGATGATGTTGTTGGTGATGGCGTACTCGAGACCGCCACCGAGGGCCCAGCCGCCGGTGTGGGTGCGATCGGAGGAGAAGCCGATGCCCGGGATCGAGGTCTTCACGTTACCGTAGGCCCAACCACCGGTGATGTAGGGCATGAACCGGTCGAAGGCGACGCCAAGGCGAGCACGGACGGTGCCGAAGTACTCGGTCTTGACGCTGGCGCCGAAGAAGTTGCCGCCGGAGCTGAGGTCAGCACCCTGGATGTCAGCTTCCGCGCCGACCACGAACTGGCCGATCTGGTAGTTGTAGCCAACCTGACCACCGCCGACGAAACCGTCGAGGTTGCCGATGTTGTTGAAGCCGTTGCTGTTCACGTTGCCCCAGCCGTAGCCGGCGTTGGCACCGACGTAGAAGCCGGTCCAGGTGAAGACCGGAACGTAAACCGGAGCAGCAACCGGGCCCTTGCGGGACGGCAGGTCAGCAGCAGAGGCGGCGCCAGCGGCGACGATGCCGAGCGCGGCAACGCTCGCAAGCAGAAACTTCTTCATGATAAACTCCTTAGTCGTCGCAAGCGCCGGACAAGCCGGCAGGTGATTTCGATGGGCCCGTTATAGGACAGGGCAACGGCTTTGTCTGTTGCATCGGAAGCACATCTGCCGTGCAGACCGCGGCAGAAATGCGGCACGAATGCGATAACTGCACGCAAATAGGTAAAGCCAGGTTAACCACGCTGTTCGCACCAGCCATGCCAAATCGAATACTAATAATGCGCTAACCCTGCTCGATAACCGGAACGGGTCCGGGCGACGAACGCAGGCCGCAGTCTAAGGTTCCGCAATTTCAACGAGATCGGGCCGGAGCTTCCGGCACTAAACTTGCCGCACCGGACCGGACATGCTTAAGCCTTGAAATCTCAAGAAGTGACGGAACCGTGCCTCCTCTCTCGATTTTCATCATCGCGCTGAACGAAGTGGACCGGATCGGGCGCACCATCGAGGCCGCCCGGGCGCTCAGCGATGACATCGTACTGGTCGACTCGGGCTCGACCGATGGGACCCAGGCCCTGGCAGAATCGCTCGGCGCCCGTGTGATCTTCAATCCATGGCCGGGCTACGGCCAGCAGAAGCGCTTTGCGGAAGAGCAGTGCCGCCACGATTGGCTCCTCAACGTCGATGCCGACGAAGTGCTGCCGCCCGATCTCGTCGCCGAGATCGCCGCGCTTTTTGCCAGCGGGCCGCCGCCGGCCGACGCCTACAAGATTCGCATCGCCGAGATCTTCCCTGGAGAGAAGGCGCCGCATCGCTTCGCCTACGCGCTGGCGCCCGTGCGGCTCTATCGCAAGAGCTGGGGCCGCTATTCGCTTTCGCCCGTACACGATCGCGTCGATCTGCTGCCCGGCACCAAGGTCGGGAGGCTGAAGGGGACGATCCATCACTTCTCCGTCCGTTCGCTTGGCGAGCAGATGGAGAAGCTCAATGCCTATAGCGATGCCCAGGCGGATGATCTCGACGCCCGCGGCGAGACGCTCTCGGCATTCAGGCTCTTGGCTGAATTTCCCGCCAATTTCGTCAAGGCCTATATCGGCCGTCGCCATGCGCTGCGCGGCGTCTACGGTTTCATGACCGCCATGAACTACGCATTCTACCGCTATCTGCGCGCAGCCAAGCACTGGGAGCGCCGGCTGCAGCGGCGCTCTTCCGTAAAGGGCACGGTGACGCCCGGCGACCGGCCCTCCTCTGATGACTGAGGTCGCGCTGGTCACGGGCGGTGCGAGGCGAATCGGCCGCGCGATCGTCACGCGACTGGCGCAAGCCGGCTACGCCGTCGCGATCCACCATGGAGACAGTCGCGACGAGGCCGAAGCCCTGGCCGCGGAGCTGCGCGGCGCGGGCGCGGTCTGCTGCACCCTCGCAGCCGATCTGGCCGACGCGCAGGCCGTGTCTGCCCTGTTCCCGGCAGCAGAGCAGGCGCTGGGGCCGGTGACGCTGCTGGTCAACAGCGCCGCGAGCTTCGTCAACGACGACGTCCGCTCGCTCGACGTCGCAGCCTGGGATCGCCAGTTCGCTGTCAATCTGCGCGCGCCCTCGCTGCTGATCGGAGCGCTGGCGACGCATTTGCCGGAGCAGGCGAGCGGTGCGGTCGTCAATATCGTCGACCAGCGCGTCTGGAAGCTCACGCCGCAATATTATTCGTACACGCTGACCAAGGCCGCCCTGCTCACCGCGACCCGGACGCTGGCACAGGCGCTCGCTCCACGGATTCGTGTCAACGCGGTCGGCCCCGGCCCGACCTTTCCCAACGCCTATGACGGCGCTGCGCTGATGGAGCAGGAGGCCGCGGCGACCTTGCTCGGCCACAAGGTCTCTCCGGGCGAGATCGCCGAGGCCGTGCTTTACCTCGCGAGAGCGCGCTCGGTCACCGGCCAGATGATTGCCGTCGATGCCGGCCAGCATCTCGGCTGGCGTACGCCCGACATCGTCGGCTGATTCTCAGGCACCATCGTCGGGCCGATAGGGAGCACGCCCGCTCGCCAGCGCCGAGTCGAGCAGTTCGAGCCGGTCCTGCCCCCAGAACACCTMGCCATCGAGCACATAGCTCGGCGCCCCGAAGACGCCGGCCTCAACGGCCTGGCCCAGCGCGGCCTCGTAGCGTTGCCTGATCGGCGGACTATCGGCAGCCGCAACCAGAGCCGGCCCATCGAGCCCAGCCCGATCCGCGCAAGCCAGAAGTGCCTCAGCCCGGCGCATGTCTTCGTCGCGTGCCCAGACACCCGCCATCACATCGCTGATGAAGGCAAAGGGATCGCCGCCATCCGCCAGAATCGCGATCGTCATCCGGTCGGCCTGGGAAGGATCGAAAGGAAAATGCTGCGGCTGCAGCACGAGCGGCAGGCCGCGCCGCTCGCGCCAGCGCTGAAGATCGACAAGCCTGTAGCGTTGCCGCACGGGGTGCCGTTTCGGCAGGGGCAATCCGCCCGTTTCGTCGAAAACCGAGCGCAGTGGTATCGGCCGGTAATCGACGGTGCAGCCATGCCGGCGCGCGATGTCACGGAAGGCCGCGTTGCCGAGATAAGTCCAAGGCGAATGCAGCGAGAAGTAATAGGTGATCGAACGGGACAAGGCGGCCTCCAAGGCTTCTTCCAGGCGCAGCATCCCTGCACCTCGTGTCGCTCGCAAGGCCGCGCCCCTGCAGAAAACGCAGCCCGGCTCCGCAAGAAGCCGGGCTGCCGGTTTCGTTGGCCTTGCTCAGGCTGCCCTGTTCTTCAGCGCGCCGATGATCGCTGTCAGGATGGCGCCGCCGGCACCGCCGGCGATCAGGTTGGTCAGGACGCCGCCGACACTGAGATTGCCGCCCTGTGCCGCCGCGCTGATCGCCGGCAGTAAGAGCGGGACGAGCTGGCCGAGTACGCCGCCGCCGACCAGCCCGGAAATCGTGTTGCCCAATGTCCCGAGATCGAAGCTGGGACTGGTCTTGCCGGCCGCATTCCCGCCGATCGCACCGGCGACTAGGTTCATCAGGATCTGTTCCATCTCGGCCCCCGCATGTGAATGCATCGCCCGAAGAACGCCTCTGAGCCGGGGAAGCGATGCATTCCGACCAGCCTGCAGCGACGATGACTCCGCTCGCAGGCCGCGACAAGCGCGATGACCGTTCCGTCGACCGTTTCCTGTTCAGTCGAGCACGATCGCCGAGATCAGGCGCCCGTAATCGGGCTCGCCGCGATGGGTTGTGCGCCGATAGCTGAAGAAGTGCTTCTCGTCGCCATAGGTGCACAGGCCCATATCGACGAAACGCCCGATTCCCGCCTCCTGTGCCTTGAGCATGATGAAGGCCGGCAGATCGAACAGCGCATGGGCCGGCCGCTCGGACGGCGTGAAGAAGCGAGCATAGGTCCGATTCTCTGCCTTGAAGCGCTCGATGAATTCCGGCCCCACCTCATAGGCCTTGGCGCTGATGGTTGGCCCGAGCACGGCCGTGACGCGCTCGCGCCGGGCGCCGAGCTTCTCCATCGCAGTCACGGTCGCACCGACGATGCCACTGAAGGCCCCCTTCCAGCCGGCATGGGCGGCACCGACCACCCGCGCCTCGCTGTCCGCGAAGAGGATCGGTCCGCAATCGGCAGTGCTGACGCCGAGCGCGACATGCGATGCGGTCGTGACCATCGCATCGGCCTTCGGCCGCTCCCCAGGCCACGGGCCGGTGACGACCTCCACATCGGCAGAATGCACCTGATAGAGGCTGACGAGGTGTGTCGGCTCGACCGCGAGGTGCTGCGCCATCCGCATCCGGTTCTCGGCGATCGCGGCCGGATCGTCGGAGGAGCCCATACCGCCGTTCAAGGAAGCGTAGATGCCGGTCGAGACGCCGCCTTCGCGGGTGAAGAAAGCGTGGCGGATGCCGGGCTCTCCGGCGAGTTCGCGGGCGGTGATGAACATGGCTCGAATCCGGTTTGAGCGAAGCCGAGAGGCTTGCTGAAGTCAGCCCAGATCTGGCAGTCGATGAAGGTCAAATCCGGGCAAGGGCGGCAGGTTCCGATGCGATAACGCGAGAACCTTGAACAAATCGCCCATGCCCGTCTCGCCGGACGCGAGCAACCGATCGAAGGCGGCGGAGATCGCCGCGCGTTGGGCAGCATCGGCCTTGAGCGACAACGCCTGCGCCCGCTGCGGGAGACCCAATGCCAAGAGGAAATCGCGCTGGTTCGCGGGGCCGTGCAGTGCCGCGCCAGCGTTGAGCGCTGCCTGCCCGATCCGCTCGAAATCAACATGGACGGTGAGGTCGGCCTCGCCCGGCTCTGCCAGCGGATCGACGAATTCATGCCGCTTCATCGCCTGCAGCGTATCGCCGAAGCCGGAGCGTGCCGAGCCATAGTCGATAAAGAGCGCCGCACCGCCCTCCGTCGCGACATGGCCGGCGACCTGCGCGACGATGTCGAGCGCGAGGGTCGGCTGCTCGAAAGTCGTTCCGGCTGGAGCGGCGGCGTCCAGAGCATCCTCCTTCCCTGCAGCCAGGCCGAATGCCAGATGGCCGGCAGCATCCAGTCCCACCAAGCGCTCGCGCCAACCCTCGGGCGTCATCACGAACTGGTCGAGCGGCAGCGCATCTAGAAATTCGTTGGCGATGACGATCGCCGGGCCGGACAGCGCCTCGGCGACGTTGTCATGCCAGACCGGTTCGCTTCCCTTCAGGGTCGCTGCCTGGCGCTGGCGCAGAACCGGGCTGGTTTCGACGAGATGGACAGAGGCCGCCTCGCGGAAGCCGGGCACGATCCGCATCGCCCGCAGCATGTCGGCCATCAGCGTGCCGCGCCCCGGGCCGAGTTCGACGACGCGCAGTTGCGAGGGTGCGCCCATCGCCTGCCATAGATGGGCGGCCCAGAGTCCGATCAGCTCGCCGAACATCTGGCTGATCTCCGGCGCCGTGGTGAAGTCGCCGTCGCGTCCGAAGGGGTCGCGCGTCATATAGTAGCCATGGCGGGGATGGCCGAGCGCCAGCGCCATATAGCGGCCGATCCCGATCGGCCCCTCCTGCCGGATCAGATCGACGATCTCGGCCTTGAGCGTGCTCACGCACGCACCTCCCCCGGCGCCGCGGTCCGGCTGCGAAGCACGAGCCAGAGCCCGGCGAAGAACACAGGCAGCGACAACAGCATGCCCATGGTGATGCCGCCCGAAAGCGCATTGACGGAGGCGCCGAACAGGAAGCCGAGCTGCGGATCGGGCTCGCGGAAGAACTCGCAGACGATGCGGGCGAGCGCGTAGCCCATGCCGAAGGTGCCGGCGACGAGGCCGGGCCGCCTGAAGCCACCGAAGCGGACGACGAGATTCACCAGGATGAAGAGCAGCAGGCCCTCGCCAAGCGCCTCATAGAGCTGGCTCGGATGGCGCGGCACCGGCCCGCCATTGGGGAATATCATTGCATAGGGAAAGTCCGGCGCCGGCCGGCCCCAGAGCTCGCTATTGATGAAATTGGCGATGCGGCCGAGGAAAAGCCCGATCGGCACCACCGCCGCCGCCAGATCGAACACCGACAGCGCCGGATAGCCGCGCCTCCTGGCGAAGAGCCATAGGCCCAGCGTCGCGCCGATCAAACCGCCATGGAAGGACATGCCGCCCTGCCAGATCGCGAGGATATCCTGCGGGCGCTCAAGATAGCGCGGCAGATCGTAAAACAGCACGAAGCCGATCCGCCCGCCGAGCACGACGCCGAAGGCGACGAAGAGCAGCATGTCGTCGAGCTCGACCGGCTGCGGCCGCGCCCGCGCGCCCCACAGCCCGTCTGAAGCGACGAGCCGGCGCGCATACCACCAGCCACCGAGGAGGCCGACGACATAGGCCAGCCCATACCATTTGATCGCGAGCGGCCCGATCTGGACCGCAACGGGATCGATCATCGGGAAGGGAATGGCGAAAACGGGCATGGGCGGGGTCCGGTAGCGGGCGCACGGTGATGGCCGCGCGCTCGCTCAATGGTCAAGGAAAAAGGCTTGCCCGTGGCACGCTGTCTCAGAGTTTGACGATCAGCTTGCCGAAGTTCTTGCCTTCGAGCAGCCCGATGAAGGCCTCGGGCGCGTTCTCCAGCCCCTCGACGATGTCTTCCTTGTATTTGACCGCGCCCTCCCCGATCCAGCGCGTCATATCCTCGCGGAAAGCGGCCCCCTGCGCTGCGACGAACTCGCGCTGGATGAAGCCGCGGATCGTCAGGCTCTTGGACAGGACCTGGCGCATCAGCACCGGCAGCCGGTCCGGCCCCGGGAAATCACCGGTGGCATTGTACTGCGCGACGAGGCCACAGACGGGAATCCGGGCGAAGGTGTTGAGCAGGGGGAAGACGGCATCCCAGACATGACCGCCGACATTCTCGAAATAGACGTCGATGCCATCCGGGCAGGCAGCCGCGAGCTTCCCGGCCATGTCGGGATCGCGATGGTCGATGACCGCATCGAAGCCGAAGGTCTCGCGCACGAAGGCGCATTTCTCGGGGCCGCCGGCGATGCCGACCGCCCGCGCGCCCTTGAGCCGTGCGATCTGGCCGACTGCCGAGCCGACAGGCCCGCTCGCCGCCGCGACCACGACCGTCTCGCCGGGCTTGGGCTGGCCGATGGTGAGCAGCCCGGCATAGGCGGTGAAGCCGGGCATGCCGAGCACGCCGAGCGCCGCCGTCACCGGCGCGCTCTTCGGATCGAGCTTGCGCAGCTGTGCACCGTTCGCCACTGCATGCGATTGCCAGCCGGAATAGGACAGGACGATGTCGCCGGACTTGAAGGCAGGATCGCGGCTTTCGAGCACCTCGGCGACCGTGCCGCCCTCCATCACTTGCCCGATCTCGGTCGAGGCGGCGTAGGATTTTGCCGCGCTCATCCGCCCGCGCATATAGGGGTCGAGCGAGAGATACTGGACCTTGAGCAGCACCTGCCCTTCGGCGATCGCAGGGATGGCGGCGTGCTCCAGCCGGAAGTTCTGCGGGCTGGGGCGCCCTTCCGGGCGAGAGGCGAGAACGATCCGAACGCTGTCAGACTGGGACATGAGCTTCGATCCTTGATGAATGCGCGGCATGGGCCGGTCACTCCCATATTGGCCCGGCCTTGCTCGTGCGACAGCCCCCCGACCTGCATTCCGAGGCGACGGCGAGCACATCTGCGGCATGGCGAGGTCGTCTCCGAACCGCCTTCAGCTTTGATCGCGACGCTCCCTCACCCGCTCGAAAGCCGATGGCCGCGACCGCCCGCGCCAGGCCGCGATGACCACATCGGCATTGGCCTGGATGTCCCGCGTCCCGTCCACTTCGAGATCGTAGAGACAATAGGAGTGGATGCGAAAATAGTCGCGCCGCGCATCGCCGACCGGCCGGTCGCCTCGCGCCAGCTCGCGGCGCTCCAGCTCGGCAAGCTCGCAATGCACGCCGACAAAGAACACGTCCTGCCCGGCAAGCGTATCGGCGAGCCGGAGCAGCCAGTCCTCGCTCTCCATGATGTGCTCGACGATGAGATCGTTGCCGGCCTCGACATAGGCGAGGAGCGAGCGCTCGAAGCCGAGGAAGAAAGCCTCCCGCATCCTCCGCCAATCGAATTCCCCGCTCTTGATCCGCGCCGTCGGCAGCACGCCGGAATCACGCAGATGGTCGATCGAGATGTGCCAGAAGGGCGTGTCGATCCGGCGCTGCAGCGCCTGCGCCAACGAGGACTTGCCACTGCTCGATGCGCCGTTGAGCAGGATGATTCGGCCAGGTCTGGCTGGCATCACGCCTCGCTCTCCGGCATCGCATCGCTTTCGAGCGCCGCCAGCAACTCTTTCAGAAGTTCCGCCAGAGCTGCTCGTTTGGAAGGGCTGAGGCTTTCGAGGAACTGGGCCTCGCTTGCCATATCGGCGCGGAGCGCCTCCTCGGCCCGCTGGAAACCCAGCTCGGTCAGGACGACGAGGAGGCTCCGCCCATCCTCCGCCGATCTCTCGCGGCGCACCAGCCCGGCCTTTTCCAGCCGCCCCAGCCGGTGTGTCAGCCCACCGGAGGTGATCATCAGAGAGCGATAGAGCGCCGTCGGCGTGAGCCGATAAGGCGGCCCGCTGCGACGCAAGGTGCTGATGACGTCGAACTCACCGCGATCGAGTCCGAAACCTGCGAACGTCTCTTCAATGCTTGGCCGGACGAGATTGGACAAGCGATACGCCCGCCCCAGGATCGCCGTGGGCGTCGTGTCGAGATCCGGCAGTTCGCCTGCCCATTGAGCCCTGACACGCTCGACATGGTCCATCTTCGTCATCGCCGGCCCCGCCCCTCCACGCTCCCTTCCTCTGCCTCAGCACGACGCCCGCGCCAAGGGATATCTTGACGCAAAGATACCTCTTGGTGATTATCTTGGCACAAAGATAATTTGAGGAGATCAGCATGGCGACGATGATCGACAGCGACATCCTGCGGAGTGGCGCAAGCCGAACTGCCCGCTTCGAAGGCGGCGGCTACGGCTCGCAGGTCTCGTTCTTTCTGGTCGACAACGAACCGGGACAGGGGCCGGGACTGCACGTTCACCCCTATTCGGAAACCTGGGTGGTCCGCGCGGGCGAAGCGGAGTTCACAGTCGGCGCCGAAAGAATACGGGCGAAGGCCGGCGCCATCGTCGTGGGGCCGCCGGGAATCCCGCACAAATTCGTCAATATCGGAACCGGGCGCCTGGAACTGGTCTGCATCCACGCCAGCGAGGCGATCGTTCAGGACTGGATCGGGGAGGATGTCGCAGCCTGAACGCGACCGCGCGTCTCAACGAAACCGGCTGCGCCGGCGACGACGGACGGCCGCCTTCGTCAAGGCCGGCTCCGCTTCGACAGCGGCAGCCGATGGCAGATCCTCGTCACCAGCCGCTCGACGCGCGATTGAGCGGGGTTATGGGCCCCGGCCCCGGAGAGGGAGCGGTCATTGTCCGCTTGCCTCGCCGCCGTACACGCCGCGCGTGACCATGACGCTGGCGGGGCGGACGAAAGGCGGGGCGCGACATAGCGTGATCGCCACCCCCGGATATGCATCAACCGAAGAGTATCAGAGCGACTTGGCCGCAACGCGGCGCGGACGTTTCACCGCCGCATCGCTGCGTGGCGCCTTCGCCTTGGCCGCAGCCTCTTCGGCGTCCCGCGCAAGTCGCAGGGCTCTCAACCTCTCGGTCTTGAGGCGCGTCTGGCTGGACTGGTCCTCGAGCGCCTGCCACGCGACAAGCGTATCTTTCTTGCGCTGCTCAGTCGTCTCGAAAGCCGCCTGCGCCCGAGCCTTGATCTCGTCCAGCTTCATATTGCGACTAGACATGGGGAACTCCTTCTCGGCAGACGACAGCTGATCGATGCGGATCAGATGGAAGGCGGACGCGGCGCTCCGCTGCGTGCCTTGCCGACGGGCAGCTTGCGCTTCGGCGCCGGCAGCAGACCCTCGCGCTGCGCCTGCTTGCGGGCGGCCTTCTTGGCGCGGCGGACAGCCTCGCCCTTCTCCCGCGCGCGGCGCTCCGACGGCTTCTCGTATTCGCGGCGCTGCTTCATTTCGCGAAACACGCCTTCGCGCTGCAGCTTCTTCTTCAGGACACGAAGCGCCTGCTCGACATTGTTGTCCCGAACGAGAACTTGCATGACTACCCTTTCCAAAAAACACAAAGGGCCGGGCTTGCTGGTCCCGACCCTTCACTCACCGCTGCCGAGAAACGCTGCATCGTGGCGCCAGCATGTGACGCCTCAAATCGCCGTTGTCCCGCCTCTCCAGCGGTTATTCGGCCCGCAGATTATCGGCCGAGCTCTTGCCGGACCGCTTGTCCTGGACCAGCTCGTACGAAATCTTCTGACCTTCGCGCAGATCGCGCAGGCCGGCACGCTCTACCGCGCTGATATGGACGAACACGTCCTGCCCACCATCGTCAGGCTGAATGAAACCAAAACCCTTGGTCGCATTGAACCACTTAACTGAACCCGAAGCCATCGGCGCCTCCCGCAAGCGCGCTTATTCAAGCCGCATGGATCACATGCGGCGGCGAATTCGATAAAAGGAAGAGTTCATCAGCGTGTCGCGCTCAAAAAGGCGCGAATGGCCAAGTCATCAGGCCTAAATCGAGATTAACAATTAGAACGCCATCAACATGATGTCAAACCGAGATCAGATCGACGTTCGAAGGAAAACGGCCCCCTGCCCTCGGCGGGATAGAAGACAACGTTGAGAAACCATCGTCGGTTTTCGCTCGACGTTAAGCGGACCAGGGGCCGCAACGGTGCGAACACCGCCATCGCGGCGCTGCTCCTGACATGACGAAGCCGCCGCGACACCCTACATGGACATCATGAATCGCGAACGTCAGGACGATCTGCCTCAGGACGAGTTCGAGGACGAGGAGGACAGCCTCCCCGCTCCGGACCCCGCGCTCGATCTCGGCGACACTGCGCCCGGCGCGCTCAAGGCCGGCATCGAGGTCATCCAGCAATTCGCGAAGCATTTGCCGAACAAGCCGGGCGTCTACCGGATGTTCGATCGTGCCGGCGAGGTGCTGTATGTCGGCAAGGCCAAAAGCCTGAAAAACCGCGTGACCTCCTATGCCCGCGGCATGGCGCACACCAACGCCGTCGCCCGGATGATCGCCGAGACGGCGAATATGGAGTTCGTCACCACCGGCACCGAGACCGAGGCGCTGCTGCTCGAGTCGAACCTGATCAAGCAGCTCAGGCCGCGCTACAACGTGCTGCTGCGCGACGACAAGTCGTTCCCCTATATCCTGCTGACCGGCGACCATGACGCGCCCGCGATCCTGAAGCATCGCGGCTCGCGCCACCGCAAGGGCGACTATTTCGGCCCCTTCGCCTCGGTCTGGGCGGTGACGCGTACCATCGACGCACTGCAGAAGGCGTTCCTGATCCGCACCTGCTCGGATTCCTTCTACGAGAACCGCACCCGCCCCTGCCTGCTTTTCCAGATCAAGCGCTGCGCCGGCCCCTGCACCGGCGAGATCTCGATCTCCGACTATCAGGCGCTCGCCGGCCAGGCCCGCGACTTCCTCTCCGGCCGCTCCTCCGCCGTGAAACAACTACTATCGGCGCGGATGCAGGAAGCCGCCGAAGAGTTGGAGTTCGAGAAGGCCGCACGCTACCGCGACCGCCTCGCGGCGCTCTCCGCAGTGCAGGCCGGGCAGGACATCAATACACAGGGCGTGGAAGAGGCCGATGTCTTCGCCATCGACGAGCAGGCCGGGCATTTCTGCGTCGAGATCTTCTTCTTCCGCAACCACCAGAACTGGGGCAACCGCGCCCTCTTCCCGCGCGCCGACCGCTCGCTGACCCCTGCCGAGGTGCTCGCCTCGGTCGTCGCCCAGTTCTACGACGACAAGCCGCCGCCGCGCCTCGTTCTGCTCTCGCACCCGGTCGAGGAGATCGAGCTGATTGGCCAGGCGCTCTCGGCCCGCGCCGGCCGCAAGGTCGAGGTCGCCCATCCCAAGCGCGGCGAGCGCGCCGACCTGATGGCGCATGCTGTCAAAAACGCCCGCGAGGCGCTTTCCCGCAAGCTCGCCGACAATGCCGGCCAGAGTGCGCTGCTGGCCGCGCTCGGCACCGCCTTCGGCATAGAAACTGCGCCGCGCCGGGTCGAGGTCTACGACAACTCGCACATCATGGGCACGAACGCGGTCGGCGGCATGATCGTCGCCGGGCCGGACGGGTTCATGAAGAGCCATTACCGCACCTTCAACATCTCGACCGACACCATCGCCGGCGACGATTTCGGGATGATGCGGGAGGTGCTGACGCGCCGGTTCGCCCGGCTCGCGAAGGAAGCCGGGATCTCTCTTAGCCCTGATGCTGAGGAGGCCGCGGCGGCGCCCGTCTCGAAGGAGGCTCCAGAGGGCGATGGAGCCTCCAACAGCATCCTTCTGGGCGCACCTGACGGCACTCCCCAGGCCGAGGGCCCGCAGAAGAAAAGCCGCAAGACGGCAAAGCCGCGTAAAGACGAGGATGGCTTCCCCTCCCGGCCCGATCTCGTCATCGTCGACGGCGGCAAGGGGCAGTTCGAGGCGGCGCGCAAGATCATGGCCGAGCTCAACGCCAGCGACATCCCGCTCGTCGCCATCGCCAAGGGCGCCGACCGCAATGCCATGCGCGAGACCTTCCACATGGCCGGACGAGAGCCCTTCAAGCTGCAGCCGCGCGATCCCGCGCTCTATTTCATCCAGCGCCTGCGCGATGAGGCCCACCGCTTCGCCATCGGCACGCACCGCGCCAAGCGCAAGCGCGAGACGATGAAGAACCCGCTCGACGAGATCCCCGGCATCGGCCCGTCGCGCAAACGGGCGCTGCTTCTGCATTTCGGCACGGTGAAGGCGATCCAGCGCGCCAAGCTCGACGACCTCATGCGCACCCCCGGCGTGAATGCGGCCACCGCCAAGGCCGTCCATGATTTCTTTCACGATGCCTGAAACTAATGGCGCCCTCGCGGTTTTGCGTGTTGACGCTGTGGCAGCGGGGTTGCTTTGGTGCTCGACGTGACGATTCTTCCTGACGCCATCAGGCGGCGTGGCCCGTGGTCGCTGCCCAACCTCCTCACTTACGGGCGGATCCTGGCGATCCCGGCCCTGGTGGCGATCTTGTTCTGGCCGCGCGACGACTGGATGCGCTGGCTCGCGCTGGGAATCTACACCGTCGCCGCCATCACCGATTATCTCGATGGCTACATCGCCCGCGCCTGGAGCCAGCAATCGGCCATCGGCCGCATGCTCGATCCGATCGCCGACAAGCTCCTCGTCGCCGCCCTGCTGCTGATGCTCGTCTATACCGGCCAGATCGAGGGCTGGACGCTCTGGGCCGCGATCGTGATCCTCTGCCGCGAGATCCTCGTTTCGGGGCTGCGCGAGTTCCTGGCCGACCTCAAGGTCAGTGTCCCCGTGAGCAAGGTCGCGAAATGGAAGACGACGGCGCAGCTCTTCGCGCTCGGCTTCCTGATCGCCGGCCCGGCCGGCGACAAGGTCCTGCCCGGCAACACCATGATCGGCATCACCCTGCTTTGGCTCGCAGCCGGCCTGACGATCTATACCGGCTGGGACTATTTCAACGCCGGCATCCGCTATCTCGTCGAAGAAGACGAGCGCATTCCATGAGCACGGCTGTCGCCACCGCAGCGGCGGCCACCCGCGCGGTCCGCCTCGTCTATTTCGCCTGGGTGCGCGAGCGCGTCGGCCTCCAGGAAGAAACGCTCGATATCCCCGCCGACCTTGCGACCGTCGCCGACCTCGTGCGCTGGCTGAAGGCAAGGGGCGAGAACTACGAGGCGGCATTTGCCAACGAGGCCGTGGTGCGCGCCGCTCTCGATCAGGTTCACGCCAAGCCGCAAAGCCCGCTCGGCACTGCCCGCGAGATCGCCTTCTTCCCGCCGATGACCGGCGGCTGAGGCCGCCATGACACCTCTTATCCGCATCCAGCGCGAGGATTTCGAGCTCTCGGACGAGATCGCGGCGCTCAGCCACGGCCGCGCCGACATAGGTGCCCTCGTCTCGTTCACCGGGCTTTGCCGCGACGAGAATGGCAGCCTCGCCGCGCTCGAGCTGGAGCATTATCCCGCCATGGCCGAGGCTGAGATCGGCCGCGTCGCGGCCGAGGCCGCTGCGCGCTGGCCGCTCATGGGGCTCGTCGCGATCCACCGCTATGGGTTGATCCGCCCTGGCGAGCAGATCGTGCTGGTGCTCGCAGCCTCCGCACACCGCCGCGCCGCCTTCGAGGCTGCCGATTTCATGATGGACTACCTCAAGACGCGCGCTCCGTTCTGGAAGCGCGAGCACCGCGCGGACGGCACGCTCGGGGGCTGGGTCGAGGCGAAGACGGATGACGACGATGCAGCGAGACGCTGGGAAGAGACACCCTGAAATGCTGAAAGGCTGCGCTCTCGCCAGCGGTCTGACGCTGCTGCCGGCCCTGGCCCTGGCGGCAGCGCCGGAGCCAAAGACGTTTCGCGATTGGATGGCCGGCTGCGACAATCTCAAGAGCTGCACCGCCCTGTCGCTGCCGCCGGAGAGCGCCGACACCGTCGCCTATCTGCGCCTCGAACGCCCGGCCGGGCCTGACGGCACAGTCAGCCTCGTGCTGCGCTTGCGCGGCGACTGGAAGAAGCCGCCGACAGCGCTTCAGCTCAAGCTCGACGGCGCCCCCTTCCCTGCCGGCGGCAAGGCTCTCCCGGCGGCGGCCGACGGCGACATGGTCTCGCTATCCTTCCAGCCTGCCGAGATCGCGACGCTGGTTGAAGCCGCCCGCAAGGCGACGAAGCTCACAATATCTGCGCCCGGCGCGACGGCGAGCATCTCGTTGTCGGGCTCGGTCGCCGCGATGCTCTGGATCGACGAGCAGCAGGGCCGGCTGAACACGACCTCGGCCCTCGTCCGCAAGGGCAGCGGCACCACCGTTCCGGCTGCCCCAACGCTGCCGATCGTCCTGGCAAAGCCCGCCGCCGGCACGCTGTCGGAGAAAGACGGGAAGGCGCTCGCTGCAACGATGCGCAAGCAGATCAAGCAACGCGACGCCGATCTCTGCGAGGATGACGAAATGCTGGTTGCGGCCGATGCTGCCTGGCCGCTCGACGGCGACCGCCGTCTGGTCGGCCTCGCCTGCTCACGCGGCGCCTACAACGTCTCCACCGGCTTCTGGATGGTGGAGCGCGGCGATGTCGCAGCCGCGAAGCCGGTTGCCCTGCCGGAGGGCGAGGGCGATGCGAAGAACATGCTGACCAATGCGGATTTCGACGCGAAGACCGGCCGGCTGAGTTTCTTCGCCAAGGGCCGCGGTCTCGGCGACTGCGGCGCCACCGGCGGCTACGCCTGGACCGGCACCGCCTTCGTCCAGACCGAATTCAGCATGATGGGCGAGTGCCGCGGCATCGGTGCCGATGACTGGATCACGCTCTACCGCAGCGAGGTCAAGTAGCGCGCGTCATTCTCGGGCGGAGCAAGGCTCCAGCCCGAGAATCTCGTGGCGCGGCGTCGCTGGCTTCCGAGATGCCCGGGTCAGGCCCGGGCATGACGGGACTGCCTCACGCCGCCTTCGACTGCGGGCGCACCGCCGCCGAGTAGTCTTCCATGATCACCTTGCCCATATTGCCGGTGATGAAGCTGTACGGCCCGACCTCGGAGACGAGCGTCACCTCGGCGGCCGAGCCGGTGATGAAGCACTCGTTGAAGCCTTCCAGCTCCTCCGGGCGGATGCGCCGCTCCACCACCTCGAAGCCGCGCTGCTTGCACAAATCAATCACCGACTGGCGGGTGATGCCATTGAGGAAGCGGTCGGCCAGCGGGGTATGGACCACGCCGTCCTTGATGAAGAAGATGTTGGCGCCGGTGCATTCGGCGACATTGCCTTCCCAGTCCAGCATCATCGCGTCGGCGTAGCCGGCGCGCTCGGCCTTATGCTTCGACAGCGAGCAGATCATATAGAGGCCCGCCGCCTTGGCATGGACCGGCGCGCAGGCCGGATCCGGCCGGCGATAATCGGCAACGTCGAGGCGCACCCCCTTCAGCTTCTGCGCCATGTCGAACATGCTCGGCCATTCCCACACCGCGATCGCGGTATGGATCTTGTTGTTCATGCCCGACACCGCCATCATTTCCGAGCCGCGCCAGGCGACCGGGCGGAGATAGGCGTCCTTGAGCCCGTTCTCCTTCAGGCAGAGATACTTGGCCTCGTCCAGCTCGGCGACCGAATAGGGGATCGTGAAATCCATGATCTCGGCCGACTTGTGGAAGCGCTGCGAATGCTCCGCGCACTTGTAGATGACGCCATCATAGGCGCGCTCGCCCTCGAACACGCAGGAGCCGTAGTGGAGCCCGTGGGTCAGTACGTGAATCTTGGCGTCCTTCCACGGCACGAGCTTGCCGTCGAACCAGATGACGCCGTCGCGCTGGTCGAAAGGAATGACTGACATGGACCTTCTCCTGGGTGCTTCCTCGTTCCGAACTCCGGCACAGCCGATTTGGGAACGCAAGCATGGGTCTAAAGCTGCGCCGCGACGATCCGCTTTGAAATAATCGTTCGCTCAGCGCCCTTGACCGGTAATCTTCCGTCTGAGATATGTCAATAAGGCTGACCCAAATTTTTGGAAGCGTGCTTTTGACCTTGTCCGAACCTCGCCCTGACGACGCCCCCCTCAAGCCCTCGTCCGAGGCCGTTCCGCACGACCTGATCGAGCTGCTTTTCTTCGCCTATCGCGATTTCGTCGGAGACCCCGACAGGATACTGGCGGATTACGGCTTCGGCCGGGCGCATCACCGCGTCCTCCATTTCGTCCAGCGCTGCCCCGGCCTGACCATCGCCGAGTTGCTGGACATCCTGCAGATCACCAAGCAGAGCCTGAACCGCGTCCTCAAGGAGCTGGTCGAGAAGGGCTATATCGAGCAGCGCACCGGCCGGCAGGACAAGCGCCAGCGCCATCTCCACACCACCGCCGCCGGGCAGGACCTGGCGCTTCGCCTGGTCCGGCTCCAGGCCAAGCGCATCAACCGGGCGCTCGAGGGCGTCGGCCCCGAAGCAGCGGCAATCGCCGCGCGGTACCTTTCCGCCCTGATCGATCCGTCGGAGCGGCCGAAGGTCGAGCGCCTGCTGATGAAGCCCTGACAAGCGACCCGTCTCGCGCATTATGCTATGGCAGCCGGGCACCGTGATCGCTCCCGGCCCGGAAGCAGGAGGAAGGCGCAAGCATGATCGCCAGCGAGACCTTAGCGAAGCCGGCCCGCAAGCCGCTGCCCGACGAGGCGCCGCATGTCCTCGTCGTCGACGACGACCGCCGCCTGCGCGATCTGCTCGCCCGCTTCCTCGGCGATAATGGCTACCGCGTCACCACCGCGGCCAATGCGGCGGAGGCCGACACGCGGCTCGGCAACCTCGTCTTCGACGCGATCGTGCTCGATGTGATGATGCCTGGCGAGAACGGTTTCGACTTCGCCCGCCGTTTCCGCGGCGGCTCCGCCGTGCCGATCCTGATGCTGACCGCCCGCGCCGATGGCAAGGACCGGATCAACGGTCTCGAGATCGGTGTCGACGACTACCTCGCCAAGCCCTTCGAGCCGCGGGAGCTGCTGCTTCGCCTCGGCAACATCCTGAAGCGAACCGTCGTCGTCGAAGCCGCCCAATCCGGCACGCGCCCCGATTTCGTCCGCTTCGGCCCCTTCATCTACGGGCTGGCTCGCGGCGAGCTGCGCAAGGGCGAAGAGACGATCCGGCTGACCGAGCGCGAGCGCGAGATCCTGACGGCGCTCGCCGAGCGCGCCGGCGAGGTCGTCCCGCGCGAGGAGCTGGCAGCGCAGGGCTCGGCGGCGAACGACCGCACGGTCGACGTGCAGATGAACCGGCTGCGCCGTAAGATCGAGCGTGATCCGGCCGATCCGCTCTATCTTCAGACCGTGCGCGGCGTCGGCTACAGGCTGGTGACGGACAGGACGTGACTTCGCTTCACCACGGCGGGAAAGGTCAATCGGCGCTTCGCTCGGCCGCGGCCATGCTGCGACCTGTCCTCGCCTGGCTCGAAATGGTCTGCGGCCATATCGGCAGGTTCCTGCGCCCGGCGCTCAGGAGCATCGGCCGCCCGCTCCAGATCATCGCGCGCTACATGCCCAAGGGGCTCTATCCCCGCGCGCTCGTCATCGTCATCGCGCCGGTGGTGCTGCTGCAATCGGTGATCGCCTACGTCTTCATGGAGCGGCACTGGCAGCTCGTGACGCAGCGCCTGTCCTCCGCGGTCTCCGCAGATATCGCCATGCTGATCGATGTCTATGAGAGTTATCCGCAGGATGCCGACACCACGACGCTCTCGCGCATCGCCGCCGAGCGGCTCGGCATGGACGTCGATATCATACCCGATTCCGACCTGCCGGCGCCGGGCCCGCGCCCCTTCTTCTCGCTGCTCGACAACGCGCTTTCGACCGAGCTCAGCCAGCAGGTTGCCCGCCCCTTCTGGCTCGACACGGTCGGCCGCTCCAGCCTGATCGAGATCCGCATCAAGCTCGGCAAGGACGTGATGCGCATCCTGACCCGGCGCAATGCGGCCTATGCCTCCAACAGCCACATCTTCCTGCTCTGGATGATCGGCACCTCTCTCATACTGCTCACCATCGCGGTGCTGTTCCTGCGCAACCAGATCCGCCCCATCCTCAAGCTCGCGGATGCGGCGGAGGCCTTCGGCAAGGGCCGCGACGCCGATTTCCGCCCGCGCGGCGCGCGCGAAGTCCGCCGCGCGGGCAACGCCTTCATCGAGATGAAGCGGCGCGTCGAGCGCTCGATCGGCGAGCGCACGACGATGCTGAACGGCGTCAGCCACGACCTGCGCACCATCCTCACGCGCTTCCGCCTCTCGCTTGCCCTGATGGAGCGCTCTTCGGAAATCGAGGCGCTCGAGAAGGATGTGGACGAGATGAGCCGGATGCTCGAGGACTATCTCGCCTTCGCGCGCGGCGATGCCGGCGAGGTGCCGGTCGAGACCGATATCCGCTCCCTGCTGGAAGAGCTGAAGTCGGATGCCGAGCGTCAGGGCCACCAGACCGAGCTTGAGGTCGTCGGCGACCCGCTGGTCGTCATTCGCCCGGACGCCTTCCGGCGCCTCCTGACCAACCTCGTCTCCAACGCCGCCCGCTATGGAGACCGCATCGCCATCCGCGCCACGCACGATGCGCGCTATTTGATCGTGATGGTCGACGATGACGGGCCGGGCATCCCTCCCGACCAGCGCGAGGAGGTCTTCCGCCCCTTCTTCCGCCTCGACGAAGCCCGCAATGTCGACGGCGGCGGCACGGGCCTTGGCCTTGCGATCGCGCGCGACATCGCCCGCGCCCATGGCGGCGACATCATGCTAGGCGACTCGCCGCTCGGTGGCCTGCGCGCGACGGTGCGCCTGCCGGTCTGACCAAAAAATCCGCTCGACGCCGACCGACCCGTAACCATAGGTATTCGCGAAACTCATTGGGGCCGGTCATGCGGACGTTCCGGATCGCTGCAGCATTCCTTGCAACCTCCCTTCTCCTTTCGGCGACAGCGGCGCGCTGCGAAGAGGTTGTCGATCTCGGCGGAGGTCTCTTTGGCGGCGGCCGCGCGCTCCTCAACAAGCCCACGGGAAAGCCTCGTGCCGGGCTGGTCCTGTTGACCGGCGGCGACGGCTATATCGGCATCGGCTCCGACGGGAGCGTCGAGCGCAGCGCCAACTGGATCGTCCGGACCCGCGACGCCTATCTGGGCAGCGGCATCGCCAGCATCACGCTCGATGCCAACGCCGACCCGGCAAAGGCCGTGGAGTACATGCGCGGGATCGCACCGCGCGTCATCGTCGTGGCGATGAGCCGCGGTGCTCTCAAGGTCGCCGGCACTCTGCCGGCGAGGCCCGACGGCATCGTCTTCGCTTCCTCGATGCTGGACGAGGCACGCGGCATGATTGGCGACCCGTCCCGCCTGCCGCCGACGCTTATCATCCATCACCGACAGGACACCTGCCGCGTGACGCTGCCGGAATCGGCTGCCGCCTTTCAGCAATGGACCGGCGGCAAGGCGCGGCTGCTCTGGATCGACGGCGGCTCCTCGACCGGGAATCCGTGCCAAGCCCGCGCCCATCACGGCTTCATCGGTCGCGAGGGGCAGGTCGTCTCCGCCATATCCGGCTTTGCCGGCTCGCTGCGCTAGGAATCTCCGCCGATCGGCGCGAGCTGCGGCAAGCGCGTGACGGCATGGTCGATGAAGGCGCGCAAACGCGGCGCCGGCTGGCGCCCGCCCGGCATCACCAGTTGTACCGGCAACGGCGGCGGCTCGAACTCCGGAAGCAGACGCAACAGCGTTCCCGCAGCGAGGTCGTCCGCCGCCTGATAGGAGAGCACCCGCGCCAGCCCCCGTCCGGCGCGCGCTGCGATCAGCACCGATTCCACCTCGTTGACAATGAGCCGCGGCGTCAGCACGACCCCACTGCCGCGGCGCGGCCCGCCGAAACGCCAGTTCAGGGTCTGGTTGGCGGCAACACTCGCAATCGTCTCATGGGCCGCGATATCGGCCGGACGGCGCAACAGCGGAGAACGGGCGAGGTAGGACGGCGCTGCGACGAGGATGCGCCGGACCTCCCCGACCTTGCGCATCAGCAGGCCCGAATTCGGCAGCGGCCCGATCCGCACCGCGAGTTGCAGATCCTCCTCGATCAGGTCGAGATTCCGGTCGGCCAGCACGAGCTCGACCTGCACCTGCGGATAGAGATCAAGGAACTCGGACACCAGAGGCGTGACATGCCGCCGGCCGAAAGCGAGCGGCGCGGTGATCCGCAACAACCCGCTGACCGGCTCGGCCGCAGCGACGCCCAGCGCCGCATCGTAATCGGCCAGAAGCCGCCGGGCTGACGTCGCAAGCTCCCTGCCAGCATCGTTCGGCGTCAACCGCCGGGTCGTGCGTGCGATCAGTTGCGAGCCGACGCGCTCTTCCAGCGCCGCGAGTGCGCGCGTCACCGCCGGGCGCGACTTGCGCAGGCGTCGCGCAGCTCCGGCAAGGCTGCCGGCATCGACGATCGCCACGAAGATCGCGAGCTCCTCGATCCGATCCACGTCACTGTTCCGAAGATTGAAATTCTGATTTTGAAAGATAGCAGATTTCGCCGGATTATCGAAACGATGATCATGCTGCCGACGAGCAGGAGCATCGCCATGCCATCGACCGAGATCGTCCTTCACGGCACGCCTCTTTCGGGCCACGCCCACCGCGTCGAGCTGCTGCTGCGTGCCCTCGGGCTGGCCTATCGGTTCGCGCCGGCGCCCGCCGAGGTCCGGCAGAGCCCGGCCTTTCGCAAGCTCAATCCGCTCGGCCAGATTCCCGTCCTGCAGGATGGCGATCTGACGCTCGCCGACAGCAACGCGATCATGGTCTACCTTGCCAGGCGCTACGCCCCGGACAGCGCCTGGCTGCCCGTTGATGCCGTCGGTGCAGCCCATGTGCAGCGCTGGCTCTCGATCTCGGCCGGCGAGGTCATGCATGGCCCTTCCGTTGCGCGGCTGATCACGCAGTTCGGCCTCAACGACGACAAGGCGCGCGCCAAGCGTATCGCAGCACGGCTCCTGGCCTTCATGGAAGAGCATCTGGCCGAGCGCGACTACCTAGCGGCTCTTCACCCGACCATCGCCGATCTGGCCTGCTGCTCTTACGTCGCTCACGCGCCGGAGGGGGGCATCTCGCTCGCGCCCTACCCGGCCGTGCGCCGCTGGCTTGCCCGCATCGAGGTCCTGCCCTTCTTCAAGCCGATTCCGCCCTCCCCCTTGCCTGTGGAGCGCGACGACGATGCAGCCTGACGGTCCCTTCCATTCCGGCGAACTCGCGGCGCAGGCCCGGGCCGGCGTCTTCACGCGCGGTGCGGGCATACGCGGCTTCATGCCAGATCAGCACCGCGTCTTCTTTGGGCAATTGCCCTGGCTCTTCGCCGGCGTGTGCGATCAGAACGGCTGGCCGCTGGCGACAGCGTTGACGGGCGAGCCCGGCTTCGTGACCAGCCCGGATCCCACTCGCTTGTCGATCGCAGCCTCGCCGTCCCCTGGCGATCCCGCGTTCGAAGGCTTTCGGCCGGGCGTCCCCATCGGCCTGCTCGGGCTGGAATTCGAGACCCGCCGCCGCAACCGCGCCAATGGCCGGATCGAAGCGGTCGGCTCCGATGGCTTCACGGTTTCGGTCACCCAAAGCTTCGGCAATTGCGCCAAATATATCCAGGCGCGCAGTCGGGCTCAGGACGGCAGCGACCTCGGCGAACGACCCACCGGCTTGTCCGGTCTCGACGCCGCAGCCCGGGCGTTGATCGCCAATGCTGATACGCTATTCGTCGCCAGTGCTGCGGCTCTCGAAACACCGCTGGGAGGCGTCGACATCTCCCATCGCGGCGGCCGGCCCGGCTTCGTGCGGATCGACGGCGATACGGTGACCATCCCGGATTTCGCCGGCAACAACTACTTCAACACACTCGGAAACCTGCTGGAGCAGCCGCGCGCTGCCCTGCTCCTCGTCGATTTCGAGACCGGCACGACACTGCAATTGCAAGGCGTGGCCGAGATCGTCTGGGACGGGCCGGAGCTTGCGGGGCTGGAAGGCTCGCAGCGCCTGTGGCGCCTCCACGTCACCCGTGGCTGGCGGCGCCCCCATGCGCTGGCCTTGCGCTGGTCGGCGCCGGAGTTCGCGCCGACCACGTTGCAGACCGGTCTGTGGGCGGCCGCCGCTTGACCGTCGTCGGCTAGTACAGCCTTCCGCCGTTTGGAACGCCGTGGCCCGGCCCGATCAGCACGACCTCGCCCTCGGCATCGGGGATACCGAGGGTCAGCACCTCCGACATGAACTTGCCGATCTGGCGCGGCGGAAAGTTGACCACCGCGAGCACCTGCCGGCCCGGGAGGTCCTCGGGCCGGTAGTGCCTGGCGATCTGCGCCGAGGATTTCTTACGGCCGATGGTGCCGCCGAAATCGATGACGAGCTTGATCGAGGGCTTGCGCGCCTCGGGATAGGGCTCGGCCTCGACGATCGTGCCGACACGGATGTCGACCTTGAGGAAATCGTCGAAGCCGATCGGCGCGGCCGGTTCAGCAGATGTGCTCAAAATTCCTCCCACCCCTTGTCGCGGGCATCCGCATCGGCCTTGTGCGCGGCGGCGGCGCTGCCGCTATAGGCCTTGCTGGCGGCCCGCGGTACGGCAGGTCGGGGCGCAGGTGCGGGAGCCGACTGAGCGACGGCCGCCTGCATCGTCCGCGCCATCGCCTTGAGCCCAGCGACGTCGCTGCCGAGCTGGAAGCGCGCGACCAGTGCCGACAGGCGGTCGGCCTCCTGCGATAGCGAATGGGCGGCGGCGGTGGACTGCTCGGCCATAGCGGCGTTCTGCTGCGTCGCCTGATCCATCTCGCCGACGGCCGAGTTGACCTCCTGCAAGCCCGAGGCCTGCTCCTGCGCGGCACCCGCGATCTCGGCGACGAGGCCGGTGACGCGGGTGATCTCGGAAGCCATGCGCTGGAGCGCGCCGCCGGTCTGGCCGACGAGCGCGACGCCCTTCTCGACCTCGATCGCCGAAGCGTCGATCAGCGTCTTGATCTCCTTGGCGGCGGAAGCCGAGCGCTGCGCCAGCGCCCGCACCTCGGAGGCAACGACCGCGAAGCCCTTGCCGGCATCGCCGGCGCGCGCCGCCTCGACCGAGGCGTTGAGGGCGAGCAGGTTGGTCTGGAAGGCGATCTCGTCGATCACGCCGACGATCTGCGAGATTTCCTGCGCCGACTTCTCGATGCCGCCCATCGCCGTCACCGCATCGCGCACGATGCTGGTCGACTGTTCTGCCTCGGTCTTGACCTGTTCGGTCGCGTGGTTGGCAAGGCGTGCGCTCTCGGCGGTCTGGCGCACCGTGGCCGTGAGTTCGTCGAGCGCGGTCGCGGTCTCCTCGACCGAGGAGGCCTGCTGCTCGGTGCGGCCGGCGAGGTCGTCGGCGGCCTGGCTGATCTCTGTCGAGCCCGCCTTCATGCTCTCGGTATTGGTCGCGATCTGGCGCATCGCATCCTGCAGCTTGGCTATGGCGGCGTTGAAGTCGTCCTTGAGCTTGACGTACTCGGCGCTGAAGGCCGCATCGATCCGGTAGGTCAGGTCGCCGCCGGAGAGCCGCTCCAACCCGGTGCCCAGAGCCTGCACCACGCCGGCCTGAACGCGCGCGTGGTCGGCGCGCTCGGTCTCGTTGCGGCGCCGTTCGCCATCCGCGGCGCTGCGGTGGTCGGCTGCTTCCTCCTCGGCGCGCAGCTTGTCGGCCTCCATCGCCTCCTTGGCGCGGGCCGCATCGCGGAAGACGACGAGGGAACGCGCCATCGAACCAACCTCATCAGAGCGCTCCTGATGCTCGATCGCAGTGTCGAGATGCCCCGAGACGAGGCCGTCCATCGAGTCCTTCAGCGAATGCAGCATGCCGTTGGCGCGGCGGCTCAGCACGAGGACCAGGCCGAGCATGAGAAGACCGAGCGGCACGAGCACCTTGGCGACACCCGTAAGCATGCTCGTGAAAACGGCATCGACATCCTCCACATGCAGGCCGGAACCAACCACCCACTGCCATTTCGGAACACCGACGACATAGGAGATCTTGAGGGAAGGCTCCTTGTCGCCGGCCTTGAGCCAGCCATAGTCCAGGAAGCCTTCGCCTTTCGCCTTCACCAACGCGATCATGTCCTGGACGAAGAACTTGCCGTCCGCGTCCTTGAGCGGCTTCATGTCCGTCGACTGGATCTTCTTGTTGGCATGCAGGACGCTGATTCCGTCGTAGTTGACGAGGAAGTAGTAGTTTCCATCGTCGAAGCGCGCATTGCCGAGGGCCGCCATGGCCATCTTCTTGGCGTCGTCTTCCTTGAGCTCGCCGGCCTCGACCCGCGCCAGGTAGCCTTTCACCGTCGTCGCCGCGGCCTCGACGAGATTCTTCATCTCACCGCGCTTCAGCGCGATCATTTCGTTGCGGGCGGCATTCAACGTGTAGCCGACACTGCCGACGGCGATCAGCACGGCCAGGGCTGCGATCAGGGCGAATGAGCGGCTGATCGACAGGGTCGCAAGCTTCTTGAAGAAAGACATACGCGTTTCCTGCGCGGGAGGGACCTTCCACCTCGCGCAAATTGACTAAAACGCGCTTAACATCGACCCATTTCGGCCACATTTGCGTCGCTGCGAGGCAGCGGCGCCCCGGCTCAGATCGCCGGCGCGTAGTCCTCGTTGTCCTCGCCGCGCTCCGGGGCGCGTTCGCGCCGGCGCGCCTTCAACGGCCGGCCGGAACAGATCGCCCGCGCCAAGCCTCTGAAGGGCGCCGTCAGGCGATGCACGTCCTCCGCCCGGGCCATGATGCAGCTGGCGAGCTTCAGTTCGCGATCGAGCCGCGCCATGGTCTTCGACAGCTCAGGCTCGTCGTCGTGGAGCCAGGTTTCGGATACCCGCGCCATCAGCAGCACCGCGCCCTGCACGCGCAAATGTCCGAGCGCATCCTCGGTCGGGATGCCGGCGGAAGCAAGCATGTAGCGCCAGGAATTGACCGCACCGCGGTTGAGGGCCGCCAGCGCCAGCGGATCGCGTCGGATGACCGGCACGATCTTGCGCAGGCCCGCCTTGTACGGCGCCATCGCATCGAGCCGGCGCATCACCAGATCGAACATGCGCTCCTTGGCGGGCTCCCCCGCCAGATCCTCCGACGTGCCGGCCAGAACCGCGTCGTCGACGAGGCGCGTCACCCCGCCCAGCATCGCGAGCTTGGAGGGGAAGAGCCCGCGCAGCTGCGCCAGAGTCAACTCGGCCTCGCTGGCGATATCCGGCAGCTCGATCTGATCCCACGGCCGCTCCGCGGCGAGCCTCATCAGCGCATCGACGGCGCGCTTGCGCGGCTCGACCGCCTTGGCCCCGGGCGTGGGCTCGGCGCCTGTCGGCGGAGTGGAAACGGGTTTGCGGACCATGGGGACAGCTCCTCTCGCTTCGCGTCGAAAGGAGGTTAGGCCGCTATCGTGGCGGGTGGAAGGCCGATCAGCCCGAAAGCTCGCCGGCGCGACGTTTCGCAGCAGCCACCGCCTTGTTCATCAGCGGCTTCAGGCCATCGTCCGCCATCAGCACTTCGAGCGCGGCTGCCGTCGTGCCACCCGGCGAGGTCACGTTCTGGCGCAGCGTTCCCGGCGGCAGCGGCGACTGGAACAGCAGCTCGCCCGCCCCTTCGACCGTCGCCCGCGCCAGCCGCTCCGCCACATCGGCGGGCAGCCCCGCCGCAGCCCCGGCCGCAGCCAGGCACTCGACCAGATGGAAGACATAGGCCGGGCCGGAACCGGAGACGGCGGTGACGGCGTCGATCAGCCCCTCATCGCCGAGCCACTCGACCTTGCCGATGCTGCCGAGCAGCGCGTCAGCAGTGGCGCGCTGCGCGGCGCTCACGCCCTTGCCGGGCGCGGCCGCGGTCACGCCGCGCTGAACCGAGGCTGGCAGGTTGGGCATGGCGCGAATGATCGCGGCCGCGCTCGGCAGGCGCGCCGCGAGGTCGCCCAGCGTCTTGCCGGCGAGGATCGAGATCAGCAGCGTCCGGGGATGGATGAAAGCCTGGACGGCCGGAGCGGCGGTGTCCAGCAGCTGCGGCTTGGTCGCGAGGACGACGACATCGGCTGCCGGAATTTCCTTGGCGGAAGGGTTGAGCCGCATCCCCTTCTCACCGGCGAGTTCGACCATCTCGTCCGAAGGCTTGGGATCGATGATGCTGATGCCCGCGGGGTCCATGCCGATGCGCAGCCAGCCTTCCAGCATCGCTCCGCCCATCTTGCCCGCGCCGATCAGGACGAGCGATTGCGGAAGGGAATTCGACATGGCGGTTCTCGTCGCTTGGGACCAGGGCGTCATGCCCGGGCTTTGCCCGGGGCATCTCAGGACCAGAGCCTGCAAGAGATGGCCGGGTCAAGCCCGGCCGTGACGGCAATGCGGCTGCTCAGGCTTCGCCGACCGTCTCCAGGATGGCTCCCTCCATGCCTTCCTTGGCCGTCTTCCCGGCCCAAACCACGAACTGGAAGGCCTGGTAATAGCGCTCGCAGGCTTCGACGGCCGTCTTGACCAGTGCGGCCGCTTGCTCGTCGGTCGGCTCGGCGCCACCGGAGAGCAGGAGCGCATGGCGGTACATCACCACGCTCTCGGTGCTCCAAAGGTCAAAATGACCGAGCCAGAGCTGCTCGTTGACTAGGCTCACCAGCTGCAGCACCTCGCCGCGCCGGCGCTCCGGCACCTTGAGGTCAAAGGCGCAGGCGATATGCAGCGCCTCGACCTCCGCGAGCCAGGTGATCGCGACGTGATACTCCGACCATCCACCGGTCACGGCGACCGAAAGCTCGTCCTCGCTGTCGCGGTCGAAGTTCCAGCCGTTGAGGGCGGCGAGGCGCTCGAACAGGTCGAGCGGGTTGGAAGGCCGATCCAGCTCGGCATCCATATCGAGGTCCATCATGCCCTAGGATCCACCTTCCGGGGCAGGTGCCCCGGCGCGTTCGAGAAGAGGAACACGGCGACTGGAAAGCCGAAGGAACGCAACACACCTCCGGGACGCTCCCGGGAGAGCGGCCCATCCGTCGGCCAGAGGCGAATCCGCCCGACGAATCAATTCTTTCCACCGACGATAGCGCAGGCGCTGTGACGCTCCCAACACAGCGTGAAGCTCCGCGGATTCGGCCGGCGGGCTCAATCCCCCTGGGATGCTGTCCACAACACATGGCTGTGGACATGACGCAACGACGTGACGACCGTCGTTCGAGCGGACCCGTCAGGACTTGTCGGTCAGGCCTTGCCGAGCTTCTCCTCGAGCACGGCGAGGCGCGCCGCGAGCTTGTCGTTCTCCTCGCGGGCGATCAGCGCCATCTCGCGCACCGCCTCGAATTCCTCGCGGGTGACGACGTCGAGATCGCGCAGCAGGCGCTCGATCTGGGTCTTCACGACGGTCTCGACCTCACGGCGCACCCCCTGCGCAGCTCCGGCCGCATCGGTGGCAAGGCGGGCGATGTCGTCGAGGATGCGGTTGCCGGGGTTCACCATGGCTCTCTCCCATCGGGGCGAAACTCTCTTGCCAAAGCCTATAGGCAGCGCGGACCGGAGCCGCAATCGCCACCGGAGGTCCGGCTTGCTCGCCGGCCATGGCCACGATCAGATGCCCGCCTGGCTTGAGGAGACGCATCATGGCCCTGCATTTTACCCCCGCCGAATTTGCCCGCCGCCGCGAATCCCTCCTTGCCTCCATGCAGGCCGCGCGTCTCGACGCACTCCTTCTGTTCCAGCAGGAATCGATGTTCTGGCTGACCGGGTATGACACCTTCGGTTTCTGCTTCTTCCAGTGTCTCGTCGTCAGGGCCGACGGCACCATGGCGCTGCTGACCCGCTCGGCAGACCTCCGGCAGGCGCAGCTCACCTCCAACCTCACCGACATCCGCATCTGGAAGGACGGCCGCGACGCCAATCCGGCCAGCGACCTCCTGGCGCTCGCGCGCGATCTCGGCCTGTCCGGCAAGCACATCGGCGTCGAGTTCGAGTCCTATGGTCTCGTCGCCTCGAACTACCGCAAGCTGGACGCCGCCTTTACCGGCCAGGCCGAGCTCGTCGATGCCTCGACGATCGTCACGCGGCTGCGCGCCGTGAAATCGGCCGAGGAGATCGTCTATGTCCGCCGCGCCGCGACGCTCGCGGATGCGGCCGATCGGGCGGCGCTCGACGCGATCCGGGCCGGTGCCGACGAGGGCGAGATCCTCGCCGCCCAGCACAATGCGATCTTCGCGGGCGGCGGCGACTATCCGGCCAACGAATTCATCATCGGCTCGGACAGAGACGCCCTGCTCTGCCGCTACAAGTCCGGCCGGCGCAGGCTCGGCGCCAACGACCAGATCACGCTCGAATTCGCCGGCGTCGATCGGCACTACCATGTCGCCGCCATGCGTACGGTCGTGGTCGGCGACCCCCGCCCGCTGCACGGCCCCTATCATGCTGCCGCCCGCGACGCGCTGCTCGCCTGCGAGGCCGCACTGAAGCCCGGCAGCACCGCCGGAGATGTCTTCGCGGCGCACGCCCGCGTCTTCGACGAGCACGGTCTCGCACAGCACCGGCTCAATGCCTGCGGCTATTCGCTGGGCGCCAAATTCACTCCTTCCTGGATGGACTGGCCGATGTTCTACGAGGCCAATGACTGGGCGATCGTTCCGGGCATGGTGATGTTCGCCCACATGATTCTGATGGATTCCGACAGCGAGACCGCCATGTGCCTGGGCCGCACCTATTTGGTGGGCACTGAGCGCGCCGAGGCGCTGAATTTACCTGATCTGGACCTCGTCCTCCGTTGAGCCTAGAAAAGGCGCACAGGGAATCTCGAAGCAGTCCACAGCCCAAAGGGCGGGAGGCGTCATGATCAACCGTTTGAGCGGCCTCGTTCTGGGGCCGGTTTTTGCGCTGGCGCTCGCCGGATGCCAGGAAACCAGCCAGACCGCGTCGCGTCCGCGCGTCGATGCACCGGGCGTTCCGGTCTCGGTCCAGAGCATCTCCGGAGCGCCGGAAGACGTCACCACCAGCTTCGCCGGACTGCTCGGCGAGGCCGCGGCCGAGCGCAAGATGGAGATTGTACCCGGCAACAAGCCGGCGCGCTTCCGCGTCAAGGGCTATCTCACCGCCCAACCGACGGAGGACGGCCAGACGTCGCTCGCCTTCGTCTGGGATGTGTACGACTCGACCAAGCAGCGCGCCCAGCGTGTTCAGGGCGAGAGCATCGGCAAGCGCAGCAGCGGTTCCGATCCCTGGGCCGGCATCGACCGGACGATCGTCGCCAAGGCCGCCTCCGATTCGATGGATGCGATCGCGAGCTTCCTCGTCACCACCCCGGCTGTCGAGACTCTTGGCGGCGACAAGGACAAGAAGGCCGACAAGGCGAAGCCCGGAACCAAGGTCGCCGCAACCACCGACAAGAAGAAGAGCTGAACACGGTCGCTCAGCCCCTTGGGCGACGCTACGTCAGTGGATTCCGGGTCACGCCGGCGCCGCGAGCGCTTTTTGAGCAGCGATATTGCAGCGCAGCGGTCGACTCCATGTCATCGCACTGTTAAGAGCCGTTCGAATTGAGCCGGCCTAGCCGGCTCGTGCCCCGCCTTGTCCAACGGTGCGCCACGGCATGCCCTCTCATTTCAAAGTCGTCGCCGGCAACTCCAACCGGCCGCTTGCAGAAGCCATCTGCAGCCATCTCAGCATTCCCCTCGCCAAGGCCACGGTGCGGCGCTTTGCCGACATGGAGGTCTTCGTCGAGATCCAGGAGAATGTGCGCGGGCAGGATGTCTTCGTCATCCAGTCCACCTCATTCCCCACCAACGACCACCTGATGGAGCTGCTGATCATCACCGATGCGCTGCGCCGCTCCTCGGCGCGCCGCATCACGGCGGTGATCCCCTATTTCGGCTATGCAAGGCAGGATCGGCGTGCCTCAGGCCGCACCCCGATCTCGGCCAAGCTGGTCGCCAACCTCATCGCCCATGCCGGCGTCGACCGCGTGCTGACGCTCGACCTCCACGCCGGCCAGATCCAGGGCTTCTTCGACATCCCGACCGACAACCTGTTCGGCGCCCCGCTCATGGCGCGCGACATCAAGGACCGGCTGGAGTGGAAGAACGCCATGGTCGTCTCGCCGGACGTCGGCGGCGTGGTCCGCGCCCGCGCGCTCGCCAAGCGCATCGACGCACCGCTCGCCATCGTCGACAAGCGCCGTGACCGGCCGGGCGAATCGGAAGTCATGAACATCATCGGCTCGGTCGAGGGCCGCTCCTGCATCCTGATCGACGACATCGTCGACTCGGGCGGCACGCTGGTGAACGCCGCCGAGGCCCTGCTCGAGCAGGGCGCCAAGGAGGTCTTCGCCTACATCACCCATGGCGTGCTCTCGGGCGGCGCGGTCGCCCGCATCGCTTCCTCCAAGCTCAAAGAGCTGGTCATCACCGACTCGATCATGCCGACCGAGGCGGTGAAGGTCGCGCGCAACATCCGCGTCATCTCCATCGCCGGACTCATGGGCGAGGCGATCGAGCGCACGGCGAGCGAGACCAGCGTGTCGAGCCTGTTCGACTGAGGATGGTCACTTGAGTTCCGGCGCGCTCGTCCTGTTTTCCGGCGGCCAGGACTCCACCACCGCATTGGCCTGGGCCTTCGATCGTTTCGACGCGGTCGAGACGATCGGCTTCGACTACGGGCAGCGCCATCTCGTCGAGATGGAGTGCCGCCTCGCCATCCGCGAGAAGCTGCCGGCGCTCTCCTCCCGCTATGCCGCGCGGCTCGGCCCCGACCATGTCGTCGATCTGAAAGCGCTCGGCGCGATTTCCGAAACCGCGCTGACGCGCGAGACCGAGATCAGCTTCGCCGAAACCGGCCTGCCGACCACCTTCGTGCCGGGCCGCAACCTGATTTTCCTGACCTTCGCTGCGGCGCTGGCCTATCGGCGCGGCCTGAAGCATATCGTCCTCGGCGTCTGCGAGACCGATTATTCCGGCTATCCCGATTGCCGGGACGATACGATCAAGGCGATGCAGGTCGCGCTCGGCCTGGGGCTCGATCGCCGGCTCGTGCTGCACACGCCGCTGATGTGGCGCGACAAGGCGCAAACCTTCGCGCTGGCGCGGCAACTCGGCGGGCAGGCCCTGCTCGACCTCGTCCTTGAACAGACGCATAGTTGCTATCTGGGCGACAGGACGACCCGGCATGGCTGGGGTTTCGGCTGCGGCCATTGCCCGGCCTGCGATTTGCGCGCAAAAGGCTTCGCGGCCTATCTCGTGACACCCGACGACAGCGGACCCTCCTATGATTCGTGATCACCAGCGGCGGCTCGAAGGCATCGTCGCGCTCGTGCTGTTCGGTCTCACCATTCCGGCAGCCAACTGGCTCATCGGCAATGCCGGCACCGTCTGCGTGCCGAACGGCCCCTGCCTCGTGCCGGTCTGGCCGGGGATCATGGCCCCGAGCGGCGTCCTGATGGTCGGGCTTGCGCTCGTGCTGCGCGACCTCGTGCAGCGCCGCCTGGGCACGCTGGCGGGGCTCGGCGCAATCGCCGTCGGCGCCCTGATCTCGGCCCTGCTCGCACCCGCGGCCATCGTGATCGCCTCCGTCTCGGCCTTCCTGCTGTCGGAGCTCGCCGATTTCGCCATCTACACGCCCTTGCAGCGCCGCCGCTTCCTGACCGCGGTCTTCGCCTCCGGCATGGTCGGCCTCGTCGTCGACAGCATCGTCTTCCTGCACCTCGCCTTCGGCAGCCTGGATTTCCTTGCCGGCCAGGTGATCGGTAAGGCCTGGATGGTGCTGTTCGCGCTGCCGCTGATGCATCTGCTGCGCCGCCGCGACGAGCGCTTGGGCCTCGCCGCCGCCTGAGGCGGATAAAGTTTGAATCGGCCCTTCAATCGGCGCTTAAGCCGATTGAGTTAGAATTCGCGTTCTTCGACAAGCCCTTCTCTGTCGGGAACAGCGTGATCAAGCCCTCGGACCGCCTGCAGGCCCTGCAGAACGATATTCTTGAAGACATTGCACGCGGGGAAACCCTCGCCCTGTGCATGAAGCGCCTGTGCCAACGGGCTGAGGCGATCTCGCCCGGCGTGATCTGTTCCGTCGTGACCGTCGACGATCAGGGTTATCTGCAGCCCCTCGCCTCACCGAGTCTGCCCGATCACTATGTCGCCGCGCTCGCTGGCACGCCGACAGGCCCCAGCGCCGGCTCCTGTGGCACCGCCATCCATCGCGCCGCCGCCGTCGAGGCGACCGACATCGCGACCGACCCGCTCTGGGCGCCCTATACGCAGCTCGTCCTGCCGCTCGGCCTCAGAGCCTGCTGGTCGACGCCGATCAAGGCACGGGACGGCCGCGTCGTCGGCGCCTTCGCCTTCTATTTCCGCAAGCCCCGCCGACCGCGAGCGCTCGAGCGTCGCATCGTCGCGACCTGCGTCCATCTCTGCGCCATCGCGATCGAGCACGACGAGGTGCGGGCCCGCAATCACCATCTCGCCTATTTCGACACGCTGACCAGGCTGCCGAATCGGGCCCAGTTCAACGATGCCATCACCGCGATGAGCGCGGCTTCGCGGCGCTACGGGTTGATGCTGATCGACATCGATCATCTCAAGACCGTGAACGATACGCTCGGGCATGCCGCCGGCGACAGTCTGATCGCGGGCGTCGGTGACCGCCTGAACACCGCCCTGATCGGTTGCCTGTCCTGCCGGATCGGCGGTGACGAATTCGCAATCCTGGTCCCGGATTGCGACAGTCCCGCTCGAATGCGCAGCCTCGCCTCCGCCGCTCTCGCCGCGATTGCCGCGGCGCCGCTCGAACATGACGGGCACAGCATTCAGCCGAGCGTCACGATCGGCGGCGCCCTCGCAGGCGAGGACGGAGAGGACAGCGTGACGCTTCGGCAGAATGCCGATCTCGCGCTGTACCACGCCAAGGAGACCCGCCGCGGCCGCTATGTGCGTTTCCGCCGCAAGCTGCGCAGCGCGATGATGCACCGCACCCGAATCCGCAAGGATGTCGACGGGGCGCTCGGAGGCGAGCGGATCGTGCCGTACTACCAACCGATCATCCGGCTCGACACGGCCGAGATCGTCGGCGTCGAGGCCCTCGCCCGCATGCGGCTGGACGACGGACGCATCGTCACGGCCGGCGAATTTCAGGAAGCCTTGCAGGATCCCAAGATCGCCCACCGCATCACCACGCAGATGCTGGCTTCGGTCGCGTTCGACATGGCCGAATGGCAAAGCGCCGGCCTGCATATCCACCATGCCAGCCTGAATGTGACCTCGGCCGACTTTCAGAAGGGTGACCTGGCGCAGCGCGTCGCCCGGGCGCTCGACAAGGCCGGCCTGCCGATGCGTCACCTCGTCGTCGAGGTGACCGAGCAGGTCTTCATGGGCGGCCGCAGGGACGGTGTCGCGCGAACGATGGAAGCCCTGCGCGCCTGCGGCATGCTGGTTGCGCTGGACGATTTCGGCACCGGCTTCGCCTCGCTGACCCATCTGCTCGATTTTCCCATCGACATCATCAAGATCGATCGCTCCTTCGTCAGCGCCATCGACAGCGGAGCCCGCAGTGCCGTGATTGTCGAATCGCTGCTGACGATGACACGCCGGCTGGGCATGAAGATCATCGCCGAGGGCATAGAGACGCAGTCGCAGGCTCAGCGTCTCGAGGAGATGGGTTGTCGTTTCGGGCAGGGCTATCTCTATTCGCCGCCGGTTCCGGCGCTGGTCATCCGCGAACTGCTGCAACGCTTCGGCCAGGCAACCTCTGCGACCGCGCTCGAACGCGAAGCCATCGCGAACGCAGCGTAAAGCGACGGGGTTGAGATTGCGCCGGTTTTCGCCTATGAGCAGCCGCGCGTCCCGCTGACACCCTTGGAGGCTCTGGACGCGCAAACCGATGGCCGCCACGAGGCGGCCTTGTCATTTACGAGTCAAGGACAACACACATGACCGCCGTGAAGCAACTCGAGGCTTCGGCGCGCGCACAGGTCGGCAAGGGGGCCGCCCGTGCAGTTCGCCGCCAGGGCCAGACGCCTGCCGTGATCTATGGTGGGGGCGCTGCTCCCGAAGCCATCGCGCTCGACGCCAACAAGACCCGCCAGCTCATTTTCAATGGCCACTTCCTGACCACGATCTTCGAGATCACCGTCGGCGGCAAGAAGCAGCGCGTCATTCCGCGCGACTACCAGCTCGACCCGGTCAAGGACTTCCCGATCCACGTCGACTTCCTGCGCGTCGCCAAGGGCCAGACCGTCACGGTCCAGGTTCCGATCCACGTCGTCGGCCAGGAGGCCAGCCCCGGCGTCAAGAGCGGCGGTCTGGTCCAGATCGTCGAGCACACCCTCGAAATCACCGTCGAGCCCGACAGCATTCCGGAAGCCTTCGAGGTTTCCGTCGCCGGCCTGAACATCGGTGACCAGGTCGAAGCCAAGGCCATCAAGCTGCCGGCCGGCGCCAAGCTGACCGTCGGTTCGGACGCGACGATCATCACGATCGCCCCGCCGACCGTCGAGGTCGAGCCCGCTGCCGACGCGGCCGCCGAGGCTCCGGCCGAAGCCAAGGCCTGAGAAGCGGCGCCGCCTGGCGCCGCTTCCGCCGCATCCAGTCTACCGAGACGGCCGGGTCCTCCCGGCCGTCTTGCTTTGGCATCGGACCGAAAAGCGGAATCCACTTTTCAGATGGATCCGATGCTGATCCATGAGCCTGCGGAGTCCTCGCCATGCTGATCTTCGCCGGCCTCGGCAATCCCGGCGCGCGCTATGCCCGCAACCGGCACAATATCGGCTTCATGGCCGTCGAGGAGATCGCCCGCCTCCATCGCGCGTCGCCCTGGCGCGCGCGCTTTCAGGCGGAATCATGCGAAGCCACGATCGGCGGCGAGAAGGTGATCCTGCTCAAGCCGCAGACCTATATGAACGAGTCGGGCCGCTCGATCGGCGAGGCCGCGCGTTTCTTCAAGATCGCGCCTGCGGACGTCATCGTCTTCCATGACGAACTCGACCTGGCTCCGGCGAAGCTGCGCGTGAAGCTCGGCGGCGGCAATGCCGGCCATAACGGTCTGCGCTCGACCACGGCCGCGATCGGCAACGACTACCGCCGCGTCCGCATGGGCATCGGACATCCCGGGCTGAAAGAGCTGGTCCACGGCTATGTGCTGAACGATTTCGGCAAGGCCGAGCACCCTTGGGTCGAGGATCTCTGCACGGCCTGCGCCGATCACGCGGCCCTGCTCGCGGCCCATGACGATGCTGGCTTCCAGAACAAGGTGCATCTCTTCATGGACGCGCGCGGCCATGGCGCGGTGAAGCGCCTGGGCGAGAAGAGCGAAGGCTGAGCTGCGCCTCGCGGATCACCCCTGACGCGCACCGGCATCCCGGGCGACCGAAGGGAGACCCGGGATCCAGCCCGAGCCTCTCCGGACAGGTTCGGGCATCATCCCCGATCGGCGCCGCTGACGCGGCTGGTCCGGAATGCCCCTCGCCCACAAATGCCTCATGAACGCTAAAACGGCAGCTTCGCGCCTGACTTCGCGACCGTCACACGGCTCGTGCTGTAGCTGCCGTCGGCCTGCCGGCTCGCCGTCATCGTGACCTGGGCGCCGGGCTTGAGCTCGCTAGCCTCGGCCGGCGCCGCCATCAGGATGGTTGCCTCAGGCGTAATCGCGACCTTCTGCTCGCCGCCGGGGTAGCTCAGCACGAGATTGGCGCCGTCGACCCGCGACACCGTCTCGGCCACGGTCGCGTTGGTCATGGTCGCGTCAGGCAAAACGGCCCAGGGCCGGTGCCCCTCCCCGGTCCCGCGCAGCGCCTCCGGGAAGATCATGACCTGCACGGCCAGCAGCGTGCCATCCGGCTGCGGCTTCGCGCCGACCCCGATGAAGCTTCCCTTCGCGATGTCAGACGCCTTCGCGGGTACAACCCCGCCGGTGGAGAAACCTGGTGCGAGGGCGACTTTCACCTCCCGCCCGTCAGCGGCCTTGAGATCCAGCGTCGAGCCTTCCATGCGCTCCACCGTGCCACGCAATCGCGTCCCCGGCGCCTGCGCGACGGCCAGGCCTCCGGCCAGAGCGAAGACCGACAGGGTGAGTGCGAAACCGAAACGATTCATGGCGATGCTCCGAACGGCGCAGGCAAACGCGACCGGGCGATCCAGCACCAGCATCCGTGCCGTCGCCATGCACGTTCGCGTGAGCGGCGCATCGGCCATAAGGCGCGCGGCACTTGTCTTTATTGCGCAAGCCCCCCAATAAGGCCGCAACTTTCAAAGCTTCACGCCCGGCGGCCGTTCAGTCCGTCGAGGGCAACGGAACAGGCGATCATGGGCTTCAAATGCGGAATCGTCGGCCTGCCGAATGTCGGCAAGTCGACCCTCTTCAACGCGCTCACGCAGACGGCTGCGGCGCAGGCCGCCAACTACCCGTTCTGCACCATCGAGCCGAATGTCGGCGATGTGGCGGTGCCCGACGAGCGGCTCGAGCAGCTCGCCGCCATCGCCGGCTCGAAGGAGATCATCCCGACCCGGCTGACCTTCGTCGACATCGCCGGCCTGGTGCGCGGCGCCTCGAAGGGTGAGGGCCTCGGCAATCAGTTCCTTGCCAATATCCGCGAATGCGACGCCATCGCCCATGTCGTGCGCTGCTTCGAAGACGGTGACATCACCCATGTCGAGGGCAAGGTCTCGCCGATTGACGATATCGAGACGATCGAAACCGAGCTGATGCTCGCCGACCTCGAAAGCCTCGAGAAACGCGTCGTCCCGCTCGAGAAGAAGGCCAAGTCCGGCGACAAGGAGGCCAAGGAAGCGGTCGACCTGATGACCCGCTGCCTCGTCCTCCTGCGCGACGGCAAGCCGGCCCGCCTCGTCCAGCTTGCCGCCGAGGAGCGCCGCCCCTTCGAGCTGCTCGGCCTGCTCTCGTCCAAGCCCGTCCTCTATGTCTGCAATGTCGAGGAAGCGAGCGCCGACAAGGGCAACAACTTCTCCGAGCTTGTGAAGAAGCGCGCTGCCGAGGAGGGCGCCGTCGCCGTCGTCGTCTCGGCGAAGATCGAGAGCGAGATCGCGGTGCTGCCGCCCGAGGAGCAGACCGAATATCTCGAAGCGGTCGGCCTCGAGGAGCCGGGCCTGAACCGCGTCATCCGCGCCGGCTACAAGCTGCTCAACCTCGTGACCTATTTCACCGTCGGCCCGAAGGAGGCCCGCGCCTGGACGATCGAGAAGGGCACCAAGGGCCCGCAGGCCGCCGGCGTGATTCACACGGATTTCGAGAAGGGCTACATCCGCGCCGAAACCATTGCCTATGACGACTACGTCGCCAACAAGGGCGAGTCGGGCGCACGCGAGGCCGGCAAGTTCCGCCTCGAAGGCAAGGAGTACGTCGTCGCCGACGGCGACGTGCTGCACTTCCGCTTCGCGACCTGAGTGAGCCCGCAGATGCTGCAGTTCGAGGATTTCGTCACTGGCGAGAGCGTCCTCTCGCACGGCATCGCTGTCTCTCAGGACGATATCGTCGCCTTCGCCTCGCGCTATGACGCCCAGGACTTCCATGTCGACCCGGAAGCCGCCAAGGCGAGCTTCGTCGGCCGCCTGATCGGTTCCGGCTGGCACAGCTGCTCGCTGCTGATGCGGCTGATGGCGGAGAGCTTCCTGCTCGATTCGACCGGCATGGGCGCGCCGGGCATCGAAGAGGTGAAGTGGCTGCGCCCGCTGCTTCCCGGCGACAGTGTGACCGCGCGCCGCACCGTGCTCGAGACCAAGGCCTCGCGCTCGCGGCCCGAAATGGGCCTCGTGCGCTTCCGGCTCGAACTGCTCAACCAGCGCGGCGAGCCGCTGCTGGAGCAGACCAACTGGATCATGTTCGGCCGCAAGGAATCCGGCGTCGCCCCGCAGCCGAAGGGCGACTGGCTCGCCCATTCGCCGCGCTACGAGCCCCCGGCCCTCGAAAGCCCGCTGGAGGCGCCCGCAGAGGCTCCCGAGCCTACCCGCTTCTTCGAGGAACTGGAGATCGGCAGCCGCCACGAGCTCGGCAGCTTCGTCTTCACCGCGGAGGAAATCATCGCCTTCGCCCGCAGCTTCGACCCGCAGCCCTTCCACATGGACGAGGCGGCGGCGCGCACCAGCCTCTTCGGCCAGCTCGCGGCCTCAGGCTGGCATACGGCGGCAGTCTGGATGGCGACCATGGTCTCGCACCGCAGGCGCCAGCTCGCAGCGACGACCGGACGCCCGGCCCGTCTCGGCCCCTCGCCCGGGTTCAAGAATCTGCGCTGGTCGAAGCCGGTCCTCGCCGGCGACCGCATCACCTATTTCTCCGAGGTGGCGGACAAGCGCGAGAGCGCCTCGCGGCCGCAATGGGGCCTGTTCTTCCACCACAACACCGGCATCAACCAGAGGGGCGAAGAGGTCTTCAGCTTCGACGGCTGCGTCTTCGTCGAGCGAAAGCCCGCCTGATCCCAGGACCCCGCCTGCCCGCCTTTTGAGCACGGCAGGCGCGGCCACAACGCGTGGCGTCAGGGCTTCGGTTCGACCAGCTCTGACCTTTGACCTTCGATCGCCTTGAAGGGATTGAGATAGGACTCCCTTGCCTTCGGAGCGGGCAAAGGAGGAATTCTCAGGTTCCAGGTCTCGGTGAGCGTGCGGTCGCCCAGCTTCAATGTCGCACGCAGATCGGAAGACACGGCCGGGTTCTTGATTCTGACCCGGTACGTCAGACGCCAGCCCTGGATGGCGGGGTTCGGCTGCAGCTCGGTTCCGACGATCTCGACATTGTCGTTGGCGCCGACCTCGGCGGTGATCTGCGCCTGCGGCGAAAGCTTGCGCAACGAAGACCCCTTGAAGTCGATCAGGAACGCCTGCGTCCCGTCGCCCGCGCGAATGAGGTTGGACTGATAGAACTCCCCGGTAGAGCGGATCGTCTGCCAGACATAGGACGTGCCGTCCTTCAAAATCGCAGGCTCGTCCGTCGTCCAGTGGATTCGATAGTCGAACTGCAGCGGCTGGCCGGCCGCCGGCATGCTCTCGGGCACCCAGAAGGCGACGATGTTGTCATTGGTCTCGTCCGCTGTCGGGATTTCGACGAGACGCACGCTGCCCTTGCCCCAGGCGTTGGTCGGTTCGATCCAGGCACTCGGACGCAAGTCGTAGCGATCCTTCAGATCTTCGTAGCGCGTGAACGAGCGTCCACGTTGAAGCAGCCCGAAACCTTTCGGGTTTTCGGCCGCGAAATTGGTAATAGCCACCGCGGACGGAGGGTTGCTGAGCGGGCTCCAGGTCCATTTGCCGTCGCCGCCACGAATGGCGAGACCGTTGGAATCGTGGATGGCCGGCCGGAAGTTATAGGTCGACGACGGCTGGTTGGGGCCGAAGAGGAACATGCTGGTCAAGGGCGCGATGCCAAGCGTCCGCGGCGCCGCCCCCTCGCGCATGAAGACCCGCGCCTTGACGCTCAACACCGTGTCGGCGCCCGGCGCCAGGGTGAATTCATACGCGCCCGTCGCCCGCGGCGAATCCATCAGCGCATAGAAGGTCAGACGCTGATCCCCGGACTTGGGGCGGCGAAGCCAGAACTCGCGGAAAGCCGGAAACTCCTCGGCAATCGGCAGGCCGGTATCGATGGCCAGGCCGCGCCCCGAAAGACCGTAGATCTGTCCCTTGCCGATGACGCGGAAATAGCTCGCGCCCAGCACGCTCATGACCTCGTCGAGCTTGCCGGCCTGGTTGATCGGATACACCACCCGGAATCCGGCCCAGCCGAGCTTGCTGGTCTCATTGCGGTCAAAATGCAGATCGGCGAAGTCGAAGCGCCCCGCGTCGTAGGGAATCTCGTGCACGGCGCCGTTGACGATCTCGTTGATCTTCACCGGCGTGTTGAACTGCATCCCCTGATGGTAGAAGGCCAGCTTGAAGGGCGTACGCAGCTCGGTCCAGGCAAAGCGGTCGCGCCGGGGCTGCATCTTCTGGTAGTCGGCGAACTGCATCTTGCTGAACACGTCCGGCAGATTGCTGACCGGCGTGACGTGGGGCTTGTCCGCCAGCGCCTTCGCCTTCGCGAGCACATCCTCGAGCCCGAAATCAGCCGGGCGCTTCTGCGCGAAGGCCGGGGTCAAGGCGAGCGTGCCGGCGGCCAGCCAGCCGAGCGCCAGTCCCAATCGCGCGAAGCCCGCCCCGCGCCGGGCCGCTCCGCACCAATCCAATGCTATCGTCAGCATGCGTCCGGCCGAAGAAGAAAACCGGGCCATATTGAAGGCCCCGTTACCAGAACGGGTCGACAAGTTCACATCAGCTCCTTAAAGATGCAGGCTGGCGGGGCGGAGCGCGCCCGTCCCACGTTGGCAGCGGCGCACCCGAGCACAAATGCCCATCATCGATCCAAGGGTCAAGGAATGAGCGTCGTTCTTCCGAACCGCTCCCACGCCGCCCTTCGCCTTTCCCAACCTCAGTGAACGAACTCAGCATGGATAATTCGAACGGTGCGCCGGCCGCCGACGGGCTGGATGCGGTGTCATGCAATGACGAGGCCGATCGTGGCTTGTCCCGGCGCCAGGCGCTAGGCGCCATGGCTTCAGTCGCGTTGGCAGCGGGGATGGCGGCAAAGCCCGCTGAAGCGGCGCCGAAACAAGCCCTCAACCTGACCGGCCCCGTCAGCAAGAAGACGTTCATCGACGACCTGATCAAACGCATGACGGTCGAGGAGAAGATCGGCCAGCTGCGCCTGATCAGCATCGGCCCCGAGATGCCGCATGCCAAGCTGATGGATGAGGTTGCAGCCGGGCGCATCGCCGGCTCGTTCAACACCGTCATCCGGCGCGACAATCGGCCGCTGCAGGAAGCGGCCATCAAGCGCAGCCGCCTGAAGATCCCGCTCTTCTTCGCCTATGACGTGGTCCATGGCCACCGCACGACCTTCCCCATCCCGCTCGGGCTGGCGGCGAGCTTCGACATGGCCGCGATCGAGCGCATGGCCCGCGTCTCGGCCGTCGAAGCCTGCAACGACGGCGTGGACATGACCTTCGCGCCGATGGTCGACATCAGCCGCGACCCGCGCTGGGGCCGCACCTCGGAGGGCTTCGGCGAAGACCCCTATCTCGTCTCCGAATGCGCTCGGGCCAGCGTCCGCGGCTTCCAGGGCGACGCCACCGACCGCTCCGACAGCATCATGGCCGTGGTCAAGCATTTCGCGCTCTACGGCGCGGTCGAAGGCGGGCGGGACTACAATACGGTCGATATGAGCCCGCTGCGCATGCATCAGGTCTATCTGCCGCCCTACCGTGCCGCGATCGAGGCCGGAGCCGGCGGCGTGATGGTCGCGCTCAACTCGATCAACGGCGTGCCCGCGACCTCCAACACCTGGCTGATGCAGGATCTGCTGCGCAAGCAATGGGGCTTCGACGGCGTGACCGTCAGCGACCATGGCGCAATCACCGAGCTGACGCGCCATGGCGTCGCGCGCGATGCGCGTGAGGCGGCCAAGCTCGCCATCAAGGCGGGCATCGACCTCAGCATGGCCGATCAGGTCTATCTTGCCGAGCTGCCGGGCCTCATCGCCTCGGGCGAGGTCAAGATGGCCGAACTCGACGCCTGCGTCCGTGAGGTACTGGGCGCCAAATACGATCTCGGCCTGTTCGCCAACCCGTTCCTGCGCATGGGCAAACCCGCCGACGACCCGGTGAACGAGAAGGCCGACAGCCGCCTCCACCGCCAGCCGGCGCGCGAGATCGCCCGCGAAACCATCGTGCTGCTGGAGAACCGCAACCAGACGCTGCCGCTGAGGAAGACCGGAACCATCGCGCTCGTGGGGCCCCTGGCCGATTCCGGCCTCGACATCCTCGGCAGTTGGTCCGCGCAGGGCGTGGCCGAGCAGGCCGTGACCGTACGCGCCGGCATCGAGAACGCGATCGAGGGCAAGGCGCGCCTCATTACCGCCCGCGGCTCCAACGTCCTCGACGATCCGAAGGTCGTCGAATACCTGAACTATCTGAACTGGGACAAGCCGGAGGTCATCCAGGATCCGCGCAGCCCCGAGGAGATGATCCAGGAGGCCGTATCGGTCGCGAACCAGGCCGATGTGGTGATCGCGGTCGTCGGCGAGGTGCGCGGCATGTCGCATGAATCGTCGAGCCGCATCAGCATCGAGATGCCCGGTTCCCAGCGCGCCCTGCTCAAGGCCCTCAAGGCGACCGGCAAGCCGCTCGTTGTCGTGCTGATGAACGGCCGTCCGCTTGCCCTCGGCTGGGAAAAGGACAATGCCGACGCGCTGCTGGAGACCTGGTACACCGGCACCGAGGGCGGCAACGCCATTGCCGACGTGCTGTTCGGCGACCACAACCCCTCGGCCAAGCTCCCGATCTCCTTCCCCCGCTCCGCCGGTCAGATCCCGACCTACTACAACCCCCTGCGGATCGGCCGCCCGTTCACCCCGGGCAAGCCGGGCAACTACACCTCGCAGTATTTCGAGGAGGAGCAGGGCCCGCTCTATCCCTTCGGCTTCGGGCTGAGCTACAGCCGCTTCACCCTGTCCAACCTGAAGCTCTCGGCGGCCCGGATCACGCGGGACCAACGCCTGACTGCCGAGGCCACGCTGACCAACGAAGGCACCTATGAGGGCGCCAACGTCGTGCAGCTCTACATCGCCGACCCCTACGCCTCGATCGCGCGGCCGATAAAGGAGCTGAAGGGCTTCCAGAAGGTGACGCTCAAGCCCGGCGAGAGCCGCGTGGTCCGTTTCGAGATCGGCAAGGAGCAGCTCAAGTTCATCAATGCCGAGCTCAAGGAAGTCGTCGAGAGCGGGCGCTTCGAGGTGCAGCTCGGCCTCGATTCCAGGGACGTGCTGGAGCAACCTTTCATGCTCGACTAGAGCCGGATCCGATCAGGTTGCGCTGCAATCTGATCGGCGCGTGCTCTCGGCCGGCCGCCGTCCCGGCATAGCCGAGCCACTGCAGAACGGGAAAGACGCTGCCGCCTTGATCGCGGCAGCGCGATCACGGCGCGAGGCGGGTGTTGGCGGCATCCTAAGCGACGACCTCAGCCGACCTTGCCGTAGCCCGCGAATTTGGCGCCGACGCGCTCCATCTCGGCAGCATCGAGGATGACGGGTTCGAGCCCGGCCGCCAGGATGTCGAGATACTGCCCTGCGAGGTTCTCGACCTCAGCCACGATCGTGTGCGCACCGCCCAGCGTCTGGCCGAGCGCGATGACGCCGTGATTGGCGAGGAGCACTGCCTTGCGCCCCTCCAGCCCCTTCACTGCGTTGGCAGCGAGCTCCGGCGTCCCGAATGTCGCGTAGTCGGCGCAGCGCACATCGGCGCCGCCGCAGAGCGCGATCATGTAGTGGAACGCCGGGATGCCGCGCCGCGTGCTGGAGAGCGCCGTGGCGCGCGGCGAATGGGTGTGCACGAGCGCCTGCGCATCCGGCCGGGCCTTGTAGATCTCGACATGGAACGGCCATTCCGAGGAAGGCTTGCGCGCCCCGCTCAGCACCGTCCCGTCGAGCGCCAGATGGATCAGGTCCTCCGGCTTCGTCTTGGCATAAGGCAGTCCGGACGGCGTGATCAGCAGTCCCTCCCCGAAGCGCGCCGAGACATTGCCAGATTTCGACGGGCAGAAGCCCGCACGGTCGATCGCCTGCGCGACCGCGACGATCTCCTGCCGCAGCTCCAACTCGTTCATGCCGTCGCCTTGTTCGCCAAATCGGGGAAGAGATGCGCAAGCCCTTCGGCGCTTGCCGCGCAGACGCCGCGTTCGGTGATGAGCCCGGTGACGAGCCGCGCCGGCGTCACATCGAAGGCCGGGTTGGCCGCACCGCTGCCGGGCGCGACGACGCGGAAGGGCCGCACCTCGCCATCCTCCGCAAGCCCGGAAAGATGGGTCACCTCGCGCGCGGCACGCTCCTCGATCGGGATCTCGGCGAGGCCGTCGCCGATGCTCCAGTCGATCGTCGGCGACGGCAGCGCAACATAGAACGGCACACCGTTATCGTGCGCTGCGAGCGCCTTGAGATAGGTGCCGATCTTGTTGGCGACGTCGCCCGTCGCCGTCGTCCGGTCCGTGCCGACAATCACCATGTCGACTGCGCCGCGCTGCATCAAATGCCCGCCGGCATTGTCGACGATGACGGTGTGCGGCACGCCATGGGCGCCAAGCTCATAGGCAGTCAGCGCCGCGCCCTGATTGCGCGGGCGCGTCTCGTCGACCCAGACATGGACGGGTATGCCGGCATCGTGCGCCAGATAGATCGGCGCCAGCGCCGTGCCCCAATCCACCGTCGCGATCCAGCCCGCGTTGCAATGGGTGAGGATGTTGACGACCTGCCCCGCCGGCTTCCGCCCGGCGATCTCGCGGATCAGCGGCAGTCCGTGCTCGCCGATCGCGCGGCAGAGCGCGACATCCTCGTCGCAGATCGCCGCCGCCTCGACATAGGCAGCTTCGGCGCGGTTCTCGGCGGGCAGCGCCGCCAGCACGCGCCGCATGCGCGCGAGCGCCCAGCGCAGATTGACTGCCGTCGGCCGGGTCGCCCCAAGCAGCGCGAGCGCCGCCTCCAGCGCGGCGTCGGATGCATCCGCCCGCATCGCCAGCGCGACGCCATAGGCCGCCGTCGCGCCGATCAGGGGGGCACCGCGCACCACCATGGAGCGGATCGCTTCGGCCGCCTGCTCGGCCGAGCCGAGCGCCACGGTCTCGAAGCGGAAAGGCAGCCGCGTCTGGTCGATGACGACGACGCGCCAGCCATCCTGCGCGAGCCAGATCGTCCGGTAATGCTGGCCGTTGATCTTCATGGGCTCAAGAGTCGGCGAAGGACACGAGCGTCCGCACGGGCACGCCGAGCCGGCGGATCCTGTCCGCCCCCCCAAGATCGGGGAGGTCGACGATGAAGCAGGCCGCGACCACCTCCGCACCCAGCCCGCTCAACAGGTTGACGGCCGCCTCGGCCGTGCCCCCGGTCGCGACGAGATCGTCGACCAGCAGGACGCGCTCGCCCGGCTGCACCGCATCGCGGTGAATCTCGATCTCGTCGGTTCCGTACTCGAGCGCATAGGTCGCCCGCAGCGTCTCGAGCGGCAGCTTGCCCTTCTTGCGCACCGGGATGAAGCCTGCGGAAAGCTGATGCGCGACGGCACCGCCGAGAATGAAGCCGCGCGCCTCGATTCCGGCGATCTTGGCGATCTTCAGTCCCGCGAAGGGCTGCACCAGCTCATCGACGGCACGGCGGAAAGCCCGCGCGTCGCCGAGCAGCGTCGTGATGTCGCGAAACACGATGCCGGGCCGAGGATAGTCCGGAATCGCGCGGATGCTGTCGGCTAGGTTCATTGACGTCGTCTCGGACATGGTGACGGACGCCTTGGTCGGACGCCGAGCCGGCTTCGTCAAGGGCGCAGCCATCATTCAGCCCTTGAGCACGCGCCCGGCGACCGCGTCGAGCTTCGCCAGGAGAGCAGGATCGCGGAAGGCGGGCGCGGTGATGATCGCATTGTCGAGGGCCCTGTGCGAGCCGGCCGGGCAAGCATCGCGCTCGGCCGGGAAGTCGGCCGCAAGCCGCGCGACGAGGCGGCGCGCCTTGTCGGCATTCTCATGCAGAACCGCCACGACGGAAGCAACATCGACCGCGCCGTGCAGCTCGTGCCAGCAATCGTAGTCCGTCACCATGGCGACGGTGGCGTAGGTGATCTCCGCCTCGCGCGCGAGCTTGGCCTCCGGCATCGCGGTCATGCCGATCAGGTCGTAGCCGAGGCCGCGATAGGTGATCGATTCCGCATAGGTCGAGAATTGCGGCCCTTCCATCGTCACCAGCGTTCCGCCGCGCACGAAGGGCAACCCCTCCGCTTCCGCAGCCGCTGCGATGCGCCCCTGCAAGCCCGGCCCAACCGGATGGGCGGCGGAGACATGGGCAACGCAACCCTTGCCGAAGAAGGAGCTTTCACGCCGCGTGGTGCGATCGACGAACTGATCGACCAGGACGAACAGCCCGGGATAGAGCTCGGCCTTGTAGGAACCGCAAGCCGAGAGCGAGACGAGGTCGGTCACGCCGGCGCGCTTCAGCACGTCGATATTGGCGCGATAGTTGATCTCGGAAGGCGGAATCGCATGGCCGCGCCCATGCCGCGGCAGAAAGACGATCTTGGTGGAACCGAGGCGGCCGATCCGCAGCGTATCCGACGGTTCGCCCCACGGGCTGTCGATGCGCTCCTCGCGCAAGTCGCTGAGGCCCGGCAGATCGTAGATGCCCGATCCGCCGATGATTCCGAGGACGGCTTCGCTCATGGCTGATTCCCTGTTGCGGGCGCGGAAGGGACCATCTTTCGATGACGGTCGCAATACGGTGCGCAGCGCAACGCCGTCATGCTCGGGCTCGACCCGGGCATCTTCTGCCGAGGAGGCTTCGGCATTTCTGCCTGCCCGAGTTTCCCGGATCTGCGCTTCGCTTCGCCCGAGAATGACGGCCGGATAGCAAAAAGGCCCCGTCTCCGGGGCCTTTCGCAGGATCGTCGTGCTCGCTCAGTGCGCGGGCGAGCCGTCCGGCATGCGCGACCACACCTTCTTCTTGGTGTAGTAGAGCAGGAACGAGAAGGCCACGAGGAAGAGCATGACCTGCATGCCCAAGCGCTTGCGCGCTTCCAGATGCGGCTCAGCCATCCAGACCATGAAGGCTGCGACGTCACGCGCGTACTGGTCGACCGTCTCCGGCACCGGCGACTTGCCGTCCGGGCCCTTGGGGTACTCGATCTGCCCGTCCGAAAGCGGCTTCGGCATCGCTATCAGGTGACCCGGCATATACTTGTTGTAGTTCTGCCCCGGCAGGAGCGTGACGCCGGCAGGCGGCTCCTCATAGCCCACCATCAGCGCATGAATGTAGTCCGGCCCCTGCTCCTGATACTGGGTGAACATGTCGAAGATGAAGGTCGGGAAGCCACGAACATAGGTGCGGGCCTTGGCCAGAACCGAGAAGTCCGGCGGATAGGCGCCGCCCTGGGCTGCGCGCGCCGCCTGCTCGTTCGGGAAGGGCGACGGGAAGCGGTCGGCCGCCCGGCCCGGCCGGTCGAACATCTCGCCCTGGTCGTTCGGGCCGTCCTTGATCTGATAGGTCGCGGCAAGCGCGGCGACCTGCCCGGGCGTGAACTCGGGGCCGCCAGGCTGCGAGAGGTTACGGAAGGCGACCAGGCTCGCGCCATGGCAGCTCGCGCAGACTTCCTTGTAGACCTTGAAGCCGCGCTGCAGCTGGGCCCGATCGAACTTGCCGAAGGGGCCGGCGAACGACCAGTTGAGTGCCGGCGGATGAGGCGCACCCTCGGCAGCCTGCGCCGCCGGCTGGAAGAGCGCCAGCGACAGGCCGGCGGCGAGCCCGCTCAGGGCGAGACGAAACGATGTTCTGCTCATGGTTCCGTCAGCCCTTGACGTTCGGTTCGGCAGCGGTGGCGGTCGCGATGCGCGCCGCCGAGCCGTTCTTGGCGGAAGCGGCGAGCACGGCATCGGCGATCGAGGTCGGCAGCGCCTTGGGCCGCTCGAACAGGCCGACGACGAAGAGCGCGACGAAGAAGCCGAAATACAGCACGGTGAAGATCTGCGAGGCGATGACGTAGCCACCTTCCGCCGGCATGGCGCCGAGATAGCCCAGGCCGATGCAGACCAGGACGAAGACCCAGAAGAGCTGACGCGCGATCGGACGATAGGTCATCGACTTGACCTTGGAGGTGTCGATCCAGGGCAGGAAGGCGAGCACGACGATGGCCGAGCCCATGGCCAGCACGCCGCCGAGCTTGTCGGGGATGGCGCGCAGGATCGCGTAGAACGGCAGGAAGTACCATTCGGGGACGATGTGCGCCGGCGTCGCGGCCGGGTTCGCCGGGATGTAGTTGTCGGCGTGACCCAGGAAGTTCGGCTGATAGAACACGAACCAGGAGAACAGGATCATGAACACGACCATGCCGAAGATGTCCTTCACGGTCGCATAGGGCGTGAAGGGCACGGTGTCCTTCTCGACGTTCTTCACCTCGACGCCCGACGGGTTGTTCTGCCCGACGACATGCAGCGCCCAGATGTGCAGCACGACGACGCCGAAGATCATGAACGGCAGCAGATAGTGCAGCGAGAAGAAGCGGTTCAGCGTCGGGTTGTCGACCGAGTAGCCGCCCCACAGGAAGGTGACGATCGTCTCGCCGATCACCGGCAGCGCCGAGAACAGGTTGGTGATGACGGTGGCGCCCCAGAAGGACATCTGGCCCCAGGGCAGCACATAGCCCATGAAGGCCGTCGCCATCATCAGGAGAAAGATGACCACGCCGAGGATCCAGAGCACCTCGCGCGGCGCCTTGTACGAGCCGTAGTAGAGGCCGCGGAAGATGTGCACGTAGACGGCGACGAAGAACATCGAGGCGCCGTTCGAATGCAGATAGCGCAGCAACCAGCCATAGTTCACGTCGCGCATGATGTGCTCGACGGAGTTGAACGCCAGCATGGAGTTGGCGGTGTAGTGCATCGCCAGGATGACGCCGGTGATGATCTGCGCCACCAGCATGAACACCAGGATGCCGCCGAACGTCCAGAGATAGTTCAGGTTGCGCGGCACCGGATAGGAGACGGCCGAATCATGAGCCAGGCGGATGATCGGCAGGCGGGCGTCGAGCCAGCGTTCGATGCCGGTCTTCGGAACGTAGGAACTGTGACCACTCATGAAGAATGCCTCAAGGCTGTCTCATCTTGGCGGGAAAGCGTCGAGCGCATTGCTCAGCCGATCTTGATCTTGGTGTCCGCCGTGAAGGCGTAGGGCGGAACCGGCAGGTTGAGCGGTGCCGGGCCCTTGCGGATGCGGCCGGAGGAATCGTAGTGCGAGCCGTGGCAGGGGCAGAACCAGCCGTCATAATCGCCCTTCGGCTCGCCGGGAGCGTTGCCGAGCGGCACGCAGCCGAGATGGGTGCAGTTGCCATAGACGATGAGGAAGCGCTCGTGCCCGGGCTTGGTGCGCTGCTGATCGGTCTGCGGATCGCGCAGCGTGGCGATATCGACGGCGAGAGCCTCGTCGACCTCCTTCTTGGTGCGGTGGCGCACGAAGATCAGCTTGCCGCGCCAGAACAGCTTGATCGACTGGCCCTCGGCGATCGGCGTCAGATCGAGATCGATGGGCGCGCCGGCAGCGACGGTCTGCGCATCGGGAGCGAGCTGGCTGATCAGGGGGACGATGACAGCGCCGATGCCGACGGCGCCTGCGGCCCCGGTCGTAAGCATCAGGAAATCGCGGCGGGTTGTTCCGGTCGATGTATCGGTCGCGTTCGCCACGATCCAATCCTCTTGCACGTCTTGCGAGCTGGAACAGCTCGAAATTGTCGCCTCTCGCCCTCATAGGGGCGCGCCGCGACCGCCGCAATGCGGCGGTGCGTCACCTCGGGCTCTTTGACATGCAGATTGGACGAAGTCTACTGTCGCGGACCACCCGCCCATGCATGGCGCACAGTTCGCAGGCGGGGACCTCAGACCGTGAGCTTTTCCGGATCCGCGGCAGCGAGGAAGCCACCCGATTGCCGCGCCCAGAGCCGGGCGTAGAGCCCGCCGCGCCGGATCAACTCCTCATGGCTTCCGGTGGCCACGATCCGCCCCTGATCGAGCACGATCAGCCGGTCGAGCGCGGCGATCGTCGAAAGCCGATGCGCGATCGCGATCACGGTCTTGCCCTGCATCAGCGCCGCGAGCTGCTGCTGGATCGCTGCCTCGACCTCTGAATCGAGAGCCGAGGTCGCCTCGTCGAGAATCAGGATCGGCGCGTCCTTGAGCAGCACGCGGGCGATGGCGATGCGCTGGCGCTGGCCGCCCGAGAGCTTCACGCCGCGCTCGCCGACGCGCGAATCGAAGCCCTGGCGCCCGTCCTGATCGCCGAGCCCGAGGATGAAGTCATGCGCCGCCGCCTGTCGCGCGGCCGCGGCGATCTCGTCCTCGCTCGCACCGATCCGGCCATAGGCGATGTTGTCGCCGATCGAGCGATGCAGCAGCGAATTGTCCTGCGTCACCATGCCGATCTGCGCACGCAGGCTGTCCTGCGTGACATGGGCGATGTCCTGCCCGTCGATCAGGATGCGCCCGCTCTCGAGCGGATAGAGCCGGAGCAGCAGGTTCACCAGCGTCGACTTGCCGGCGCCGGACGGTCCGACCAGACCGACCCGCTCGCCCGGCTCGATCTTGAGATCGAGCCCCTCGAACAGCCCGGCGCCCCGGCCGTAATTGAAGCGGATATTCTCGAAGCTGATCGCTCCCTTGTCGACGACGAGCGGCTGTGCATCCGGCGCGTCGCGCAGATCATGCGGCTTGGCGATGGTCTCCATGCTCTCCTGGACCGAGCCGATGTTCTCGAAAATGCCGCGCACGAGATGGATCAGCCAGCCCGACATCTGCACGAGGCGCAGCACGAGGCCGATCGCGGCCGCGACCGCTCCCGGCGTCATCTCGCCTTGGCTCCAGAGCAGCAGCGCCAGCCAGGCCGTCGCCACGACGAGCAGGCTGTTCATCGTCTGCAGGATCACGCTGACGCCGGTGATCAGCCGAGACAGGTTGAGGAAGGAGGCGTTCCACCGCGTCAACGAGTCGCGGACGGCGGAGCGCTCGGCATCGGCGCGCGCGAACAGCTTCACCGTCAGGATATTGGTATAGGAATCGACGATGCGCCCGGTCGTGGTCGAACGGCCGAAGGAATTCGCCTCCGAGCGCTTCTTGGCGCGCGGTACAAAGTAGATGAGCAGCGAGACATAGGCGCCGAGCCAGACGACGACCGGCAGGGCGAGCCAGAGACTGGTCTTGCCGAAAAAGCCGATCGCGACCGTGGCGAAGACCAGCGCGTACCAGAGATCGTCGATGACCTCGATCGTCGCGCCGCGGATCGACTGCCCGGCCTGGATGACGCGGGCGGAAAGGCGTCCTGCGAAATCGTTCTGGAAGTAACCCAGCGCATGGCCGAGCGTGTAGACATGATTGCGCCAGCGGATCTGGTTGGTGATCTGCGGCACCACGACCTGATCGACGATGGCGTGGTTGGCGAAATAGATCAGCGGCCTGACGACCACGAGCAGGAAGGCGGCGCTCGCAAGCAGCCAGCCATGATCCCGGAAGATCGTCTGCGGCGACTGCGTCGAGAGCAGATCGACGAACCAGCCGACCATCAGATACATCGCCGCCTCGATGCCGCTGAAGCCGAGGCCGGTGATCATGATCGCCGCCATCCAGCCCTTCACACCCTTGATGTGGTGCCACATGAAGGGCCAGACGCCATGCGGCGGCGTCTCCTGCTCGTCGAAGGGAGCGAAGACGTCGATTCGGCTTTCGAGCCAGCGGAAGAGCGGAGCGAACATGTCTGCCTTCCCCTGGAGCGGCATCACGACGGTTTCGAGGCATATGGCCCCCGCCTGCGCGAATGGCCAGCCTGCTTGACGCATATCCGGGCGTCACCGCATGACAGGGCCATGTTGCGTCTCGCCCTGTTCCAGCCGGACATCCCGCAGAATGCCGGCACGATGATCCGCATGGCCGCTTGTCTCGGCATCGCCGTCGATATCGTTGAGCCCGCCGCCTTCGACGTCTCGGATCGGCATTTCCGCCGTTCAGGCATGGATTATCTCGAGCGCGCCGCCGTCTCCCGCCACGATTCCTTCGCGGCCTTCGACCAGTGGCGGCGTGACGCCGGGCACCGCCTCGTCCTCGCCGAGACGGACGGCGCGACCCCGCTGCCGGATTTCGTCTTCCAGCCCGGCGACATCGTCCTTGTCGGGCGCGAATCGGCCGGCGTCACGCCCGCGGTGCAGGCTGCGGCCGATGCGAGCCTTCACATCCCGATGCGCCCGGCTTTGCGATCGCTCAATGTCGCGCTTGCGGCTGCGATGGTAATGGGCGAGGCGTTGCGACAGACAGGCGGCTTTCCGCGCCGTGATGGACACGACCATGAACAGACCGAAGCCCGTTGAAGCTGCGCCCGCCGATACGGCTGTCATCGAGGCGATGAAGCCCCGCGCGGCGGCCTGGTTCGAGAATCTCCGCGACCGGATCTGCGCGGCCTTCGAGGAGGTCGAGGACGAGGCGGCGGGCCCTTTCCCTGCCGAGACCGACCGGCCCGGCCGCTTCGTCCGCACGCCCTGGCAGCGCACCAATCACGACGGCGCTCCCGGCGGCGGCGGCGTCATGTCGATCATGAAGGGCCGTGTCTTCGAGAAGGTCGGCGTCCATGTCTCCACCGTCCATGGCAGCTTTCACCCGGATTTCGCGGCCCAGATCCCCGGCGCCTCCGATGATCCGCGCTTTCACGCCACGGGCATCTCGCTGATCGCCCATCCCTGGAACCCGCACGCGCCGACCGTGCACATGAACACGCGCTTCGTCGTCACCACCAAGCCCTGGTTCGGCGGCGGCGCCGATCTGACGCCGGTGCTGAATGCCCGCCGCAACCAGGACGACCTGGATTCGCGGGATTTCCACGCCGCGATGCGCCGGCCCTGCGACAACTTCCCGGCCGTGGCGGATTATTCCCGCTTCAAGCAGTGGTGCGACGAGTACTTCTACCTGAAGCACCGCAACGAGCCGCGCGGCATTGGCGGCATCTTCTACGATTATGTCTGGACCGGCGACGCCGAAGCCGATTTCGCCTTCACCAAGGCGGTGGGAGAGGCCTTCCTCGACATCTATCCCAACGTACTCTGCCGCAATATCGGCAAGCCCTGGACCGAGGCCGAGCGCCATGAGCAGCAGGTCCGGCGTGGCCGCTATGTCGAGTTCAACCTGCTCTACGACCGCGGCACGATCTTCGGGCTGAAGACCGGCGGCAATGTCGATTCGATCCTGTCTTCGATGCCGCCGACGGTGCGCTGGCCCTAAGCCAGCACCTGCCGGCTGGCCGCATCGAGCAGTTCGAACTGCGCTTCCGCATCGGCGGGACACCCGGCCTCGATCCAGAGCCGGCGTGCCTCCGCGAGGATCTGCCCGATCCGCTCGCCTTTCGGCACGCCGCGGGCAAGCGCATCCTGCCCTCGCGGCAGGAAGACGGGTGTCCTGGCCAGTTGCCCGATGAGGTCCTGAACCTCGATGCCGGCTTCCTCGCCCGCCGAGGCCGTCAGCAAAACGAGGGCCGCCGCGCCAGCATCGGCTCCGGCGCGGTCGGCGATCTGACGCAGCCGCGCCAGCGACGGCAGCCTCGCCCGTCCGCCCAGCCCTTCCAGCGCCAGCGCGATCCGGTCGATCCGGTCGAATTCCTCGTTCGAGAGCCGCAGCCGCTCGCGCAGGCGCGGTGCATCCTCCCGAACCGACACCGCCAGCGCCGCCAACCGGAAGGTCGGGTGAACGCCATCGCCGCCCTCGCCGGCGATGACAACGAAGCGCGAGAGATGCGGCACGGCGCCGATCACCGGCATCAAGAGCCCGGCCCCGGCCATGGCTTCGACCGTGGCGGCGGCTCCCGGAGCAACCAGCAGCTTCATCAACTCCGCCCGGACGCGCTCCCGCGACAGGCCTGCGAGCCCCTCTCGACCCGCGATGCAGGCACGCAGGCCTTCCGCATCGAGCGCGCCCGCGCCGTAGCGGGCATGGAAGCGGAAGAAGCGCAGGATCCGCAGATAATCCTCGCGGATGCGCGTTTCCGCCTTGCCGATGAAACGCACGCGCCGCCCGGCCAGATCGGCAAGGCCGGTGCTGTAATCATGCAGTTTCCCCCCGCAATCGAGCCCCAGCGCATTGATGGTGAAGTCGCGCCGCAGCGCATCCTCGGCAAAATCCCGCCCGAACACGACCTTGGCGCGCCGCCCGTCGGTCTCGACATCGCGCCGCAGCGTCGTGACCTCGAAGGTCGCGCCGCCCGAGACCAGCGTCACCGTGCCATGCTCGATACCGGTCGGCACGGCCTTGAACCCGGCCTTCCGGCCACGCCGGATCGTCTCCTGCGGCAGAGCGGTGGTGGCGAGATCGACGTCGTTCGCCGGCTCGCCGAGCAGAAGATTACGCACGGCGCCGCCGACGATGCGGGTTTCCTCTCCCTCCCCGTTCAGTGCGCTCAGGAGGCGGGCCAGAACCGGCTCGGCCAGGAAGCTGGCGATGGCGTCTTCGCGCCCCCCGGTCATTTGAACCGGCCGGGCACGAGCACCCCATTCTCCATATGTGGCGGCTCGTACGCCCCCTCGCTGCGCGGAGCGATGAAGCCGGTATAGGTGAGCACCGAGATCGCCAGCAGCAGACCGGTGACGGCGAGCCAGAAGGCGTGCCGGCTCCAATGCTCGACGTCGAACGGGTTGCGCCGCTTGACCACGAGGTAGCCTGCGAAGACGCAGAAAGGCAGGACGAAGAGCAGAACCTCTTCGATGATCGCGCGCAGCATCGGTTTCGTTGTTCCCAGGCGCGCTATCCGCGCAAGACAATCCTAACCGGCCAGCCGTTCGTAGAGGTTACGGATCATGCCGGCGGTCGCACCCCAGATATAGCGACCCTCGAACGGCATCGCATAGTAGGTGCGGAAATGCCCCTTCCACTCACGCCCCTCCCGCTTGTGGTTGGCGGGATCGAGCAGGAAGGACAGCGGCGTCTCGAAGGCCTCGTCGACCTCGTGATGGTTGATCGCCAGTGAGAAGGGCGGCTCGATCAGCGCCACCACCGGCACGATGAGGTAGCCCGTTCCGGTCAGATAGGCGTCGAGGAACCCCAGCGTGCGGATGCGCTCACGCGACAGGCCGATCTCCTCCTCCGTCTCGCGCAGTGCGGTCACGACCGGCGAACCATCGACCGCATCGACCCGCCCACCCGGAAAGGCGACCTGCGCGGAATGATTGCGCAGCGCCGCGGCGCGCTGGGTCAGGAGCACGGTCGGGCCGGCCGCGCGCGGCACGATTCCGATCAGCACGGCCGCGGGGACTGCACGCCTCTCGTCCGGAATCGGCACGGGCTGCGGCTGATTCTCGTGGTCGCCGCGCAGGCGGGCGATGACGTCGCCGAGCCCCGGCGGCTCGGTGCGCAACCGCTCGCGCGCCAGCTTGGCGAAAGCCTCGGTGCTGAGGTTCAAAGCTTGGCCGTTCACGTCAAATCTCGATGCCTTCGATCTCGCTCGCCGGCAGCGCCGGGTAGAACCGGCCCACCGCCGCGACGCCGAACATCGCCTGCCCATCGGCCTCCCGCACCTCGCCGAGCGCAAGCAGATCATAGGTCAGCGCACGCGTCAGCCGGGCCCACAGGCCGCTACGGACATGGACATAAGGCTTCAAGCCATCCTTCGCAGCCCGCTGGAAACGCAAGGGGTGCTCCGGCCCGACGCAGAGCAGATCGTCGACCTGCGTCCGAAAAGCGATGCTCCGTTCGTCCCCTTCGCCGTCGAGCTGCATTTCGACAGCCTGAAACGGCGCATCATCGACCTTGATCCCGACCTTTTCGACCGGGGTCACGAGAAAGTAATCGTCGCCCTCACGCTTGAGCACAGAGGAGAAAAGCTTCACCAGCGCCGGCCTGCCGATCGGCGTGCCGAGATAAAACCAAGTTCCATCGGCGGCGATCCGCATGTCGAGATCGCCGCAAAACGGCGGATTCCAGCGCTCGACAGGGGGCAATCCGCGCGCCTTCCCACTGCCCAGCGCGGCCATCAGCCGGTCCATCGCATTGCCCGGAGCCGTCATCGAAAGGCCCGTCTCCACTTGCCGCGGCATATTGATTGCATCGCGTTTCTGCCTTGAACTCCACATAATCGTGAAGCCGAGATGATGTGTACCATTCCATTCGGCGCTTGAGCCGCCGGGTTGGCCCGTCCACATTCAACCGTGGAACACATCGACCGGTTCGCATGGCGGCGCAACGGCCCGCGACAGTGAAGGAGACCGACATGGCGGCGCAAGCCCGCGCGAGCGAGAGCACTTCCCCCATCGATCTCGACAGCGGGATCGTCGAGGCGGCCGAGGCCGCACTCGGCGCCATCGGTGCGGCGCGCAAGGAAATCGGCGGGGTCATCTTCGGCCAGCAGGCCGTGGTGGATCTGTCGCTCGTTACCCTGCTCGCGGGCGGCCACGGCCTGCTGGTCGGCGTGCCCGGTCTCGCCAAGACCAAGCTGGTCGAGGCCATGGGCACGGTGCTCGGCCTCGGCGCCCGGCGCGTCCAGTTCACGCCCGACCTGATGCCATCCGACATTCTCGGCTCCGAAGTGCTCGACGAGAGCAGCGACGGCAAGCGCCATTTCCGCTTCATCAAGGGCCCGGTCTTCGCGCAGCTCCTGATGGCGGACGAGATCAACCGCGCCTCGCCCCGCACCCAGTCCGCGCTGCTGCAGGCGATGCAGGAGCACCACGTCACCGTCGCCGGCGAGCGCTATGATCTGCCCGCGCCCTTCCACGTTCTCGCCACCCAGAACCCGATCGAGCAGGAGGGGACCTACCCCCTGCCCGAGGCACAGCTCGACCGTTTCCTGCTGGAGATCGATGTCGGCTATCCCGATCGCGAGGCCGAGCGGCGCATCCTGCTCGAAACCACCGGCGCGACCGAATACAAGCCGTCCCCGGCGATGACGGCCGAGACGCTGATGTCGATCCAGCGCCTGGTGCGGCGCCTGCCGGTCGGTGACGCCGTCGTGGATGCGATCCTCGACCTCGTCCGTTCCGCCCGCCCCGGCGACGGCGACGCCGCCATCACCGAAAAGCTGGCCTGGGGGCCGGGTCCGCGCGCCAGCCAGTCGCTGACGCTTGCGGTGCGCGCCCGCGCGCTGGTCGAGGGCCGGCTCGCACCGTCCGTCGACGATGTCGCCGCGCTCGCCCTGCCCGTGCTGAAGCATCGCATCGCGCTGACCTTCGCCGCGCGCGCCGATGGCGAAACGGTCGAGCGCGTCATCGGCAGGCTCGTGGAACGGCTGGGATAGGTTGATGCTGCGCACGCGCGTCCTGGCCCCGAACGAGCGGAGACCCGCCAAGCCGGTTCTGACGGAATCGCTCGACCTTGCCGCGCGCCTGCCCCGCCTGATCCTCGAAGCCCGCCGCGTCTCCGCCAGCGTCCACGGCATCCACGGAAGGCGCCGCTCGGGCCCGGGCGAGACCTTCTGGCAGTACCGCCCGCTGGTCGCAGGCGAATCCGCCTCGCGCATCGACTGGCGCCGCTCGGCCCGCGACGGCCATCTCTTCGTGCGGGAGCGCGAATGGGAAGCCTCGCACTCGATCTGGCTCTGGATCGACCGTTCGCCCTCGATGGGCTTCGCCTCCTCGCTGGCAATGGCGCCGAAGGTCGATCGAGCGCTGGTCGCGGGCTTCGCTCTGGCCGAGACGATGGTCGAGGGGGGCGAGCGCGTCGGCCATCTCGGCCTGACGCGGGCGCTGGCCTCGCGCCGCATCGTCGAATTGCTGGCGCAGGCCATTGCCGCCGATAGCCGCGACAGCGAGGCTGACCTCCCGCCGGGCGAGCCACTGCCGCGGCTGGCGGATGCCATCATCATCACCGATGGTCTCTCGCCCTCCGCCTCGCTGGCGCAGCGCATCGCTACCATGGCGTCATCAGGCGCGCGCGGCCACCTCCTGCTGATCGTCGATCCGATCGAGGAAACCTTTCCCTTCACCGGCCAGGCCGAGCTCTTCGATCTGGAGGACGGGCTGACGCTTCGCGTCGGCGATGCCGGCGCCTGGGGCGAGGCCTATCGCCAGCGCTTGGCCGCCCATCGCGACGCGATCACGGAGGCCTGCCGCAAGGCCGGCTGGACCCTGACGCTTCACCGCACCGACCGCCCGGCCAGCGAAGCCGTGCTTCGCATCGCCAGCCTCGTCGCCGCCTCGCGCGGCGCATCGGGTTTTTGAGGGAGCAGCCATGTTCAGCGCCCTCCCCTTGAGCTTCACCGCCCCGCTCGCACTGGCAGCGCTCGCCCTGCTGCCTGCGCTCTGGCTGATCCTGCGCGTGACGCCGCCGAGGCCGCGCCGCATCGACTTCCCGCCGCTGAAGATCATGGCCGACCTCGTCGCCAAGCGGGAATTGCCGGCGCATACGCCCTGGTGGCTGCTCGCGATCCGCATGGCGGTCGCCGCACTCGTCATTCTCGCCGTCGCCGGCCCGATCTGGAATCCGCCGCGCGAAGGTGCACCGCTGCGCGGCCCCGTCCTGATGCTCGTCGACAACGGCTTCGGCGCCGCCGCCGACTGGCCGGACCGCGTCACCGTGGCCGAATCGCGGATCGCTGCGGCGACCCGCGAGGGCCGTCCGGTCGCCGTCGTCGGACTGGCCGAGGCGCCGGCCGCCATCTCACTGGCGGAACCGCGCGTTGCGCTCGATCGGCTGCGCGCGCTGGCCCTCCAACCCCATGCGCCGGACCGGGCCGCCCATCTGCCACGCATCGAATCCTTCCTCCAGACGGCACCGGAAGCCGAGATCGTCTGGATTTCGGACGGCCTAGCGGTTTCGGACGACGGCAGCTTCCAGGCCCGGCTGAAGCAGCTCGCCGACGCATGGCGGCTTTCGATCCATGCCGGCCCGCCGAACCAGCTCGCCCTCGCCGCGCCCGACAATCTCGCGGGGGCGCTCAGCGTGAAGGTCCTGCGCCCAACGGCGAGCGCTCCCGCCACCGGACAGGTCCGCGCGCTCGACCTCAAGGGTCTGCCGCTCGGCGACACGCCGTTCATTTTCGAGGGCTCCAACCTGCAGACCACGGCGCGCCTCACCCTGCCGATCGAGGTGCGCAACGCCGTCTCGCGACTCGAGATCCTCGGCGAGAACAGCGCGGGCGCCGTCGCCCTGCTCGACGATCGCTCCAAGCGCCGCCGGATCGGCATCGTCTCCGGCGCCACTGCCGACACCGCGCAGCCGCTGCTGTCGCCGACCTATTACATCTCGCGCGCCCTCCAGCCCTTCGCCGAGGTCCGCGAGCCGCGCCAGGGCTCGACCGACCCGGTCGGTGAGCTTCTCGCGCAGAATCTCTCGGTCCTGGTATTGGCCGATATCGGCGCGCTCGATCGCGACACCAGCGCCAAGGTCTCCGATTTCGTCACGCGCGGCGGCGTGCTCTTGCGCTTCGCCGGTGCGCGCCTCGCCGCCTCCTCCGACGATCTGACGCCGGTCCGCCTGCGTCGCGGCGGCCGGACGCTGGGCGGCGGCCTCTCCTGGGAAACGCCCCGCAAGCTAGCGCCCTTCACGCGCGAAAGCCCCTTCTACGGGTTGACGATCAACGACGACATTCGCGTCAGCCGCCAAATCCTGGCGGAGCCCGAGGCCGATCTCTCGCGCAAGACCTGGGCCGCGCTCGAAGACGGAACACCGGTCGTCACCGGCGAGCGCCGCGGCGACGGCCTCATCGCCATGGTTCACGTCACGGCGGATACGACCTGGTCGAACCTGCCTCTCTCCGGTCTCTTCGTGGAGATGCTGCGAAGGGTCGTGAACCTCGCCGGCACCGGCCCCGCGGCGGATGCCCAGAGCGACGAGGTTCGCGTCGAAACGCTTTCGCCGACCCGCGTGCTCGATGGCAGCGGCCGCTTTCGCACCCCGCCGGCGACCAGCCAGCCCGTGCCCCGCAACTATGCCGGCCGTGGCACGCTCGCCCATCCGCCCGGTCTCTACGGTCCGGCCGACGGCATGCTTGCGGTCAATGCTCTCACCCCGAACGACACGTTGGCGGCGCTCGACCTCGCAGGCCTCGGTGCGCCGATCCTGCCGATCGACGAGCCGGTGGCTCGCGATGCCCGCCCGCCCCTCCTGGCGCTCGCCCTGCTGCTGCTGATCGTCGATACGTTGGCGACGCTCTGGCTCGGCGGGCGGCTCGGTTTCGGCCGCGCCCGCAAGGCAGCCGCCCCCGCCGCGATCCTCGCCGCGCTGGCCCTGGCCGGCGGCCTCTCGCTTGATCCGGTCCGGGCCCAACCCGCGCCGAATCCGCAAGCGGACACGCGCCCGCCGATCCCGCGCTCGCTCCTCGCCAATGGCGCGGTGACGCGGCTGGCCTATGTCGTCACCGGCGACAAGGCGGTCGACGACATGTCGAAGGCAGGACTCGCCGGGCTCAATATCGTCCTCGGCGCGCGCACCGCGCTGGAGCCAGGCGATCCCGTCGGCGTCAACGTGGAGCATGACGAACTCGCCTTTTTCCCGGTGCTCTACTGGCCGGTGGTCGCCGGTCGGCCGATCCCTTCGGCCGAAACCCTGCGCAAGCTCGAAGCCTATATGAAGGGCGGCGGCCTCGTGATCTTCGACACGCGCGACGCCATGAGCGCGCGTCCCGGCGGCGGCACGACGCCGGAAGGCGATCAGCTCAAGCGCATGCTGCAGACGCTCGATATTCCCGAGCTCGAGCCACTGCCGCGCGACCATGTCCTGACCAAGACCTTCTATATCCTCGACGAACTCGTCGGCCGCTACGACAGCGGCTCGACCTGGGTCGAGACGCTGCCGCCCGCCGACAGCGACGGCCGGCGCCCGGCACGCGCCGGCGACAATGTCTCGCCCATCATCATCACCGCCAACGACCTCGCCGCCGCCTGGGCCATCGACAAGCGCGGAGAAGGGCTGGTGCCGCTCTCCGGCGCCGATCCGCGCCAGCGCGAGATGGCGCTGCGTGGCGGCATCAACCTCGTGATGTATGCCCTCACCGGCAACTACAAGGCCGACCAGGTCCATGTTCCGGCCCTGCTCGAACGCCTGGGACAATGACGATGTGGAGCGTTTCCTTCGCCCCGCTGGTGCCGCTGCCGCTCCTGATCGGCCTTGCCGTGCTGGCGGCGCTGGCCGCCGGCGCTGGGCTCGTCCTTGCCGGGCGCAGCGCCATCCTGCGCGCGCTCGCGCTCATCGTGCTGACCACGGCTCTGGCCGATCCCTCGCTGGTCTTCGAGGAGCGCGAGCCGGTCAAGGACGTCGTTCCGGTCGTGGTCGATCGCTCGGCCTCGAACCGCCTCGCCGACCGCACCGCCCAGACCGACGCCGCCGTGGCCGAGGTCGAACGCCAATTGCGCGGCATTCCCAATATCGAGCCCAGGATCGTCGAGCTGCGCGACGCTCAAGGAGCGAGCGACGGCACCCGCCTGTTCGAAGCGCTGGCATCGAGCCTTGCCGATGTCCCGTCCGAGCGCGTCGCCGGCGCCATCGCCATCACCGACGGGCTCGCCCACGACACCCCGGCCAACGCCGAGGCGCTCGGCCTGCGCGCGCCGCTCCATGTGCTGACGACCGGCCGCAATGCCGAGATTGACCGCCGCATCGTGCTCGTCGATTCGCCACGCTTCGGCATCGTCGGCAAGGATCAGGTCATCCGCCTGCGCGTCGTGGACAAGAACGGGTCGAGCCGCGCCGGCCTCACCATCCGCCGCGACGGCGAGATCATCGCCCGCCGCGACGTCGCGACCGGCCAGATCGTGCAGGTGCCGATCCGCATCGACCGCGGCGGGCCGAACGTCGTCGAGATCGAGGCTGCGCCGCTCGACAACGAGCTGACGCTAGCCAACAACCGTGCGGTCATCACCATCGAGGGCGTCCGGGACAAGCTGCGCGTGCTGCTGGTCTCGGGTGAGCCGCATCCGGGCGAGCGCACCTGGCGCAACCTCCTCAAGGCCGACGCGAATGTCGACCTCGTCCACTTCACGATTCTCAGGCCGCCGGAGAAGCAGGACGGCACGCCGATCAACGAACTCTCGCTGATCGCCTTCCCGACGCGCGAGCTGTTCCAGGTCAAGATCAAGGAATTCGACCTGATCATCTTCGACCGCTACGCCAACCAGTCGATCCTGCCGCTGCTCTATTTCGAGAATATCGTCCGCTATGTCCGTGACGGCGGCGCATTGCTCGTCGCCGCCGGCCCTGAGTATGCGGGATCGCAGACGCTGGCACGCACCCCGCTCGGCCAGATTCTGCCCGCTCTGCCGGACGGCAGCGTCATCGATGAGGCCTATCGCGCAGAGGTCAGCGAGCCCGGCAAGCGCCACCCCGTCACCCGCGACCTGCCGGGCTCGGAAGTCTCGCCGCCGCGCTGGGGCGAATGGCTGCGCATGGTCGGCGCGCAGGCGCGCGCAGGCGCCTCCCCCGTCATGACCGGGCCCGGCGAGCGGCCGCTGCTGATGCTGGCCCGCGAACAGAAGGGCCGCGTCGCGCTCTTTCTCTCGGATCATGCCTGGCTCTGGGCGCGCGGCTTCCGCGACGGCGGCCCCTATCTCGACCTGCTGCGCCGCCTCAGCCATTGGCTGATGAAGGAACCGGAGCTGGAGGAGGAGGCGCTGCGCGCCACCGCGCGCGGCGGCGCCATCGAGGTCGAGCGCCAGACATTGAGCGACAACCCCGCGCCCATGACCATTACCGGCCCCGACGGCCAGTCCCGCTCGGTCACGCTCGAGCCGGGACGGCCAGGCCTGTTCACCGCGCGCATCCCGGCCGGCGATCAGGGCCTTTACCGGTTGACGGCCGACAATCTCACCGCCTTCGCCAGCGTCGGCCCCGAGAATCCGCGCGAGCTGATGGAAGTCGTCAGCGACCCCGCTGCGCTCCAGAACCTGGCACAGGCCACCGGCGGCTCCTCGCGCCGCATCGGGCACGAGGGCGATTCCGGCGTCAGCATTCCGCGCATCGTGCCGGTGCGCTCCGGCAGCCAGTTCGCCGGCAATGACTGGATCGGCCTCAGGATCAGCGATTCCGGCATCGTGCGCGGCGTGCAGATCTCGCCGCTCTTCGTCGGGCTGATCGGTCTTGCGATCCTGTTCGGCGCGCTCGTGGCCGGCTGGCTCGGCGAGAGCGGCCGCCGCTTCAAGCGGCAGGCATGACGCGCGCCGAGGTCACGGCGCCGCGGCGTTCGTTCAGCACGCCTTCGACCAGTTCCAGCGCCAGGAAGCGCGCCGGATCGGCCGGGCCCGGCAGAACGAGCTGGCCCGGCGGCAGCACCTTGAAGCCGAAGCGCGCATAGTAGGGCGCGTCTCCGACCAGCATGATCAGGTCGTGGCCGGCCTCACGCGCGGCCTCGATCGAGCGGTTCATCAGCGCGGACCCGATGCCCCTGCCGTCGAAGGCGGGGTCGACCGTCAGCGGCCCGAGCATCAGCGCCTTGTGGCCGCCGGCGAGCACGGGCGTCACTTTCACCGACCCAACGAGGAAGGTGCCGACATGGGCGGCGAAGGAGAGCGCCGCATCGGGCGGCACGCCCTCGCGCAGGCGGAAAGCGGTGCGGGCGAAGCGGCCCGGGCCGAAGGCGCGCTCATGCAGGCGCTCGATGGCGGCGGAGTCCACGGGCAATTCGTGGCGGATGGTCAGCGGCAGGGATGTCATGGCAGCAGGCAGAGCAAGAGAGGCGATCGGCGGAGGCAGGCGCGTGCGGGCGCACTGCCGGAAGGCGCTTTCAGCGCGCCGGTCGTCGCAGGTCGCGGAGGCTGTACCCGTTGCTCATGAAAGGCGCCTGTAGCAGAGGCGGATCGGCCCGTCCATCGCGCTTTCGTCCTACCAGTCGGCCGCGGCCGGCGCGCCCGCGATGATTTCCTCCAGCCGCCGCCTTGTTGCTGGCGTCGTCCCATCCGGCAGGCGATCGAGCGGGAAGAAGCCGGCCTCGGCGATCTCGCGGTCCGGCCGCCGGATGCCTTCGACGGTGAAGGAGCGGATGACGAAGAGCGCGACATGATCCCGGCGCGAGATCCGGCGGTTGAAGAAGATGCCGTGCAGGATCGGCTGCCCGGCGATCCTGATGTTGCCCTCTTCCGCGAGCTCGCGCTCCAGCGCATCCCACATGGTCTCGCCGACCTCGACGCCCCCGCCCGGCAGGTACCAGCCGGGGATATAGCCATGCCGGACGAGGAAGACCTCGCCGCGGTCATTGAGCACCGCCGCACGCACGCCGAACGTCATGCTGCGGGAAAGCCGGAAATAGACATGCAGCACCGCGGTGAGCAGCCGATGCCGAAGCGTCCGCGGCATTTCCGTATCGGTTGGCGGATGGGGCGCCGGCGATTGCATCGGAACGTCTCTCAAGGCTGCATTAATTGTCTATGCAAAAAGCGCATGACGGACCGTCAACTGCATCGCTTGCCCTGCCACAAACGCGCCCCAAATACGGCTCACACAGCCGCCGCATCCGCTAGGAACTATCAACATGCTGCTCTCGTTCATCGTTTCGTACCTGAAGGCCAAGCCGGCCTATGTCTGGAAGCCCGCCGTCACCCTGACCGATTCCCGTATCGTGTCCGAACTGACTGGCGCCGCCAACTGAGCTTTCCGCATCCGCCAGTCGAGGCGCGTCAACGGCGCGCTTGACTGACGGCAGGCGGGAAGGGCAAGCGCTGGAGCGTGTTCAAGCTCGCGCATCTGTCGGACCCGCATCTCGGCCCGCTCGCCGGGTTTTCGCTGCATCAGCTTCTGGGCAAGCGCGCGACCGGTTACGTCAACTGGCGTCGCAAGCGTCGGCACGCCCATGACATGGATATCCTGGCGCGCGTCGTTGCCGATATCCACGCGCAGCAGCCGGACCATGTCGCCTGCACCGGCGATGTCGCCCATATCGGGCTGCCAGACGAATTCAAGACCGCCATCGCCTTCCTGGACACGCTCGGACCGCGCGAGACCGTCAGCTTCGTGCCGGGCAATCACGATACCTATGCACGCTCTTCGCTGAAGCCCCTCGCGGGGCTGCTTGCTCCCTGGATCGCCGACGATGAGGGCCATGCCGGCTATCCCTGGTACCGCCGGCGCGGACCGGTCGCGCTGATCGGCGTCAACAGCGGCGTGCCGACCCTGCCGCTGATGGCGACGGGCCGCATCGGCAGCGAGCAGATGGAGCGGATCGCCGCGCTGCTGGACCGCGCCCGCGACGAGCGTCTCATCCGCGTCGTACTCATCCACCACCCGCCCTATGTCGGCGGCGCGAAACGCGGCCGCGAGTTGGTCGATGCCGCCGCCTTCGAGGTCATGCTGAAGCGCAAGGGCGCCGACCTCATCGTCCACGGCCACAATCACAGCTTCTCGCTGGCCTGGCGCCCCGGCCCCGACCATGACGTTCCCATCGTCGGCGTGCCCTCTGCCTCGCTCGGGCCGCTCGGCCATGGCGAACTCGGAACCTGGCACCTGTTCCACATCGCAGGTGACGCTGCAGCGCCGCAGATCCGGCTGGAGCAGCGCGGCTTCGAGCTCGACGGCACGGTCATCCTCCGCCAGGAGATCGCGCTCCTGGGCGAGCGCGTCTGAGACCTGCCGTCATTCTCGGGCGAAGCGCAGCTTCGACCCGAGAAATCTCATGTTGAAAAGAGGCTGGTTTCCGAGATGCCCGGGTCAAACCCGGGCATGACCGCTTTCGGTCAGACGCAGCGTCCGCCGTCGACGGCCAGAACCGAGCCCGTCACCATGTCGGCTTCGTCCGAGCACAGGAACAGCGCCGCATTGGCGATGTCCTGCGGCGTCGAGAAGCGCCCCCACGGAATGGTTGAGGTGAAGGCCTTGCGCCGCTCGGGCGTATCCTCACCCATGAAGGTGGCGAGCAGCGGCGTCTCGCCCGCGACCGGCGCGATCGCGTTGACGCGGATCTTGTCCGGCGCGAGCTCGACCGCCATCGACTGCGAGATCAGGTTCGCCGCGCCCTTCGAGCCGTTGTACCAGGTCAGGCCCGGACGCGGACGCAGGCCCGCCGTCGAGCCGATATTGAGGATGACGCCGCCGCCATGCTCACGGAAATGCGGCACGGTCGCCCGCGCCATCAGGTAAATCGACTTCACGTTGACGGCGAAGACCCGGTCGAACTCTTCCTCTGTCACCTCGGTCATCGGCTTGTTGCGATGGGTGGTGCCGGCATTGTTCACGACGATGTCGAGCCGCCCGAACTTGGCGATGATCTTCTCGACCGCCTTGTCGACGCTCTTCGCCTTGCCGACGTCGCAGGTCACGGCGAAGGCCTTACGGCCGATCGCCTTCGCGGCTTCCTTGGCCTTGTCGCCGTTGATGTCCAGCACCGCGACGCGCGCGCCTTCGCGCACGAAGGTCTCGGCGATGCCGAAGCCGAACCCCTGCGCCGCGCCGGTCACCAGCGCTGTCTTGCCCTTCAGTCTCATGGTCATTCCTCGTGGTCTCGATTGCCACGATGTTTGAAACGATTGAGCGAGTCGGTAAATGCGCTTTTCCGCGCAGGCGGATACGGAAATCGTATGGCTCGCCGCCGTTCTCGGGCGAGGCGACGCGCAGACCCGAGAATCGCGTTCAGATCGAGCACCGGAGCTTCCACCGTCATTGCGAGCGCAGCGAAGCAATCCAGGTGACCGGGTAGAAGCGTTCAACCCGGTCCCCTGGATTGCTTCGTCGCTTAGCTCCTCGCAATGACGCCCGGGGCCTCCGAAAAGAGATGCTCGGGTCAAGCCCGAGCATGACGGCGCGAACTACGCCCCGATCTCCTCGCGGAGCATCTCCAGCTCCAGCCAGCGCTCTTCCGCGTCGCCGATCTCGCGCGCGACCTCTTCCAGCCGCGCCGTCGCCTTGGCGAAGAGCTTCGGGTCCCGGGTGTAAAGATCGCCTGCCACGGCGGTGTTGAGCTTCGCTGCCTCAGCCTGCAACGCCTCGATCTTCTTCGGCAGCGTTTCAAGCGCGTGCTTCTCGTTGAAGGAGAGCTTGCGTTTGGATGTGGCTGCAGCCGGTGCCGCCGAGGCAACCTTCGGCGCCCCAGCCGGCGCCTTCTCCACCACCCGCACTTTCGCGCCGACGCCGCGACCGCGCTGCGCCAGCATGTCGGAATAGCCGCCGGCGAATTCGGCCCAGACGCCGTCGCCATCCGAGATCAGCACCGCCGAAGCGACCCGGTCGATGAAGTCACGGTCGTGGCTGACCAGCAGCACCGTGCCCTGATAGTCGGCCAGCAGCTCCTGCAGCAGGTCCAGCGTCTCGAGGTCGAGGTCGTTGGTCGGTTCGTCCAGCACGAGCAGGTTCGACGGCTTTGCCAAGGCCCGGGCCAGCATCAGCCGACCGCGCTCGCCACCTGAAAGTGCGCCGACGGGGGTGCCGCGCTGGATCGGCTGGAACAGGAAGTCCTTCATGTAGGAGACGACATGGCGGGGCTGCCCGCCCACCATCACCTGATCCGAACCGCCGCCGGTCAGCGCATCGCCGAGCGGCGTCGCAGGATCGAGGCTTTCGCGGCGCTGGTCGAGCGTGACCATCTCCAGCGCCGTGCCGAGCTTGACCGTGCCGCTGTCGGGCGCGAGCGCGCCGGTCAGCAGATTGATCAGCGTCGTCTTGCCCGCGCCATTCGGACCGACGATGCCGATCCGGTCGCCGCGCGCCACGCGCAGCGACAGGTTCTTGACCACCGTGTTGTCGCCATAGGCCTTGGCGACGTCGATGGCCTCAATGACGAGCTTGCCGGAAGTCTGCGCCTCGCTCGCTTCCAGCCGGACATTGCCGGTCGCGGCGCGCGCGGTGCGGCGCTGGTCGCGCAAGGCATGGAGCTCGCCGAGCCGGCGCTGGTTGCGGGTGCGCCGGGCGCTGACGCCGTAGCGCAGCCAGTCCTCTTCGCGGGCGATCTTGCGGTCGAGCTTGTGGCGGTCGAGTTCCTCCTGAGCGAGGACGTCATCGCGCCATGTTTCGAAATCGCCGAACCCCTTCTCCATCCGCCGGGTGACGCCGCGGTCGAGCCAGATCGTCGAGCGCGACAACGAGGTCAGGAAGCGCCGGTCGTGGCTGATCAGCACCATCGCCGAGCGCAACGACTTCAGCTCCTGCTCCAGCCATTCGATCACCGGCAGGTCGAGATGGTTGGTCGGCTCGTCCAGCAACAGGATGTCCGGCTCCGGCGCCAGCACCCGCGCCAGCGCGGTACGGCGCGATTCACCGCCGGACATGGTGGCGGGGTCCTCCTCGCCGGTTAGGCCGAGCTCCGTAATGAGATACTGCGCGCGATAGGCGTCGTCGCCGGGTCCCAGCCCCGCCTCGACATAGGCGAGCGATGTCTTGTAGCCGGTGAAGTCCGGCTCCTGGGGCAAATAACGGATGGTCGCGCCCGGCTGGACGAAGCGCTCGGCATGGTCGGGCTCGACCAGACCCGCCGCAATCTTGAGCAGGGTCGACTTGCCCGAGCCGTTGCGGCCGACCAGGCAGACGCGCTCGCCGGCCGAGACCGCGATCTCGGCGGCTTCGAGCAGCGGCTGTCCGCCGAAAGTGAGCGCGACGTCGCGCAGATGCAGCAAGGGGGCCATGATCCGTCCTGTTTCCGGCCTGCGGGATAGACTGCCGCCGCCGCCCTGTCACGCCCGCAGGCAATGGCACGGCACTTGCCAGAACTGTTCTGCCCCCTATCGTGACGCGGAGCAGCCATGAGTCCGAGAGCCATGCCCAGCGAACGCCCCATCGGGATCGGCCATAATGGCGGCCCGCCGCTGAAGGAGCGCAAGCGCCGCCCCACCACCGGATCAGGCACGATCGGGCGCTATTTCGACTGGCGCTTCGCTCATCGCAAGGCCTGGAAGAAGCCGCGCGAGATCGCCTTGCGCCGCGAGGAGAAGGCCGAGGCGCTCGGCCTGACCTATGAGGAATATTCGCTCGAGATCATGGAGCGCGGCTATTTCCCGCAGCCCGAGCATGTCGAGACGATCAAGTCCAAGCGGGCGCAGCGGCGCAAGGATGGCGGCGTGATCGGCCATTCGCTCAAGGGCATGAAGTTGAACTAAAGTCCGGCGACGCCGGCTCTACGCTTCGCTCCGGCCGGGATGATCTGCGTTTCGGTGAAAGAGGCGAGCAACCTGGAGCTCACCGGCCGCGTTGGCCGATCACCCGTTCAGCCAGCGCCGCACGAGCCGCGTCGCCGGCTTCTCGAAGAAGCGATAGAGCAGCACCGCCGCCAGTACAGAACCGGTGAGCGCGAGCACGATGAAGGGCATCGGCGCGTGGAGCCCGATCCGCAGCGCAACCTCCCGCGTCCCCCGGATCACGAAGGGATGGACGAGATAGAGCGCATAGGAGGCATCGCCGACCGCCGCCAGCGCCATGATCGGACTCACCGGCACGATGCCCTCGCGGCCGCAGCCGGCGGCGAGCATCAACAGGACAGCAGCACTGCCCCGCCACAGCACGCCGCTCCATGGGCCATCCGTGCCCGGCAAATGCGCTGCCGCAACCAGCACGGCGACACCGGCCGCCGCAACCACGACACGCAGGGCGCCATGCAGACGAAGCCCTCTGCGCCGCGCCATGGCAATGCCCATGCCCGCTGCGAATTCGAGGACGATCGGCTGGCCCCAGAATGCAAAGGGCAGCGCCAAGAATCCGCTCAGGCTCTCGATGCCGACCAACACGGCCAGAATCAAGGTGACCGCCGGCAAGGTCCAGCGCTTCGGCAGGGCAAGCCCGGCGGCGAACAGCACGTAGAACAGCATCTCGTAATTCAGCGTCCAGCCCAGCGAATAGACCGGCTGGACCAGCCCCTGCGTCGAGACGACCGGCCAGAACAGATAGGAACCGAGGATCTGCGCCAGATTCGGCGCACCCGAATTGAGCAGCGCCGGAACGGCAAGACCGACCAGCAGGAACAGCGTCGTCATCGCCCAGTAGAGCGGCACGATGCGGGCCAGACGGCGCTTCAGGAATTCGCGCCAGGCGCCCGCACGCCCGAACAGGTCCTGTGAGGCATGGACCATGATGAAGCCGGACACGACGAAGAAGATGTCGACGCCGGCCATCCAGGGCAGCAGGTCGCTGCGGCTGAAGCTCAGGCCTGCCCGTTCGGCCAGCACGGCAGCGTCCGGCTGCACATGGTGGATCGCGACCATGAAGGCAGCGAGCGCGCGCAGGACCTGGATCGAATAGATGGGCTGCACGCGAACCTGTCGGGAAGCGGTCGGATGAGCGAGGCGCTCAGCCAAACCACAGCCGCTTCGGATCGTCGAGCCCGAAACGGTGGAGATTGGTGGCAATCGCCGCGAGCCCCTGCTCGGCCGCGTCCTTCGTCGTGATGACGTGCAGCGCAAAGCGCGCTGCGAGATCCTCCATCGGCGGCTTGCCGGCGAAGGCGGACCGGATCGCGGACTTGTCCGCCAGTGCCAGCAGATGCGGCGCGATCCCGCCTGCGATGAAGACGCCGCCCGTCGCCTTGAAGACGAGGGCTAGATCGCCGGCGACACGCGCCAGCAGCCGCCAGAAGCAGACCACCGCCATCAGCGCCGCCGGATCGCCGTCATGGGCGAGGTGGGAGACATCGGCGGCGCTCACCTCCGCCTCCAGCATGCCGGAGGTCCGCGCCACTGCCCTGTGCAGGCGCACCAGCCCGTCGCCGCTGAGGAGATGCTCGACCGTGAGGCGCGGTATGCCTTCGCTCAAAGCCGGCCAGATCCGCTGCTCCGTCTGATCCTCGGGCCCGATGCCGATATGGCCGGATTCGGTCGGGATCAGCATACCGCGTTCGCCGTGCGTCAGCAGCGCCGCGGCCCCGAAGCCGGTGCCCGGCCCCAGCACCAGCCGTACGCCTTCCGGCTCCGGTTCTCCCTCGATCAACGTGGCGACATCCTGCGGACCGAGGACGGCAAGCGAAGCCGCCAGGGCCTCGAAATCGTTGACCAGCAGGCCCTGCGTCAGTTTGAGAGCAGCCGCGATCCGCGGCCCGTCGAGATTCCAGACCGCATTGGTCAATTGCGCCTGCCGGCCGTCGAGCGGCCCGGCGACGGCGAGCACGGCCGAACGCGGCTTCTCCGAAACCTCCGCGAGCACGTCGGAAAATGCGGCCTCCGCCGTCGGGTAGCTGCCGGTGCCGATCCGTGCCAACGGCTGGTGCGGGCTGTCCGGATCGGGGACCAGCGACATCCGGCAGTTCGTACCGCCGATATCGGCGACCAGCACCGGATAGGATATCGACGGGGGGCGCATCAGAGAGGCTTCCGCCAGGGCGCGAACCAGCCGAGGCCCTCGAGCGTACCGCGCTCCGGCCGGTATTCGCAGCCGACGAAGCCGTCATAGCCCAGCGCATCGAGCTCGGCGAAGAGCGTCGGATAGTCCGGCCCAGAGGCGTCGGGCTCGTGGCGGCCATTGGCGCGGGCGATCTGGACATGGCCGACGAGCGGATAGAGCGCCTTGAGCTTGGCCGAGACGTCGCCATGGATCAGCTCGCAATGATACATGTCGAATTGCAGCCGGACGTTCGGGCGGCCGGATTCGCGGACATAGGCCGCCGCCTGATCGAAGTCGTTCAGGAAATATCCCGGCATGTCCTTGCCGTTGATCGGCTCGAGCAGGAGGTCGATGCCGTGCTCCGCCAGCTTGTCGGCGGCGTAGGCGAGCGAGGCGCGATAGGTCTTCTGCGCGGCAGGATCCTTCGGATCGGCGAGCCCCGCCATCATGTGCAGGCGCTTGACGCCGGTCTCGTGAACATAGCTCAGCGCCTTGTCGACCGAGGCCTTGAACTCGTCTTCGCGCCCTGCCAGCGCTGCAATGCCGCGCTCGCCCTTGGCGAAATCGCCCGGCGGCAGGTTGAACAGCGCCTGCTCCAGCTCCCCACCCGTCAGCGCGAGCCCGATCTGCTCGGGGGTATGCTCGTAGGGGAACAGGAATTCCACGGCCTCGAAGCCGGCTTCCTCGGCCGCCCTGAAACGGTCGAGAAAATCCCATTCGGTGAACATCATCGAAAGGTTGGCGGCAAAACGCGGCATGAAGGTCTCTGCGGGCTAAGCGGTAGCAATCACGGCAAGCTAGCGCGCTGAGGCCGCCGCGTCATGACCAAACGCGGCAGGGAGGGGATGCGTTCCGGTGCGGCCGCTCGGCCGCTACTTCTTGTCCGGCTGCGGCGGTGGGTTCGGATCGGCCGAAAAATGCCGGAAGACCATGTCGGGCGAAGAGGTATTGTGACGCGAGTGGGTGGTGCGCCCCATCCAGATGTCGGTTGCCTTGCCGCCCTGGAACGGCATCAGAGCCTCCTCGCGCCAGCCCTTGGCGCCCGGCTCGCGCACTGCGATGCGGGCGACATCGTTGTTGAACTCGGTCACGTACATGGAGCGCAGCGCAACGAAGGCCTTGCCACCCGTCACCGGCTTGTCGAGCACGGCATCGAGTACCATCCGGTTCTCGTCGACGCTGTCGAGTCTCAGGCTGCCGGCGGACCCGTCCTTGAAATTCAGTTTGAATGTCAGGGTCTTCGGATCGAACTCGATCTCCCGGATGTTCACCACCGGGCGCCCATCCTGCTCGATCGGCCCGAACAGGAAGGAGGAACCGTAGGAGGAGAAGCCGAGATGCTCCGGCGGCAACGGCCGGGCGCGCCAGTAGCCGTCCTGCGGATAGACGACCAGCACCTCATAGGACTTGTCCTTGCCGAGCTTCCAGAGCTGGACGAGATGCAGCCCCTTCTCCACCCGATCGCCGACGCGGAAGGTTGTGTCGGCCGGGCGCCAGAACGTCGGGAAGGTGTAGCCGACCAGCCAGTAATCGATCGTTTCCCAGAAGGTGGTGCGGCGCGGCGGGCTCGGCGGCGCAAAGGACGGATCGCCCTTCATGTCGCAATTCGCCCAGTCGGCATCCCAGTTGTCGCGCACCAGTCCGGCGATATAGGCCGGATGCGCCGCTTCGATCTGGAAGCGCCGGACATCGGGCGAAATTGCCTTGATCGTGACGTTGTCCTTCTCGGCGCAGAGCACGGGCTCGGATTCGTTCCTCACCTCGACGGCAACGTCGCCGGCCGCCAGGGCGGGGCCGGCGAAGCAGGCGAGGATCGCGACGAAGGCGGCGGCGCGCAGGCGCGAAAACGTCATGAGGTCCCGTTCTCAGTTTTGAAGAATGGCGTAGACGTCGCCCGAATTGGCCGCGTGAGGCAAGCCGCGCAGATAATCGCCCATGGCGTCTGCGGTCGCGGGCTCGGCGAGTTCGAGCCTCTGGCTCTCGCCGATCGCGACGTTGAAGCGATAGGGGCCGAGCGTCTCCAGCACGGCGAGGCAGGCCTCGGCAACCTCGCGCTGGATCGTCGTGAACTCGAAGGAGATCACCGGCACCGCCTTGGTCAGCCCCGCCAGCACATGCGCCTCGAAGCCCTCGACATCGATCTTGAGAAGCTTGGGAAGCCCGTGACGCAGGATCAGCCGGTCGAGCGTGGTGCAGGGCACGCTGATCTCGTGGTCCCAGACCTGCCCCTCCCAGCCCCGCGCACCGGCCGCGGCACCGATGAAGGCGGCCGAGGCCGTCGAGACCGTCGGGTTCGCGCTGTTGATCCTGAGGGCGATCGAGCCCTCGTGATCGCCGCATGCCGCCGCGATCAGCGTCACCATCGGGTCGCGGCGGTGGATCAGGCGGATGACACGAGCCGGTCCCGGCTGCGGCTCGAGCGCCACGACACGCGCGCCGAGCCTGCGGAACGAGGAAATCCTGTCGCCGACATGGGCGCCAATGTCGAAGGCGAGATCGCCGGGGCGCAGAAAGGCCCCGTAGAGCCGGTCCATCGCCGCGTTGCGCTCCTTGTTGCCATGATAGATGCGCAAGCTGCGCGAAAGTGCCTTCACCGTTCCCTTCGGATAGGCGGTGGTGTTCATGCGCCTTCCCCGTCGCGAATGGCGGCCAACACCGGCGGCATGTCGAAATCCTCGGGGATGCCGCAAAGCCCATGGCGGGTGAGCCAGGCGCCGGCTGCCGGCCATGCGGTCAGCATCGCGAAAGGGATCGCGAGCAGATAGCCCGCCGTCAAGGGCAACGACCAGATCAGCACCAGAGGCGCGAGCGCGCCGAGCGTGACGAAGAGATAGATCCCGAACAGCAGATGCGGCCACAAGCCCGCAAAGGCGGTGGCGAAGGACAGGGCATGGGCATCGCGCGCCTGCCCGTTCCAGCCGATCCGGGCTTTACCAAAGGCGAGACCGATCATGAACAACGTGGTGCGGAAACTCGAGACCGCGCCCTGCAAGAAGGCGAACACGACCTCGATCAGCGCGGAGAACAGGAAACGCGCCGCGCCGCCATAGCGCCGCACGCCGCCCCGCGTCAGCAGGATATCGGCGAAACCCGCGAGCTTGGGCGAAAGATACATCGCCAGGAACGAGACATAGAGGCAGGCGGCCAGCACTGCCGGATAATCGGAGATCGCCTGGTCCTCGACTGCCTTCAGCGGCAGAAGCGCGATCATCAGCGTCCAGGCTGGCAGACCGAGAAACATCAGGATCGCCCAGACGAGCTGGAACTGGCTCATCGGCTTGAGACCGGGCAGGTCGAGCAGCTTGAGATACTGCAGATTGCCGAGGCACCAGCGCAGGTCGCGCTTGGCGAATTCCAGCATGGTTGGCGGATTCTCCTCCCAGCTTCCGCCCTCGACCGGCAGCACGCGGACCTCGTAGCCGGCGCGGCGCATCAGCGTCGCCTCGGCCTGGTCGTGGCTCATCACCGCCCCGCCCAGAGGTGGTCCGCCCGGCAGGACCGGCAGATGGCAGTGGTCGCGGAACGGCGCGATCCGCACCAGCGCGTTATGCCCCCAGAACGGCCCGCAATCCCCGCCCCACCAGGCCGAACCCATCGTATAGGGCCGCATGCCGTTGCGCATGCCGAACTGGAAGATGCGGGCGAAAGCGGAGCGGCTGGGCATTCCGACCACCAGACTTTGCAGGATTCCGAGGTTCGGATGCGCTTGCATCATTCGGGCCATGCCGAGGATCGTCTCAGCAGCCATGACGCTGTCCGCGTCGAGCGGCAGCATCAGTTCGTAGCGCTCGCCCCAGCGCTCGCAGAAATCGCGGAGATTGCCGGCCTTGAAGCCGGCATTGTCGGTGCGGCGGCGATAGGTCAGGCGGGCCGGCTCGCCGATCTCCTGCGCCCAGGCGGCCGCCAGAGCCTCCTCGGCGGCGGCAACCGTCGTGTCATTGGTGTCCGACAGCACGAAATAGTCGAACCAGACGCCCTCTCCCGTCGCATCGAGGCTCTCCTTGACCACCTTGAGGCGGCGGAAGGCGCGCGCCGGATCCTCATTTCGCAGCGTCATCAGCACGGCCGTGCGCAGCGTGAGCGGCCTCGCTCGCTCGCCGGCCGCGGCGAAGGGCGCGACCGCGGCAAGACCCTCCTTGCAACCATGGAGCAGCCAAAGCCCGATTGCCGCGTTCCAGAAGCCGAGCACGGTCCAGGGTGCCCCGAAGAGGAAGGCGACGAAGATCGCCACGTCCGCAGCGGTCCAGCCACCCGCCCCCAGGACCCGAGCAAGCCCAGCCAGCAGCAGGGCCAGTGTCGCGAGGTTCAGCAGGAGGACGAGAAGACGCCGCCGCCGAAGAGCGGCTGCGTCCTGCAGGCCGGCCGGCGTCAGGCCGAGCGCTTCGACCTCTTGCGCCACCCGCTGGAACGTGGTCGGACCGGGACGCTGGTTCGTGGCAGTCTCTGTCATGGGGGCAGACAGGCTCGGACGGAGGGCAGACGCGATGGCGCGGGAGCTAAAGCCTGCAACCACGATTGACGCAAGGGCCAAGGCCCTCGCGCTTTGGTATACAGCCCCCCGTGAATGCAAGCTGAATGATGTGGCTCTGCCGGTGCCGGGCCCCGAGGATTGCCTCGTCACCACGCTGTGGAGCGGCCTCAGCCGCGGCACCGAGCGCCTCATATTCGAAGGCCGCGTTCCGCCTTCCGAGCATGAGCGCATGCGTGCACCCTTCCAGGAGGGCAGCTTCCCCTTCCCGGTCAAGTACGGGTACTGCGCCGTTGGCCGCGTCGATGCCGGCCCTCATGACCTGCTCGGCCGCATTGTCTTCTGCCTGCACCCGCATCAGGACCGCTTCATCGCGCCGCGCGGCAGCCTGATACTGGTTCCGGACAGCGTTCCACCACGGCGCGCCATCCTCGCCGCCAATATGGAAACCGCCCTGAACGCCCATTGGGACGCCGGCTCCGGCCCGGCCGACCGGATCGTCGTGGTGGGCGGCGGCGTCCTCGGCCTGCTCGTCGCCTGGCTCGCCGGCCGCCTGCCGGGAACCGAAGTGACGCTGGTCGATATCGAGCCCGGCCGCGCCGAGGCGGCGCGCAAGCTGGGATTTTCCTTTGCCACACCCGATGCCGCCCCGCGGGACGCCGATCTTGTCTTCCACACCAGCGCGACGGCCTCCGGCCTCGCCACGGCCGTGGCGGCTGCCGGGATCGAGGCGCGCATCGTCGAAATGAGCTGGTATGGCGAGGGAACGATACCGGCCACCCTGGGTTGCGCCTTCCATGCGCGTCGTCTCCAGCTCGTCTCCTCCCAGGTCGGCATGGTCGCCGCCTCGCATCGCGCACGCTGGGATCATGCGCGACGGGCGGAAGCCGCCATGGCGCTCCTCGCCGATGACCGGCTCGACGCGCTGATTACAGAGGAGATCGCCTTCCGTGATGCGCCGCAGCGCATTCCGGACCTGCTCGCGCCCGGCGCCGCTGGTCTGACCGCCGCGATTTGCTATGAAGCGCGGCCGTGACCGCGCTCCGCTTCGGGCGCTTATCGAGGAGATCGCATGTTTTCCATCGAAGTCCGCGACCGCATCATGATCGGCCACTCGCTGCCCGATCCCTTCTTCGGTCCCGCGCAGAACATGCATGGCGCGACCTTCGTGGTCGACGTCGCCTTCTTCCGTGAGACGCTGAACCGGCAGAATGTGGTCGTCGACATCGGCGCCGCACTCGACGTGCTCGGCAAGACACTGAAGCCGCTCAACTACCAGAACCTCGACGCCCTTCCGCAATTCGCCGGGGTCCTGACCACCACCGAATTCCTCTGCAAGCACATCTTCGATGCCATGGCCGCCGCCGCGAAATCCGGCGCGCTCGGCGCCGATGGCGCCGGCCTGGCGAAGATCCGCGTCACGCTCCATGAGACCGACCTCGCCCGCGCCAGCTACGAGGGCTCGCTGGCGTGAGCGCCATCATCTTCGCCATCCCCGGCGACATCGACCTGCCGACCGGCGGCTATGGCTACGACCGGCGATTGCTGCGGGAATGGCGCGAGATGGGTATCGAGGCCCGGCATCTGGCCTTGCCGGGCGGCTTTCCCTTCCCCACGGAAGCCGACCTCGCCGCGACGGAACGGCTGCTGGCTGCGACAGCACCGGATGACCTCCTGCTGGTCGACGGCCTCGCCTTCGGCGCCTTTCCCGAAGCACTCGCCGCACGCTTCGCCGACCGGCTCGTCGCGCTTGTCCACCACCCGCTCGCGCTCGAAACCGGCCTCGAAGCCGCCCAGGCGATGGCGCTGCGCGCGAGCGAACGCGCCGCTCTCAGCCATGCTCGCTCCGTCGCGGTGACGAGTCCGGCCACGGCAACGGTTTTGAGCGCGGAGTTCGGCGTCCCCGAGAACCGCATTTTCGTCGCCGTTCCCGGTGTCGATCACGCACCGCGAGCGACCGGCAGCCGTAGCGATCAGCCGCTGCAGTTGCTCGCAGTCGGCTCCCTGATTCCGCGCAAGGGCTATGATGTCCTGATCGAGGCGCTCAGGCGGATCGCCGATCGCGACTGGTATCTCACCATCGCCGGCTCGCCCGACTACGCGCCAGGAACCGCCGCCGCGATCGACGCCCGGATCCGCTCGGCCGGGCTGACGGACCGTATCTTGCTTGCCGGCGCCGTGCGGCCGGAAAACCTCGGTGAACTTTATGACGGTGCTGATCTTTTCGTCATGCCCTCGCTCTACGAGGGCTACGGCATGGTGTTGACGGAGGCCCTCGCGCGCGGGTTGCCGATCGTCTGTAGCCTGAGCGGCGCGGGCGCTGATGCCTTGCCGGCCGATGCGGCTCTCAAAGTGCCGCCCGGCGACGTTGTGGCACTTGCCAAGGCCCTCGCGAGGCTGATTGATGCGCCGGCTGAGCGCCGGCAACGTGCCGACGCCGCATGGGCAGGGGCCGGCGCCTTGCCACGCTGGCAGGACACCGCTCGCATCGTCGCGCGGGCCTGCCACAGAGACGGCAGCCGGGAGGTGGGGTGATGGCTGGTTTCTCTCCGGAATGGCTCGCCTTGCGCGAGCCTGCCGATCATGCGGCGCGCAATCCGCAGGTTCTTGCTACGGTCGGCGCATATTTCTCTGACAAATCTTCGCTCTCGGTCCTCGATCTCGGCTGCGGCGCCGGCTCGAATCTGCGTGCCTCCTACGCCGCCCTGCCCGACCATCAGCACTGGACGCTTGTGGATCACGATGCCGATCTGCTCGCCCATGCGCGCAGCCGCCTGACCGATTGGGCCGACGAAGCACGCGAGCAGGGCGAGGAACTCGTCCTCGCCAAGGGCGAAAAGCTGATCAGCGTGGATACACGCCGGGTCGATCTCGACAAGGACCTCGACTGGGTGCTGGGCTGGCGGCCAGACCTCGTGACGGCAGCGGCTCTCTTCGACCTCACCTCGCGGCGCTGGATCGAGCGCTTCGTCGCCGCGCTCGCGAGCCAGCGCCTGCCGCTCTATGCCGTGCTGACCTATGACGGCCGCGAGGGCTGGCAGCCGGAGCACCCCGCCGATACCGGCATCCACGCCGCCTTCGTTGACCACCAGCGTGGCGACAAGGGCTTCGGCCCCTCCGCCGGCCCAGAGGCCTGCGAGATCATGGCCGAGGCGTTCCGCAAGACCGGCTTCGCGGTTTCGATGGGCGACAGCAGCTGGCTGATCGACGGCGCTCGCGCCGATCTGCGCGGAGCCCTGGCCGAGGGCATCGCGGAGGCCGTGCGCGAAACCGGGCGGGTCGACCCGGCGACCGTCGAGGCCTGGCTGGCCGCGCGCCGGGAAGCCGGGTCCGCGCGGATCGGCCATCAGGACCTTTGGGCACGCCCGGTCTGAGGCTCCACCTCGACAGGGAGCTGGAACGCCGTCCCGCGTCCGGGCGACACGGGGCGAGCTAGCCGGTCCCCGGCCACATCCGGCGCAGGACGCCATCCTTGCGGATGAAGCGGTGATAGAGCACCGCTGCGATATGCAGAACTGCAAGAGCGCCGAGCGTCAATGCAAGCTTGCCGTGGATGCCGAGCACCCGGTGGGCCGCCGCCTCATTCGGCTGCGTCAGCGCCGGCAGGTTGAACAGGTCGAACACTCTCAGCGCCGGAAACAGCGAAACGCCGGTCCAGCCGAGCAGCGGCACGACGAGGAGCAGCCCGTAAAGCAGCCAGTGGGCGAGGTGCGAGCCGGCCTTCTGCCACCATTCCAGCGTCGGCTCGTCCGCAGGCGCGCCATGCAGAAGACGGTAGATCAGCCGCCCCGCCGTCAGCCACAGCAGCAGGAATCCGGTCAATTTATGAGCGCTGTAAAGGCCGTTGGTCAGCCCGTCCCAGAGGTGCAGGACGTTGCCGCGATAGCTCATCGTCACCCCGACCGGGATCATCACGAAAACGGCGATCACGGTGATCCAGTGCAGGCTGCGGGCTGTCGCGCTGTAGCGCTCGCCGGGCGCAATCTCCTTCGACATCGATCGTTCTTCTCCGGGCGTTGCCGCTAGGGAAAGCATTCATCCCACGTTCAAGCTCACCAGCCTATACGACGCTGCTCTGGTCAGGTTCCCGTTCTTGGTTCCTGAGCGCTTGCGCGCCATGGAACCGTGCCCTGACGGGAACGTTGCTGGAAGGGCGGATCAAGAACCCCTATATCGTTCCGCGATGGTGCCTCTGACGCTCCTCGGCCGTTTGCCGGCCCAATCTGACGGACTTCCCGATGCCTGAGTCGCGTACGCTCTTCGGCCCCTCCCTCGAAACTGCTCTCGTGAAGGTGGACCGGGCAATCGCCGAGTTTCGTGCCGGCCGCCCCGTCCTGCTGAGGGACGGCGGTCGGAACGCGCTCGCCCTGTCTGCCGAGCTGGCCGAAGAGAGGCTCGTGCAGGGTCTCAATGAGCTTGCGCATGGCGGTGGCCATCTTGTCCTGAGCGGCGCCCGGCTGCGCCGCCTGGGTGCGAAGGGGCGCAGCGAAAGCGGTATTTTTGCCCTGCCCACGATCGATCTCGGCCGCATCGAGACGCTTGCCCTCAAGATCGATGCGCGGATGGACGCGCCGATCGCGCCCGCTTCCGGGCTCGACGAGGCCGCGCTGGAACTGGCCCGCCTGTCCCTCGTCCTGCCGGCGGTCATCGTGGCGCCGGTCAACGCCGCCGACATCGCCGGCGAGCCGCTGGTCGAGGTCACGGTCGATGCGGTCAACGGCTATCGCGCTGAACAGGCCGCTTCGCTGAAGATCGTCGGCCGCGCGCCCGTGCCGCTCGAAGGGGCGCCGGAGACCGAGTTCGTGGTCTTCCGCGGTGGCGAGGGACTGCGCGATCAGGTTGCGATCATCGTCGGCAAGCCCGATCTGCAGGCGGCCGTTCCGGTGCGCCTCCACTCCGCCTGCCTGACCGGCGATCTCTTCGGTTCGCTGAAATGCGATTGCGGCGACCAACTGCGGGAGACCGTGCAATGGATGGCGGAGAACAGCGGCGGCATCCTGCTCTATCTCGACCAGGAAGGCCGCGGCAACGGCATCTCCAACAAGATGCGGGCCTACAAGCTGCAGAGCCAGGGCTGGGACACCTATGATGCCGACGAGGTGCTCGGCTTCGACCTCGACCAGCGCCATTTCGATTTCGCGGCGACCATGCTGAAGCAACTCGGCGTCTCCAGCGTCGTGGCGCTCACGAACAATCCGCAGAAGATCGGCGCAATTCAGGCCGCGGGTCTCGAGGTTGCCGCCAGCCAGCGCGTGCTGGGCCGCCCGAACGCCCACAACGTCCGCTACCTCGCCTCGAAGCGCGACCGCGCCGGCCATTTCATCGACATGGACGCGCTGATGGCGCGCGCCGCGCCGACCGATTGACGGCGTTTCCGATTGCGGTCAGGCCAGGCTGATGCCCGTGCCCGAAACGATATCGACCGAAAGCCATCCGACACGCTGGCCGCTCGCCAGCGTGTTCTGCATCGTCTTCCTGTGCTGGCTGGCCTTGTCCTGGCCCTGGCTCTCAGGCGCCGTCACCATCCCCTGGGACGCCAAGGCCCATTTCCACCCCCAGCTTCAGTTCCTCGCCGATAGCTGGCATCGCGGGCTCTCTCCGTTCTGGACGCCTTACGTCTTCTCCGGCTCGCCGCAGGTCGCCGATCCGCAGTCGCTGATCTTCTCGCCTTCCTTCGCCCTGATCGCCGCGCTCAATCCCGCGCCCGATTTCCGCTGGAGCGACGGCGCGGTGCTCGGCACGCTGCTCGTCGGCGCGCTGGCGATCGTCCTGATCTTCCGCGACCGCGGCTGGCATCCCGCCGGCGCCGTCGTCGCGGCCCTCTCCTTCGCCTTCGGCGCCGCGGCCGCCTGGCGAATCCAGCATGTCGGGCAGGTGCTGAGCCTCGGCTATTTCGCCGTCACCCTGTTTCTGCTCTCGCGCGCGCTCGAGCGCGGCTCGATCGGCTACGGCTTCGCCGCCGGGGTGGTCTCGGGCTTCATGGTGCTCGGCCGCGACCAGGTCGCGCTGATCGGCGTCTACGTCCTCGCCGGGCTGGTCATCGCCGCCATCCTGATGGCGCGCAACCCCTGGCGCGCCTTCCGTGCGAGCCTGTTCCCGCTGCTTGCCGGCGCGCTCGGCGCCATTCTGGTCGCCACCATCCCCATCCTGCTGACCGCCTTCATCGCGCAGGAATCGAACCGTCCCGCGATCGATTTCGTCGAAGCCGGCAAGGGCTCGCTGCACCCAGCCGCATTGCTCACCGGCCTGATCGCCAATCTCTACGGCGCGGCCGGGCCGCTCGCGGATTTCTGGGGTGCGCCGAGTCCGGCCTGGGAGGCCCGCTTCGGGCCGCTCGCGCTCTTTCTCGCCCGCAATATGAGCGAGCTTTATCTCGGCTTGCTGCCGATGGGGCTGATCATCACCATCGGCCTCGTCCGCGGTGCGCTCTGGCGGCGCGAAATCGTCGCGCTCAGTGTCGCGGCGCTGATCGTCCTGCTCTATGCGCTCGGCCGCTACACCCCCGCCTTCCGGCTGCTGTTCGAGTTGCCGGGCGTCAGCTTCTACCGCCGCCCAGCCGACGCGCTCTTCATCCTCGGCGCCCTGCTCGCCATCCTCGGCGGCTACCTGACCCATCTCGTCATGACCGGCACGGCGCCGAAGGCGCGGCCCTGGCATATCGCCCTGGAAGCGCTCATCTTCGCCGGAGCGCTCGCCCTCGCCCTCTGGCTCGCCTGGACGGTCGGGCGCATCCCGGTCGCCGTCTCGCCGCTTGTCATTGCGCTCCTCTGCGGCATGCTCTCGCTTGGAAGCATCGTCGCCGCGCGCGGCCTGGCCCAGCGCGGCTCGGCGCTCGCGGCCACCATCGTCCTGGCTGTGACGCTCGTTGTGGACCTTTCGGCCAATAACGGCCCGAGTGAATCCACCGCCCTGCCGCCACAGATGTATGACGTGCTGCGCAAGGACAGCACGAACGAGACCATCGCGCTTCTCAAGCGCGAAACCGCGCGCACCGCCGCGCCCGACCGGCGTGACCGCATCGAGCTCGCCGCCATCGACTTCCACTGGCCCAATGCCAGCCTCGTCCACGAGCTCGACAACACGCTCGGCTACAACCCGCTGCGGCTCGGCCTCTACAGCAAGGCGACCGGCGCCGGCGACCATGTCGCCCTGCCCGATCAGCGGACCTTCTCTGCCCTGATGCCTGGCTATCGCTCCCTGCTGGCCGACATGCTGGGCCTGCGCTTCATCGCGACCGGCGTGCCGGTCGAGCAGATCGACAAGCGGCTGAAACCAGGGGACCTCCGCCAGATCGCCCGTACCAAGGACGCCTACATCTACGAGAACCCGCGCGCCCTGCCGCGTGTCCTGCTCGTCACCGAGGCGCAGAAGGCCGATTTCGACGCCATCCTGACGAGCGGTCAATGGCCGGCCGGCTTCGATCCCCGCCGAACCGTCCTGCTCGACCGCGATCCGCCGCCGCTTGCCACGGGCGCTATCGGGCCGGCCACGGTCGCGATCCGCGACTACGGCACGACCACGGTGACGCTCGCCGTCGATGCGCCCCGCGGCGGCTATCTCGTCCTCAACGATGTCTGGCACCACTGGTGGCGGGTGGAGGTCGACGATCGGCCGGCGGAGCTGCTGCGTGCCAACGTGCTTTTCCGGGCCGTCGTCGTCCCGCCGGGGAAATCCACGGTGCGTTTCGTGTTCCGCCCGATCGACGGTCTCTACGAGGACATCCTCGCGCGGTTGCGCAATCTCACGGTAACCCGGCAGGGATAACGCACCATCGGGCGCAGGGACCGCTGCCGCCCTCTCCTGCCAGATTCGGCCGCACTCTCATGAGAAATGGCTGGTCCGGATACCAGAGACTGCGAGTGAATTATGACGTCGGCACCCGTTTTGGGCCAGGATGAAGGAAAGGCGACACGCCGCGAATGGCTTGGCCTGCTCGCGATCGCCCTGCCCTGCATGATCTATTCGATGGATCTGACGGTGCTGAACCTCGCCGTACCGACGCTGACCCGCGACCTGAAGCCGAGCGCGAGCCAGCTGCTGTGGATCATCGACATCTACGGCTTCATGGTCGCCGGCTTCCTGATGACCATGGGCACGCTCGGGGACCGCATCGGGCGCAGGCGTTTGCTGATGATAGGAGCCGCCTTCTTCGGAGTGGCTTCGACCGTCGCTGCCTTCTCCAACAGCGCCGAGATGCTGATCGGCATGCGCGCCGTCCTTGGCATCGCCGGGGCGACGCTCGCTCCCTCGACGCTCTCGCTGATCACCGTGATGTTCACCGACGAGAAGGAACGCACCTTCGCGATCTCGATGTGGATCGCGAGCTTCTCGGTCGGCGCCATCATCGGGCCTGTCGTCGGCGGCTTCCTGATCGAGTATTTCTGGTGGGGCTCTGCCTTCCTGATCGCCGTGCCACCGATGCTGCTGCTGCTCGCCATCGGCCCGATTCTGCTGCCTGAATATCGCGCGCCGAACGCCGGCCGCATCGATATCCTCAGCGCCCTGCTCTCGCTCGCGGCGGTGCTCGGGCTTGTCTACGGCATCAAGCACTGGGCGGCGGATGGCTTCGACTGGCAGGCTGCCGCATCAATCATCGCCGGGCTCGGCTTTGTACTGCTCTTCCTGCGGCGACAGGCCCGTCTTGCCGACCCGATGATCGATCTCGCCATGTTCCGCATCCCGGCCTTCCGGGCAGCGCTGGCGATCAACCTCGCCGGCATCCTGTTCATGTTCGGCAGCTTCGTCTTCCTGGCGCAGTATTTTCAGCTCGTCGCCGGGCTGACGCCGCTGCAGGCCGGCCTCTGGTCCTTGCCCTCGGCCATCGCCTTCACGCTCGCCTCCTTCGTGACGCCGAGCCTCGTCGGGCGCTTCGCACCAGCGACGCTCATGGCGGGCGGCATGGCGGTCTCGGCGCTCGGCTTCGTCTGGCTCGTCTTTGCCCCAAGCCTCGTGCAGATCGTCGCCGCCTCGGTGGTGTTCTCGATCGGCTTCACGCCGGTGATCACACTGACGACGGGCATCGTCGTCGGCTCGGCCCCGCCGGAACGCACGGGTGCTGCTTCGGCCATGTCGGAAACCAGCGTCGAGCTCGGCGGAGCGCTCGGCATCGCCGTGCTCGGCAGCCTCGGTGCCGCGCTCTATCGCAACCGCATGGCGGATCTCGTCGTGCCCGGCTTCAGCCCGGAAGCGCTGGCTCCGGCGCGCTCGACATTGGGCGGCGCTCTGGCCTTCGCAGCCGGGCTCGCGCCCGATCAGGCCGCGCCGATGCTGGCGCAGGCGAGCGAGGCTTTCATGCTCGGCTTCCGCGCGGCGGCGATCCTCTCGATCGTCGGCATGCTCTTCTGCATCGTCGTCACGCTGACGACGCTGCGCGACGCACGCGCGGGGGACGCCCACTGAGCCGTCGCGGGCTTCAGGCCAGAGCCCCCATCGCCGCGATCGGCCGGACCGGCAGCCCGTCCAGCACCCTGGCGAGCCCGGAAGGGTCGACCTCGCCGCCGTGCATCGTCTCGTCGCGATGGATGCCGCCGGCGATGAACAGGCTGTCGAAGCCCATCAGCCGTGCGCCGGCGAGATCGGTCCTGACGGCGTCGCCGATCACCAGAACCTTGCCGGGCTCGACAGTGCGGCCGCCGCGCGCCTCGGCGGCGGCTGCGAGCGCGAGGTCATAGGCCGGGCGATAAGGCTTGCCGGCCCAGGCGACCGTGCCGCCCAGCTCCTCGTAGATCGTCGCAAGCGAACCGGCGCAGGGCAGCAGATCCTCGCCGACATGCACGACGAGATCGGGGTTGCCGCAGATGAAAGGCAGGCCGCGCCGGGCGAAGCCCTCAAGCAGCGGCCGATACTGTTCCGGCGTCTCGTTGCGGTAATCGTTGAGTTCGGTCGCCACGATGATGTCGGCCTGTTCCTCGCCAACCAGCTCGACATCGAGCCCGGCGAAAACGGCCCGGTCGCTCTGCCAGCCGATATGGTAGACGCGCTTGTGATGGCTCTCCGCGATCAGCGCCCGCGTGACATCGCCGGACGTGACGAGCCGGTTCCAGGCCTCGCGCGGCACGCGCTTGGTGTCGAGCAGCCCGGCCACCTGCTCGGACGGTCCGGGAGCGTTGGAGAGCAGCGCAACCGTTCCGCCGTGCTCGCGGAAGGCGATCAATGCCTCGCAGGCCGGCTCCAGCGCCCAGAGCCCGTCATGGACGACGCCCCAGACATCGCTGATCAGCACATCGTAGCGGGCGAGCAGATCGCCCGCGCGCTTCAGGATCGGAACGGTCATTAGCTCTTGGCCTCGGCAACGATGCGTGCTTCGACCTCGGCCCGATGCGGCAGGGGCGCAACGGCACCATATCCTTGCGTCGACAGCGCCGCGGCGACATTGGCATAGGCGCCCGCCGCGAAGGCATCGCCCGTGCGCAGATATTCCGCGAGGAAGGCGCCGTCATAGCAATCGCCTGCCCCGGTCGCGTCGATGGCATCGACTTTGATCGGACGGAAGCGCTCGCGCCGGACCGGTGTCGCGACGAGTGACCCCTCATGGCCCAGCGTCAGCGCCACGACCCGCGCGCCGAGGCCGAGATAGAAATCAACGATGGCGTCGGGGTTGTTGAGCCCGGTCAGCTGCGTCGCGTCGTCAAGCCCGGGCAGGACGATGTCGGCCATGGCGCAAGCGGCGTGGATGATCGCCCGGGCGCGGGTCAGCGGCCAGAGCTTAAGGCGCAGATTGGTGTCGTAGGCGGTCAGCACGCCGGCCTTGCGGGCCGTCTCGAAGGCCTCGAACACGGCGTCGCAAGCCCCGGCCGAAATGGCCTGGCTGATGCCGGAGGCCTGGATGATGCGGGCCGAGCGGATGAGATCGCGCGGCAGGTCGCGCGGGCCGTAGAGGCTAGCGGCCGAACCGGCGCGCAGATAGGAGAAGACATGGCCGGACGGGCCGTGATCGACGAAGTAGAGGCCCGTCGGCGCCGTCGGATGCGTCGCAACATGGGCGTCGTTGACACCCTCACGCTTCCACAACGCCCGGATCGAATGGCCCGCGCTGTCGTCGCCGAGAGCTCCGAGATAGCCCACCGACATACCCTGCCGCGCCGCGGCGACAGCGCAATTCGAGGTGTCGCCGCCATGCCCGAACAGGAAGGCCCCGGTTTCGGCCCGGGTGGCGTTGAACTCGCCGAGCGGCTCGCCCAGGCACAAAAGATCGATTTGGCTGTCCGTCACGATTTAAAACCATACAGGTGGCGCCGGCGCGCCGGGAGGCCCGTCTTCCTAGAACATCGGGCTGAAAAGGGGAAACCGCTTTTCGACGCTATCCGGACCGCGCGAATAATGGTCCGCCAGGTGCCGCGCTATTCGGCGGCCTCGCGCTTCGGCGAAAGACTCATCAAGCGGTCGGCCAGCCGGACGATCTCCTCGCGCAAGGCCGCATTCGACTGTGCGCCCGATGCCGCTTTGCGCAGATTCGACATTTCGCCCAGAAGCTGGCTCCGGTCTTCGCGGGCCTGGCTGAGCGCGCCTTCCAGCGTCTGAAGCTCGGCGTGCAGAAGCTCGATCTGACCTTCTCGTTCGCGCTGGCTGTCCTGCAAGGCGGTTATCTCTTCCTGTTTGCGCTGGCGTAGATCGGCCAGCTCGTCCTTCGCGATCACCAGGGCCTGTTCAAGGCCATCCGCCCTGCCCTGCAAGGCTTCATGGTCGGACCTCGTCTGCTCCAGCCGCGCGCCGAGCTGCTGCGCCTCGACGGCGGCCGCGCTGGCGCGCGCATCGGCTGCCGCCAGCCCAGCCTCGGCCTGCTCGGCCCGGGCGGAGAAAGCGCCGGCGCGAATCTGTTCGCCGTCACGCTCGCCCGTCATCGCTTTCAACGACGCCTCGCTGCGGGCCAGCCGATCCTCGACGCCCGCCAGTCTCCCGGCAAGCTCGTCGCGCTTGCCCTGGAGAACCATGATCCGGGTGCGGTCCTCTACCAGCGCCACGCGCAGCTTCTCATGCTCGTCGCGGATCGCCGCCAATTCCGTCTCGCGTTCGGCAAGGAGCTTCTCGATCCTTCCGAGCGTCTCGCGCTCCCGCGCGAGCTCGCCGTCGCGCATACTCAGATCGGCGCCGGTGCCGGTCAGAGCCTGCCGTGTCTCCGCCAGGTTCTGCTCCAGGCTCGCCAGATCGGCGAGCCGCTTCTCCAGCGCCGCGGCCGTTTCGCCATGGCCCGCCTGTTCTTGTTCGAGGGTTCTTCGCGTGTCGCCGAGCTCGGCCCGGGTCGTCGCGAGTACGCTTTCCAGTTCTGCAATCCGCGTGTCGCGCTCGCTACGCTCGCGCTCCAGCCGGCCGATCGTCATGTCCCGGCGGCCAAGCTCCTGCATCGCCCCGGCCTTGGCGGCAAAGCCACGCTCGGCCTCCTGCTCGACGGAACGCATGCGCAGGGCAAGCTCCGCGCGCAGATGGTCACGGTCGGCTGCGATCTCTCCCAGCGAGAGCGGGAAGGCTGCCTCGGCCCGCTTGCGCGCCAGCCGGTCGGCACGCCGGGCGAGCGCCGGCACCGCGGCCAGCGCGAGCAGCGCCGCACAAAGGAAGCCGAGCGCGAACAGCATGGCGGCTTCGATCAAGACCCAGCACTCCCGAACGAGGCGTGGACACAGGCTATGGCCGAATCTGCCACGCCCGCGCCGCCAAGGCCAGTTCTAGTCACCCGCTCGAGGTCGGGAGGCTAGAACGGATTCCACGTCGCCTGCGGCGTGAACTTGAGGTAGCCGAGATTGACGCCGAGTCGCCAGCCGACGCCGGTGCGGATCGGCACGACGGTGATGCCCTCAGCCGTCATGGCGGTGAAACCGAAGCCGCCGATGAAATAGGCCGAGCCGTCGACGCCGGCGAAGCGCTGGTAGAGCGCATCCACCGCCGGCAGGTTATAGACCAGCATCATCGTGCGTGCGCCTTCGCCACCGAAGTCGAAGCCGATCGAAGGCCCCTGCCAGAACACCCTGCGGTCGCCGGCATTGCGGGTGTAGAGCTGGCCCTCGCCGAAGCGCAGCCCGCCGACAAAGGCGCCGGCGGCTTCCTGGCCGAGCACGTAGCCATTGGGCTCACCCCAGCGCCGCACGGCCTCCTCGATGGTGAGCGCGAGACCGCGCGACACGTTGCCGAAGAACTTGTGGCCGGACGAGACCAGCTCGTTCTGCGAGAAGGAGCGCTGCTCGTTGTAGTTCTGTGCGAACGCCGGGGCCGACAGGCCGGTGAGGCCCGTTCCGGCTACGGCGAGACCGCCCTTGATGAGACTGCGGCGGGTCTGGTTCATATGCTAGATCTCCGGACAGTGTGTCCGGCGAAGCCGGACGCCAGAACGGTTTGATCGCCCGGCCTCGCGACGCCGGATCCGGTTGCGGGGCAACCTGTTCCGGACGCGTGCGATGCAGGCCAGACGGCGGGCCGATTCTGGGCTGTCCGCCGTTCGCGCAGGCGTCGAAAAAGCAACGCCTAGCGAATACGAATCAATTCGGTAACCAGTTTGATACGCCGTAAATCTATCCAAGGCGTGAAAATTCCGGAGAGCCGAGCGGCCCTGGATTGCGGGATTGCGAGGATTTGCCGGGATGAAGGCCGCAACAAGGCAACGCTGCGCGACCTGCACCGGCGTTGCCCTTCTCTTCCTTGCCGTCTCCGTGACATCTGCCAACACCACGTCAGCCGAGCCGGTTCTTCCGGCTTCGTCGGGAGCACCGGGGCTGCCAACCGGGCTGCCTTCCCTGCCTTCGCTGGGCGAAGTGATGCAGCGCGACCTGCGCACCGGCTTGGCCATCAATGGCTTTGACCCGGTGTCCTATCGCTTCGGCAGCAGGCCTTCGGCCGGCCTCGCCCAGCACGAGCTCATCCATGAGGGTGTGGTCTGGCGCTTCGCCTCACAGGCCAATCTCGAGGCTTTCCGAGATGCACCGGGCATCTACGCGCCCGCTTTCGCCGGCTTCGACCCGACGGGCGTCGCCAATGGCGTCGCCGTCGACAGCGACCCCGGCCAATACGCGATCATCGGCTCTCGGCTGTTCCTGTTCCGCTCGGCGGAAAACCGCCGGCGTTTCCTGCAGGACGCGGCGCTCTTGGCCCAAGCCGAAGATCGCTGGAAATCGGTGCTGCGCGTCGTCGCCCGCTGAGAGCTCTCAGCAACCGGTATCGCCGGCGATGGCACGTCGCGCCAGCGCCTCGCTCGACGCGGCCACGAAAGGCGGATTGCGGAACTGCCGTTCGCTCACGCCGTAATGCGGCAAGGCGCCATCAAGCGTCAGCACCACGCCGCCCGCCGCCGAGAGAATGGCGTCGCCGGCTGCGATATCCCACTCCATGGTCTGGCCACAGCGGACATGGAGATCCGCCTCGCCCGAAGCGATCATCCCGAACTTCACGGCCGACGAGACCGGGATGCCCTTGTTGCAGCACATCGACGCGGCAATGCCGTCGCTGCGGCCATCGCCGTGGAAGCGACTGACCAACGCCACCGGCCCGTCGCTGGGCAAAGCGCGTACAGCCGCGCGGCGCGCTTCCCCGCGCACGGTTCCGTCGGCGGCGAAATCCTGCACATAGGCATGCTCGCCGGCGAACCAGAGGCGGCCGATGGCAGGAGCGGCAATCGCGCCCGCGATCGGCCTGCCGTCACGGATCACCGCAATCGCGACGCAGTAGCTGTCGCCGCCGGCCAGGAACTCGCGCGTGCCGTCCAGCGGATCGAGCAAGATGAAAACCTCGCCGGGCGCGACGCTGTCGACCGTTTCCTCGCTGATGACCGGAAATCCCGGGCACAGGCGAGCAAGCGCATCCTTCGCTGCGTGATCGGCAGCCAGATCCGCCGAGCAGACCGGCGAGCCGTCCTGCTTGAGCGTCACATCGCGCGCCGCCCGCTTCGCCAGCAGGACCGTCGCACTGATTCTGGCAGCTTCCGCGAGCTTGCGCCCCAGCCCGTCGCAATCGCGCAGGCGGGGATCGTCACGGCCGATCATGGCGGCCCTTCCTTCGAACATTGGCCCGATATATGGCGATTAACCACATGAAAACCAAGATGACAGCATATCTGGCGGCATTGCCGCCCTACCCTCGGCGCATCGCCATCCCAGGATTTCGCCCCCATGACCGCCATCTCGCTCGACTCGCTCGACCTGGCCGCTCTTCTCTGCAGCCGCGTCTGCCATGACGTGATCAGCCCGGTCGGTGCGATTGTCAACGCGCTGGAGGTTCTCGAGGAAGATGATCCGTCGATGCGCGATTTTGCGCTGGAGCTGATCAAGAAGAGCGCCCGCAACGCCTCGGCCCGCCTGCAGTTCGCGCGCCTCGCCTTCGGCGCGGCCGGCTCGGCCGGCGCAATGATCGATCTCGGCGATGCCGGAAACGTCGCCAACGGCTTCCTGAACGACGAGAAGCTTTCGCTCGACTGGGAGGCGCCGCGCGCCCTGCTGCCGAAGAATCAGGTCAAGCTGCTGCTGAACCTGCTGGTCATCGCCGCGCAGGCCGTGCCGCGCGGCGGCAAGCTGATCTCCCGGGCCAGCGTCGAGGGTGAACAGGGCAGCTTCGAGATCAAGGCCACGGGCTCCCATGCCCGCATCCCCGCCCATGTCGAGGATCTGCTCGCCGGCAATGCGCCGGGCGGGACGATCGACGCCCATGCCGTCCAGCCGGTCTACACCGGCATGGTGGCACGCGCTGCCGGGATGGAGGTTTCCGTCGCGATCGACGGGGAGACCGTGACCATCAAGGCAGCCAAGGCGGCCTGAAACCGAAATCAGTCGAAGGGCGATCTCAACCGATCATAAACCCTTCTCGTGCTTTGGTTCCTGGAGGGTTTCGCGTTGAGTGATGTTCCTGCATGGACGAGTTGCTGCAAGAGTTCCTGACCGAGACCGGCGAGAACCTCGATACGGTCGATCGGGAGCTCGTCCGCTTCGAGCAGGACCCGAACGACCGGGACATCCTGCGCAACATCTTCAGGCTGGTTCATACCGTCAAGGGAACCTGCGGCTTCATCGGCCTGCCGCGGCTCGAGGCTCTCACCCACGCGGCCGAGTCAGTGATCGGGCAGTTCCGTGACGGCGCAACGGTGAAGCCCACCGCCGTCACCGCCATCCTCGAAACCATCGACCGCATCAAGGACATACTCGCCGAGCTGGCCGAGAAAGGGCTGGAGCCGGAGGGCGACGACGAGACGCTGATCCGCGAGCTGCAGGCTCTGGCAGAGCGAGCCAAGGGCGAACTCAACCACGCGCACCCGGTCGACCAGCCGGTCGATCCCGTCGCCGCCTATCTCGCCCGGCACGGCCAGACCGACGCCACGGCCGCGACGGACGACATCGTCTTTCGCAGCGCGCCGGAGCCGCAGCGGGACCGCAACGGCCGCATCGAGAGCGGCGAAAGTCCCGCACTTTCCGAAGATGTCCCTTCGTCCTCGCGAACCGGCGGCCCCGCGACCCTGCGTGTCAATGTCGACACGATCGAGCATCTGATGACCATGGTCTCCGAGCTCGTTCTGACACGCAACCAGCTCCTCGACGTCTCCCGCCAGCAGGAGGACGCCAAGCTCAAGGCACCGCTGCAGCGCCTCTCGCTGATCACCGCCGAGCTGCAGGACGGCGTGATGAAGACGCGCATGCAGCCGATCGGCAACGCCTGGTCGAAGCTGCCGCGCATCGTGCGCGACCTCAGCGCCGAACTCGGCAAGCGCATCGAACTCGTGACCGATGGTGCGGAAACCGAGCTCGACCGGCAGATCCTCGACCTGATCAAGGACCCCCTCATCCACATGGTCCGCAACTGCGCCGACCATGCGATCGAGCTTCCGGCGGAGCGCCGGGCAGCCGGGAAGCCCGAACAGGGCACGATCCGGCTTTCCGCCTACCACGAGGGCGGCTCCGTCACGATCTCGATCGCGGATGACGGACGCGGGCTCGATGTCGGACGCATCCGGAACAAGGCCATCGCCCGGGGCCTTGCGACCGAAGCCGAGATCGAGAAGCTCGGCGACGCCCAGATCAGCCGCTTCATCTTCCTGCCCGGCTTCTCGACGGCGGATAACGTGACGGCGGTTTCCGGCCGCGGCGTCGGAATGGACGTGGTCAAGGCCAACGTCGATTCGATCGGCGGGATGATCGACGTCGCCAGCCGTCCCGGCCTCGGCACCACCATCACCATCAAGATCCCGCTGACGCTCGCAATCATCTCCGCCCTGATCGTTGTGGCGGGCAATGACCGCTACGCGATCCCCCAGATCGCGGTGCGCGAGCTCGTCCGGGTGAAGGCGGGCGACGACAACCGCATCGAGGAGATCAACGGCGCCCCGGTCCTGCGGCTGCGCGGACGCCTGCTGCCGATCATTTCGCTTCCCGAGCTGATGGGCGCGCCCAAGGCCGCGGAAGGTGAAGGCTTCATCGTCATCACCCAGATCGGGGAGCGACAATTCGGAATCCTCGTCGACAGCGTCTTCCACACCGAGGAAATCGTGGTGAAGCCGATGTCGAGCAAGCTGCGCCACATCCCGCTCTTCTCCGGCAATACCATCCTCGGCGACGGAGCCGTCGTGCTGATCGTCGACCCCAACGGCGTCGCCAGCCTGGTCGGCGCGGCCCTGTCGGGCGAGGTGGAAGCGAAGCAGCATGCCGCACCCGCCCATGAGCAAGCGAGCGAGAAGACGACGATGCTCGTCTTCCGGACCGGAGCCGGCAGCCTCCAGGCGCTGCCTCTGTCGTTGGTGACGCGGCTCGAGGAGGTCGATGCCGACCAGTTCCAGCGCGGCGGCGGCCGCACTTTGCTGCACTATCGCGGACGCCTCGTGCCCGTCACGCCACTCGCGGAAACGCAGCTGCGCAGCAAGGGCATCCAGCCACTGGTCATCGTCTCGGACGGCGATCTGACCGTCGCGCTTGCGGTCGAAGCCATCGTCGACATCGTCGAGGACAGTTTCGACCTCGAAATGGCCGCGAGCGGCGAACGCGGCGTGATCGGCTCGGCCATGATCCGGGGCCGGGCCACCGATATCGTCGATCTCGCCCATTACCTGCCGCTGAACGAGCCCGGCTGGTTTGCCGTGCGGCGCAGCTCAGCGCCCTCCGCCCGTGTCCTGCTGATCGAGCCGTCGGATTTCCTGCGGGAAATGCTGAGCCCGATCCTGAAGGCGTCCGGCCACACCATCACCATGGCAGCCGATTTCGACCTCGATCCCTCCGCAGCCGGCGAGCCGTTCGGCATCGTCCTGCTCGATCTCGATCGGCAGATCGAAGCGGCCTTCGCCTTCGCCGCTACACTGCGCGCGCGGGCCGGAAGCGAGCGCCTGCGCATCCTCGGCCTCACCACCTGCGCGACCCCCGATCTGCACATGCGCGCCGTACAGGCCGGTCTCGACGATATCGTTGCGAAATTCGATCGCCGGGCCCTGCTGAGCGAGCTGAACGCCGGCGGTGCGGATATGAGGCAGGCAGCATGACCCTTCCCGGACCCGACAAGGCGCGGCAGGCGGCCTCCGCCGGTTTCGGCGATTCGCTCGACTACGTGACGATCCGGATCGGCGAGCAGTTGCTCGGGCTGCCGATCGGGCGCGTACAGGATGTCTTCATCACCGACCGCATCACGCTCGTGCCCCGCGCCCCGAGCGAGATCGTCGGCCTGCTGAATCTGCGTGGGCGCATCGTTACCGCGATCTGCCTGCGCAAGCGGCTCGGCCGGACGGTTCCGGATGCACAGCGGCAAGGCGAGCTGACGGCGATCGGCATCGACCATCGCGGCGAGGCCTACGCCCTGATCGTCGACGCCGTCGGCGAGGTGATCCGGCTGGACCGTTCCACCTTCGAGCCGCTGCCCGTTCATCTCGATCGCGTCTGGACCGCGTTGGCGACCGGCGTTCACCGGCTCGCCGACGAACTCCTCGTCATACTCGATCTCGATGCTGTCCTCGATCTTGATCTTCCCGCCGCGGCCTGAAGCGCGGCCACAGAGTTTTGGAGACAGACCATGAAATATTGCCTCGTCGTCGATGACTCAGCGGTGATCCGCAAGGTCGCACGCCGAATCCTGGAAGGCCTGCAGTTCCGCATCGCCGAAGCCGAGGATGGTGCGCGCGCCATCGATGCGTGCAAGGGCGAGATGCCGGACGCCGTACTGCTCGACTGGAACATGCCGATCATGGACGGCTACGAGTTCCTGCGCACGCTGCGCCAGATGCCGGGCGGCAAGCGGCCGAAGGTCGTCTTCTGCACCACGGAGAACGACATCGCCCATATCGCGCGCGCCATGCATGCGGGCGCTGACGAGTACATCATGAAGCCCTTCGACAAGGAAATCGTGGCGTCGAAATTCCATCAGGTCGGTCTGCTCTGAGCAGTCCGGCGCCGGTTTGGATGCCCGATCTCCGTCGCTCGGCATCGCCGATCCAGCAAGCAGCATGAGCATGATGGCGTCCCGCCCCCTTCCGGCTCCGCCGACCCGGCACAAGACGGTCGTGATTGCCGACGATTCCGTCATCGTCCGCGGGCTTTTCGCCCGCTGGCTGGGGGAAGCCGGCCATTTTCACGTCGTGGCGGTGGCCGGGGACGGAGAGACCGCGGTCGCCCATGCGACCCGCTACAAGCCGGACGTCATGGTGCTCGATCTCGACATGCCGGGCGTCGGCGGGGCAGCCGCACTGCCGCAGATCCTCAAGGAAAGCCCCAATACCGGTGTCCTGCTCGCCGCCACGCTGAACGAGCGCAACACCCGCATCGCGCTCGAATGCATGACCAAGGGCGCGATGGACGTCGTCTCGAAGCCTGACAGCCGCGCCGGCATGACGCTGTCCCTCGATTTCCGCAGCGAGTTTCTGCTCAAGCTCGGCAACATCGCCCATACGGCGGCGCGACCGGGCTCGTTGCCGCCGGAGGTCGACATCGTCGATCTGCCACATGGCGGCCCCGTCAATCTTCGCCCCCTGGTTTCGGTGATGCCGCGCTACCTCGTGATCGGCGCCTCGACCGGCGGGCCGCGCGCTGTCGCCAAGGTGCTCTTCGATATCGGCGAAGGCCTTCACGACCTGACGACGCTGGTCGTCCAGCACATGCCGCCGCTGTTCACGGCGTCGTTCGCCGAGCAGATCGCGAGCCATATCGGCGTTCCGGCGCGAGAACCCTTCGACGGCGAACGCCTGGTGCGCGGAACCGTCTATGTCGCACCCGGAGGCCGCCATCTCGGCATCGACCGCCGGCTCGGCCACATCGTCGCACGGATCGGCGACGAGGCGCCGGTGAACTTCTGCCGGCCCGCCGTCGACGTGCTGTTCAACGATGCTGCCCGCCATCTCGGCGCGGCGACGATGGGCCTCGTTCTCACCGGAATGGGCAGCGACGGCACAGAAGGTGCTGGTGCCCTGCGCAAAGCCGGAGCGGCGGTTCTGGCCCAGGACGAGCCGAGCAGCACGATCTGGGGCATGCCGGGCTCGGTTGTCCGTGCGCGCCATGCCAGCACCGTGATCGCGCTCGACGAGATCGGCGCCTCCGTCCGCTGCCTCGTGCGCGGGGTGCAGCCGGCATGACCGAGACCGATTTCGCATTCCTGCGGCAGCTGTTGCAGCAGCGCTCGGGCCTGTCGCTGACCGCCGACAAGCAGTATCTGGCGGAAAGCCGCCTGAGCATCCTGTGCCGCCGGCGCGGCATCGCCGATATCGCGACGCTGATCGGCCAGTTGCGGCTCGGCCGCGATCGCACGCTGGAAAATGTCGTCGTCGATGCGATGACGACGAACGAGACGCTCTTCTTCCGCGACCGCACGCCGTTCGACCTGTTCCGCGACGTGATCCTGCCCGAGCGCATGGCGGCGAACGCTGCCACCCGCTCGCTGCGCATCTGGTGCGCCGCCGTGTCGAGCGGCCAGGAGGCCTATTCGCTGGCCATGATCATCCACGACCTCGCCGACCGCCTTGCCGGCTGGAAGGTCGAGATCATCGGCACGGATATCTCGTCGGAGATTCTCGAGAAGGCCCGCTCGGGCATCTACAGCCAGTTCGAGATGCAGCGCGGCCTGCCGATCCAGATGCTGCTGAAGCATTTCGAGCAGCGCGGCGACAAATGGCAGGTCTCGGAGCGGCTGCGCGGAATGGTCGATTTCCGCCACCACAATTTGCTGGAGCGGAACGATCATTTCGGCCGGTTCGACGTGATCTTCTGCCGCAACGTGCTGATCTATTTCGACGTGCCGACGAAGGTGAAGGTGCTGGAATTGCTGACCCCGCGCCTCGCCCCTGACGGAGCTTTCGTGCTCGGCGCCGCGGAAACGGTTCTCGGACTTGCCACCAGGCTGACCTGCGACCCCGAGCATCGGGGCCTTTACCGCCAGGCCGCCCTCGCTCCGCAGCCGCACGCCGCCGCGCCGCTCGGCAGCCGCACCTTTGCGCGACCGCTTGCGAGCTGGCGCGCCTGAGCGCCGAACAACCGCAACATCGTCACCATCGACGGTAGGCCAAAACAAAAACCCCGCCTCGCGGCGGGGTCCCGTCGACCTGTCGTGTACATCCGACGATCAGGTCAAAACTTGTATGCCGTCGCTTCGTGACGGCCCGATGACGGACCGGGCGACAGGATGCGTCAGGCCGGGATGCGCTCGTCGACTTCGGAGGGCTCGCGCAGCACATAGCCACGGCCCCAGACGGTCTCGATGTAGTTCTTGCCGTCCGAAGCGTTCGCCAGCTTCTTGCGCAGCTTGCAGATGAACACGTCGATGATCTTGAGCTCTGGCTCGTCCATCCCGCCATAGAGATGGTTGAGGAACATCTCCTTGGTGAGCGTCGTGCCCTTGCGGAGCGAGAGCAGCTCCAGCATCTGGTATTCCTTGCCGGTGAGGTGGACGCGGGCGGCGTCGACTTCCACGGTCTTGGTGTCGAGGTTGACGACCAGATCGCCGGTCGTGATGACCGACTGGGCATGGCCCTTCGAGCGCCGCACGATCGCGTGGATGCGGGCGACCAGCTCGTCCTTGTGGAACGGCTTGGTGAGATAGTCGTCAGCGCCGAAGCCGAGGCCCTTCACCTTGTCCTCGATGCCGGCGAGGCCGGAGAGGATCAGGATCGGAGTCTTGACCTTGGCGACGCGCAGGCTGCGCAGAACCTCGTAGCCCGACATGTCGGGCAGATTCAGGTCGAGCAGGATGATGTCGTAGTCGTAGAGTTTGCCGAGATCGACGCCCTCTTCGCCGAGATCCGTCGTGTAGACGTTGAAGCTCTCGGATTTGAGCATGAGCTCGATGCTTTGAGCGGTCGCGCTATCGTCCTCGATCAGCAGAACCCGCATGTCCACGTCCCCAATTTCGCCCGCAGGGCAGGTTGACCGTTGCTTACGCCCGGACCTTCTCGGCCCTTGACGACGACGCACTTGCCCGATGAAACGCCACGCGACACGCTACAGAGAAACTGGTTAACAAACCGTGATTCCCGAGCGCAAGCGCTTCCTCGGAGAAAGTGAACGATCCTTGTCGAGGTGAGTCGAATTTGACACGGATCGGTGAACTCTCACCCGCGAAAACGCCCTTTCGCGGAGGGATGCTTCGAGAAACGGGGCCAAACGGCCCTGCGACACGCGGCAGCCTCGATCTGCAGTCTTAATCACAGAGCTTAACGGCTGGTAAATGAGCGCAATTTGTTAGGAACCCTTACCAAATCATCCACAGGGGCGATCTGCCGAATATCCCGCTCCTCCTCGCCGACTGGCAAGGACGTCATCGCATCATGAATTCCCCCTCGCACGGCCATGACCGTCTCTCGGCCCTCGCCTCCGCCATCGAGCACATCGAGGGGGTGAGCATCTATGGCCGCGTCATCGGCGTGCGCGGCCTGCTCGTCGAGGTAGCCGGACCGATCAGCGCGATGAGCCTGGGCGGCCGTGTCGGCATCGAGATCGCAGCAGACACCCGCGTTCCCTGCGAGGTCGTCGGCTTCTCGGGCGAGAAGGCGCTGGTGATGCCCTTCGGCGGGCTCGACGGCGTGCGCCGCGGCTGCCCGGTCCATGTCGACCGCGCTCAGCCCGGCTTGCGCCCGACACCCGCCTGGCTCGGGCGCGTCGTCGACGCGCTCGGCCGCCCGGTCGACGGCGGCCCGCCCCTGCCGCAGGGCGACACGCTCTATGCCTTCCGGAACGATCCACCGCCGGCCCATAAGCGGCGCCGCGTCGGCGGGCCGCTCGACCTCGGCGTCCGCGCCCTCAACACCTTCCTGACCTGCTGCATCGGCCAGCGCATGGGCATCTTCGCCGGGTCCGGCGTCGGCAAGTCCGTCCTGCTCTCGATGCTGGCCCGCTACGCCCAGGCCGACGTCAACATCATCGGCCTCGTCGGGGAGCGTGGCCGCGAGGTGCAGGAGTTCCTGCAGGAGGATCTCGGACCGCAGGGCCTCGCCCGCTCGATCGTCGTCGTCGCCACGTCGGACGAACCTGCGCTGATGCGCAAGCAGGCGGCGCTGACCACGCTGACGCTGGCCGAGTATTTCCGCGATCGCGGCCTGCAGGTGATGTGCCTGATGGATTCGGTGACCCGCTTCGCCATGGCGATGCGCGAGATCGGCCTGGCGGCAGGTGAGCCGCCGACGACCAAGGGCTACACCCCGACCGTCTTCGCCGAGCTGCCACGACTGCTGGAACGCGCCGGCCCCGGCACCGAGGACGGCGCGATCACCGGGCTCTTCACCGTGCTGGTCGATGGCGGCGACCATGACGAGCCGGTCGCGGACGCGGTGCGCGGCATCCTCGACGGCCATATCGTCATGGAGCGCTCCATCGCCGAGCGCGGCCGCTACCCGGCCGTCAACATCCTGAAATCGGTCTCGCGAACCATGCCGCGCTCCTGCGATCCTGCCTATTACCCGGTCGTGCAGAAGGCCCGCGCCACGCTTGCGACCTATGCCGACATGGAGGAGTTGATCCGGCTCGGCGCCTATCGCCAGGGCGCGTCCGCGGAGGTCGACGAGGCGATCCGCCTGCACCCGGCACTCGAAGCCTTCCTCAAGCAGTCGAAGGACGACGCGACACCGCTGCCCGAATGCTATCAGCGCCTCCACGCGATCATCAGCGGCAGCCTGTGACTCCGGCTCAGCCTCTCCACGGGATGCCCCATCGATGATCGCCTCGGCTCTGATTGGCCTCGTTGCCCTCATCCACATCTACATCGTCATTCTGGAGATGTGGCTGTGGGATACGCCGCACGGCCACAAGGCTTTCGGACTGACGCCCGAATTCGCGGCGCGCTCCAAGGTGCTGGCGGCCAATCAGGGGCTCTATAACGGCTTCCTCGTGGCCGGCCTGGCCTGGGGGCTCTGGCTCGGCGCCGCGGGCTTCGCGATCAAGCTGTTCTTTCTGGCTTGCGTCGTCGTCGCCGGCCTCTTCGGCGCGGCCACCGCAAGCCGCAAGATCCTCTACATCCAGGCTCTGCCGGCGGCCCTCGCCATCCTGGCCCTGCTGGCGGGCGTCTGAAACGTTTCAGGCCCGCGCCATCATCCTCACCAGAGCGAACATCGCGGCGAACCCCACCGCCTGGATCGCGGCGGAAACGATCAGCGTCAGGTCGGCACCGAGCCGCTCGACCATCACCGCGAAAAGCAGCGGCGCGGCGGCGAAGGCCATATTCTGCGGCACGGTGAGCTTGCCCAGCATGGCGGCGAAGCCGTTGCGGCCGAACAGGGCGAGCGGCAGCGTAGCCCGCGCCACCGAAATCACGCCGAGCGCAGCGCTGAACAGCATGACGAAACCCGCCGCCGCACCGATCGTCATCGGAACGAAGGGCAGCACCAGGCACAGCGCTGGCCCCAGCAGCAGGCCGAGCAGCGCGGTCTTCTCCGCCGGCAGGCGCTCGCCGACCGTAGCATCGATGGCGCGCGCCGCGATTGTCGCCGGCCCGCTCAACGTAGCGATCCAGACGGCTTGCGCCTGCGTCAGGCCCGCCTCCTGGAACAAGGTGATCAGGTGCAGCGGCAGCCCCCAGGACACCAGCCCGCTCGCCGAGAAGGCAAGCGCGACGAGCCAGAAGGCGGCCTTGCGGGAAGAGGAGGGAACGCGCCCATCCTCGCCCGCAGAGGGAGCCCCGGCCACCTTCGTCGCCGGCTGCACGGGCCGTAAGCGGGGCACCGCGGCATAGATCGGCAGCACGATCACGATCTGCATCGCCGCGAAGACGAGCACGGTGATGCGCCAGCCGAAAGCCCCCATCAGAACCGCGGTCAACGGCCAGAACACGCTGGAGGCAAGCCCCGTCACCAGCATCATCAATCCGATGACGCGGCGGGTCCGCTCGCCCATCAGCTGCGCGATCGCGACGTTGCCGACATTGGCGAGCGACATCGCATGTCCCAGCCCGATGACGAACCAACTCGCGAGGTAGCTGACCGGCCCCTGTGCGGTGGCGAGAACGGCAAGGCCGAGCGCGCAGATGACCGCGCCGACGCACATCGAGCGGCGCGTGCCTTCGCGATCGAGATGACGGCCGATCGCCGGGGCGACCAGCGCGCCTGTGATCAGCAGAATGGTAATGCCTCCGAAAACGATCTCGGCATTGAGGCCGAGATCGCGGTCAAGCGCGCTGACCAGCACCGAAGGCGAATAGAAGGTCGAGCCCCAGCCGATGATGCGCGTGAGGGCGAGGCCGAAAAGCAGGGGGCCGTGCCCGCCGAAACGAGGAAAGGCAGCCAAGACAGGAAATCCGCTGATAACGGGCCGAACGGCCGCTGGCTCAGTGAGTAGATCATCGCGACAGGCTGCGGCAGGAGCCGGGACGCGGCTTGAGCATGCAGAAAAAGCAGCCCGTCTCGGTAAGGAAAGGTCAACCTCCTTGCGCCATGCTGCGGCACGTCTCGCGGATGGAGTTCAGACCCGCGCCGAGGGGTCGGCAGAGGTCAATGCGTAATCAGGAGTTGGAAACGACATGAAGTCGCGAGAGACCCTTCTGCGGTTGAAGCGCTTTCAGGTGGACGAGAAACGTCGCCGGGTTAGCCAGATCGAGATGATGATCGCCGACTTCCACAGGATGGCGAACGATCTCGATCGGGAAATCCAGGCCGAGGAAGCCCGCGCCGGGATCACCGACTCGTCTCACTTCGCCTACCCGACCTATGCCAAGGCGGCTCTGGGTCGGCGCGACAACCTGCGCCAGTCGGCCGACAATCTGAAGGGCCAGCTCGACGAGGCCAAGGCCGAGCTGCAGGAAGCCTTCGAGGACATGAAGAAGGTCGAGATTCTCGATGATCGGGAACGCGCGACCGAGCGCGCCGCGGAAGCCGCACGCGATCAGGCGACGATGGACGCGATCGGGCTGCGCTCTCGCGCCTGACCCACTGCAAGAATTTCCAGGAATTTCAGTGAGAGGGCGGCGTCTTCCGGACGCCGCCCTTTTCTCATGCAATGACGGGATGGTGCGCAACGGCGTCGCGGCGCAGCTTGCCCGTCAGGCGCGGGTCGTCGTCGACCTCGATGCCGCGCTTGAACACCGTGAAGCCCGAGCGCCGATAGAAGGCGAGCGCCGCCGGGTGATCGAGCGTGCAGGTATGCACCCAGAAGCGCGAGATCGGCCTCGTCCAGGCCAGTTCCAGCGCCCGGTTCATCAGCCAGCGGCCGGCCCCCTTCCCGACGACGGGCTCATCGAGCCCGAAGAAGGCGAGCTCCCCCTCCCCCGGGACGCGGAAGTCCAGCTCGAGCAGGCCGACATCCTGCCCGTCGAAGCAGGCTGCATAGATCGCGACGGCCGGATCCGAGAAGATCGGTTCGAGCTCCGCGCGCGGCGCGACCAACCGGCTGAACCACATCCAGCGTTCGCCAAGCTGACGATAGATGCGCAGATAGCGATCGATGTCGGAGCGCTCGATAGGGTCGAGCGAGAACCCCTCGGTTCCCGGCGGATCGGCCCGCTCCGGCGGTCGTTCGAACATCTCCAGCGATGTCACGATCGCCGCGACCTTGCCGGGCGGCAGGTCAGTCGTTCCGGTCAGGGTGATGGTCAGGCTCTGGGACATGGAAGGCAGATCGAGCTCGAAAGAGTGAATCTTCGCCGCGATCATGACATGATCCAGTCCGAAAGATCATCGCGTAATGACGCATGCCCTACGTGACATCACCAACGGAATGAGGCGCCGGCCACAGCGCGGCCGCGGCGCCGGCTGGCTGTTCGCGCTGCTGGTGATGTGCTTCGCCGTGCTGCCGCATATCACGCTGGCGGCGTCGGCGATGCGCATGCCGATGCCCGCACCATCGCAACACGGCGCGGCCGCGCGGCCGGGTGCCGGCGAACGGACCGACGCCCCTGCTCCGTGTCACGAGTCCATGCCGGCAGAGCATCCGGCTTCCACTGCGCCCCTTTGCTGCATCATCGGCTGCGGCCTGATCGCGCAGGCGCCGGCAGCCCCCTCGCTGCCGGTCATGATCTCCTGGTCGCCCACTCATCCGTCGATCGTGATGCTCTCCCGGGGCCTGTCCATCGAGCCGGCAGAGCGCCCGCCGCGATCCCTGTCGATCTGAGCTGAGATTCCCGCGGATCATGACGCCGCTTTCCGGCGCGATCCGCATTTTCCATCGATCAAGGACAAGACTGATGAATCGTACCGCCATCGCACTGGCAGCCATTCTCGCAGCCGGCACGCTCGGCAACGCCGCGCAGGCGCAGCAGCAGCACAACCACGGTGCTCCCGCAGCCAAGACGGCAACCGAGAATGCATCGACCAAGGCCTATAGGGAGGCCAACGCGAAGATGCATAAGGACATGGACATCCCCTATTCCGGCGATGCCGATGCCGATTTCGTCCGCGGCATGATCCCGCACCATCAGGGCGCGATCGACATGGCGCGCATCGTGCTGGCCCACGGCAAGGACCCGGAGATCCGCAAACTTGCCGAGAGCGTCATCCGCGACCAAGAGAAGGAGGTCGCGATGATGCAGGACTGGCTGAAGATGATGCAGGACTGGCTGAAGAAGAACGGCAAATAACCCAGCCCGGCGCGGGGGCAGGCGTCTTCGGACGCTTGCCCTTGCCCCCACACGCTGGCACAGAGAACGACAGGTTCGCGCCGCAGCGGTGACGACGTGGGCCGCCCCGCCATCCGTCACCAATTCCCACCCCCGCGGCCTGTATGAAACGTTATCTCGACTACCTCTGGCCGATCATCGGGCTCGTCGCGGTGGTCTGGTCGGTTGAACTTCTCTGGGGCAAGCTCAAGGCCGAAGCCGGCTCCGACGCCGCGATCGAAGCGCTGCTCGCAGACGCAAGCCTTTGGCAGAGCATCAAGATCATCTCCCAGCGCATCGGCCACAAGATCGCGGTCATCCCGCCGGAGGCCTTCTTCCACGGCGCGCTCGCGACGCTCGTCGCCTACGCCGCCCTCGCCTGGTACGACCGGATCGCCCTGATCCATCTCGGCAAGGAGAAGGGCATCTCCTGGTTCTATATCTCGCTCTGCTCCTTCGTGACCTACGCTCTCTCGCACAATATCGGCGCGTCGGTCTTCTCGGGCGGCATGGTGCGCTACCGGGCCTATACGGCGAAGGGCCTCACGGCCGCCGAGGTGGCCGTTCTCGTCGCGCTCTGCTCCTTCACCTTCGCCTTCGGCACGATCTTCCTGATGGGCCTCGTGCTGCTCTACGAACCGCAAATCCTGCATCCGCTGGAGCGGATGTCGAAATGGTTCGCGATCAGCGACGGCACCGCGCGCATGATCGGCGTCGGCATGCTCGCCTTCGTCGCGCTCTACACGATCGGCTCCTGGCTGCGCTTCAGGCCGCTGAAGATCGGCAAGTTCGAGATCATCTATCCGCGCCTGCCGATCGTCTTCAGGCAGTACCTCGCCGCCCCGCTCGAGCTGGCAGGCGCGGCCGGCATCATCTATTTCGCGCTGCCGGAACAGGGCAATCCCGGCTTCCTGATCGTGCTCGGCGCCTTCCTGCTCTCCTTCTCGGCCGGGCTGCTCAGCCAGGTTCCGGGCGGCGTCGGCGTGATGGAGGCGGTCTTCCTTGCCGTCATGCCAGGCGTGCCGGCGCCGGCGGTCTTCGCCGCGCTGCTGATCTGGCGGCTGTTCTATCTCATCCTGCCGCTGGTGTTCTCGCTGCCGATCGTGCTGGCCTTCGAGCGCGCGCAGCTCAAGCGCAGCACCCGTATCGCGCCGCCGCCCTGAGCGTGGCGGCCGATCAGGCCTTGGCAGGCTTGGCCGATGGCCGCTTGAGCGCAATCGCGGCGGCTCCGAACATCAACAGCGCGCCGGTTGCCTCCGACCAGCCGAAAGGCTCGTGCAAGGCCACGACGCCGACCGCGACGGCGATCGCCGGGCTGATGAAGGCGTAGAGACCGGCCCTGAACGCGCCCCAGTCGCGCAGGAGCCGCATATAGATGGTGAAGCCCATCAGCGAGCCGCCGATGACAAGGAACACGACGGCGGGCAGAACCGGCCACTGCACCAGCATCGCCAGATCGGCATAGCCCACCCGCTCGAGGCTGAGCGAGACCGCCGTGAGCCCGATGCCACCGATGAATGTCTGCCAGCCGGCGAGCGTCAGCGTCGGCATCGATCCCGCGATCGGGCGCGCCAGCACGGCACCGACGCAGTAGAGCAAGGTTCCGGCGGCCACGGCTGCAAGCCCCCAAGCCTCGAACGGATCGCCCTGTGCCACTGACAGCCCGCCGAGCGCGCGCGTCGCGAACAGGAAGCCGAGGCCGACCGTGCCGAGCCCGATCGCCGCGAGCTTGCGCCCGTCGATGCGCTCGCCCTCGAAGGCGCGGCTCGCCAGCAAGGTGAAGATCGGGATCGTCGCGAAATTGACGATGGCAGCGAGCCCGCTCGGCGCATGCGCCGTGCCCCAGAACAGCAGGGTGTAGTTGCCGGTGTTGAGCAACAGCGCCGTGCCGATCAATCGCGGCCAGGCGTCGCGCGGCACCTTCGGCACATCGCGCCCGGCCCAGACCAGCATCAGGAGCCCGGCAATGGTGAAGCGCGCCGCCGCCAGGAAGACCGGCGGCACATGCGATGCCCCGACCTTGACCGGCAGCCAGGTCAGCCCCCAGACGAGACACATGACGGCGAAGAGGGCGGCGTTGCGCGACATCGCCTTCGCTTAGCCGCAGCTTATGGCGCTGACCATTGCGCCGCAGGCATCGGCCCCCCGTGGAAAGCGGAGGCGCGGCCTCCGGGCTCGATCGAATTGTCAGCCCTCATCCTGAGGAGCGATCCGCAGGATCGCGTCTCGAAAGGATGAGGGCTCGCCGAGGCGGCTGAACGATCTCCAAGGCCGTCAGACGCTGCCGACAGTCTTCAGCCGCACCCGCGGATGGATCTCCGCCTGCGACAGCACCGGCGTCTCGCGCCGGAAGCGCTCGATGATCTGGCGCGCGAAGGGCCGCGCCATGGCGGAGGTGACGAGCGCGGGCATCTCGCCGATGCGCGCAGCGTCCTCGAACTTGTCGCGGACGTGATGCACGAACTCCTGCAGTCGCGAGGGCTGCATGGCGAGGTGCCTGTCCTCGCCCTGGCCGATGACGGACTCGGCGAAAACGCCCTCCCAGGCCGGCGACAGCGTGATGATCGGCAGCACGCCGTGCTGATTTGAGAACTGGGCGCAGATCTGGCGCGCCAGCCGGGCGCGGACATGCTCGGCCATGTCGCGCGGGCTCCGGACGCTGGCCGAGACCTCGGCGATCCCTTCGATGATGGTCGGCAGGTCGCGGATCGAGATGCGCTCGGAGAGCAGCAGCTGGAGCACCCGCTGGATGCCGGTGGTCGAAATCTGGCTCGGCACGATCTCCTTGACGAGGTCGGCATGGTCCTTCGGCAGCTCGCGCAGCAGCTTCTGCACCTCACCATGAGAGAGCAGTTCCGGCATGTTCGACTTCAGCACTTCCGTCAGATGCGTCGAGATCACGGTCGCTGCGTCGACGACCGTGTAGCCGCGCAATTGCGCCTCGTCCTGCAGCGCGCCGTCGATCCAGGTCGCCGGCAGGCCGAAAGTCGGCTCCAGAACGTTGTGGCCGGGCAGGTTCACCGAGCCGCCCATCGGATCCATCGCCATATACTGGCCGGCATAGACGATGCCATGGCCGGCATCGATCTCCTTGATCTTGATGTAGTAGTGGTTCGCCTCGAGCTGGACGTTGTCGACGATGCGAACCGCCGGCATGACGAAGCCGAGCTCGGCCGCGAGTTGCCGGCGCAGCGCCCGCACCTGGTCGGTCAGCCTGTCCTGCCCGCCCGCGGCATTGACCAGCGGCAAGAGCCCGTAGCCGATCTCGATCTTTAGCTCATCCATCTTGAGCAGGTCGTTCAGCGTCTCCTCGCGCGGCGAGCCGTCGGCCGCCAGCGCCGTGCCGGACTGCGCCGTGCCGGCGAGCGCCTGCTCGGCCTCGCGCGCCTTGGCGGCTTGGCCGAAGCGGCGGGCGAGGAAGCCCGCGCCACCCGCCAGCAGCAGGAAGGGCAGCATGGGGATGCCGGGCAGCAGCGCGATCAGCAGCATCACCGCCGCCGACATGCCGAGCGCCTTGGGATAGCCGGAGAGCTGCTTGCCGAGCGCCTTGTCGGCGGCGCCGCGCACACCGGCCTTCGAGACCAGCAGGCCCGCCGCCGTCGAGACGATCAGCGCCGGGATCTGGCTGACGAGACCGTCGCCGACTGTGAGCTGCGTGTAGTTGTGCGCGGCGTCGCCGAAGCTCAGCCCCTGCTGCGCCACGCCGATGATGATGCCGCCGAGCACGTTGATGAAGGTGATCAACAGGCCCGCGACAGCGTCGCCGCGCACGAATTTCGAAGCGCCGTCCATCGAGCCGAAGAAGGAGGATTCGTCCTCCAGCGCCTTGCGGCGGACCTTGGCCGTCTCCTGGTCGATCAGGCCGGCCGAGAGATCGGCATCGATCGCCATCTGCTTGCCGGGCATGGCGTCGAGGGTGAAGCGGGCCGCGACCTCGGCGATGCGGCCCGAACCCTTGGTGATGACGACGAAATTCACGATGATCAGGATGGTGAAGACGATCACTCCGATCACGAAATTGCCGCTCATCACGAAGCCGGCGAAGGCTTCGATGACGTGGCCCGCCGCCGAACTGCCCTCGTGGCCGTGCGCGAGGATGAGGCGCGTCGAGGCCAGGTTCAGCGCCAGCCGGAACATGGTGACGATCAGCAGCACGGTCGGAAAGGCGGAGAACTCCAGCGGCTCCTCGATGAAGAGCGCGGTCATCAGCACGAGCACCGACAGGATGATCGAGAGCGCCAGCATCAGGTCGAGCAGCACCGCCGGCATCGGGAAGATGAGCACCACCAGGATGCCCATGACGCCGATCGCAAGGAACAGGTCAGGCCGATTGAGCAGCTTTCCCATCGCGCCGCGATCAGGGATGCTGAACCCTCTTCCCTGCCCCGCCGTCACATCGGTCATCGACCGCTCCGCCCGCCCTATGCCCGCCCATGGCCGGCCAGCGCTCCGAAGCGGAGCGCAACCCGGCAATTCTTGCCGGGTTCATGGTGAATGAATGGTTAAGCCAGGCTTCAGGCACCTGTCCCTGAATGCTTCACCGGAACCTTCGCGGACACGGATCGTTTGCGTCTCGACCCAACGCGCACCGGCTCCGCCGATGTCACGCGACGTCATTCACGCACCGGCAGCTCTCCCCCGCCGGCACTTGCCCATCTCAAAGCGCCGCAAGAGCGCCGTTCATTCGTCGGGGACAACCCGTGCAGCATGCTCACCCGCAGGGAGCGGAACGCCCCATCGTCGAGACCGATGTTCCCGCCCGTCTCGACCGGCTTCCCTGGTCACGCTTCCACACGCTCGTCGTCGTTGGGCTCGGCATTACCTGGATTCTCGACGGGCTCGAGGTCACGCTCGCGGGCTCCGTTTCGGGGGCACTGAAAGAAAGCCCGGTCCTCGGATTCACCAACACGGAGATCGGCCTTGCGGGCGCAGCCTACATTGCCGGCGCGGTGCTCGGTGCCGTCTTTTTCGGCTGGCTGACGGACCGTCTCGGTCGCAAGAAGCTCTTCACGATTACGGTCCTCGTCTATCTCTCCGCCACGGCCGCAACCGCCCTTTCCTGGAACGTTGCGAGCTTCATCGCCTTCCGTTTCCTGACCGGCATGGGCATCGGCGGCGAATACACGGCGATCAACTCCACCATTCAGGAGCTCATCCCGGCGCGTGTGCGCGGCTGGACCGACCTCGTCATCAACGGCTCGTTCTGGCTTGGCGCGGTACTGGGTGCGCTCGGCGCCATCGTCCTGCTCGACCCGGCCCGGATCAACCCGGAATATGGCTGGCGCCTCGCCTTCTTCATCGGCGCCGCACTGGGCCTCGTCATCCTGATCCTGCGGCACTGGATTCCGGAGAGCCCGCGCTGGCTGATCAGCCACGGCCATCCGGAGCGCGCCGCCGCCATCGTAGCCGATATCGAGCGCCGCGCCGGCTTCGTCGCACCGGCAAGGGAAGTTCTGATGGGTACCCGGCTGCGGCCGCGGGCTAAGACGCCGCTCGGCGAGGTGTTCCACGCGCTCTTCGTGGTCCATCGCGAGCGCGCGCTCGTCGGCCTTTCGCTCATGCTGTCGCAGGCCTTCTTCTACAACGCCATCTTCTTCACCTATGCGCTGATCCTGACCGATTTCTACAGCGTACCTTCCCAGCAGATCGGCTGGTTCATCCTGCCCTTCGCGGCCGGCAACTTCCTCGGGCCGTTGCTGATCGGCCGGCTGTTCGACACGATCGGCCGGCGCGTGATGATCGCAGCGACCTATGCCCTGTCCGCGCTGCTGCTGACAGGCACCGGCTATCTCTTCTGGAGGGACGTGCTCACCGCCTCGCAGCTTACCTTGTGCTGGAGCGTCGTCTTCTTCTTCGCCTCCGCCGCGGCGAGCTCGGCCTATCTCACGGTTTCGGAGACCTTCCCGGTCGAGATGCGCGCGCTCGCCATCGCCGTGTTCTACGCGGTCGGCACCGGCGCTGGCGGCATCGCCGGCCCCTGGCTCTTCGGCATCCTGATCGACACCGGCTCGCGCGGCGGCGTCTTCGCCGGCTATCTGCTCGGCGCGGCGCTGATGCTTGGGGCAGCCGTGATCGCAGCCCGCTTCGCCATCCGGGCCGAACGTCAGCCGCTCGAAAGCGTCGCGCGCCCGCTCAACGCGGTGGACTGATCGCGCTGCCCGCGTAACCATAACGCCGGAAAGCGGGCCCAATGGAACAAAGCATCATTTAAATGCATTACTCGTGACCGGCATTCCGGCTCTAAGAATGCTCGGTAAGATGTGGTGACAGCAGCCTGGAGGTCATTGTGGACAGACGCTCATTCCTGATGACGCTGGTTGGGGGCTTTGCCGCCGCCGGCATGGGCGGCATCGCCGCCGCAGAAGCGGCCCGGCCGAAGCCGGCCCTGAAGCCGGAAGCCGAGCCCGCCCAGGGCGATGAGGCGGTCCCGGCCGAAATGAAGGAGGCGCTGGACAAGACCGACGCCGAGTTCAGCCAGTATTATTATTATCGCCGCCCGCGCTACTATGCCCGACCGCGCTATTATGCCCGGCCGCGCTACTACTATCGGCCCCGCTATTACGCCAGGCCGCGCTACTATCGCCGGCGCTACTACTGATAAGCCGCCGCTTGCGGGTCAGGCCGCGCTGATGCGCGTCTGACCCGGCTCCGCCACGGTGATGCCGGCGGAGGTGTATTCGCTCAACTTGTTGCGCAGGGTGCGGATCGAGATCCCCAGGATCTTGGCCGCATGCGTGCGATTACCGAGGCAATGGTCGAGCGTATCGAGGATCAGCTCGCGCTCGACATCCGCGACGGTGTTCCCCACCAGCGACCGGGTCATCGCTTCCGCAGTCTGCGCCGCCCGCGCGGCCGGATCACGCGCAGGCGCCGAAGAAAGGACTTCGCCTTCCGGCGTCATCACGGCATTGGCGGCGATCTCCGGCCCGCTCGCCAGCAGCACCGCCCGGTGCATCGTGTTTTCCAGCTCGCGGACGTTGCCGCGCCAGGCGTTGGCAAGCAGCAGCTTGCGCGCATCGGCGGCGATCGGCCGGGGCGGCAAGCCGTTGAGCTCCGCATATTTCTTCGCGAAATGCTCGGCCAGCGCCAGGACGTCGCCCGGCCGTTCGCGCAGCGCCGGCAGGCGCAGATGCACCACATTCAGGCGATAGAGCAGATCCTCGCGAAACAGGCCGTCGCGCACCGCATCGGCGAGGTTGCGGTTGGACGTGGCGATGATGCGGATATCGACCTTGACCGGCTGCGTGCCGCCGACGCGATCGATCATCCTCTCCTGCAGGGCGCGCAGCAACTTGGCCTGCAGGCGCACATCCATCTCGGAGATCTCGTCGAGCAGCAGCGTGCCGCCATTGGCCTCCTCGAACTTGCCGATGCGCCGGGCGATGGCGCCGGTGAAGGCGCCCTTCTCATGGCCGAACAGCTCGGATTCGAGCAGGTTGTCGGGGATGGCCGCGCAGTTGACCGCGACGAAAGCCCGGTCCTTCCGCCCCGACTTCTGATGCAGATGGCGCGCGATCACCTCCTTGCCGGTGCCGCTCTCGCCGGTGACGAGGACCGGCGCTTCCGAACGCGCGATCTGCGAGGCGAGCTGGACGACACGCTCCATCGCCGGGTCACGCCAGATCAGGCTGGTCTGGTCGGCCGCGACCGCTTCCAGCACCGCGGCGATCAGCTCCGGATCGGGCGGCAGCGGAACATATTCGCGTGCGCCGGCCTGGATCGCCGCGACGGCCGCGCGCGCATCCGTCGAGGTGCCGCAGGCGATGATCGGCGTGCGGATGCGCTCGGCCTCCAACGCGGCGACATAGGCCGCGATCGGCTGCACGACGTCGATCATGAGCAGGTCGGCGCCCTTAGCGCGCAGCACCGCGAGCGTCTGGTCGAGCCCTTCGGTGTGGGTCACGGCCGCTCCGTGCGACATCGCGATCTTGGCCGCGGCGATGATCTGTCCCTTGAGACCGCCGGCGATGATGAGGCGCATGGCTCAGGTCCTTCTGTTCTTGTTCACGATGACGGGGCCGGCTCTCACCGGTCCGCCTTGATGATTTCGGTCATGGTCACGCCGAGCCGGTCCTCGACGACGACGACTTCGCCGCGTGCCACCAGCCGCTCGTTGACGAAGATGTCGATCGCCTCGCCGACGCGCCGGTCGAGTTCCAGAACCGCGCCCGGCACGATCTGGAGCAGGTCGCCCACAGCGACCTTCGAGGAGCCGAGCACGGCCGAGACCGTGACCGGCACGTCGAAGACCTGTTCCAGATCTTCGGCCGTCTTGACCGGGACAGGGCCCGACCGCGCGACAGAGGCCTGGTTCTGGTCGAAGGACAGGTCGGCCTGGTTCAGCGGCGGCAGGTTGAGGTCACGCTCCTGGCTCATGGCTCAGACTTTCATGGTTGCGCCTGGTCATGGCCGAACACGCGGGCAACCGCCTGTTCGACCAGAGCCGAAAGCTGCTGGCTGTCGAGGACGAAACCGCCCTCGGCCCATTCGATGCGCCCGTCGCCGGGCACGATGTCGGTTTGTCCGAGCACGATCAGCTTTCCGGCAAAGCCGTGCTCGGCCGCGAGCTTGCGGGTCAGTTCCTCCGCCTGCTCGACCATCGCCTCATTGACGCGCAGGACGAGATGCGGCGCCGTCCGGGCATGGTTCAGGCATTCGCGCACGGCTCCCGCCAGCGCCGCCATCGGCTTCTCCGCCAGGGCAGCGCCCGCCAGAGCCTTCGCCGTCACAAGCGCGACATGCGCCGCATGCTCCTCGATCGCCGCGGCCCGCGCCGCTTCCTGTGCGAAGAGCCGCTCAGCGGAGCGGGCGAGCTGCCCGGTCAGGCCGGCGAGCTGGGTCTGCGCCTCCCGATGCGCCTGCTCCTGCCCCGCACGGAACCCCTCGGCCCGCGCCGCAGCGAGATCGGCTTCGCCGGCCGCCTTGCGGCCGCCTTCGCGGAAATCCGTCCCAAACAGGAATTTCGTCGCGGAAGTCATTTCAATACACCAGTTCGTCGTCGGCATTGCCCTTGGACAGGATGATCTCGCCCTTCTCCGCCAGATCCTTCGTCAACTGGACCAGCTTGGTCTGGGCCTCGTCGACCTCCTTGAGCCGCAGCGGCCCCAGACCTTCCATGTCGTCCTGCATGTTCTTCGCGGCGCGCTGCGACATGGCGCCGTAGAAGAAGTCGCGCATCGACTGGCTCGCCCCCTTCAACGCGCGCGCCAGCGTGTCCTTGTCGGCCTGGCGCATCAGCGTTTGCAGCCCGGCAGGGTCGAGCTTGCCCAGATCCTCGAAGGTGAACATGAGCGCCCGGATGCGCTCGGCCGATTCCTGGTTCGAAGCGTCGAGCGCCGAGAGGAAGCGGATCTCCGTCTGCCGGTCGAATCCGTTGAAGATCTCGGCCATCATCTCATGCGGATCGCGCCGGCGCGTCTGGGTCAGCGTCGAAACGAACTCGGTCCGCAAGGTGTTCTCGATGTGATCGAGTGCCTCCTTCTGCACCGATTCGAGCCGCAGCATGCGACCGACCACCTCGATCGACAGGTCGTTCGGCAGGTTGCGCAGCACGTTCGCGGAATGGTCGGGCCGGATTTTCGACAGGATCACGGCGATCGTCTGCGGGTATTCGTTCTTGAGGAAATTCGCGAGCACCACCGCGTCGATATTGCCGAGCTTCTGCCACATGTTGCGGCCGGCAGGCCCCCGGATCTCCTCCATGATCAGCGCCACCTGATCCGTCGGCAGGATCTTCTCGAGCAGCGAGATCGTGCGGTCGAAGGAGCCCGTGATGGCGCCGGCGCTCGAGAGCTTGCCGACGAAATCGAGCATCAGGCGCTCGACCTCGTCCGCATCGACAGTGCCGAGCTCGGCCATGGCGCGCGTGATGATCCGGATCTCGTCGTCGTCGAACTGCTGCCAGATGGCGCGGCCGTGCTCCTCGCCCAGCACCAGCAGGATGACGGCGGCGCGCTGCGGGCCGCTCATCTCGGCGACCGTTGTCACGCCGAAGCCGCCGCCCTCGATGGCGTCATCGAGGGAAGTGCCGCGCGTTGCGATGGATCGGTTCTCGGCCATGGTTCAGCGCCCCGTCACGCCGGGACTTTCTCGTGGATCCAGCTGCGCAGCACCGCGACCGAGTCGGCCGGGTTCTGCGCGACCAGCGCCCCGATCTTTTCCACCGACTGCGCCTTGAGCTGTCCCTTGACCTGCGCGACGGCGAGCATTCGCTCGGACGGCATCTCGACCTCGGCCTGCAGCACCTCCCCATTGGGCCCGACCGCGGCAAGGGCACGGCCGGAAGCACCGGCCGGATCGCCCGTCGCCGCATCCGGCCCGGCCAGCACCGCACCATTGCGCATGAAGGACGGGATCGCGCGGACATTGCTGTTGTCGGAAGCCAGCACCTGCTTCAGCAGCGGCCGCACCACGGTCATCAGCACGATCAGCGTCAGCAGCGAGATCACGCCGAGCTCGGCGAAGCGGACGAGATCCTCCCGGGAGAAGGATAGCAGCTGCTGCATCAGCGTCTGCTCGGTCAGGTCGTTCGGCGGCGGGGGCGCCTCGGCGAAGCGCAGGTTGACCACCTCGACCTTGTCGCCGCGGCCCTGGTCGAAGCCGACGGCGGTCCGCACCAGCTCGCCGATGCGCTCGAGCTCCTCTGCGTTGCGCGGCTGATAGGAAAGCTCGCCGGCCGGGCTGCGGCTGTAGTTGCCATCGATGAGAACGGCGACCGAGAGCTTCTTGACCCGTCCGCCTTCCAGCACCTCGGTGCGGGTCGTGCGCGAGATCTCGTAGTTGGCCACCTCCTCGTTCTTCGAGGAATTCTCGCGCTGGGCCTGTTGCGCGCCTTGCGTTTGCTGGGCACCGGGCAGCTCGTTGCCGACCGTGACGGCGCCGTTGCCGCCCTCGTTCGTCGTCGATGCCTCAGTGCGGTTCTGGCTGGAGCGCAGGACACGGCTTTCCGGGTCGAAGCTTTCGGAGCGGCTCTCGACGCGATTGGTGTCGAGCGCCGCGGAAACCTGCACGCGCGCCCGGCCGTAGCCGACGACGCTGGCGACGATATCCTCGACCTGCGACTTGATGCGCTTCTCGATCGCGGTCTGGCGCTCCTCGATGCCGAGGCCGATCAGGCCCTGGTCGCTCTGCGCGCCATCGGCGAGCAGGCGGCCGCGCTCGTCGACGATCGAGACGCGCTCGGGCTTCAGCCCGTCGACGGCCGAGGCGACGAGGTGGCGCACGGCGCGGACCTGCGCGGCATCCAGGTCACCGGCGAGCTTGAGCGCGATCGAGGCACGCGGCGGCTCGCGGTCGCGCTCGAACAGCCGCCGCTCGGGGATCACGAGATGCACGCGCGCCGCCTGCACCCGGCTGATCGAGCGGATCGAGCGGGAGAGCTCGCCTTCGAGCGCACGCAGATGGTTGATGTTCTGGACGAAGCTGGTCGAGGAGAAGGCGTCGCCCTTGTCGAAGATCTCGTAGCCCACGCCGCCGCCGGCCGGGATGCCCTTGCCGGCCAGGTCGAGCCGCAAGCGCGGCACGTCGGCCTTGGGCACGAGCACGGTCTGGCCGTCGCCGCGCAGCTCGTATTTGATGCCGCGCGTGTCGAGATCCTTGAGGATCGCGCTGACATCCTGGCCGGAGAGATCCGTGAACAGCACGCTCATCGCCGGCTGGGACATCTTCAGCATCACGAAGCCGAAGAAGCCGACAAGCGCCAGCGTCACTGCCAGCATGGCCGCCAGCCGCGCCGCGCCGAATTTGGCGAATTGCTCGATCAGGCCGTTCACGCCGCCATCCGCTCCACAGAATCGAAGGGGCGACGCACTCGCCCCGGCCCACTAGGCAAGTTTTTCCCAGTGCATGGTTAGCGGTCCGTTAATTTTTCGGAGTGGCCTGTTAAACTTTCGATGCGGACATGCCGCGCAAACGCGAAAGGCGCCGGTCCTGACCGGACCGACGCCATTGAATACAAACGAAATTATCCGCGGCTTACTGACGGTAGTGCTGGATCCGGGTCGTCCGCAGTCCAGCGAGGCCATGCTGGTCGATCGACATCTGCCAGCTCAGGAACTCATCAACCGTCAACGTGTAGCGCTGACAGGCTTCCTCAAGGCTGAGCAGGCCGCCGCGCACTGCGGCCACCACCTCTGCCTTCCGCCGGATGACCCAGCGCCTTGTATTCATCGGCGGAAGGTCCGCGATCGTCAGCGGACTTCCGTCCGGTCCGATCACGTACTTCACCCGCGGTCGCAATGGCTCGGTCATGGTACTCTCACACAACTCAACAGAGCTACTGAGGGCAGCATAGTAGGCCGGCTTTAAAAATTGGCTAAAACGATCGTGCGGTATCTCCACGATTGATTCGCCCCGGCTCATTCGCTGCGCACCACGCTCTTCACCTTGTCGATCGGCACGCTGATCGAGCCGATCTTCAGCATCGGGATCGAAGAGGTGAAGTCGACGCCGTCGACGATACCGCTGATCTGCGTCTTGGCCGTAACGGACTCACCCGCCACGTTCTTCGCATCGATCGTGATGGTGTACTCGCCATCCGGCGCCTTGGAGCCGATCGAGGTCGTGCCGTCCCAGCTATAGGACTGGTCACCGGCGACCAGCGTCTTGGTCGCGGTCTGGACGACGTTGCCCTTCGAATCCTTGATCGTGACGTTCGCGGTTCCCGCCGAAGCCATGTTGACCTTCCACTCGGCCTTGCCGTCGATCAGCCTTGTGGTGGCGCCATCGGCCGTGATCTTGGCGCCGATGAAGCCGACCGCATTGGTCGCCGTGCCGGCCGCGTTCAGGCTGAGCAGCGAACTCAGCGTCTCATTGGTCTTGAGCTGCTGCTCGACGCCGGCGAACTGAACGAGCTGGGCCGTGAACTGGTTGGTGTCGAGCGGATCGAGCGGCGACTGGTTCTTGAGCTGCGTCGTCAGCAGCGTCAGGAACTGGTCGAAGTTGTTCGCGATCCCGGTCGTGCCGCCGGTGACCGTGCTGTTGCTGGTGGTCGATGTGCCGGACGTGCCGCTTGTCCCGGAAACAGCCATGGCTCTTGTCCTTGCTCAGATGCTGAGATCGACGCCGCCGAGCCGCACGAGGCGGCGCTGCGGGGCGGGGTCGGTGGAAAGGGCAGCCTCGTCGGTCCGCTCATTGCCTTGCGGCACACGCGGACGTTGCGGCGCCTCGTCATGCTGGCGGTTCTGACGGAAGGCCGACTGATCGGAGGGATCGCGCAGGCTGATGTCGACGCCGCCGTCCGACGGCTTCAGACCCGCCTGCTCGAAGGCGCGCTCTAGCGTGCGGGCGTCGCGTTGCAGGAGATGCAGGGTTTCGACCCGGTCGACGACCAGCCTGGCGCTGACCTCGCCCTTGTCGGAAATCGACAGATTGACGTCGACCCGTCCGAGCTCGTCCGGATCGAGGCGGATGTCGAACTGCCTTGAACCCGACATCGCGCGCATGCCGATCTCGATCGGCACCATATGGACCGGCGTCGGCTGGCCGCTCGCGACGCCCTGACCTTGAGCAGGCGTGGCTCCGTTCGCCGCCAGGTTCGGATCGAATGGCTGGACAAGGCGGTCATGGGCCGGCTTGCCGGACGCCTGCTGCAGCATGGTCGAGAGATCGAGAGGGCCGAGCGCCTGCTGCAAGCTGTCGAACAGCTTCGGATCGGCCGCAGGCGGCGCTCCGTCAGCCTTCGAGGCCGCGCCAACAAGCGCCTTCTCTTCCGTACCCTTGATCTCGGCGACATGGCCTGCCGTCGGCAGTGCCTTGCCGTCCACCGGCGCCGCATCCTCGGCCGCGACCGTTTCGGCGGCCTTCGCCGAATTCGCGTCAGCCTTGGCAAAGCCGGGAAGCGGCAGCGCCTGCGGCTTCGCTCCATCTCCCACGGCAATCGCAGATGCATTCGCAGACTGCGGCGCGCCTCCTCCGGCAGCAGAGGCCGGAACCGGCAATGCAAGCGTCGCTATCGCGACGGGATGAGGGGGCTCGGCAACGGCTTTGATCTGATCCGCACCGGGCACTGGGTTTGCCGCGTCAGCCGAGCCATCGTCCGTCTTGGCTTTGGTCGGTTTCTGCTCGTCTTCGGTGGGTTTCGCCTGGCCATCCGCCTTCGGCTTTCCCTCACCGCCCTGAACCGCGGCAGCTTCGGCCTGCGCAGCTGCCATCGCGATCAGGAAATCGATCCCGGTGGCGGGAGCGGGAGCATCCGCCTGCGTTCCCGCCTGCTGGGGCTTGGACGGCTTGGCAACGACATCGCCCGGCTTCACGGCAAGCTCGCCCTTTCCGGTCGCCGTCGCCGAAATCTTCTCGGCCTGGGAGGCCGCAGCCGCGGCAACCGCCTCTTCGACCGCACCGGTCTTGTCGGTTGTCTTGGTGCTCGTGCCCTTTTCCGCCCCGGCGTCGCTCTCGTCCTGCAGCTCGGGCAGAGTAAAGGCCTCTCCCTCCCCGCCCTCGGCGCGACGGCGCGAAGCGGGAGCCTCGGGAGCTCGCTGATTGCTGAAGACGGGCTGGATCGACATGAACGGTTCCGCGGTGCGGGCAACAACGCACCCGCCCGTTGCCAGCAAGTTGCGCGCCAGACCAAAGTACTTCGGAATCAATATGTTAGCGCGATGATAGCAACCGCCGACGGCAAGAAACGCCGATGCAGGGACCGCAAGCCGGCAGGATTTGCCGATCCTGCTGGCAGCATGCGGCCAAAGCCGGTATAGAGCCCGCAGACGCACAAAGATCGCAGTTTCGAGCCACGGACGCCTCCGCAGACGATGACCACACCCCGCAACTCTCTCGACATCGCCAAGCCGCCCGCGGCCACGCGCGTCGTCGCAGCGATGTCGGGCGGCGTCGACTCTTCGGTGGTCGCCGCCCTGCTCAAGCGCGAGGGCTATGACGTCATTGGCGTCACGCTTCAGCTCTACGATCACGGCGCCGCCGTCCACCGCGCCGGCGCCTGCTGCGCCGGGCAGGACATCCATGACGCGCGCCGCGTCGCCGAGGCGATCGGCATCCCGCATTACGTCCTCGACTACGAAAGCCGCTTCCGCGACGCCGTCATCGAGCGCTTCGCCGAGAGCTATCTCGCTGGCGAGACGCCGATCCCCTGCGTGGAGTGCAACCGCACGGTGAAGTTCCGCGACCTGCTCGATCTCGCCAAGGAGCTCGGCGCCGACGCGCTGGCAACGGGCCACTATGTCGTCAGCCGCGACCTCGGCAATGGCCATCGCGGCCTGTTCCGCGCCGCCGACGCCAGCAGGGACCAGAGCTACTTCCTCTACGCGACGACGCAGGAGCAACTCGACCTGCTGCGCTTCCCGCTCGGCCATATCGACAAGACCCAGACCCGCGCGCTCGCCGCCGAGCTCGGCCTCGCCATCGCCGACAAGCCCGACAGCCAGGACATCTGCTTCGTGCCGAACGGCCGCTATGCCGATGTCATCGAGAGGCTGAAACCCGGCGCCGCCCGGCCCGGCGACATCGTCCACCTCGACGGGCGTGTCCTCGGCCACCATGAGGGCGTGCTCCACTACACCGTCGGCCAGCGCAAGGGCTTGCGGCTCAGCGCGGCCGAGCCGCTCTATGTGCTGCGTCTCGATGCCGACACCGCGCGCGTCATCGTCGGCCCGCGCGAGGCGCTGAGCGTGCGCGAGGTCCGGCTGCGCGATCTCAACTGGCTCGGCGAAACCACGCTCGATGCTCTGCCACCGGAAGGTCTCGACGTCGCGGTGCGCGTCCGCTCGACCCGCGCGCCGCGCGAAGCCCGCCTCTTCCGCGATGCGGAGGGCCTGCGCATCGAGCTTGCCGGTGACGAGGAAGGCGTGTCGCCCGGCCAGGCCTGCGTGATCTACGCCAATGCCGGCCCGGGCTCTCGCGTGCTCGGCGGCGGCACCATCCTGCGCCGGCCTCTCGCCATCCCGGCCACCGCCGCGCCCGCGGCGCTCGCCCTGTCCTGACAGGCTCCCGCCTTTCCGCTCGGATTTCCTACCATGCCGGTGACAGACCATCTCGACACCCAGAAGCGCGTCTATGCGACCTGGGCCAAGTTCTACGACCGGATCTATCAGCGCATGCTGGCACGCCCGCAGCGCGAGGCGGTCGCCGCGGCCTGTGCCTGCGGTTCGGACATCCTGGAAATCGGTGTCGGCACCGGCCTCACCCTGTCGTATTTCACGCCGGAAACGCGCGTCCTCGGCGCGGATCTCTCGCTCGACATGCTCAAGGTGGCGCATCGCAAGGTCGCCAGCCAGAATCTGCGGCATGTCCACGGGCTGATGGTGATGGACGCCTGCCGCCTCGGCTTCGGCGACGAGCGTTTCGATGCCGTGACCGCGCAATTCGTCATCACCCTCGTGCCCGATCCAGATCAGGCGCTGACCGAGATGGACCGCGTCCTGAAGCCGGGCGGCGAGATCATCATCTCGAGCCGCCTCGTCGATGACGGCGGCCTCCTCGCGCCGTTCTGGAGCGCCGTCGCTCCCCTGTCGAAGGCGGTCGGCTGGAGTTCCGACTTCAAGGTCAGCCGTCTGACGGACTGGGCGAAGGCGACGGGCCGCTACGAAACCGTCCATGTCGGGCGCGGCTATTTCAAGGTCGTCCGCCTACGCAAGCTCGCTTCTGCTGATAACTCGCGATCCAAGGCTTGACGCGACCATGTCGCGGCGCATATACCGCGCCTCGACGACGGGCCGGCCCAGCCGGCTACGATGTCCGTGGCGGGGTAGCTCAGCTGGTTAGAGCAGCGGAATCATAATCCGCGTGTCGGGGGTTCAAGTCCCTCTCCCGCTACCACAATCTTTCTTGAACCTCCGACGGCGTTCAAGATTTTCAAATCGATCGATTATTTCGAGCGCCAGACGCCCCCCGTAAGTGGCGCGATTGACGCCGCCGCCGCAGTGCCCGGCACCGACCCGGCCGATTGACGGGCTAGCCGCGCTTTTCCATCAGGCGGCCGTCACCGCGGCCAAGACGAAAGTGATCGTCGACGAGTTCGCGCTGCGCTCGGCGACGGCCCTGTTCGATGTCGGGGGTGCCTCCGCCCCGACACTTCGCCAGAATCTCGGCCGCTATTGACGCAACGCCCGTACGCTCTCCTCGCACAATCCGGCAGGCTACGAAGGCGCTGACTGCCAGGGCCCACGCACTCAAAGGGACGCCGCTCCCTAACCTGGGCTTTTCTGATGCCCCGGAAGCAGGAAAGCCCTTCCTTGCGGCGGCTCGGCCGCGGCCCAAACCATTCCCAGGCGCCGGCATATTAGAATATCAATTCTATAGACTAATACCCCCGTAGTGCACATGCTCATGGCTGTCATTTCCGTATCCGAAAGCCGAAACATGGCACTGCGCCCCATCAATCGCGCCGTTGCAGCCGTCCTAGCCGTAATCGCCTTCTCTCCGATGGCGAGCGCCGCGCCGCTCGCTGACGATGCGCCGATTCCGGAGGCCATCGCGCCGGGAACCAAGCTCGTGATCGGCGACCCGCAGACGCGTGTCGCGCTGACGCTGTCAGGCGAACTCGCGAAGCTGCCATTCAAAGTCGAATGGGCCAACATCTCCGGCGGCCCGCAGACCATCGAGGCCTTCCGGGCGAAGGCGCTCGATGTCGGCTCTGTCGCGGACATCCCGCCGATCCATGCCCGCTGGACCGGGCTCGAGACGCGGATCGTGGCGACGAAATACAGGCTGGATCCGGTGGCCAACCCGATCTACGTCATCGCAACCGCTCCCGGCTCCGGTATCGCGAGGCTCGAGGAGATCAAGGGCCGCAAGATTGCCTTCAGCCCCGGTCAGGCTCAGGGCGCCCTCGTCCTGCGCGTGCTGAAGAAGCTCAAGCTCGAACGAAGCGACGTCAACCTGATCGAACTGCCGAGCGTCGGCGACACCTATGTCAACGCGCTCGCCAGCAAGCTCGTCGATGCCGCGCCGATCGCCGAGGCGAACAAGCAGCGCTTCGCCCAGAACTATGAGCGCGACGGCGCGAAGGTTCTGGCGCATGCACTGCGCGACGATCCGTCCTTCCTCTACGTTGCCAAGACATCGCTGGAGGATGCCGACAAGGCGGCGGCGATCCGCGCCTATGTCGCGGCGTGGGGCCGCGCGACGAAATGGATCGAGACGCATCCGGACGAGTGGATCAAGGGCTACTACGTCAAGGACCAGGGCCTCAAGGAAGACGCCGGTCGCTTCCTGGTCCAGTCGAACGGCAGCCCTGACGTCCCGCTCGACTGGGTCGCCGCCACCGAACGCCTGCAGGAAACCGTCGACCTGCTTGCGGAGGAGCTGAAAAAGCCGCCGTTCAAGGCTGGAACTCTGTTCGACCGCCGTTTCGAGACGGTCGCCGGCAAAGCCTACCGCGACGGGGAGTAGTACGATGGCGGACCTCTCGATCGAAGGCAGCGCTCTCCGCTCGGCCCGGCCGCGCGCTTTGCTCTTCCGCGTCCTCGGTCGGTCGCACGGTACCGGTTCCACCGGCCACGGGGCCAGGCGCAAGCGCAAGCTTGGACCGGGACCGGTCTGGCGCTTTGGTCCCGCGCTCGGGCCCGTGCTGCTGCTGGTGCTCTGGAGCGCCGGGAGTGCCACCGGCGCGATCGACGACCGCATCCTCTCGCCGCCCTGGACCGTCGTGACGACCGGCTATGAGCTCATCGCCGACGGGCGCTTGCAGGAGAACCTCTGGACCTCGTTTCAACGTTCCTTTTGGGGGCTTTTCTGGGGCATCGTCGCTGGCGCTTCGCTTGGTATCGTCGCCGGGTTGAGCCGCATCGGCGAATACCTCGTCGACGGCCCGATCCAGATCAAGCGCGCAATTCCGGCACTTGCCCTGATCCCGCTGCTGATGCTCTGGTTCGGCATCGGCGAGCCGATGAAGATCCTGACGATCGCGCTGATCACCTTCGCGCCGATCTACATCCAGACCCATGACGGGCTGCGCTCGACGGATGCGCGCTACATCGAGCTGGCAGAGACGCTTGACCTGAGCAACTGGCAGTTCCTGCGCCACGTCGTGCTGCCCGCCGCCCTGCCCGGCTTCCTGCTCGGGCTCCGCTTCGGCGTGACCTATTCCTGGCTTGCACTGGTCGTCGTCGAGCAGGTCAACGCCACGAGCGGCCTCGGCTACATGATCAACCTCGCGCGCACCTATGGGCAGACGGAGGTCATTATCCTGTGCCTCGCAGTCTACGCCGCCCTGGGGCTGAGCTCCGACTGGCTCGTGCGCCTTATCACGCGAAAGGCCCTTCCGTGGCGCAAGATCCTCGCGGACTGATCGCTCGCCCCGTCGTCGACGTGCGCGGCCTGACCCGCCGCTACGGCACGCGCACCATCCTCGACCGCGTCGACCTGACCATCGGGCGCGGCGAGTCCGTTGCCCTTCTCGGGCGCTCCGGTTCGGGCAAGAGCACGTTCCTGCGCGCGCTAGCCGGTCTCGACCACGGCGTACCCGGCGAAGGCACCTACGACACGCCGGACGCCGTGTCCGTCGTCTTTCAGGATGCGCGGCTGCTGCCTTGGAAACGTGTCCTCGACAATGTCGAGCTCGGCCTGAAGGGCGAGCGGCCGCGCGAGCGCGCGCTGGCTGCGCTTGAAGAGGTCGGGCTGACCCAGCGGGTCGAAGCCTGGCCCACCCAGCTCTCCGGCGGCGAGCAGCAACGCGCGGCGCTGGCCCGCTCGCTGGTGCGCTCACCGGATCTGCTGCTGCTCGACGAGCCCTTCGGCGCGCTCGACGCGCTGACGCGGCTGCGCATGCAGGCCCTGCTGCTCGATCTCGTCGCGAGGCACCGCCCGGCCGTGCTGCTCGTCACGCATGATGTCGACGAGGCCATCCACCTCGCACAGCGCGTGCTCGTCCTGGATCAGGGCCGCTTCATCATCGATCAGCCGATCGCGCTCCCGGAAGAGCATGCGGCCCGCGAGGTGCGCTTCGCCGAGGTCCGCACGAAACTGCTGCGCAGCCTCGGCGTCACCGATGCCGATCTGCGCCGGGTCGCCTGAGGGCTTTCCCCCTCCCCTCGTCGCGCGGAGCCTGCGGCCTGACGGGCCAAGCGAACCCATCCGAGAAACAGCAAGGCCCGGATGCCAGTGCATCCGGGCCTTTTGTCCCTTGGTCCGCAGTGACGGCTCAAGCGCTCTGGCGCTGATCCGCTGCGAAGACGCTCTCCGGGCGCGGGAGGCCATAGTGTTCGCGCAGCGTCGAGCCGGAATACTCCTGCCGGAACAGGCCGCGTTTTCGCAGGATCGGAACCACCTCGGAGACGAACGTGTCGAAACCTCCGGTGAGATAGGGCGGCATCACGTTGAAGCCGTCCGCGGCGCCCTGCTCGAACCATGTCTGGATCTCGTCGGCGACATGGTCCGGCGTCCCGACCACGACGCGATGCCCGCGCGCGCCGGCCAGGCGACGGATGAGCTGGCGAATGGTCGGGCTCTCGCGGTCGACGATGTCGACGATCAGCTGGAAGCGGCTGGCGACGCCTTTCGGCCCGCTCGTGTCGACGAGGTGCCGCGGAAACGGGCCGTCGAGATCGAAGCCGGTCAGGTCGAGGCCGATCATGCGCTTGAGCTGCTCGAGCGAAGCCGCCGGCTGGATGAGTTCGTTGATCTCATCCTCCAGCCTCTCGGCTTCGGCCTGCGTCGAGCCGAGGAAGGGGCTGATACCGGGCAGGACCCGGATATGCTCCGGCCGGCGGCCGAGCGCGACGGCGCGCGCCTTGATATCCCGGTAGAATTCCTGCGCGCTGGCCAGCGTCTGATGCGCGGTGAAGATCGCTTCGGCGAACTGGGCAGCGAAGGAACGACCGTCTTCCGAGGAACCGGCCTGCACATAGACCGGCCGGCCCTGTGGCGACCGCGAGACGTTGAGCGGCCCCCTCACCCGATAATGCCGGCCGACATGATCGATCCGATGGACCTTGTCCCCATCCGCGAAGACGCCGCTCTCTGGATCGGCGACGAAGGCCTCATCCTCCCAGCTGTCCCAGAGCTTGCTGACGACATCGAGGAATTCGCGCGCCTTCTCATAACGCTCGCCATGTGGCGGGTGCTCGGGCAAGCCGAAATTCTGCGCGGCGCCGGCATCGCTGGTCGTGACGATGTTCCAGCCGGCACGCCCGTTGGAGAGATGATCGAGCGAGGCGAAGAGCCGGGCGAGATTGTAGGGCTCGTTATAGGTCGTCGAGGAGGTTGCGATCAGCCCGATCCTCTCGGTCACTGCCGCGATGGCGGACAACCATGTCAGGGGTTCGAAGCGCACCCGCGACGAGTACCGGACGTTCTCCGGCAGCGAAGGACCGTCCGCAAAGAAAATTGCGTCGAACCTGGCGGCCTCGGCCCGGCGCGCGAGCTCCTGATAATAGGTGATGTCGAGCACGCGCTTCGGCTCGGAAGCGGGATAGCGCCAGGCGGCCTCGTGGTGACCGCCTGGATAGATGAACAGATTCAGCGTCAGCTGGCGGGCGTTTGCGGACATCGCGGACCTCGTTCGTAAAGCCTGCGGACAGCCTCGCCGTGCCGCAGTTACCGCCGCAGACGATGCCGCTTCGGCGCGCAAGGGGTCAAGAGAAACGCATTTCAAATAAGTATTGAAAATCAAATATCTATGCCAAAATCGACAAGCTTTATGACGATATATCAGTACCCTTCGCCCCGGAGAGATAAATATACCTTTATTCACTCCTCAGAGGCGGCACATTCACTCAATATTACACCGAATGAAATCGGTAATTCTATTGGCAACGACCAGCCAAAACGACCACCTTATGCCCAGGCCGAAGCGGCACCGTCACGCGACAATGCCGTCGAACGCTCTCGTGCAGGCTCTCCCTTCGAAGATGAATCTGGCCGGCGCCCTGACACTTGCCCGTGACCAATGCATGAACGGTCCACCGTCAGCAGAGGCTCCGAAAATAAAAGCGGCGACAAGAGAGGAAACACCCACAGACGACCAGATATCAGAGGACATATTCTTCGTTATTATCGCAATTCAAAACGTTAATTCTGTTGTTATCAGAGTAAAAGTTTTTACAGAGGCGATTTGCGCCTGAATGTAAATAGATATCGATAGCCGGACCCCATGACGGAAGCCTGCGAATTTCTCTGGTACATCCCAAACGATGTTAAGCCCGGTCATCGTGGCGATTCCGCCACCCACGACCACAACAGCCTCGATACCCTGACCAGCCATGCGCTCGCGCTGGAACGGTTCGGGTGGAAAGGCGCCCTTATCGGCACCGGCTGGGGGCGGCCCGATACCTTTACCGTCGCGACCTCTCTGGCCGCACGAACGAAGACGTTCGAACCGCTGATTGCGATCCGCCCGGGTTATTGGCGGCCCGCCAATCTGGCCTCGGCCGCGGCGACGCTCGACCATCTGAGCGGAGGTCGCGTGCGGATCAATATCGTATCGGGACAGGACGACCTCGCCGCATACGGAGACGAGGAAGGCGATCAGTCACAGCGCTACGCCCGGACCAGGGAGTTCATGCAGCTGGTTCGCAAGCTCTGGACCGAGGAAGCCGTCAGTTTTCGCGGGCAGTATTTTTCGGTCACGAACTCGACCGTCGTACCCAGAGTGCAGCCTCGGGAAGGCAGGGTGCATCCCAAGCTCTATTTCGGCGGCGCGTCGGAAGCGGCTGAGCGCGTCGCTGCGACCGATGCCGATGTCCAGCTCTTCTGGGGCGAGCCGCTCGCCGAGATCGCGCTGCGGATCGAACGTCTCAAATCGCTCGGCCATCGGCTCGGCCGGGAGCTTCCACCGCTGCAGTTCGGGCTCCGCATCACGACGCTCGTCCGCGACACGACGGAGCAAGCCTGGGCCGACGCGGAGGCCAAGGTCGCGGCGATGGCCAAAAGCCGGGGCGCAGGCTGGAATGACCATCAGCGCGCGGTGGCCGTCGGCCAGCAACGTCTGCTCGACCTGCATCAGCGCGGCGAGGTGCTCGACGACAATCTCTACACCGCGCCGGGCAAATTCGGCGGAGGCGGCGCGGGGACGACCTGGCTTGTCGGCTCGGCCGCGGACGTCGCCCAGTCGCTGAAGAAGTATCGCGATCTCGGGATCACCAAGTTCATTCTGTCCGACACGCCCTATCTCGCCGAGATCGAGCGCCAGGGCTCGCAGCTATTGCCGCTGCTTCGCGATGAGCAACCCATAACGCAGGCAGTTCCGGCGCCGCTCTGAGCGGCGCCGGAAGCGGCGGGGCGCCCGCTACACTGCCTTGGCGACCGGCTGCCACGCCTCGGGAAGAGCGAGGTTTCCGCGGAGCGTAGAGGAGGCATAGTCCCGCCGGAAGACCTTGCGCTCCTGCAGGATCGGAATGACCTTCTCGACGAATTCGTCGAAGCCGCCCGGGGTGAGATGGGGCGCGAACACGAAGCCGTCCGCCGCATCTTCCTGAACGTAGCGATCGATCTCCTCGGCGACCTGGGCAGGCGTCCCAACGAACTGCTTGCGCCCGGTCACCTTGATGATGAGTTCGCGGATGCTGAGCTTTTCCTGCTCGGCCAGCTCACGCCAGGCCCGCGCAGTCTCCAACCGGTTATCGTAGCGCGCCGCACGCCCCTGGGCGAGCTGCTCGACCGCGACGTCGGGATCCACGTCGGGCAGAGGACCGTCCGGATCATAGGCCGAGAGGTCGCGATTCCAGACCTGCTCGAGGAAAACGATGGCGTTCCTCGGGCTCACCTGCTGCAGCCGTATGGTCTTCTGCTTTTCCAGAGCGTCTTCCAGCGTATCGCCCAGAACGAAGTTGGCACCCGGCAGTATCTTCAGGGCGTCGCGGCTGCGGCCATGTTTGGCGAGCCTTTGCTTCACATCCGCATAGAAGGCCTTTCCCTCCTCAAGCGTGCCGTGGCGCGAATAGATGAGGTCGGCATGGCCCGCAGCAAGCTCCCTGCCCTCGTCGGAATCGCCGGCCTGCGCGATGACCGGAGTGCCTTGCGGCAACGGACCGGCGCCGGTGTGTCCCACGATATCGAAGTGAGGCGTGCGAGCGTAGAAGTCGCCGCCTCTCCAGATCGAGCGCGCGGTTTCCAGGAAGTCCCGCGCGCGCTCGTAGCGCTCGCGAAACGGCAAATGATCGCCGCGACGGAAGTTCGCCCCGGTGAAGGCACCGGGCGACGTCACGACGTTCCAGCCGGCCCGCCCACCGGACAGGATATCGAGCGTCGCGAGCTGACGTGCGAGCGGATAAGGCTCGTTGAATGTCGTGGTCAGCGTCCCGATCAGCCCGACATGGTCGGTGATCGAAGCCAACGCAGTGAGGATAGCCAGCGTGTTTGGGCGGCCGACGACATCCAGTTCGTGGAAGCGCCCCTTCTGCTCCCGGACCCTCAGCCCTTCGGCGAGGAAAATAAAGTCGAACCTGCCGCGCTCGACCGTCTCGGCGAAATGCCGGAAGGACGAGAATTCGATCTGGCTGCCGGCGGCCGGATCGCTCCACACCGTGAAATTATTGACCCCGGGGAACTGCGCCCCGAGGATGATCTGCTTCCTGGTCATGGCATTCCTCCGAGCTCAGGCTGCCGCGGCGTAGCGATTGCGCGCGGCTGGCAGGCCAAAGCGGCTGCGCAGGTTCCCGCCCGCTGGTGGCGCGACCAGCCCTGCAGCGCGAAGAGCGGGCACCAGCGTGCCGGTCACGCGGTCGATCTGCGTGCGAGGATCGGACAGGACCAGGCGGACACCTTGGGCGCCATCGGCGGCGGCGATCCCGGCCGCGGCGATCAGATCCTCGGCGGTACTTCCATCCGGGCCGATACGCAGATCGGCGATGACGACTGGCCCCTTCCCCGATGTACCGCCGCTAAGCTTCGCGAGCGTTTCTGCAAAATCGCCGTTGGCCGGCACGAAAACCACATCGGCAGCGCGCGCGAAGGCCAGATCCGTTTCGGCCACCCAGCTGACTGCGACGATAGGCTGGCCCTGGGGAGGCCTCGGCGTGATCGACGGTCCCAGCACGCGGAAATCTGCGCCCTGGAAATCGATATAGTGAAGCTTCTCGCCATCGACGAAGCGGTGGCTCTGCGTGTCGCGGATGACCGCATCGTCCTCCCAGCTGTCCCAGAGACGCCTGACGACATCGACGGCATCGAGCGCGTCGCGGTCGAGAGACGGCTGGTCGGCCGCGGGAAAGCCCTTCAGTTCCCCGATCGCGCGGGTGGCCTCGCGGCTACGCTTCTGGTCGAGGCGCTGGGCCAGAAGTCCGGCCCTGCCACCGCTGACATAGTCGAGCGTGGCAATCGCCGTCGAGACGTGGAAAGGCTCGACGAAGCTTATCGGCGCCCCGGCGATGAGACCGATCTCGCGGCTTCGGGGCGCCAGCCAATTGGCCAGAAGGATCGCGTCGAGCCCGTCCTGGCCGGGATCGGCAAAGCCGTCCTCCAGGGTCACGAACGCTGCGACGCCATCAAGCCTCGCGACGAGGCTGCTCCAGAAGTCGCGCCAATCGGGTTCGTCTCCGTTGCGATGGCCGCCCGCATTTAGTCCGAGACCGAGCAACAGGGGAGATTTCTGCGTCATCGTCACATTCCGATCCGGTGCGTGCCTAGGCAGCCGAAGCCCGATAGCTCGCGAGCCGCGAGGACACCTTCGCCTCGTGCTCGGCCTTGATCGCGGCGACCCGCTTCGTCGCTTCCTCGAATGACGCGGCGGGCGCATGGACCGGATAGGTGCCGACCTGCCCTGCCCTCCTGCCGATATGCTTCTCGAAAGGCAGGGAGCGGTAGAGGGTGGGGTCGACGGCCGTATCGAAAAGCGGTCGATAGCCGAGGGCGATGTACAACGCCGACGCTTCTGGCTGCAGGAAACCGGTGGTCAGATATGCCCGCGTGTAGCCGAGCTCGCCGGCACTTTCCTCAAGTGCCAGCACAACCTGTCTAGCGAGACCCTGGCGGCGCAAATCCGGGCGCGTCCAGATGCGTTTGAACTCCGCCGTCTCGTCGTCGTGGCTCATGAATGCCCCGCCCGCGATCGTTTCGCCGTCACGCTGCAAAAGCAGAAAGGCACCGAGCGGCGGCGCGAAAGCTTCGGCGGGGTAGCGCAAGATCTCCGAGCGGGCGCCACCGGGGCGGCTCGCCACGCCATATCGTCCGTCATATTCCGAGATCAGCCCCTCCAGCAGCGGCTCCGCGGCCGGGTCGAGAGGCGACGACCGCACGAAAAGGTCAGCCATAACATTCTCCGAAATCGCCACAGCGAGCCCATGCCCACTGCCGCTTGATCAAGCAATATATTATTTCTATAGACTATTAGAACATCATCGACTGTCAATGCCGCTGGCGAGGACGGATGCCCTACAAACTGAGCTTTCTCGACAAGAGCCCCCTGCAACTGAACGAGGCTGCCGGCGACGCGCTTGCAAGGACGCTCTCGCTCGCAAAAGCCGCGGAGGAGCTGGGTTTTGCGCGCTTCTGGGTGGCCGAGCATCACAACGCGGCGAAGCTGGCGAGCTCGTCTCCGGAGGTGCTGATCAGCTTCCTGCTCGCCCGCACGAACCGCATCAGGATCGGCTCCGGCGGGGTGATGCTCCAGCACTACAGCGCCTACAAGGTGGCCGAGAACTTCAACCTGCTGGCCGCGCTGGCGCCCGGGCGCGTCGACATCGGCATCGGCAAGGCGCCGGGCGGCATGCCATTGTCGACCCATGCATTGCAGGGGGCCTACGACCCGGCCCGCAAGCCGGATTTCGACGCGCAGCTGGTCGAACTCGACCGCTTCCTTCGCGAACATCACGACGGCAGCGACGCCGGCAACCAGCTCGCCGCCTTTCCGGCGCCGGCGAAGCCCGCGGAGCGCTTCCTGCTCGGTGCGAGCATCGAAAGCGCGAGGCTCGCGGCGAGCCTCGGCTGGAGCTTCGTCTATCCCGGCCATATCCACGGCGACGAGGCCGCCATCGGCGAAGCCTTGTCGGCCTATCGCGACGCCGGCGGCACTTCCGCGCTCCTCGCCGTAGGCGTCGTCATCGCGGAGACGGAGGAGCTGGCCCGGAGCCTGGCGCCCGACGCGCGCCGTTTCCGCGTCGACATCGAGAACGGCCAGGGCGTCAACGTCACCAGCCGGGAACAGGCCCTCGAATATGTCCGGCAGACCGGCTCGCGGGAGTACCGCATCGAGGAGCGCGGCTCGCTCCTGCTGCGCGGCGTGCCGGCGCAGGTCCATGCCGAGCTGCAGCGGCTGCACCGGGAGTTCGGCATCGACGAGTTCATGGTCGACTGCCCCGTCACCGAAGGCGCCCGGCGCCTGACGACCATCGAGCTGCTCGCGGCCGCGGCCCGAACCTCCCTCGCCGCCTGAGACAGCCAGAAGGGGTCGGCATCATCGTACGAGAAGGACGTTTCTGGGCGGAGTGGGAGCAGCGGCTCTGTCGGCAGCCGTGCCGGCCCACAGCTAGACGCGCGCTCTGCTCGGCGCCGTGCCCACTCTGCCCTGAGCAGCGCAACCGGGCCATCGCCGCGGGAGCCATTGTCCGGCGCCACCGATAGCCGAACCAACGATCCGAGAGAAGGAAGCTTCCATGTCCTCCGCCCCGCGCCGCCGCCTCAAGACCCTGATGGGCGCCTCCAACGTCATCGCAGCCTCGAACGATGCCGATCCGGCAACCGGAGCCAAGCGAGCCGCCGCATTCGCGCGCCGGGCCGAGGCCGAGAAGATCACCGGGCTCTTCACGGCCGACCTGCTGCAGATCGACCCCGCCGGCCTCGCCGGCACCGCAGGCGTACAGGACCCGCTCATCGCACTCGCGGCGCTGAGCCAGGTGACGTCACACATCGGCCTTGTCGCGACGGTTTCGACCACCTTTCACCATCCCTACAATCTGGCCCGCCTGATCGGCACGCTCGACCATGCCAGCGGCGGCCGCGCCGCCTGGAATGCGGTGACCTCCTCGGTCGGCGAGGAGAATTTCGGCGAGGCGCTGCTCAGCCCGGAGGAGCGCTATGCCCGCGCCGCAGAATTCATCGAGGTCGTGAACGCGCTGTACGATGCGAATGAGAGGGACGCAGTGACGCGAAAGGTCTCCGGCGCGCTCGCGCTCGACCCGGCCAAATTCCATCGCGTCGACTATCGGGGCCGGCATTTTACCGTCCAGGGGCCGCTCAACGTGCCGCCGCTGCCGCAGGGGCGCCCGGTGCAGTTCCAGGCCGGTCAATCCGAGGCAGGCATCAGCGTCGGCGCGCGCTATGCCGCGGTAGTCTACACCTCGCAGCCGAAGCTGGAAGGCGCGATCGCCTTCGTGACCGAGCTGCGTCGTCGGGCCAAGAGTTTCGGGCGCGGCGACAACCTGCCCTTCGTCATGAATTCATTCCATTCGGTGATCGGGGAATCCGATTCGGATGTCGCCCGGCGCCTGAAGGAAAAGCATGAGCGCATCGACTACGAGCTCGGGCGCCTCAAGCTCGCCGACATGCTCGGCGGCGATATCGACCTGTCCGGGCTGCCGCTGGACAAGCCCCTGCCGGACAGCCTGCTGCCGGAGGTCACCGGCACCAACCGGCGCCGCGGCCGCGTGGAAATCTTCAGCCGTTACGCGAAGCAGGGCCTGACGCTGCGCGAGCTCATCATCAAGGCGCAGGAGACCGGCCATTGGTCCGTCGCTGGAACGCCCGAGCAGCTGGCCGATGCGATCGAGGAGCGCTTCCGTGCGGGCGTGCTCGATGTTCTCACCCTTCACGGTCTCGGCAATCCCGATCAGGAAGACCTCCTGCTCAACGGCCTTCTACCCGAGCTGCGCCGCCGCGCGCTGATCGACACCGACTATGTCGGCGACGACTTCCGCTCCAATCTGGAACTGCCACCCCTGGCATCGGCTTCCGCAGCCCCTTCCATGGCCCGCAGCGCCTGAGCTCCTTTTGTGGAACGGGCCCTATCGGTCCGTTCCACGGAGCAGCAAAAGGAATGCCACGGAGATCGAACACTCCTTCCGAGAGGCCTGCCAAAGCGGATTTTTGCTCATGGTCGAATGTATTTGAAAAGACATTCGATTGACGTCGTGACCACATCACACGATTATTACTGACATCGTCGCGGTTCCGGCCAAGACGGTCGCGGGATTTGTTGGAGCAGCTTGCACCGCGTCACCAATGCTAAAAGCACCACGCGCATAGCCGTGGGCTCCTTTGCTTGAGGAAAGCCCATGATTGTTCACTTCAATTTCATCGTTCACGCTCTGCTGCGCCTGTCTGCATTTCTGCACTGGACACGCACCGGCGAAACGCGCCGCAGCAGGAAGTAGACCGCCGACCTCGTCGGCACAGCTCGACCGAGCATCGATTTCTAACGCGTCAAGGGCTCAACGTCGCGGCCATCGCTGGCCTGCGCCGATGATCGCTTTTCATTTGAAGGCTTTACGATGATCCAGGCCGAAATCCGCACTGCACGTCGCATGTGGCGACCATCGCTTCATGCAGTTGTCCAGGCGCGCGGACATCAGGTGCTTGCGGCGGCCGCCGCCCTTGCCCTGCTCGCGGCGGGCGGCCCGGTGCTCGCCGCCGACAATCAGCCCGCTGGCAAGCCTGCCGCTGGCGGCACGTTGACCGTCGGCCTGGCGAGCGACACCGCGATCATCGACCCCTCGATCACGGGCAACTCCATCACGGCGCTGATCACCCGCAATCTCGTCGACTCCCTCGTCGGCCAGGCCGAAGACAATCGCTTCACGCCGTGGCTGGCGGAGCGCTGGGAGGTGAACGCAGACAATACCGTCTATACCTTCCATCTACGGCGCGGCGTGACCTTCAGCGACGGCACCTCTGTCGATGCCGAAGCGGTGAAGTTCAATTTCGACCGCATCCTCGACCCCAAGACGACGTCGAGCTATGCGAAATCGCTGCTGGGACCGGTGGACAGCATCACCGCCCGGGATCCCGCGACCCTCGTCATTGCCTACAAGCAATCTTTCGCCCCGCTCCTGCAGGGGCTCAGCCTGCCCTATCTCGGCATCCAGTCCCCGACCTACCTGCGCAATGCCAGGAGCACGACCAATACCGTCGTCGGCTCCGGCCCCTTCCTTCTCGAGAGCTTTACCAAAGGCAGCGGCAGCCGGCTGACGAAGCGCGGCGACTACAATTGGGGGCCCGGCTACGCGGCGCATCAGGGGCCGGCCCATCTCGATGCCCTGGTGTTCCGGTATCTGCCCGAGTCCTCCGTTCGCCTCGGCGCGCTCAGCAGCGGGCAGGCGCAGGCGATCGACGAGGTTCCGCCGGCCAATTTCCGCACCGTCCAGGCGGATAGCCGCCTCCAGGTCGTGACGCGGGAGAACCCCGGCGTGAACCGCGCCCTGTTCCTCAACACCAGCCGCGGGCCTTTCGCCGATGTCAGGGTCCGCCAGGCCTTCCAGAGCGCCGTCGATGCACCCTCGGCGGTCAAGGCCGCCTTCTTCGGCAGCCTGAAGGCGGCCGACAACATCCTTGGTCCTTCAACACTCTACTACGATCAGAAGATCGCGGCGGGCTGGGGCTTCGATCCGCAGAAGGCAGCCAAGCTGCTCGACGAAGCCGGCTGGAGCACCAAGGATGCCGAAGGCATTCGCGCGAAAGGCGGGGAGCGGCTCACCGTCCGCTTCGTCTATGACKCCGCCGCCTGGGGCGCCTCGGACCTGACGCTGGCCCAGGCCATCCAGTTCTCGGTCAAGAAGGCGGGCTTCGACCTGCAGCTCGCCCCGGTCGATGCCGGCGGCTACACGGCCCGCACGGGCGCAAACGACTACGATCTCATCTCTCTATATTATGTGCGGGCTGAGCCGGACATCCTGCGGACCGTCTTCCATTCCGGCTATATCCCGCCGAACGGCGCCAACTATGCCCGCGCGAAGAGCCTCGACGACATCCTGACGAAGGCAATCGGCGCTGCCGGCGACGAGCGCCAACGCCTCTACGGCCAGGCGCAGGCCGAGATCATCGGACAGGCCTATGCCGTGCCACTCTATGTCGCCGCCTATCAGCTCGGCGCCTCCAGAAAGCTGCAAGGCATCAGCTGGGCGACCAACGCGAAACCGAATTTCTACGATGCCTGGCTGGCTCCGTAAGGCCCTGCCCATCGGGCTGAGGCGCCTTGGGGTGATCGTCGCCGTGCTCTGGGGCGCGGCCACGATCACCTTCATCGCGGTCAAGGCGATCCCCGGCGACCCCGTCGCGGTTCTCACCGGGGGCGAGAACATCGTCGATGCCGCCGAGCGGGAGGCGCTGATCCGGCAATTCGGGCTCGATCAGCCCCTGGCGGTGCTGATCAACCTCATCGTCGATGCGCTCTACCTGCTGATCGATCCACGGCTGCGTAGGGCGGCACGATGAGCGAGGTTCTCGACATCGTCGCGCGCACCCGAAGCGGCAACCGTGCCGGGAACCCGTGGTGTGCGCCAGGGCTGCTCATTCCGCTCGCCTTCGTCCTGCTCCTGCTGGCAGCGGCCGGCGCACCGCACTGGTTCACGCCGCTGGCGCCCGATGCGGTCGATACCGACGCGATCCTACTGCCGCCCGGCCTCGCCCACTGGTTCGGAACCGACCAGCTCGGCCGGGACGTCTTCACCCGCGTCGTCTACGGGACCTCAATGTCCCTGGGGATCGGTATCGGCGCGACGCTGATCGGCTGCACCGGGGGCGTGCTGTTGGGAACCGCGGCCGGGCTCGCGCGCCCCGGCCTGCGGCGCCTGCTGGTGCGGTTGATCGATATCCTCCTCGCCTTCCCGGAAATCCTGCTCGCGCTGCTGATCATCGCCGTGCTCGGCCGCGGTCCGACGAACACCTTGCTGGCCGTGGGGCGTTCCAGCATCGCAGGCTATGCCCGGCTGATGCGCTCGCAGGTGCTCCGCGTCTGGCCCCAGCCAGCGGTGTCTGGCGTAAAAGTCAGAAGCCGTTGTTGCGGGCCTCGAACCGTCCGAGCCGGAAAGCCGACAGGTCGATGCGGCTCGCGCCATCCAGAATGCGCTGGCTCACGGCCTCGCCGATCGCAGCCGAGTGCTTGAAGCCGTGCCCGGAACAGGGAGAGACGACGAGGACGCGCTCGCTTTCGGGCCATTCGTCGATGACGAAACCACCATCGGGCGAGACCGTGTAAAGGCAGGTCTTGCGACGCGAGTTATCGGCGCGCAGGCCATTCAGCCGCCCTTCGATCGCCTTGGCGTAGAAATCTCGCGATTCAGCCTCGTCGCTCGAACGATCGAAACAGTCGGGGTCGACGAAGACGTTCTTCTCCCCATGCGCGACCTTCACAGTCCCATCGATGGCCGGAAAACCGTAGAAGCCCTGCCGCGCACCTGTGGCCCAGATGAAAACCGGTGCGTCCGTCCATTGGGGCGATGCCGAGGAGTCCAGACCGTACCAGTGCAGGATTTCCCGCGTAGGGCGCAGCAGGGCGTTGAAGCCCGGGCCTAACAGCTTGCTCGCCCAGGCTCCCGCGCTCACCACGACACGGCCGGCAAGGATCGTTTGGTTGTCAGTCCGAAGCTCGATGTGATCGCCTTGCGCAACAATCGCCCGGACAGGGGTGTCGAGCATCAGCTTCGCGCCGGCGGCGGAAGCAAGACGCAGTTGCGCGAAGACACAGTGCTCGGGCCGCAAGAAGCCGCCTTCCGGTTCGAAATAGACGCGATCGCCGTCGCCCGCATTGAGCCAGGGATAACGGCGCCGCGCTTCGGCGGCGTCGATGACTTCGTGGTGAATCCCCTCCCCTTGCGCAACCGCGGTGACGCGGTCGACATAATCCGCAGAACCGTGGTCCGGCCCGCTGCCGGAAACCGCCAGAAATCCGACCTGGCCGAACAGGCCCTCGCCGGTACGGGCTTCCAGCTCCTGCCAGATTTCATGGGATCGCCGCACCAGCGGCACCAGTTCCTTCCCTTCCGCGACGGCAAGGCGCGTGATCCGCGTTTCGCCGTGGCTCGAACCCAATTGATGAGGCGGGCTGAACTGATCGATCCCGAGGACATCCGCTCCTCGGGTTGCCAGCTGGAACAGGGCAGCGGAGCCCATGGCGCCCAGGCCCAGGACAGCGATATCGACCGATTTGCGAACCATGCAGCACTCGCGAAAACTGGCCGCTCGCGCGACTTCGCGGCGGGCTTCATCACTGAAAAGCGACCGGCACGAAGCCAGCGAAGTTGACGCGCGACGGGGGCCGCGCGTCACCCGATCAAGGCCTGACTGAAGTCCGAGGCTGACTTCAGAAGTCGAGCCCGCCTCCCGGCGGCAGCCCCGGCGCGGGCACCTTGTCCTTGGGCGCCTCGGTGATCAGGGCCTCGGTGGTGACGAGCAGACCTGCGACGGAAGCTGCGTCCTGCAGGGCCGTGCGGACCACCTTGACCGGGTCGACGATGCCGGCCTCGATCAGATCGACATATTCTTCGGTCTGGGCGTTGTAGCCATAGGTCGGCGACTTCGCTTCCAGCAGCTTGCCGACGACGACGGCGCCCTCGACGCCGGCGTTCTCGACGATCTGGCGGATCGGCGCCTCCAGAGCCTTCAGGACGATCTGGATGCCCGCGGTGACATCGTCGTTATCGCTCTTCAGCTTGGCGACGGCGGCCTTCGCGCGCAGGAGAGCTACGCCGCCGCCCGGAACGATTCCCTCGGCGACGGCCGCGCGGGTGGCGTTGAGCGCGTCGTCGACGCGATCCTTCTTCTCCTTGACGTCGATCTCGGTCGCACCGCCGACGCGGATCACAGCAACGCCGCCAGCAAGCTTGGCCAGCCGCTCCTGCAGCTTCTCGCGATCGTAATCGGAGGTCGTCTCCTCGATCTGCGCCTTGATCTGCGCGACACGCGCCTCGATCGCCTTCTTCTTGCCGGCACCGTCGACGACGGTTGTGTTTTCCTTGTCGATCCGGACCTTCTTGGCGCGGCCGAGCTGGGCGATCGTCACGTTTTCCAGCTTGATGCCGAGATCTTCCGAAATCGTCTCGCCAGCCGTCAGGATGGCGATATCCTCCAGCAGCGCCTTGCGGCGATCGCCGAAGCCGGGCGCCTTCACGGCCGCGACCTTGAGACCTCCGCGCAGCTTGTTGACGACGAGCGTGGCCAGCGCCTCGCCCTCGATGTCCTCGGCGATGATCAGCAGCGGCTTGCCGGTCTGCACCACCGCCTCGAGGATCGGCAGCAGAGACTGCAACGAGGACAGCTTCTTCTCATGGATGAGGATGTAGGGGTCGTCGAACTCGACGAGCAGCTTCTCGGCATTGGTCACGAAATAGGGCGAGAGATAGCCGCGGTCGAACTGCAACCCCTCGACGACATCGAGCTCCGTCTCGAGGCTCTTCGCCTCCTCGACCGTGATCACGCCCTCCTTGCCGACACGCTGCACAGCTTCGGAAATGATTGCGCCAATCGAGGCGTCGCCATTGGCCGAGATCGTGCCGACCTGCGCGATCTCATCGGCTTTGCCGACCTTGGTGGCGCGCTTCTCCAGATCCTTGACCGCTTCGATCACGGCAAGGTCGATGCCGCGCTTCAGATCCTGCGGGTTGAAGCCGGCGGCCACGGCCTTTGAACCCTCGCGGACGATCGATTGGGCAAGCACGGTCGCGGTGGTGGTGCCGTCGCCGGCCAGATCGTTCGTCTTCGAAGCGACTTCGCGCAGCAGCTGCGCGCCGAGATTCTCGAACCTGTCGGCGAGCTCGATCTCCTTGGCGACGCTCACACCATCCTTGGTAATGCGGGGCGCGCCGAAAGACTTCTCGATCACGACGTTGCGGCCCTTCGGACCCAGCGTGACCTTGACCGCATTGGCGAGGATATCGACACCGCGCAGGAGGCGCTCGCGCGCATCGGCGGAAAACTTCACATCTTTGGCAGCCATGCTGCTCTCCTTGGAACTGAATTGCGCAGCGTCAGCCGATGACGCCCAGGATGTCGGATTCCTTGGCGATCAGGAGGTCCCGGCCGTCGATCTTGACTTCGGTGCCAGACCACTTGCCGAACAGGACACGATCGCCCTTCTTGACGTCGAGCGGCACGAGCTTGCCGCTCTCATCGCGGGCACTAGGACCGACGGCCACGACCTCGCCCTCCTGAGGCTTTTCCTTCGCGGTATCGGGAATGATGATACCGCCCTTCGTCTTCTCCTCGCCGTCTAGGCGGCGGATCACGACACGGTCGTGAAGCGGCCGAAATGCCATTGCGATCTCCATGGGCAAGCGTGAAGCCTCTTGGCACTCCCCTTTCGAGAGTGCCAACAGCTCATTGTTGCGGCCGATCTCTGAGCGAGGTCAATATTAGACCATTAATTCAGTAGATTTTTATCTTGCCGCAATCCAACTCGAAAGGCTTGAAACGTCGCAGTATCCACAGAGGGAAATTCTTGCGCGACACCGGCAGCAAACCACGCCGGTGAAGCGTGGCAACACAAGCCCGGGGGCTCCTTCGCCGTGCCGGTCAGGCCCGTGGAGTTTCCGGAACTCTGAAGGGTTCATCGATGTCGTTGCAACGCTTCGGTCTCGGCGGACGGAATGCCGGCGATGCTCCGGCAACCGGTCGGCATGTCGTGCGGGCACGACCCTACTTTCAGCCCAGAACGCACGCCATGCACGCCAAAACGGAGTTGTTCACCCACTGGCGCAAGCGAAGGCTGACCGTCGCACATGATCGCGGCGGGCCCAGCCCATGAGAAAGCGACAGAATAAATCTTCTTCGTTTTCCGCTCGAAGAACGCGATCTTGCGCGTAGCCGCAATGTTGATAGATAGAATATACTTCTCTCTGGGCGGGGCTGCCTATGCTGACCAACAAGGGCAAATACGGCCTCAAGGCCATGGTGCATCTTGCCAAGCTGGAAGCCGGTGAGACGACTCAGGTCGCCGATATCGCGCAGAAGAACAACATCCCGAAGAAGTTCCTCGACGCGATCCTGCTCGACCTGCGCAATGCCGGCATGCTGCGCAGCAAGAAGGGTCCGGGCGGCGGCTATGCTCTGGCCAAGCCGGCACGAGCAATCATGGTCGGCGCCGTGGTTCGCGCTCTGGAAGGGCCAATCGCGCCGCTTTCCTGCGCCAGCCGCTCCTCCTTCAGAGCCTGCAGCGATTGCGGCGACATCGACGTCTGCCCGGTGCGCTCCGTGATGAGCCAGGTTCGGGACGCGATGGCGAGCGTCGTCGACAACACGACCATAGCAGACCTCGTGCGCCGTTCTCGCGGCGAGCAGCCGGGCGACGCGAGCGCAGCCTGATATTGTCTACTCAGTCGATAGACAAATTTAGAAACCTGCCCTAGTACGGTTTTGCGGCCGACCCGCCGCAGCGTTCGTATGGGTGATCGCATGAACCGGCAGGTGGCTCCACTCGCGGCCAATGACATCGAGGCCGATGCCTTCAAGACGGTAATGCGAAACGTGGCCGGTGCGGTGAGTATCGTGACCGCCTCCCATGACGGCACGCGCGCGGGCCTGACAGCAACCTCGCTCACCGCGCTGTCCGCGGAGCCGCCGACCGTCATCGTCTGCGTGAACAAGAGCGCTTCGGCCTGGCCGACCATCGAGGCCTCCCGCCATTTCGCCATAAACGTCCTCGCGGCGCGCCACCGGTCCGTTGCGGATCGCTTCGCGGGACGCGGCGGCTTCAAGGGAGAAGCTCGCTTCGAGGACGGCCGGTGGGGCCGCCTCGTCACCGGCGCGCCCACGCTCGACGGCGCGCTCGCCGTCCTCGATTGCGAGACGGAAGAGGCGCTCGAGCGCCATTCGCACACCATCCTGATCGGCCGGATCAAGGCGATCAGGCACGCCCAGGACGAGGGTGCGCTGCTTTACTGGCGTGGCGTCTACGGCCAGTTGGACGACGAACTCCAGGCTGGCGCCGGGATTTAGAGCCCACTGCCTAAGACAACGGCAGAATGGCCCAAGCTTCTCCAACGAGAAAAGACACAGGTCGTTCGTCCTCTAAAACAGTCCAAATTTGCGAACACGTTTCATTGACCGAACGAGCCGGATGGCGGGATGATCGGGGAGGAATAGGAGACTCCCCATGACCGTCCTCATCGTCCCCGGTCTCTACGGCTCTGAGCCGGCGCATTGGCAGAGCCGCTGGGAAAGCGAAATCGACGGCGCCGAGCGCGTGCAGCAGGGCGACTGGGACGCGCCGGAGCTGGAAACCTGGCTCGCGACCCTACGCCACCACGTCGAACGTCGGCCGGGCGCCGTGCTGGTCGGTCACAGCCTCGGCTCGACACTGATCGCCCATCTGGCTGCCCGCCATCCAGAGCTCGACATCGGTGGCGCGCTCCTCGCCGCTCCGGCCGATCCCGAACAGCGCGCGTCGCGGGTCCGCGGCATCGCATCCTTCGGCCCGGTTCCGGACAGGCCCTTCGCCTTCCCGGCGATCGTCGTTGCGAGCCGGACAGATCCCTACATGAACATCGAGCGCGCGCGCGTCATCGCCAACATGTGGGATGCGGCCTTCATCGATGCGGGCGATGCGGGGCATATCAACGTCGCCAGCGGTCACGGCGGCTGGCCAGCCGGCCTCAGGCTTCTCGACCAGTTGCTGGCGCGGCGAGATCGCTCCGCAGCACCGGCCCTCTGGACCCGGCACGCAGCAAGCCTGTCCATCAGCTAGAGCGGGAGATCCGGCGGCCACGCCGAACCGGACTTTATCTGCTTTACCGACAGAAATAGGGGCGTCGATGGCGCTGCACGGCTTGCTGCGGCGCAGCGCCGGATTGTCAGCGGATCGGCGGCGCGTATTGCAGGCCGCCCTTGTTCCACAGCGCGTTCTGCCCGCGGGCGATCTTGAGCAGCGAGCCTTGGCCCACATTCCGTTCGAAAGATTCGCCGTAATTGCCGACATGCTTGACGATCCGGTAGGCCCAGTCATCAGTTAGGCCCATCGGCGCGCCGAACTTGCCCTCGGTCCCGACGAAGCGCCTGATCTCCGGATTCTCGGACTTAAGCATCTCGTCGACATTCGCTTTGGTGATGCCGAGCTCTTCGGCGTTGACCATCGCGAATAGCGTCCATTTCACGATGTCGAGCCAAACATCGTCGCCATGGCGTACGACCGGGCCGAGCGGCTCCTTCGAGATGATGTCCGGTAGAACGACGTGCTCGTCTGGATTGGCGAGGCCCAGGCGCTCGGCATAGAGGCCTGAAGCATCGGTCGTGAAGGCGTCGCAGCGGCCGGATTCGTAGGCCTTCACCGTCTCCTGGTTGCTAGCGAAGGCGACAACCTCGTATTTGATCTTATTGGCGCGGAAGTAGTCGGCCAGGTTGAGTTCGGTCGTGGTGCCCTGCTGGGTACAGATCGAGGCGCCGCTGAGCTGCAGCGCCGAGTTTACGCCGAGCTTCTTGCGGACCATGAAGCCCTGGCCGTCATAGTAGTTCACCCCGGCAAAGTTTAGGCCGAGCGCGGTGTCGCGCGAGATTGTCCAGGTTGTCGTGCGCGAGAGCAGATCGACCTCGCCCGACTGCAGCGCGGTGAAGCGGTCCTTCGCGGAGAGCGGGATGAACTTGACCTTGGTCGGGTCGTTGAAGATCGCCGAAGCGACGGCACGGCAGACATCGACATCGAGGCCGGACCAGGTGCCCTGAGCGTCCGGTATCCCGAAGCCCGCGAGACCTGTGCCGGAGCCGCAATGGAGGATGCCGCGGCTCTTGGCCTGAGCGAGCGTAGGCGACTGAGCGAAAGCTCCGCTCGCGCAGAGAACGGTGCCCGCGGCAAGCGCCGCGCCGATGAGTTTTTTCACGTCGTTGTCCCCTTGTTTGCGGAGCGGGTTCGAGCCCGCTCTCCGTCAGCTAGCAAGTCCCGGACCAAGGCCCATCCGGAGAAAACCGGCCTTTCCTTCGATCCTCCGAGCGAAGCAAGCGGGGTGTCGCGCGCTCCCGTCCTGCCATCAGGTTCAGCGGACCAGCGACGGTTATTGGAGAGCGCCCTGCGCGCAGAGCGCATTCTTCCACGAGCGCAATCGCGAGCGGCGATTGCGCGCTGGCAAGGCAGCGCCTCGATCAAGCGCCCGCTCTTGCCGGTGACCGCTCTTGCGGAAAGGGTTGAACCAAACCCGAAAAGCGCTCCGTGATTGAGACAAGCCGTGCGGCGATCAGCGCCCGGTAATCGGGTGATCGCGCCGAAAGAGGCTTCTGATGGCGAAGATACCCATCGGCAGCATCAATGCTCAGGGCTTGCGGCCCGGCATACCCCCATGGCCTGGAGCGCATAGGCGGCTTTCAAACAAATATCCTCTCGCCAAGGTGGCGCGATGAGCTGGACGCCGATCGGAAGCCCGCCGCCCTGGACCGGCACGAGCACGACAGGCAGTCCGATACAGGAGATCGGTTGCGTGAACAGCCCGAGGCTTGGGCGCAGCGGAAGTGTTTCGCCCCTCACCTCCAGGGTCTTCTGGCCGATCAGCGGCGCGGGGCACGGCGTGGCCGGCGCGACGATGAGATCGATGTCAGCGAAGCGCCGCATCATCTCGTCGTAAAACCAGCGGCGCGCGCGCTGCGCCTGAACATACCACGCCGCCGGCAGCAGAGCGCCCGCCAGGAAACGGTCGCGCGTCTCGGGATCGAAATCCTCGGCGCGTTCTCGCAGGCGCGGCAAATGGAAACCGGAGCTTTCCGCGTTGGTGATCAGGAAGGCGGCGGCGCGCGCGATCGCGGCGCCCTCGATATCGAGGCCCGGCTTTGCGCCGAGCGCCTTCGCCACCGTGGCGACAGCTGCTTCGGCTTCCGGCATGCCGTCGGTCGCGAAGTATCCGCCCGCCACAGCGACGCGCAGTCCAGCGACCCCATCATGCAGATGCGGCATCGTGGGCTCGACCGGCCGCTGCGCGCAGGCAGGATCGCCTGCGTCGGGACCCTGCATCAGATCGTAGGCGAGAGCGAGGTCGGTTGCGTCCCGCGCCAACGGCCCGAGATGGTCGAGCGAGTCGCAGAAGGGAAAGGAGCGCGTGCGCGGCAGGCGCCCATAGGTCGGCTTGAGCCCGAACACGCCGCAGAGCGATCCGGGAACGCGGATCGAGCCGTTGGTATCGGAGCCGAGCGCAATCGGCACGAAACCGGCGGCTGTCGCCGCGCCCGAGCCGGAAGACGAACCGCCAGCCATCCGGGCGAGGTCATGTGGGTTTCGGCAAGGGCCGTCATGGGCATTCTCGCCGGTGAAATCATAGGCGTATTCGCCCATGTTGAGGCCGCCGAGCAGGATCGCGCCGGCAGCGCCGAGGCGCTCGACCAACACGGCGTCACGCTGCGCCGGAGGGCGCTCGCGGTTGATCTTCGAGCCGGCGCGCGTCGGCAGGCCGGCAATGTCGAACAGGTTTTTGGCCGCGAAGGGCACGCCCGCCAGCGGCCCGAGCGGCTCTCCGCGCAAGCGGGCGAGATCGGCTGCGCGCGCCTGCTCCAGGGCGCGTGTCGCCGTGACGTCGGTGAAGGCGTTCACGTGCGGATCGAGCTTCGCGATGCGTGCGAGCGCCGCAGTCACCACCTCCTCGGCGGCGACCTCCCCGCCCCGAATCCTGCGGGCGATCTCATGGGCCGGAGCGCAGGCGTCGCTCATCGGCCGTCTCCCGGCAGCCCGGGGCGGAATTTGGGCGCCAGCTCCAGGCTGTCATCCGCCAGCGGGGCTGTATCGACGATCCGCGCCATGGTGTGGGCGATGGCGAGGAATTGCAGCACAGCCGGCTTCTGCGCCTCGCTGATCGTCAGGCCGAGCGTCGGTGCCATGACTTCGAGGTGCCGGGCGGGATCGAAGCCTCCCGGTGGAGTATGTCCCGTCTTCATGCTGGCTTTTCCTCCTTGCAATCAGCCGCGCTGACGAAGGCCGCACTGATCTCGGCGCTGGTCGTGACGCAGCCGAAGATGCCGCCCTGGGCCGCGATCATCCGCAGCCCAACCTCATGGAACTCCGGGAAATAGGAGGCGCAGGCATCGCCGGCCGCGAGGCAGCGATAGCCGCGGTCGTTCGCCTCGCGGATGGTGGTGTGGACGCAGACCTCGGTGGTGACCCCGGCGACGATGAGGGACGCGACGCCGCGATTGCGCAGCATCAGCTCAAGGTCGGTCTGGTAGAAGGCGCCTTTGCCGGGTTTGTCGATGACAGGCTCACCGCGAAGCGGCGCGAGTTCGGAAATGATGTCGTGGCCGGGCTCGCCGCGCACCAGAATGCGGCCCATGGGGCCGCAGGCGCCAATCCGCTTGTCCGGCGGCGACCGCTCCAGCTTGGCCGAGGGCGCATCCGAGAGATCGGCGCGATGGCCCTCGCGCGTGTGGATGACGAAGAGGCCGGCTTCTCGCGCGATGTCGAGCAGGGCCCGGCAGGGCGCGATCGCGGTGCGCAGCCGCGAGACGTCGTTGCCGAGCATTTCGCCGAAGCCGCCGGGTTCAAGGAAATCCCGCTGCATGTCGATCATGAGCAGCGCGGTTCGCGCCGTTTCGAGCACGAAGGGCGAAGGCTGAGCCGGAATGACGAGACGACCCATGGCAGCTCCCCGTGGCGACAGATGCGGGAGACTCTGCAAGGCGCATGCCCGCCGGGATCGGGGCTGCGAGCATAGATGATCGCCGGCTTTCGGCCCCTGCAGGTCGTCAGGGGAACTCATCGTCGGTCGCGCGCACAACTCTTGCATACACGCCGGCGGAAACTGCCTGCCGTTTGGGCACCGAGAGGGAGGGCGCCGCGTGCAAACCTTGACCGAGCTTTTGGCCGCGCATCTGGCGGGAGCCCAACGCCTTCGCGAGACCGTAGCGGGCTGCTATGCCCGCTGGCGGACGCATGGCGATCCGGCCATGTTCATCGCACTGCGACCGGAAGCGGAGGTCATGGCCGAAGCGGAGCGCCTGCAGGCGGAGGGACCGCGCGGCCGCAAGCTCTGGGGCATCCCGATCGCGGTGAAGGACAACATCGACGTCGCCGGCCTGCCGACGACAGCCGCCTGCCCGGCCTTCGCCTATCCGCCGACGCAGGATGCGAGCGCCGTCGCGCGGCTGAGGGCACAGGGTGCGATCGTCATCGGCAAGACCAATCTCGACCAGTTCGCGACCGGTCTCAACGGCACGCGATCGCCCTATGGGACACCACGCAACGCGCTGCGCGCCGATCTCGTCCCCGGCGGGTCGAGTTCCGGCTCGGCGAGCGCGGTCGCGGCAGGGATCGTACCGGTTGCGCTCGGCACGGACACGGCGGGCTCCGGGCGCGTTCCCGCCGGATTGCAGAACATCGTCGGGCTGAAGCCGAGCGTCGGGCTGGTGCCGAGCGCCGGCGTCGTACCGGCCTGCCGCACGCTCGATTGCGTCTCGGTCTTCGCGCTGACGGTGGAGGATGCCTGGGCGGTGCTCGGTGTCATGGCGGGACCCGATGCGGCCGACCCGTTCTCGCGAGCGCTACCGATCGGCCGCCCCGGTGCCGCTCCGCCCGCCATCCGCATCGGCGTGCCACGCCCGGCGGATCGCGACTTCGCCGGAGATGGCCTTTCCGAGGCGAGCTACTGCGCGGCGCTCGAACGGGCGGCGGCGCTTGGGGCGGAGATCGTCCAGATCGACTTCGCTCCCTTCCATGAGGCCGCCCGGCTGCTCTACGATGGCCCCTGGGTGGCCGAACGCTGGCTGGCGATCCGCGACCTCCATGAGAGCGATCCCGAAGCGATCCTGCCGGTGATCCGACAGGTGATAGCCGGAAAGCCACTGCCGGATGCCGCGGCGGCTTTCGCGGCGCGCTACAGGCTGGCGGAGCTTACGCTTGCAGCGAAGGCTGTGATGAAGCCGGTCGACGCCCTGATGGTGCCGACCGCTCCGCGCCCGGTGACGCTGGCCGAGATGGCGGCGGACCCGGTCGGCGCGAACTCCATGCTCGGCCGCTACACCAATTTCGTGAACCTGCTCGATCTTTGCGCGCTGGCATTGCCGGTCAGCCTCGCTTCGGACGGCACGGCCGCAGGCGTCACGCTGATCGCGCCCGCAGGGCAGGATGCGGCTCTTGCCGGTTTCGGGCGCGCCTTTCATGCCGCCGGCGGGCTGCCGCTCGGCGCCACAGGCCTGCGCATGCCGGTTGCGCCGGGCTGGCCGGCTTCAACAAGAGCTGGCGAGATCGAGATCGCGGTCGTCGGCGCCCATCTTTCGGGCATGCCGCTGAATGGCGAGCTGACGGCGCTGGGCGGCAGCTTCGTCCGCGCGACGGCGACCAGCACCGATTATCGCCTCTACGCATTGCCGGGCGGCCCGCCGAAGCGGCCGGGTCTGGTACGCGTCGCTGATGGCGGCGGGGCAATCGCCCTCGAGGTCTGGTCGCTGCCGCCGGAGGGGTTCGGCCGTTTCGTCGCCGGAATTCCCGCACCACTCGGGATCGGCACGCTGGCGCTGGCCGACGGCACGCAGGTCAAGGGCTTCCTGTGCGAGGCGGTGGCGACGCAAGACGCACGGGACGTCACCGATTTCGGCGGCTGGCGCGCCTTCGTCGCGGCGCAGTCGAGCGTGCCTTGAAAGCGCTAGCTGCTCTTTCGCCGCGAGCGGCTGCCGCCGTTTCCTTCTTCCCTTGCGGGAGAAGGTAGCCCGAAGGGCCGGATGAGGGGTCGCGCAGGCCCTGACAATCTCGCGTTCGGCTCACGACCATTGTCCCGAGCCCCGCTCCTGGCCCTCTCCCGCAAAGGGAGAGGGAACAGGTTGCGGTGTCGTCATCGCGTCTCGGCATAGCTGCGGAAGGCGTCGCGCACGAAGCCGATATGGGCGCGCATCGCCTCGGCGGCAGCCTGTCTGTCGCCGCGCAGGATCGCCTGGACGATCAGGTCGTGTTCCTGCCACGAGTCGGCCAGACGGCCGGTCGTGCGGAACTGTGCTCGCCGGAACGGCGCGACGCGCTTGCGGGTCATCAGGGTCATTTCGGCCAGGTACCCGTTATGGGTGCCTGCGTAGATCGCACCGTGAAAGGTCTCGTTGCACTCGTGGTAACGCAACGGATCACCCTGATGCACGAGTCCGCGCAGCTCCTGGTGGATCGCCTCCAGCGCATGGCGCTCGGCCGCCGTCATGTTGCGGGCGGAAAGCCCGGCGCAAAGCGCTTCCAGCTCGGCCATCGCCTCGAACATGTCATGAAGCTGATCCTGGGTCGGCAGCGCAACGAACGCGCCCCGATGGGGGCGAACCTGCACCAGCCCGGAGGCGGAAAGCTGCCGGATCGCCTCGCGAACAGGCGTGCGCGAGACGCCAAAACGTTCTGCCAGGTCCTGCTCGTCGAGCGCCTGGCCCGGCGCGAGCAACCCGGAGACGATCTCGTCGGCAAGTTGAAGGCGCAGGCTCTCGGTGCGGGTGAGCAAGCCGCCACTATTCGGGAATGACGCTGACATGGGCAGCCACGACGCACCAGCCTTCCGGAAACCGGACCCAGCTCTGACTCTGGCGCCCGACCTTGCCCGGTAAGCTCTCGCGGCGGAACAGCGTGTTGGCGGTGGCGAAATCATCGCCATAAGTGGTGATCCAGGTGCGTTCCAGCGTCCGCATCAGCCCGGCCGGCGAGCGCCCAGCCCTAAACGCAGCGATCTCGGAGTAGCCGTAGAGGTTCTCGCCGACGCCATAACGCAGGGTCTCGGGAGCGTTCCTGAACAGCCGGTCGAGCGCCTCGACATCGTTCGTGGTCAGCGCCTTCTCGTATTCGGCGAAAGCAGCCTCGACTTCGGCGAGAACGGCGGGGTCGTTGATCTTCATGGCCCTGATGCTTCGACGTGACGTGTTGGTGGCGATGTCTATGCCGGCGGATGCGGAATCGCGGTGAGCAGTTCCTTCGTATACTCCGCCTTGGGAGCACCGAGTACTTCCTCAGCCGTGCCCTGCTCGACGATCTGCCCGGTACGCATCACGATGACCCGGTCGCAGAGCAGGCGCACGACGTTGAGATCGTGCGAGACGAAGATGTAGCTCATGCCGAGCCGCTGCTTCAGCTCGTCCAGCAGATTGAGCACCACCGCCTGCACGGAGACATCGAGCGCCGCGGTCGGCTCGTCGAGGATGACGAGATCGGGGTCGAGCGCGATCGCCCGTGCGATGCCGACGCGCGCCTTCTGCCCACCCGAGAGCTGATGCGGAAAACGGTCGATCAGCTCGACCGGCAGGCCCACGAGCTGCGCCAACTCCTCGCAGCGCGCCCGCAAGGCGGCGCGGCCGCGGATCTTGCCCATGCGCAGGATCGGATCGACGATCGCGCGCTCGGCGGTGAAGCGCGGGTTCAGGCTGTCCGTCGGGTCCTGAAACACCATCTGGATGCGCCGCCGGAAGGGCGAGGCGGCGAACTGCCTCGCCGGAATACTGCCGATATCGTGCCCATCGAAGACAATGCGCCCCGAGGTCGGATCCAGCAGACGGTTGACCATCATCGAGGTCGTCGACTTCCCGCAGCCGGATTCACCAACAAGGCCGAGCGTCTCACCCCGCCTGACTTCGAAGCCGATGCCATCGACGGCGCGGAAGGCCGGCTTGTCCGGTTCGGCCCTGCCCATCAACTTCGCGAGGAAGGCGCCCTTGGTCGGGCGCGGATATTCCTTGATCAGGTTCTCGACGACGAGAAGAGGCGCTTTACCGGACGAGGTTGGCCGGGATTTCGTGGCAGCCGGCGCGGCCGCCGGCCTGGAGGGTGCGCGCTTGGCTTGATCGTCCGGCAGGAGATCGCGCAGACTCATTCCGACACGCGGCGTCGCCTGCATCAGCTTGCGCGTATAGGGATGCTGCGGGTTGCGGAAGATGTCGGCGGCGCTCGCCGTCTCCACGACGCGGCCCTTCTCCATCACCACCACCTTGTCGCAATAGGCTGCGGCCAGGCCGAGATCGTGGGTGATCAGGATCGTCGACATGCCGCGCTCGCGCGTCAGTTCCACGATCAGGTCCATCACCGCCTTCTGCGTGGTGACGTCGAGGCCGGTCGTCGGCTCATCGGCGATCAGGAGCTGCGGCTGGCAAGCCAGCGCCAAGGCGATGACCACGCGCTGGCACATGCCACCGGAGAGCTCGAACGGATAGGCGTCGTAACGTTCTTCCGGGCGCGCGATCCTGACCTTCTCCAGCGCCTCGATCGCCTTCTCCCGCGCGGTCGCGCGCGTCGCCTGGACATGCTGGAGGAGCACGTCCTCGATCTGCTTGCCGACCTTGCGGATCGGGTTGAGCGCGGCGCGCGGATTCTGGAAGATCATCGAGATCTCGCGGCCGCGCAGGTCGCGCATCTGCGCCTCGGTCGCGGAGACGAGGTCTATCCCCGAGAACGCAATCGAGCCCTCCGCCACCCGGCCGGCGCGGTCGAGGATGCGGACCACGGCGTAGGAGGTCACGGATTTGCCGGAGCCAGATTCGCCGACGATGGCGACCGTCTCGCCCTTGCCGACGCTGATGTCGATCGCCTTCACCGCCTGGACCGTGCCGCGGCGGGTGGCGAACTCGATGGTGAGGTTGCGGATGTCGAGAAGGGCCGGCGAGCTCATCGTCAGCTCCTCCGCTGCGGATCGACGAGATCGCGCACGCCGTCACCGAGCAGGTTGAAGCAGAACACCGCCGTCATCAGCGCCAGCCCGGGGAAGAAGGCGACCCACCACTCGCCGGAGACGATGAAGCTCGCGCCTTCCGCGACCATGATGCCCCATTCCGGCGTCGGCGGCCGGACACCGAGGCCGATGAAGGAAAGCCCCGCCGCGTTCAGGATGGCGTAGCCCATGGTGAGCGACATCTGCACGGCCATGATCGGCATGATGTTGGGCACGATCTGCGTCAGCAGCAGGCGCCATTCCGAATTGCCGGACAGTCTGGCCGCCTGCACGAAGCCGGCCTCGCGGCGGATATTCGCCTCGGCGCGGGCGACGCGGGCATAAAGCGGGAAATTGATGATGGCGGTGGCGATGACGATGTTGGTCACGCTGTTGCCGAGCGCCGCGACGATGCCCATAGCCAGGACAAAGAGCGGGAAGGCCATGATCGTGTCGGCGACGCGCCCGACCAGCGTGTCGACCCAGCCGCCGAAGAAACCGGCCATGACGCCGGCAAGCCCGCCGAGCAGAAAGACGAGCGCGACCGAGGCGACTGCGATCGAGAAATCGAGCCGTGTCGCCGCCACCACACGGCTGAAGATGTCGCGGCCGAGCTGGTCGGTGCCGAACCAGTGCGCCGCGCTCGGCCCTTGCAGCGACGCATTGGTATTTGAGGCCAGCGGGTCGTAGGGCACGAGCCAGGGTCCGAAAATCGCCGCCAGCAGGATCAGCGCGAACAGCCCGAAGGCGAAGCCGGTGACGGGGTTTTCCGCGACGATATGCCGGGCATGGGACAGCAGCGACGTCGAGGGCGGAGCCTCGAAACGCAGCTCGGCGGGCTCGATCTTGCTCACCTCGTTCATGACTCAGCCCTCCAGCCGGACACGGGGGTCGATGACGCCATAGAGGATGTCGATCAGCAGATTCAGCGCGACGTAGAGGATCGCCATGGTCAGCACGAAGCCCTGGATCGGCGCGTAGTCCGAGGCCAGCAGCGCCTCGACTGCATAGGAGCCGACACCCGGCCAGGCGAAGACCTTCTCGACCAGGACATTCGCACCGAGCAGGAATGAGAAAACCATGCCGAGCGTGGTGACCACCGGCAGCATGGCGTTGCGGAAGGCGTAGGTGCCGATGACCTTGCGCGTGGACAGGCCGCTGGCGCGGGCCGTGCGCACGAAATCGGCGACGAGCACGGCGAGCATCGAGGCGCGCGTCATGCGGGTGATCGGCGCGAGCGAGAAGATGGCGAGCGTCAGCGCCGGCAGCAGAAGCTGAGAGAGAGCGGCCCGGAAGATCTCGAAATCGCGCGCGATCAGGCTGTCGATCAGCAGGAAACCGGTGACGCGCGGCGGCTCCGAGAAGAAGACGTCGAGCCGCCCGAGCGGCGCGGGCGCCCAACCCAGGATGAAGTAGAAGACATAGACCAGCAGCAGCCCGGTGAAGAACACCGGCAGCGAGACACCAGCCGTCGCGACGATCCGGCAGAGATGGTCGATCCAGGAGCCCTGCCGCACCGCGGCCAGCACGCCGAGCGGCAAGGCGATCGCCATCGAGATCAGCAACCCGATCAGGGTGAGCTCGGCCGAGGCCGGCAGGCGCTGCGCCAGATCGGCCGTGACCGGCTGGCCGGTGGTGAGCGAGGTGCCGAGATCGCCCTTCACCAGCGCCGTGACATAGGAGACGAACTGGACAGGCAATGGCTGGTCTAGCCCGAGCTTGCCGCGGATATCGGCGATCGCCTCCTTCGAGGCGGCCGGGCCGGCGAAATATGCGGCGGTGTCGCCGGGCAGCACGCGCGTCAGCAGAAAAGTCACGATGATGACGCCGATCACCGAAGGGATCGTCGTCTTCAAACGGGCGGCGATCATGCCGAGCATGTACAGTTCCCCCGAGGTTGCTTGCGTCATTCTCGGGCGGAGCGCAGCGCAGACCCGAGAATCGCCTGATCGAGATGCTCGGGTCGAGCCCGAGCATGACGAGCAGGCGCATGGCACCCGCTCGTGAAAACGCCCCTCACCCCTTGGTCAGGTAGCGGAAGTCCGGCTCGCGGCAGGGCTGGAACTGGTAGCCGCCGATCGACTTCTGCATCGCGACGTCGTGGGTCGGCTGCGAGATCGGGATCATCGGGACCTCCCGCTCGACCAGCTTGACGAAGTCGACCACGAATTTCTCGTATTCGGCCTTGTCGGTGGTGAAGCGGGCGGCGTCGATCAGCTTGTCGAGTTCCGGGTTCTGGTAGTTGGCGATGTTGAAGATCGAATTGTTGCCGTGCATCGTCCAGAACAGGTAGTAATCTGGGTAATCGAGCCAGCCGGCGAAGCGGTTCAGCGTCATCGGATTGGTCTTCTTGGCGATCTCGGTGCGGAAGTTGGCACCCGGAACCTTGGTGATCTCGACGTCGATGCCGATGGCGCCGAGCGCCTCCTTGATCAGCACGGACATCGGCTCGGCCACGGTCGCGTTGCCGGCGTCGAACTGCAGCGTGGTCGAGAAGCCGCCGCCGGCGGCCGCGACCAGCGCCTTCGCCTTCTCGACATTGGTCTTGTAGGCGAAAGGCGTCGGCCAGGCCGGCTTCGGCGTCTCGGGGCCGCCGGACATGTCGACGCCGCGGCCGAAGAGCGAGGCCTGCAGCATCTTGTCGTAGGGCAACACCCAGGCGACGGCCTGGCGCAGCCGGACATCCTTGAACGGGCCGACCTGGCTGTTGAGATAGAGCCCCCAGACGCCGTTGGGGATCGGCACGCCGACGACATTGATCTTGCCGCCGTCGAGCAGGTCCTTGAAGTCCTTCGGCGGCAGGCCGTAGGAGACGTCGGCGTCGCCGCGCTCGATCAGCGCACGGCGGGTCGATGGCGAGGCGATGTCACGCGCGATGATGCGGCGCAGCTTCGGCAGCGGGCCGCTGGCCCAGTCGTCGTTGCGGACATAGATCGTCTCGACGCCCGGCTTCCAGCTCTCGACCTTGAAGGCGCCGGAGCCTGCGACGTTGTTCTTCAGCCATTCCTTGGCGAGCGGGTCGCCACCGCTGTTCTTGATGGCGAGTTCCGAGTCGAAGACGAAGGGGATCGTGACCGCCAGGTTCGGCATGGTCAGCTTGTCCTTGCGCAGGAAATCGACGCGGAAGGTCTTGTCGTCGACCGCGACGAACTGTTCCGGCTTCTCCAGCGAGCCGGCATTCATCTGCGTGGTCGCAAAGCCGCCAATGGTGACGGCGCGGTCGAGCGACCATTTCACGTCCTTGGCAGTGACGGGGCGACCGGAGTGGAACTTGGCGTCGCGCAATTTGAAGGTGCAGCTCATGCCGTCCGAGGCGACCTGCCAGCTCTCCGCAAGCTCGCCTTCGAGTTCGCTCATCGAGACCTGATTGCCGCCGCCGCCGGGGATCGGCACCGGCTTGAAGCGCAGCAGCCGGTCGTAGCAGTTGAGCGCGACGCCATTGACCGGCTGCGACGCGCCGATGCCCTGCATGTCCAGGCTGTTCGGTCCGTATTCCTGCACCAGCAGGAGCGTTTCGCTGCGGCTGGGCGATTGCGCGCTGGCACGTGCCGTCATCAGGAATGGCGCTGACAGGCCTCCGGCAATGGCGGCGCGACGCGTGATGGCCATGATGCTCTCCCGAGATAGCCGGCGCCGCTGGGCGCCGGACGCTTCAGTCCGGGAGGAGGCAATGCAGTTACCGTGCCGAGCTTTCTGAGCCCATCCATCGCGCTGTGAGCCGGTCGCGGCCCGCTAGTGCTCGGAAACATGCATACAATACGGCGATATTCGCCCAAAAATTAATCGCCCCTCGAAAGCGCTGAGATATTGATCAACACTCCGATGCTCAGCACCGCCTTGCGCCACAGGACATTGGACCACCGTCTGAAGCGGAGGTTCACGCCAGTGCGGTTGACGCCGTTGGCGGCGCTATCGATGGCCTGATCTGGCCCAGGGAATATGCTTGGTCCCGCCTTGCGACGAGCGCCTCAATCGCTCAGGTCCTTGACTCGAGGCCGAGAGCTGGCCCGCGCGACCCGCCAAATCTCATCGGAAGCTCGGCGGCGATATCGCATGCCCGAACCATTCGACGAACCCGATGATGTCGAAGACCGGCCGTCCTGTTGCAGCGGCGATTGCCGCCGAATGCGGCGGAAGATTGGTACATTCGCAAAGGATCGCACCGACATTCGGATGGCGGGCGACCAGCGCTCGGGCAGCTGTCACGACTTCCTCCTCGAGCCGTGAGATGTCGGACACGCCGCCGCGATTGCCATAGACCTGGCGGAACAGGCTGTCCGGAGGCAGCCCCTCGATGGGGGTGTCCGGGCGCACTCCGACGGCGGCCAGATGCCGTGTCGTCAAGGCTTCCGCGGCGAAGGTGAGGATGCCGACCTGCTGCCCGCCGGGCAGCATCGCCTCGATCAGCGGTGCCTGCAGCAGGCTGCTCGTCGCGACAGGAACCGGCAGCGCGTCGGCGAGCTCCCTTTGAAGCAAGGCCAGAAAACCGCAGCTCGTGGTGATGCCGCGCACGCCGCAAGCGACGAGATCGAGGGCGGCTGCGATGAAGGGCTCGAGGAACTCTTCCGGGCGACCATGGACGATGGCAGCCGGATCGGCGCCGCGCACGACGCGGAACTGGACGGGGAACGGCCAGGTCCGGCCGTTGCCGATATCGCCCGGCAGACGCTGGAAATGGGTGTCGAGCATCAGGACCCCGACGCTCAGATCGTTCACGACTGCGCTCGTCCGCATGAAGCCAGATCCGTTCATGGAAGCACTCCCTGCCCAACACGCCCGGAGGCAGCCCCAGGCGTCTCGAAGAACCAGGCGAGGAACCGGTTTTTGCGCAGGAGGTCCAGAGGGATGTCCTCTTGCGCGAGGAGCCCTCTGCGGCCGATCAGCCCGAGACGCAGCAGATCGAGCACCGCCGCGACATGGGAGGCGGCCGTGCGCCGCATGGCCCCGACCGAGACATCGCCGATTCGCATCGGCTCGACCTCGCGCAGAAAATGCTCGTGGGGTGCACCTTCCGCGCAGCGAGACGCCGCGGTGATCGAGATCAGCAGGCGATCGTCGGCGATCTCTGGCAGCGCGTTGAGGAAGAGATTGCGCAGCAAATAGACGCGCTCGCGCAGCTTCAACTCGTCGAGCAGAAACGCCATCTGGTCGGCATGCCCGGGGTAGCGGATCGTGTGTGAAATCAGATTTCCGACCTTGCCGGCCAAGCGGTCGCGAAGCGTACCCGGGATGGCTCCGGAGACGAAGACCTCATAGTCGCGCGATCCGAGGTGCAAGGGGCTGCAGCGGGACAGCGGCGCCAGCCCGGTCTCGTGGCCGTCGACGAGCGCAAGCGAGGCGCGCGTGTATTCCCGCAGCGTGGCGTCGACATCCCAGACCAGCCCGTAGCCCAGGCGCCCGGTGGCCGTTCGCGGCAGAGCGCCGATCCGGACGTCGATATCCGGTAGGCCAGGACAGCGCGAGGCGAGATCGAGAACGAGGCCCGAGACGAGCCCCGGCGAGATGCCGCATTGGGCGACGAAGCAGCCGGCCGCGGCGCTGGCCTCGCGCTGGACGGCTTCGAGCGCGGCTCCGTCATCACCGAGGTCGAGATAGTGGCTTCCGCTGCGCCGGGCGGCCGCGGCCACCATCGGCGTCGCCGAGGAGGGCAATGCCGCGACGACAGCGTCGGCCCCGGCCAGGACCCGGTCGAGCTGCGCCGCGTTGCCCGGATCCGCTTCCGTCAGCGGCAGCGCAAGGTCCTTGGCTCGCCCGCGGCCGGGCTCGGTTGGGTCAGCAAGCACGAACTCGAATTCCGACGCCTCGCGCAGGAGCAGCGCCAGGGCGATGCCGACCCGGCCGGCGCCGACGATGACGACCTTGAAGGGCCGCGCGTTGCTTGCCTGCCGATCAGCCATGGAAGCGCGCGAGGAAGGTCTTGAGACGCTCGTTGTCCGGGTTGTGCAGGATGCGGTCGGGACTGCCCTGCTCGGCGATGCGGCCGCCTTCCATGAAGACGACCCGATCGGAAACACCGGCCGCAAACGAGATTTCATGCGTGACGAGGACCATGGTCATGCCCTGTTCCGCAAGATTGCGCACCACGCCCAGAACCTCTCCGACGAGTTCCGGATCGAGCGCGCTGGTGATCTCGTCGAGCAACAGCGCGTCCGGCTGCATCGCCAGCGCTCTGGCGATGGCCACGCGCTGCTTCTGTCCCCCCGAAAGCTGATCCGGTCGCGCGTCGCGTTTCTCGGCCAGGCCGACCTTGGCGATGTAGTCCATCGCGATGTCGATGGCCTCGCCGCGCGGCTTGCGCTGGACGGTCATGGGGCCTTCGATCACGTTTTCCAGCACCGTCATGTGCGGGAACAGGTTGAAGTGCTGGAACACCATGCCGACATGGCGCCGCAATTCGCCGAGGCCGAGAAGCTGGCCCGTGCCGCGGAATTTCGGGCCGACACGGCGGCCGCGGAACAGGACCTCGCCGGTGTCCGGCACCTCCAGCATGTTCATGCAGCGAATGAAGGTCGATTTGCCGGAGCCGGAGGGCCCGATGATCGAGACGACTTCACCGCTGGTGAGCGAGAGATCGATGCCATGAAGGACGGTGAGCGCGCCGAAGCGCTTGGTGATGCCGCGTGCTTCGAGGACGGTGTCGCGGGCGGCAGGCTTGGGAACGGAGTTCATGGAATGGCTCTCGCTCAATGGCTGCCGCGCGTCCGGCTCTCGACGATGTCGGCGAACTTCGTGATCGGGAACAGGATCACGAAATAGAGCAGCGCGAGGACGGTGTAGGATTCCAGCGGGCGGTAGGTCTGCCCGTTGACGATGCTGGCCATGTAGGTGAGCTCGGCCACGGAGATCACGGAGATCAGCGAGGTATTCTTGAACTGCGTCACCGACTGGTTGATGAAGGCGGGCATCATCCGGCGGACCGCCTGCGGCAGCACGATGCGCCGCATCACCTGCCAGCCCGACATGCCGATCGCAGCGCCTGCCTCGGACTGCCCCTTGTCGATCGAGACGATGCCGCCGCGAAAGACTTCGGCATAGAAGGCTGCGGCATAGAGCGAGAGCGTGATCAGCGCCGCCGCCCAGTTGGCGAGATCGAAGCCGAGCAGCAACGGCAGCGCGTAGTAGATCCACAAGAGCTGCACGAGCAACGGCGTGCAGCGGAACAGCTCCTGGAAGCCCTGCGCCAGCCAGCTCACCGGCCCGATACCAGACAGCCGCGCGAAGCAGAGGAGCAGCCCTAGGACCAGCCCTATAGCGATGGAGGCCACCGTGTAGACGATGGTGATCCACGCTCCCCAGAGGAACAGATCACTCGCCTGCAGGATCGGGGCGAAGCTCCACGTGTACATGTCATGCCAGCCTTTCGTGAAAGCGGCCCCTGAGCAGGATGCGAAAAGGCCGGAGCCGGTTTTCGCAAATGCCCTGCTCTGGGGGCTGCTCCTGCCTTAACCGCCGAAGCCGAAGCCTTCGGGCATGTCGTCGAGCGTGATGCCGAAGGGCGCGAGGCTCTTCACGATCCAGGTCTGGTTGTTGCCGATGCGGCGGTTGTATTCGGCCCAGGCCGAGATGAAGGCGCGCGACTTCTCGTCGGCCTTCCAGTTCATGGCGACCACGGAGGGTGTGGACAGAACCGGAGACGGCACCATCACCTTGCCGATGCCGCTCGCCTTCTTGCTCATGACGAGGCCGTTCAACATGGTGTTGACGAGACCGTCGGCCTTGCCGGCGACCACCGCCACGATCGCCTCGTCACGGGACTTGAAGCGCAGCATCTTGGCCTTGGGCAGATATTGCTGGGCGATCAGATCCTGCGAGGAGCCAAGGTCGACCGCGAAGGTGTATTTCGGATCGTTGAGCTCGGCCCAGCTCAGCTTCGACAGCTCCGGCTTCGGGGAGACGATGACGAAGCTGTTGAAGTAGGTCGGGTTCGAGAAGGCGACGGAGAGGGCTCGCTGCGGGGTCGCCGTGACACCGAGCGCAAGATCGACCTTGCCGCTCTGCACGTCGAGGATGGAGTTCGGCCAGCTCGACTCGACGACCTCCAGCTTGACGCCGAGGGTGTTGGCGATGTCGCGGGCCATCTCGATGGCGAAGCCGCGCCATTCGCCGGACCGCGGGTCCTTGTTGAAGTAGGGGTCCTCGTTGATGATCCCCGGAATGCGCAGCACACCGCGCGAGCGGATGGCGTCGATGGTGTCCTCGGCCCGAGCCGAGGCTTGAAGTGCCAGCAGTCCCAGGCCGGCTGCGCAGATGGCGCGAATAATCGATTTCATGAGCTTTCCACTCCGTTCCCTTGCCGATGTTTTTCGGTCTTGCGCTGGTGGTTAGGACGACAAGAGCCTAGGCGACGCACTTCCGAGGACAATGCGAGAGTAAGCCGTCGTCCTACCGGTTTTCTTATATGTTCGCTCGGCTCTCGAACGATTGCAGGCTTGCTTCGAGCGCCTTGCGGCTTTCCGGGCGCAGAGCCGCGAGCGGCGCCCGCAACTCCGGTCCGATGGCGCCGGCCCGTGCGAGTGCGGTTTTTATCGGGACCGGGTTGCTCTCGATGAAGAGATGGCCGACCAGATCGAACAAGGCCTCGTGGATGCGGCGCGCCTCGCGCGGGTTACCCGCCGACCAAGCCCTGCACAGCGCCACGACTTCGGAGGGCAGCAGGTTCGACGCGACGCTCGTCACGCCGTCGGCGCCGAGCGCGAGGAAGGGCAAGGTCAGGCCGTCATCGCCCGAATGGATGATGAAATCCTCGCCTAGCGCCAGTCGCAGCTCCGTGATGCGCTCCGCCTTGCCCCCGGCCTCCTTGATGGCGACGACATTGGAATGAGCCGCCGCAAGCCGCGCTGCGGTCGCAGGCGCGATCTCGACGCCGGTGCGTCCCGGCACGCTGTAGAGCATGATCGGCAGCTTCACGGCGCCGGCGATGGCGGAGAAGTGGTCGAACAGCCCATCCTGCGAGGGCTTGTTGTAATAGGGCGTCACGAGCAGGACGCCATCAGCACCTGCCGTCTCCGCGCGCCGGGCCTTGTCGACGGCAAGCCGCGTCGCGTTCGAGCCGGCGCCGGCCATGACGAAGGCCCGTCCGGCCGCGGCCTTCACCGTGGTGCGGATGACCGTGTCGGCCTCGTCCTCGCTCAGCGTTGCGGCCTCGCCCGTGGTGCCGACCGGGACGAGCCCGGACACACCGGCCGCGATCTGCGCAGCGATGAGCTTCTCTAGCGCGGGAATATCGAGCGCTCCGTCGCGGAAGGGCGTGACCAGCGCGGTGAAGACGCCGGTCAGGCGGCGACGCAGTTCGGGATCGATCATCTCATTGGCTCCTTGCATCATCAGTCGATGACGACCTTGGTTTCGCTCATCTCGCGCAGGGTCATGTGGATGCCCTCACGGCCCAGCCCGCTCGACTTGATGCCGCCGAACGGCACATTCTCGGCGCGGAAGTCCGGGCCCTCGTTGATCATGACGCCGCCGACGCGGAGCCGGCGGGCGACCCGCTTCACGAGCGCATGGTCGTTCGTGAAGAGCCCGGCCTGCAGCCCGTAAGCGCCGTCATTGATCTCGGCGATCACCGCATCGGGATCGGCGAAGCGGCGCACGGCGAGCACCGGCCCGAACGTCTCGGAGCGGACGAGCTCCGACTGCGCCGACACGGCGTCGAGCAGCGTCGGCGCGAACAATGTGCCTTGGCGGCTTCCGCCGGCGACGATCCGGGCGCCATCCGCAACGGCAAGCTTCACGCGCCGCTCGACCTCGGCCGCTGCCGGCTCGTCGATGACGGTGCCCATGACGGTCGCGGCATCGGCCGGATCGCCGGTGGCGACCTTCGCGACCCGCGCCGCGATGCGTTCGATCATCGTCTCGCGGATGGCGTCGTGCAGATAGAGCCGCTTCACCGCGGCGCAGCTCTGGCCGGCGATCTCGAAGCGGTGCGCGATGGCGACTTCGGCGGCACGGTCGAGATCGGCGTCTGGCATGACGATCAGCGGGTCGTTGCCGCCGAGTTCCATCAGGCAGCGAACGAGGCCGGAGGCGTTCTTCAGCGCCAAGCCCGCCGTGGGGCCGCCGGTGAAGCTGAGCAGATCGATGTCACCGCTCGCGATCATCGCCGCGACATCGGCGCCGCCATGGACGATGCCGAACAGACCGGCAGGGAAGCCTGCTTCCTCGGCAAGTTCGGCCAGACGCTGCGCGGCGAGCGGCGCCTTCGGCGAAGGTTTCGCGACGATGGCGTTCCCGGCCGCGATCGCAGGCCCGAGTTTGTGGCAGAGCAGGTTGAGTGGATAGTTGAACGGCGTGATCGCACCGAGGACCCCGGCAGGCTCGTGTGTGATGACGGCCTGCTTGTCCGGCGCACCCGGTACGATGGCTGTGGGCAGAACCTCGCCATGCAGCACGGTGACGGCGTCGCCACTCAGCCGGAGCGTGTTGCGGGCGCGGCGGACCTCGTTGCGCGCCTCGGTGATTGTCTTGCCGACCTCCGCGCAGATCGTCTGGGCCATCGCCTCGGCCTCGTCCCCAAGGCGGTCGGCAAGCCGATAAAGCAGCTCCTTGCGTTCGGCGGGGGTGCTGAAGCGGAAGCTGGACCACGCCTTGCGCGCCCGGCGCAGGGCCTCGGCCACCGCGATCTCGTCGGCCTGGCGGACCCTGCCGACGAGCCCGCCGTCGAACGGATTGGTCACCTCGACCATGGAGGCAGCGATAGCCCGGGCGGGCTTGGCGAGGGACATGGTCACGGTCAGATCACTCCGTTTCATCGTTTGTCAGGCGGGCGAGCGCTGCGACCGAAACCGGTCGCAAGGGCCAGCGCGGTGGCGTTGCGGCCGGCAATGGCCGGCCCCGCAGGGCCGCGATCATCGGGCCGCAGAAGCGGCCCTGGCAGGCGCCGAGCCCGAAACGGCCCATCAGCCGGACCTCGCGGGGCGAAGCGTCGTCTGGCAGGGCCGCCAGATCCGCATAGCTGCGTCCTTCGCAGCGGCAGATCACGGTCTCGGGCGCGGGCGCGATCGGCTCGCTGTGGAGCGCTCGTGCAATAGCGGCCTGAAAGCCCCGGGCACGCTGCAGGCTGTGCTCATCCCGCGAAGCGTCTGTGCCTGCGAGGCCGAGGCGGGCCAGCACCTGCATCGCGGCGCGTCGACCGTCGAGCAGCGCGGCATCGGCACCCAGCGCTTCCCTCCCGTCTCCAGCGAGCAGGATGGGCATGGCCGCATCGGGGGCCGGTAGTGGAATGCCGGTGCGGTTCGGCTCGATGCCGTCATGGATCAGCAGATGCCGCACGCGCAGGACTTGCTGCGTCTCACCGACGCGGATGCCGACCTTGAGACCTTCGCCATCCGGCTCAGCCCGTATCACGACGGCTCCGCAACGATAGGGCACACGGCCGATGGCAAGTGCCGCTGCATAGGCCGCAGCCTCGGCCATCGGCGCCCATGACACAGCGAGACGGGCCAGAGCCTCAGGGGCGCGCCACGGCCGGCCGCGCTCCAGCACGGCGACCGGCGGATTGCCGGCCTTGGCGAGCTGGGCTGCGAGGGCGGGCAGCAGCGGCCCGCTGCCGGCCACCAGGATCGGGCCTTGCGGAGGGCGCCCGGTTTCCTTGAGCAGCACCTGCGCGCCGCCGGCCGTCATGACGCCGGGCAGTTCCCAGCCCGGGAACGGGCGGATCGTTTCGACGGCACCGACCGCGATGATCGCTCCACGGGGGCGGTGCGCGAAAACGCGGCCGGCACGACGATCGTCGAACAGAAAGTGGCCTTCGCCGTCGACGCCGAGAAAGACGGTCTGCGTCCGGGTCTCGATGCGATCGGCAGAGGCCTGGAGCCGCGCCATGAGCCCGGCCCAGTTGCGGCGGTGGCGAGCGGGCCGCCAGACATGGCTTTCTTGGCCGGCAGCCGGCTGGCGATGGATGGCGCCGCCGAGCTGATCCCGCTGCTCGATCAGCAGGACGGGCAGACCGGCTTCCGCGATGGTGGCAGCCGCACTCGCGCCGGCCGGACCCCCGCCCACCACAAGGATAGGGGCCTCACGCATGGTCGGCTCCGATCGCGGGCAGCGCGCCGAGCCGCAGGCCTTCGCTTGCAAGTGTCAGGCAGGCTTCGACCGGCGCCGCGCCCGCGACCGCGACGACGCAGCCCTGACAGGCGCCGATCCCGCAGAACACCCGCCCGCCCGGCGAATCGTTGGACTGGCCGAGATCGGCGATGCAGGCCCGGAGCAGAGCTGCCGCGATCGTCTCGCCCGGCTGGAAAGCCACCGGCTCGCCGTTCCAGAAGAAATGGCCGGTCATGCCTGGGCCTCGACGCGAGCGAAGCGTTGCGGCGCCAGAGCGGACAGGTCGGTTTCCGGCTTCTCGCCGAGCAGCAGGCGGGCAGCGCAAGCACCCATGAACGGCCCAAGGCAGATGCCGTCGCCCTCGAAGCCAGTCGCAATGACGACGCCTTCGCGATGCGGGTGCAGGCCGACGATCGGCAGGCCGTCCCGGGAAGCGGTCCTCACCCCGGCGAAGCTGCGCAGGACGCGGCGACCGGCGAGCGGGGGGTAGAGATCCAGAGCCTCGCGCAGGATCGCCGCGATGGTCACCGCATCGGTGGCGTGGTCGCTGCGATGGTCTTCGCGACTGCCGCCGATCAGGAACTGGCCCGTCATCAGCGGGTCGATCACCAAGCCGATATGGGCGTTATCGCGAACGATGCCGCGCTTCGCGGCGAGATAGGAAGCCGCCATCAGATGACCATCGATCGCAGGGCCTGCCGCGCTGGCACGGTCGGTGACGACCATCTGCCCCTTGCGCGGGATCAGAATCTCGCCGAGGCCGAGCAGCGGAGCCGAGCCGATACCCGCGGCGACGAGCACCGCATCGGCTGCAAGCAGCTCGTCCCGGATCGCGACGCCGCCGACGCGCCCGGCCCGCATGACGATCTCGGACACTGGCGCATTGCGGCGGATGCTGACGCGGCTCTTGTGCAGGAGCCTTTCGGTGATCTCGTAGCCCAGCGCATGCCCGTCATCGGGTATTTCGAGCGCTGCGCAGACGCTGCCACCCAAGCCCGGAATGCGATTCAGCAGGACCGGGCGGCTGATCTCGACGACGCGCTCGCCCGCCGCCGCGAGGTCGGCGCCATGTTCGGCGACGAGCTCTGCCTCGATCGCCGTTCGTGCAACGAGGAAAGTCGAGCGGCGATGGAACAGGCCGCGAAACAGGCCATCCCGCTCGCTGCGGACGTAGAGGGCCCGGGCGTGGCGTGCGAGATCCATCATCGGGCCGGGACGTTTGCTGGCGACCGAAACCGCCCCATCCGAGGCGCCGGTTGCTCCTGCCGACGGCCCGGAAGCATCGAGCAGTGTCACCCGTGCGCCCGTGGCGGCCAGGAAATGGGCGGCGGCTGCGCCCACGATCCCGGCGCCGACCACGGCAACATGAATGGATGAAGAGGAGGCCATGCCGAAGCGGTTCGTCCCGTAACGCGATGCCGAGAACCTCGTCGGCTTCACCCATTGGGTCGATGCAAATGATCCGCTTCGACTTCCCTCATTGTTTGCAAGTGGCGGAAGGCGCGCTGTTGTAGGAAGGAATGACGGGCCGTCCGCCGGAAGGGATCATGCGCGAAGCCAATCTGACGCTCATCCAGACATTCTTCATCGTTGCGCGCGACGGCTCCTATTCCGCCGCGGCGCGCAAGCTCGGCATGAGCTACCAGTCGGCCGCCAACCATGTGCGGCGGCTGGAGCAATTGCTGGCGGAACGGCTCGTCGTCTCCGAGCAGGGCGCCAAGACAGTGACCCTGACGCCGCGTGGGCGCAGCCTCTACAAGCTGTTGCTGCCGGAGCTCGATACAGTGCTGACCAGGCTCGACCGCACGCTCCAGAAGGAGCGGCCGGTGCTGCGGATTGGCCTGCCGCAGGCGATCTTCTTTTATCTGATGCCGCCGATCCTGGCGCAGTTCCGTGCGCTTTTCCCGCAGGTCGAGATCATCGCCTTCGAGCGCGATACCGCCCTGCCGGAGATGATCCGGGACGGCAGCCTCGACCTGTGCATTACCGAGCGCTATTTCGGCGATCCCAATGTGCCGCAGCACCTTGTCTGCACTTATCGACCGGCGCTCGTTCTGCCGCGCGAATGGGGGACGCCGCCGCGAGGGGAGATCAGGCAGTGGGTCCAGGGACGCCCCTTCGTCACCTATGAGCCCGGCCAGCTTCTGCGCAACCTCGCCATCGATTATCTGCAGCAGGACGATACCGAGATGGAGATCGCGATCTCGACATCGGGCAGCTCAAGCGTGAAACGCTGCGTCGAGGCCGGTCTCGGCTACGCGATCATTCCCGCCTGGTGCATGGATGGCAGCGAGACCACGATCACTGCGATCGAATTGCCGGAACTGCCCGAAATTCCCATCTATTTTGGCGAAGCCAGCTTTTTGGCGCGCAACCCCTACGTTGTCGCACTACGGCGGCTTTGTGTGGGTTTCACTTCCGCGATGGAATAGGGGCCGCATCAGCCCGGGCGCCGGCGCGGTACCACTCGTCTGGCCGAACCACGGCAAAGCGCCATTTCCTCCTTCGCCCGTGGTTCGGAAGCTGACGTTCGATCAAGCGGCTGCACACGGCAACCCGTACCTCGCGGACCAAGCCCAGGGCCTGGCGCCCTCGCCCGGCGGCGGCGATGATCTCGTCCGGATTGACGGCCAGGTGAACGGTCCGGCCGCATTCCGCCTGGTCGGCGTTCTCCGTACCGGCCCGCCAAGATCGATCAGAGAGGGCGACGACCGGCATCCCCAACCGAAACGCGGCATCCCCGGTTGCGGAATCGCAGAACCGTTACGACGCGAGCCAGCGCAGAAATGTCGGATGGCACGGTGCTTGCTCGGATGGCTCGATGCCACCGGGAGAGTTCTATGCGCCTATCTGTTCTGAAGACGGCTTTCGTGCTCGCCATCCTGCCCACCCTGCACAGTGTCGCCTGGGCGCAAGGCACGCTGCGGATCGGCATGACGGCGTCGGACATTCCCCTGACCACCGGCCAGACCGACAATGGCGGCGAGGGCATGCGTTTCATGGGCTATACGGTCTATGACGCGCTCATCAACTGGGACCTGTCGAGCGCGACCAAGCCCTCCGACCTCGTGCCCGGCTTGGCGCTCAGCTGGGGGCTCGATCCCACCGACCCGACCAAGACCAAGTGGCTCTTCAAGCTGCGCCCCGACGTGAAATTCCATGACGGCTCAGCCTTCACCGCCGAATCCGTGGTCTGGAATCTCGACAAGCTGCTCAAGAACGACGCTCCGCAATTCGACCAGCGTCAGTCTGCGCAGGGCAAGTCGCGCATCCCCGCCGTCGCCTCCTATCGCGCCATCGACCCGTTGACGCTGGAAATCACCACCAAGTCGCCCGACGCGACCCTGCCCTATCAGCTTGCCTGGATCCTGATGTCCTCGCCGGCCAACTGGGAGAAGCAGGGCAAGAGCTGGGACAACGTCGCCAAGTCACCTTCCGGCACTGGCCCGTGGAAACTCGCGAGCTTCGTGCCGCGCGAGCGCGCCGAGCTGGTTCCGAACCCGGACTACTGGGACAAGGCGCGCGTGCCGAAGCTCGACAAAATGATCCTGCTGCCGCTGCCGGAGGCCAATGCCCGCGTCGCGGCCTTGCGCTCCGGTCAGGTCGATTGGATCGAGGCGCCTGCGCCGGACGCGGCGAAATCGCTGATATCGGCCGGCTTCAAGATCGTCACCAACGCCTATCCGCACAACTGGACCTGGCACCTGTCGCGCGCCGAGGGTTCGCCCTGGAACGACATCCGCATCCGCAAGGCGGCCAATCTCGCGGTCGACCGCGAGGGCATGAAGGAGCTGCTGGCGGGGATGATGATCCCGGCCGAGGGCTTTTACCCGCCCGGACATCAATGGTTCGGCAAGCCCACGTTCAAGCTCGAATACAAACCGGACGAGGCCAAGAAGCTGATGAAGGAGGCCGGCTACACACCGGAGAAGCCGCTCGTCACCAAGATCCTGATCTCTCCCTCGGGTTCCGGCCAGATGCAGCCGCTGTCGATGAACGAGCTGGTGCAGCAGAATCTCGCCGATATCGGCATCAAGGTCGATTTCGAGGTGGTCGAGTGGAACCAGCTCATCAACATCTGGCGCGCCGGCGCCAAGGATGCGAGCTCGCGCGGCGGCACCGGCATGAACTACACCTACTTCATCCAGGATCCGTTCACCGGCTTCATCCGCCATCTCCAGTGCAACCTCGCCCCGCCCGCCGGAACCAACTGGGGCTATTACTGCGACCCGGAGATGGACAAGCTCTTCGACCAGGTGCGCAACACCTTCGACCCGAAAGAGCAGACCGGCATCCTGCAGAAGATCCACGAGAAATACGTCGACGACGCACTCTTCCTGATGGTGACGCACGATGTGAACCCGCGCGCCATGACCGCCAAGGTGAAGGGCTTCGTCCAGGCGCAGAACTGGTTCCAGGACTTCTCGCCGATCACGATGGACAAGTGAGAACGCGGTGGCGCGGCCGCCTCGCGCGGCTGCGTCCGTCGCCGGGAGGTGATCCTTGCTTCTCTACGCCCTGAAGCGCCTCGTCTACGTGCTGCCCGTCGCCTTCGGCGTCAGCATCGTCTGCTTCATGCTCGTCCACCTCGCGCCGGGCGATCCGTTGACAGCGATCATGCCGATCGACGCCACCGCCGCGCAGCAGGCCGAGATGCGCGCCGCCTATGGCTTCGACAAGCCACTGCCGGTGCAATACGCGCTCTGGCTCTGGAAGGTGCTGCATGGCGATCTCGGGGCCTCGATCGCATCCGGCCGCCCGGTTGTCTCGGAGGTCGGCCGGGCCGTCGGCAACTCGCTGATCCTTGCCTCGCTGGCGACGCTGATCGGCTTCGGTTTCGGCACCTTCTTCGGCTTCGTTGCTGGCTATTTCCGCGGCAGCGTCCTCGACCGGCTCGCCTCGCTGGTCTCGATCCTCGGCGTCAGCGTGCCGCATTATTGGCTGGGCATGGTGATGGTGATCGTCTTCTCCGCCATCCTGGGCTGGCTGCCTTCGACGGGTGCCGGTCCAGGCGGCTCGACAGCCTGGACGTTCGACTGGGAGCATCTGCGGTACATCATTCTGCCGGCGATCACGATGTCGGCCATCCCGATGGGAATCATCGCGCGCACCGTGCGCGCGCTCGTCGCCGACATCCTCTCGCAGGATTTTGTCCAGGCACTACGCGCCAAGGGCATGGGCGAGTGGGATGTTTTCAAGCATGTCGTGCGCAATGCCGCGCCGACGGCGCTCGCTGTAATGGGCCTGCAGCTCGGCTACCTGCTCGGCGGCTCGATCCTGATCGAGACCGTCTTCGCCTGGCCCGGCACCGGCTTCCTGCTCAACACTGCGATCTTCCAGCGCGACCTGCCGCTGCTGCAAGGCACCATCCTCGTGCTGGCGCTGTTCTTCGTTGGCCTCAATCTCATCGTCGACGTGCTCCAGACCACGCTCGACCCGCGCATCCAGCGAGGCTGAAAGCATGAGCGCAATCGATGCCGGAGCGCTCGCCGTCATGACCCCCGTCAGGAGCGAGGGCTACTGGTCAAGCGTGGGACGCCGGCTGGTACGCGATCCCGTCGCGATGCTGGCGCTCACCGTGATCCTGCTCATCATACTTGCGGCGATCTTCGCGCCCTATATCGCGCCCGCCGACCCGTTCCGCGGTTCGATGGTGCGGCGGCTGCGGCCCATCGGCACAACGGGCTATCCGCTTGGCACGGACGAACTCGGCCGCGATCTGCTCTCGCGGCTGATCTATGGCGGCCGGCTCTCGCTCTTCATGGGCGTCACGCCGGTTATCCTCGCCTTCATCCTCGGCTCCTCGATCGGCATCTTCGCCGCCTATGTTGGCGGCTGGATCAACACCCTGGTGATGCGCGTCATCGACGTGTTCTTCGCCTTCCCTTCGGTGCTGCTGGCGATCGCGCTTTCGGGTGCGCTCGGCGCCGGCATCCTCAACTCGATCGTGTCGCTGACCGTCGTCTTCGTGCCGCAGATCGCGCGCGTCGCGGAGTCGGTCACGACCCAGACACGCAACCGCGACTTCGTCGAGGCTGCCCGCATATCCGGGGCGGGCATGCTGACCATCGTGCGTGTCCATGTGCTCGGCAACGTGCTGGGGCCGATCTTCGTCTATGCGACCGGCCTGATCAGCGTCTCGATGATCCTCTCCTCCGGCCTCTCCTTCCTCGGCCTCGGCGTGAAGCCGCCCGAGCCGGAATGGGGCCTGATGCTCAACACCTTGCGCACCGCGATCTACAGCCAGCCGCTGGTCGCGGCGCTGCCGGGCATGATGATCTTCATCACCTCGATTTCCTTCAACCTGTTCTCCGACGGCCTGCGCGGCGCGATGGAGGTGCGGCAATGAGCGGCTTGGCGAACGATCCGCGCGACCGCGGCGGCGCAGGCACGCCGCTCCTCGACGTGCGCGGGCTGGTCAAGCACTTCGGCGGCAAGCGTAGCCTCTTCGGCAGGCCGAGCGGCACTGTCCGCGCCGTCGACGGCGTCGACTTCAGCATCGCCAAGGGCGAGACGCTCGGCATCGTCGGCGAATCCGGCTGCGGCAAATCGACCACGGCCCGGCTCGTCATGCAGATCGTCAAGCCCGATGCTGGCGACATTCTCTTCGACGGCGAGAAGGTCGGCTCCGCCGCGCTCGACCTGAAGGCGTTCCGCCGGCAGGTCCAGATGGTCTTCCAGGACAGCTACGCCTCGCTCAACCCCCGGCTAACGGTCGAGGACACGGTCGCCTTCGGCCCGCGCATCCATGGCGCCTCGGCTTCCGCATCGATCGCGAAGGCGCATGACCTGCTCCATCGCGTCGGGCTGGAGCCGCGCCGCTTCGCCGGGCGCTATCCGCACGAGATCTCCGGTGGCCAGCGCCAGCGCGTCAATATCGCCCGCGCGCTCTCGCTGAACCCGCGCCTGCTCATTCTCGATGAGGCGGTCTCGGCGCTCGACAAGTCGGTCGAGGCGCAGGTTCTCAATCTCCTGCTCGACCTCAAGCGCGATTTCGGTCTGACCTATATGTTCATTACCCACGACCTCAACGTCGTGCGCTTCATGTCCGACCGGATCATGGTGATGTATCTCGGCAAGGTCGCCGAAGTCGGGCCATCCGAGCTGATCTTGGAGAAGCCGGGCCATCCCTATACGGCCGCCTTGCTCTCTTCCATGCCGTCGATGGACCCCGACAGCCTGACTGAGGAAGCGCCGCTGGCCGGCGACCCGCCGAACCCGATCAACCCGCCAAGCGGCTGCCGCTTCCACCCGCGCTGCAAGATGGCTTCGGCGCTCTGCAGCCATGCGGAGCCCGAGCTGACTGAGGCCAGCTCACAGCATTTCGCGGCCTGCCATCTCGCCGACCCCGCCTCTGGCCATCCGAGGCTCGCGGCCGCATGACCAGCACAGCCCCGATCGTTGAAGCGAAGGATCTTACCGTCGATTTCGCGGCCGGCCGCGGCATGATCCGCGCCGTTTGCGGCGTCGATCTCTCGCTCAAACCGGGGGAGACTGTCGCGCTGCTTGGCGAATCCGGTTCCGGCAAAAGCGTGACCTTGCGGGCGCTGATGCGGCTCCATCCCAAATCCGCCAAGATTGGCGGCTCGGTCGCTGTCGACGGGCAGGACGTGCTCGCCCTATCGCCCTCGGCCCTGCGCGCCTATCGCGGCAAGACGGTTTCGATGATCTTCCAAGATCCCGGCCTCGCCTTCGATCCGGTCTATCGCATCGGTGATCAGATCGCCGAGACGGTGATGCGCCATGAGGGCGTCTCGCGCGCCGAGGGCCGCAAGCGCGGGCTCGAATTGTTCGAGCGCGTCCGCATCCCCTCGCCGGAGCGCCGGCTCGACAATTTCCCGCATGAGATGTCGGGCGGCATGCGTCAGCGCGCCATGATCGCGCTCGCCCTCGCCTGCCGGCCGAAAGTGCTGCTCGCCGACGAGCCGACGACGGCCCTCGACGCGACCGTGCAGATTCAGGTCCTGCTGCTGCTGCGGGAGTTGCAGCGGGAGTTCGGCCTCGCCATCGTCTTCGTGACGCATGATATCGGAGTTGCGGTCGAGGTCGCAGACCGGATCGCTGTGATGTATGCGGGACGCATCGTCGAGAGCGGCTCGTGCCGGGGCGTCATCCGCAACCCAGCCCATCCCTATACGCGCGGACTGCTCGCCTCCCGGGCCCATGCCACGCTCGGCAAGGACGAGCGCCTGAAGGCTATTCCCGGCTCGCCGCCCGATTTGGCCGCGCCGCCGGTCGGCTGCGCTTTCGGCCCTCGCTGCGGAGACTTCATTGAGGAATGCGCTCAGGGCGTGCCCGACAACGTCCGGATCGACCCCGTTCATACTGTGCGATGCTTGCGAGCCGTTTCCGAGAGTCCGGTCCCGGCAACGACAACGGCTCGAACGTAACCGCAAAGAGATTGGCAGGAGATCCCCGCTCGCAGGCAATCGCCAGATCGGCGAACCCGGGGCCCGCCGCGGCGGTTAGCCCGGCAGACCAGTCGCGATTGCGCGGCCGGCTTGAACCGCTCGCGGGCTCGTCCGGATCTATCCCAGGACTGCCCCTGCAAGACCAGCCCACCGACCTGACGCTGCTTCGCGGCGATGTCTTCGGGGTGGACCAATTGATCCCATCGGTGTTGGCCCGGGCATCGCCATCGCACTTGAGGCGGGCGGACGTCTCGAAAGCGCTGGGGCAATGGGCTCGGCAAGCCTCAGGAATGCGTGTGCGTCGAGGGATTTGCCCTGGACATACCGGCTGATCGACGAACCTTGTCGGATATCTGAAGCAGTTGTTTCGCGAGCGGGCTCGTCTTGCGCCAGACCATGCCAACGGTTCGGGACGGTTGAGGCGTTTTGAATTTTGCCACCGAGACCCCCGCCGAACGCGTTTCGAGGGCCACCGCCATCTCCGGTATCAGCGTCACGCCCAGGCCTGCATCGACCATCTGCACCAGTGTCGTCAAAGAGCTCGCATCGAGCATGTCGCGCGGCCGGGCCGAGCGCGGCTTGATCTTGCAGAACGACAAGGCCTGCTCGCGGAAGCAGTGTCCCTCTTCCAGCAGAAGAAGCCGCATTTCGCGCAGCGCGTCAGCATCGGGGACGGGCTTTCCTTCGTCCTCCTTCGGTCGCACCAAGACGAAGCTTTCCGTGAAGAGCGCCACTTCCGTCAGGGACGGTTCCGAAACCGGCAAGGCGACGATCGCCATGTCAAGACGCCCGTCGTTCAGCTCCTCGACGAGTCGCGGCGTCAACGTTTCGCGGATATGGAGATCGAGGCCGCCGTGCAAATCGGTTAGCTCGCCGATCAGGCTCGGCAAGAGATAGGGCGCGACCGTCGGGATGACGCCGATGCGCAGCCGTGTGACCAGCCCGTCCTGCGAAGCGCCTGCGTAGCGTTCCAGTTCATCGAGGGAGCGCAGGATATCCTTCGCGCGCAGAGCGATCTCTTCACCGAAGGTCGTCAAGCGGACTTGGCGTGTACCCTTCTCCAAAAGCTCGGTCCCGAGCTCCTCTTCCAATGCCTTGATCTGCATGGAAAGAGCCGGCTGCGAGATCGAGCACGCCTCGGCGGCGCGGCCGAAATGGCGATGGCGTTCCAAGGCCTCGAAGTAGCGAAGCTGCTTGAAAGTCAGGTTCATCATAATCCAAGCTTATCATCTGGATCAGAAAATCCGAATTAATATAATGAGACGTCTTTGGTAAGACGCTGGTAGCGAAGGGGGGATCGCAGATGCCGAGGCCGTGGCGCACCGCAGGGGTCGATGATGTTGCGCCTGCCATCAGCCGGGCCTTCGGGCCCCGTCCGGTGAGAACTTGCCGGTCGCCTGACATTTGTTCGCTTTGCTGACTGTGGCAGGCGCCGCATTCCCGCTTGGATATCGGTTCGCCTGTCGACGAAATCACATATTCCGCCAAGCCCAGCTCTGGAGAGAGACATGAACGCGAAGACCGAGGACAGCACGGGCAAATGCCCCGTCGCCCATGGCGGCGGTGCCAGCCGACAGAACCGCGACTGGTGGCCGAGCCAGCTGCCTGTCGACCTCCTGAACCAGCATTCGTCGAAGTCCGACCCGCTGGACCAGGCCTTCAACTACCGCGAGGCGTTCAAGAAGCTCGACTACCAGGCGCTGAAGAACGACCTGCGCAAGCTGATGACCGATTCGCAGGACTGGTGGCCCGCCGATTTCGGCAACTATGGCCCGCAATTCGTCCGCATGTCCTGGCATGCCGCCGGCACCTATCGCCTCGCCGACGGCCGTGGCGGCGGCGGCCGTGGCCAGCAGCGCTTCGCTCCGCTCAATAGCTGGCCGGACAATGTGAACATCGACAAGTCACGGCGCCTGCTGTGGCCGATCAAGCAGAAATACGGCCAGCTGATCTCCTGGGCCGACCTGATGATCCTGACCGGCAACGTCGCGCTGGAGACCATGGGCTTCCGCACGTTCGGCTTCGCCGCGGGCCGCGAGGACACCTGGGAGCCGGATCGTGACGTGAACTGGGGCGCCGAGACGGCGTGGCTGACCCATCGTCCGCTCGACAAGTTCGATGCGCCGCTCAGCGCCACCGAAATGGGCCTGATCTATGTCAACCCGGAAGGCCCGGGCGCGAATGGCGATCCGATTTCCGCGGCCCACTTCATCCGCGAGACCTTCGCCCGGATGGCGATGAACGACGAGGAGACCGTGGCGCTGATCGGCGGCGGCCACACCTTCGGCAAGACCCACGGCGCCGCCGCGGAGTCCTACAAGGGGCCGGAGCCGGAGGCTGCGGAGCTCGAGGCGCAGGGGCTGGGCTGGGCCAGCAGCTACGGCACCGGCCACGGCGCGGACGCGATCGGCAGCGGCATCGAGGTTACCTGGACGCAGACGCCGGCGCAGTGGAGCAACCACTTCTTCGAGAACCTGTTCAAGTTCGAATGGGTGCAGACCCGCAGCCCGGCCGGCGCCATCCAGTGGGAGGCGAAGGACGCCGAGGCGGTCATCCCAGACGCCCATGACCCGTCGAAGAAGCACAAGCCGACGATGCTGACGACCGATCTGTCGCTGCGCTTCGACCCGGCCTACGAGAAGATCTCGCGCCGCTTCCTGGAGAATCCGCAGGCCTTCGCCGAGGCTTTCGCCCGCGCCTGGTTCAAGCTGACCCACCGCGATCTCGGCCCGCGCTCGCGCTATCTCGGCCCGGAAGTGCCGAAGGAAGAGCTGATCTGGCAGGACGTCGTGCCGGCCGTCGATCACCCGCTTGTCGGCCAGGCGGACATTGCCACCCTCAAGGAGAAGATCCTGGCTTCGGGCCTCACCGTCTCCGAGCTGGTCGGCACCGCCTGGGCCTCGGCCTCGACCTTCCGCGGCGGGGACAAGCGCGGCGGCGCCAACGGCGCGCGCGTTCGCCTCAGCCCCCAGAAGGACTGGGAGATCAACCGTCCGGCCCAGCTCGCCAAGGTGGTCGAGGTCCTCGACGGTATCCGGCGCCAGTTCAACAAGGAAGCCGACGGCGACCAGAAGGTCTCGCTGGCCGACCTCATCGTGCTCGCCGGCAATGTCGGCGTCGAGCAGGCGGCGAAGGCTGCCGGCCACAACATCACGGTGCCGTTCACGCCGGGCCGCACCGATGCCAAGCAGGAGCAGACCGATATCCATGCCTTCGACGTGATGGAGCCGGCGGCCGACGGCTTCCGCAACTACCAGAAGGCAGGTGCGAAGGTGGCGGCTGAGGCGGCACTGATCGACAAGGCGCAGTTGCTGACCCTGACCGCGCCGGAACTCACCGTGCTGGTCGGCGGCCTGCGAGCGATCAACGTCAACGCCGATGGCGGCACGCATGGCGTTCTCACCCATCGGCCGGGCGCGCTGACGAACGACTTCTTCGTCAACCTGCTCGACATGGGCACGCAGTGGAAGGCGATCTCTGACGCCAAGGATTTGTTCGAAGGCACCGATCGCAAGACCGGCGCAGCAAAGTGGACCGGCACGCGCGCCGACCTCGTCTTCGGCTCGAACTCGATCCTGCGCGCGCTGGCGGAGGTCTACGCCAGCGCCGATGCCAAGGAGAAGTTCGTGAAGGACTTCGTCGCGGCCTGGACCAAGGTGATGAACCTCGATCGCTTCGACGTGGCCTGATCACCACATAAAAAGATGCTCGGCCGCCCGTTCTCGGCAGCGGGCGGGCATGAATTGCATGCGATTGGCTCGTGCGGCGGTAGCATCACGAGCCAACATTTTTCCCGGAAAGATGACTTCAGAGGCATCGAAAGGGTCGCGGCAAACGCCCAACCTTCAAGGCTTCTCAAATCCGGCTACGGCGCCGGCCTGAGCCGTTCCGGAACAAGGAGCGAGCAGAGCGACGATCAGCACCGGATGGCATCGTGAGTCTTCCTCGGATTGGTTGATCAGCTCGGCAAGCAGCGCTAAAGCCACCGGGAAAGCTGAGAGCATGACATGATGGCAGTGCCGAAAGCACAAACGTCCGACAGGCGCTGTTGTGCTGCCGTGGTGTTGTACCGGCCGGTTTCGGCGTTGCTCGCCCTACAGGTCGATGGCCTGCGCGGGACACGTTTCATCGCCTTTGCCAACGGTTCCTTGGAGCCCGACGCTGCCGCTGCACTGACCCCGGCGGATTTGCGCCTGATCGCGAGCCCCGACAATGTCGGGCTGGGGCGAGGCCTCAACGCCGTGATGGAGGCCGCGTCCGAAGAAGGCTTCACGCATGTCTTGCTGCTCGATCAGGATAGCGAGCCCACCTCGGCGATACTGGCAGCGCTCGCCGGCCGGATGCAGGAACTGGAGCGGGCCGGAGAGAGGGTCGCCGTGCTGGCTCCCCGCCTCGTTCCGCCGGGAGAGGATTTCTACAAGCCGATCCGTTATGAATGGCGCGGCCAGCCAAGAGGCGACGGTCTTGCGGGCGTCGATTTTGCACCGACCTCGGGTTCGCTGATCAGCGTCGAGGCCTATCGGGATATCGGCCCCTTCCGGGACGATTTCTTCATCGCCGGCATCGACGTCGAATGGGGTTTTCGCGCCTGGAGCAAGGGCTGGGCATCCTACATCGCCAGAGATCTCGCGATGCCGCATCGCTGGGGCGAGGCGGTGAGTGAAGACGAACTCGGCAAGGCCCAGATCCTGCGCCATGCTCCGATCCGAAATTACTACTACGCGCGCAACGTGATCGCCGTTGCCCGGCTCTCGCATGTGCCGCTTTCTTGGCGGATCAAGTCTTGCGCAGCGCTGGCGATGCAGATCGGACTGATGGCGCTCAAAGGCGCTCCGGGAGGCCTGCCGCCGATCTGGGCGGGGTTGCGCGACGGGTTAGCCGGACGGCTCGGTCCTGCGCCTCCTCAGGCTGCCTGGACTAGATCCCACGCTTGAAAGACCACGGCGAAAAATGAAAGCGTATCGTGACGCCGCTGCCCCGCCTTCACGACGATGGCAGCAAGGAACCGGTCGCTTGACTCCTTAAGAGGAGGCTGCTTTTTGCCGCCTCGACTTGGAACTTGATCGCTTTTCCTCTCGGAGTTCTGCGGCGTGCCCTTGCGTTATCTCGTCACCGGCGGCGCCGGGTTCATTGGTTCGGCGGTTGTGCGGAAGCTGATCGGTGAGACCGGGCATGAGGTCTGCGTCGTCGACAAGCTGACCTATGCCGGCAATCTGGCCTCGCTGGCTCCTGTTGCGGGCAGCAACCGCTATCGTTTCGAGCAGGCGGATATCGGCGACGGTGAGCGGATGCAGGCGATCTTCGCCGATTTCCAGCCGGACATCGTGATGCATCTGGCGGCGGAGAGCCATGTCGACCGCTCGATCGACGGGCCGGCGGCCTTCATCGAGACGAATGTCGTCGGCACTTTCACGCTGCTGCAGGAGGCGCTGCGGCATTACCGGGCGCTGCCGGAGGCTCGAAAGCAAGGCTTCCGCTTCCACCACATCTCGACCGACGAGGTCTTCGGC